>JAJEEP010000008.1 GCA_022820945.1 Alphaproteobacteria bacterium | reverse complement strand
TCGGATCGGCTCGGCTCGGCTCGGCTCGGCTCGGCTCGGCTCGGCTCGGCTCGGCTCGGCTCGGCTCGGCTCGGCTCGGCTCGGCTACCAATTGTGTGGTGTTACCGCTTATGTCAAGTCTTTCCGCAATTTCATTTTCCGGAATCCAGTATCTCGGAATGGCGACCGCGCTCGGATCGAGCTTCTCGTCCATCGTCATTGATCGGGCATTACCGTTCCGAATGTCCCGGTCGGAAACGCCGTCGAACGTGGCAAACCTGTGGTCGTACTGATGGAACAGCTTGGCTTCGTAGAGTGGCAGGTAGCGCTCGTCGCCGCGTACGAACACGTTGCCGTCAAGTTCCCATCCGTCCTCTTCCATTTCCTGCCGGGTCTTGAACAGCTCTGAGTCGTTGGACATGTGGAACATAGCGGAGAACTTCACGCCCCATGGATTCCATTCAGGTTCCGATGGGTTGGCTTCTTTCCAGAAGACTCCGGCTCTCCGATACATCTTGCGCGCGATTTCCATGTCCCGTCGTGTACGGAAGATTGGACAGGTCCGGGTGTTGGGGTTGAATAGCGAAAAGTCTTCAGCGCTGAGCGTGAAACGCCGCTCGGGTTCCTTCAATTGCTCCGCCTGATGCAGGAAGAACGCGAACTCGGCTTCAGGTACGGGGTTGCCCTTACCGCTCAAAGTGAGGACGCAGAATTTGTAGGAACGATGCACGCCGGGAAACACCGCTTCCCGGTTCTCAAAATCATACAGACTGACAAGACGTGACTGGTTTACGGTGTGCTCGAAGAACGCCCTGGTGGAATGGTCCGTGGCGATGCCCGTGGGCACGATCAACCCGGCCCGGCCCTGGGGCTTGATAAGCTGCAGGAACGTCTCGGCGAAGACGGCATAGGTGTTCAGGTCGCCGACGCCAGTGAGCGGGTATCGGCCTGCGGTCCGGGCAAACTGGGTCGTCGCCTCGGCTTCCCGCTTTGCGGTTTCAAACTCCTGGTACAGGGCTCTTTCCGCCGGGAGCGCGTCATCGCGATTCAATTGTTGGATGAGACGATCCCGGGCAGCCTTGTTCGGCGCAGCCGCGATCTCCGGGGAACGAGAAGCGAAGAATTCCTGCTCCTGCAGCTTGATGCGTTCCCAGGGCGGGTTTCCGAGAATAGCGTCGAAGCCGCCGTCCTGCATGATCTCGGCGAACGCGAGATGCCAGTGATGAAAGCGGTGGGTGTGGCCGAGATCTCGGACAAGGTTTTCGACGCCGGGGCGCCGTGGGATGTTGCGGTCGAGGCGATCGATATCTTCACTGAGAGGCACAATGTCGAGGCTGTCGCGCGTCTTTGGCGCGAAGTACGTCCCGACGAAGAGGTCGGCGCGCATGGCCTCGCGGGCGCGGGTCTCGTCGCGCAGCGCGGCATGCCAGGTCGCGCGCTTGCGCTCCACGTCTTCCAGTGTTTCCTCGGGCATGGCATCCAGGTCGAGGCTCGAGATGGCGACCTCCATGACAGCATCCTGATCGAAGAGGCCGCGTTGCCCCCGATGCTGGTTGTTCTTCTTGAGGTCCCTGCAAACGGCCTTGTCATCGCCAGTCAAGGGCTTGTATGCGTCAGGAGTAACGCCGTTCGCCATGATCTCGGGATCGAGAATGCCAACCAGGCTGTCGCCCTGAAGGATGTGGGGATCGAGGAACGTGAGCGGCTTGCCGGGCTCGACCGTCTCCATCCAGAGCGCAGTCTTGCAGAGTTCGACGGCGAGCGGGTTCCGATCGACGCCATAGATGCAGTGCTGGACCACCTCGCGCAGCGCGTGCTGGCGGGTACTCTCGTCTGACGTGTCCGCGCCGGACTCGATACGGGCGATCTCGGCAGCGAGGCGGCGGGCCGCCGCCAGCAGAAAGTGCCCGGAACCGCAGGCTGGGTCGACCACCTTCAAGTCGAGTATCGCCGCACGCGGATCCTCGGGGCGGGCTTTGACGGCGTCCAGGATCACGGGGTCGAGCGTCGACTTGATGAGCTCGCTGACCAGCGACGGCGGCGTGTAGTAGGAACCGGTGAGTTTGCGCTCGGACCCTTTGGCGCGTTCGCCATTGCCGTCGCCGATGAACGCGAATGTCCAGGGCGAGGCGTCCACGTCGATGGCGGGGCGAAGCTCCAGCAGGCTCTCGTATACGGAACCCAGCTCTTCGGTGTCCATGTCCCGGTAGTTGACGCGGGCAAGACTGTTGCCGGAACGGAAGAACGCGAGGGTGCGGACGGCTTCGAGAAGATGCTCGTTGGCGATGGCAGCATCGTCGAGGTCGGGACATTCGCTGTCCCGGAACAGGCCGCCGAGAGGCGGCAGCCCCAGGCCAGGAGAGCCCTTGGCGAGAGCGCCAAAGGTGATCAGGAGCCCTTGCCAGAGGTCCCGGTTCCCGTCGTAATGACGGCGGCGCAGCGCGCGCTCGCGCAGCCGCGAGAGCGCGTAGCCGTTCGCGAACACGGCCCTTTGTTTGTCCGTGGCGTCCGGCGCGTGAAGCAGGTTGCGCTCCTCGGCGGTGAAGAGAAAGAGCAGCCGGTAGATGAGCCGAAGGAGTTGCTGGAAGTAGCGCCACGATGAGAGCGCGCCGGTTTCGAGCGCTTCGCGCAGCTCGGTGTTCGCCGGATGGCGCAGGAACCCGTTTCCGATTTGGCGCAGCGCGTCGGTGACGCCGTCGCGGAGATTCTCCCGAACACGTTCACCCGTCTCCTGCGCCTTGGCCCGCCAGGACTCGATGATGCAGCTCGACGGCTTGTCGTCGAGGGGCCGGAGGCGGCTTGAATGGGCGGTGAGCCAGAGGGCAGCGAAGTCGGGGTAGAGCTCTTCCGCGAAGACGAGGTCGAGGTCGGCCTCGATGTAGGAGGGCCGGGTCAAGCTCGGATTGTCGCGCAGGATCCGGAGCTTGGAGCCGTTGGAGATCATGCCCCATAGCGCAGCGTCCTCGGCATTGAGGTACTCCTGCATCATGCCGTGTGGCGCCTGCCGTCGGCCGTCGTGACCGAGACGCGGATCGGCCCTGTCGAGGTCAAAATCGTGCGTGACGAGCAGCAGCGGCACGGTGCCCTCGCAAGCGCGGTGTGTCAGCCGGAACACTCGGTCTTCCAGCACGACGCTGTCGGCCGCTGTGAGATCGTCGTAGCCGAGGAGCGAACGCAGGAAGGGGACGAGCCATTCTTCGACGTCGACCTGGGGCGCGGTGAGATCCCGGCGGGGACGGCGCTCGGAATAGCGTCCGTAGAGATCGTTGGCGATGCGCCAGTAGCGGGCGAGCTCCTCCTTGATTGCAAGCGATTTCGAGAGTCCGTAGTCGGCGCCGGTCTGACGGGAGGCTTCCAGCGCGGCGACGGCGTGCAGGAATTCCGAGGGGAGGATGCCCCCTTCGATCTTCAGGGCCGTGAAGCCGCGGCTGGCTCGGGCGTTCGCCATGGTCAGAGGGATGCCATGGGCATGAAGACGTACACGCCGATCTGGTCGACGGGTAGTGCCGGAACGACGTCGTAGCGCAGCCCCCTGGCGTCGCTCGCCTCGCGGACGCGGCGATGGTCTGCGAGCAATCCGCGGGCCTGCTCATGGGCAACGCGTGCGAATGCGTCTTCCATCCCCGGCAACGCGTCGAGGGCCTGTCGTACGAGGTGGACCTTCTGGCCGTCCGCCATGTTTCGTCCGGGCTCCAGCGTGAGAAGCGACAACGCGTCGTCCTCGGTCATTATTTCGGGACTGGCGCCGCCCCGGACCGCAACGCCCAGACACTCCTCGGCGAGAAGTGACCTGAGCGGCGAGAAGCGGCCGTCCGGCCCGCGCCGCTCTATCTGGAGTTGGCAGCGCAGGCGCAGGAGATAGAGCACGGTGCGGGTGTCGACCGCGCGCGTGAACATCGCGCCCGCGCGGGCGCCGATTTTCGGATTGGTAGCGTCGAGCGCCTTCTCGGCGACATAGTCCGCCAGCACTGCCACCAGCGGATGCGCACGGTGGATGTAGTCCGCACCGGCCGGCGCGGGCTGGCGAAAGCGATCTTCGCCGACGCGTTGAATCCGATGGCGTCGAGGCGATCCTGAAGGGGCTTCGGGAAGTGAACGACCGGCATCCGGCAATAGCCGTCCCGTCGGTCAATAGCGGCGCCCAGGCGCTCTGCGGACAGACGCACGAAGCGGTCGACATCGCTGGGACCGCCCAACACCGATACGGCTTTGCGCCATTCGGGAAGCACGTCGTCCGGGGTCAGACGGCGCTGGGCGAAGACCGTGCGCGTCATCCGGTTGCTGGCCGTGCGCCATGCGTCGTCCACTTCGGTCTCGGTCTCGGCGAATTCGAAGGCCATTTGGTCGGCCCGGGAATGTCTGCCGCGGTGAAGCAGGACGGCCTTCATGATGGCGTCGATCACCTTGTTGTTATCCGCGGGCAAGGGTACGGCGACGCCGAGTTCCTTGCGGATCTTTTCGGCCTTGCGAAGGATCACGCGGAGGACAGCGCCGTCGACGGGATTGTTCTCGCCGTAGACCATGAGCGCGCGAACGGTGCGGGAAGCTTGGCCGAAACGGTCGGCTCTGCCCTCACGCTGTTCGTGGCGGGTCGGATTCCAGGTGAGGTCGTAGTGGACCACGGCGTTGAAGTGGTTCTGGAGGTTGACACCTTCGGACAGGCAGTCGGTGGCAACCAGGACGGGCCTAATCTTCTCGTCGAGTTCGCCGAGCGCCTCGACCCGCTCTTCGCGTTGATCGGAAGTGAGCTCCCCGGTGACCACGGCGACATGGGTATTTCCGGCACCCAACGCTTGCTTCAGTTCGTGGCCTACATAGTGCGCGGTGGCGATGTAGCGGCAGAAGACGACGGGCCGGAAACCGTCGAGCACGAGCCGGCCGACCTCGTCGATCAGCGCCGTGAGCTTGGGATCGTTCCTCGGACCGCGCAACGAATCCGCCCGGTCGATGAGCTGGCGCAGGGCCTCGGCATCCTAGGCCTCGACGGTGCCGGCGGGAACGCTCTCGGTGAGGGCGAGTGAGTCGTCGGCCGTCTCGTCCATCACGGTTTCGCCTGCCTTCCGGTCTAGGTGTTCGACCTGCGCATCCTCCGTGTCGCCCTCCGTTGCCTGGAGACGGGTTCGAAGCGCGAGCGACGCGGCCGCCGGGCTTGAGGAAGCGCAGCAGCGCGAGCGCGGCCCACCAGGACATGCGTTGCTGAAGCCTGGTCCCTTCCGCAGTGCGGTCGACCATGGTTCTTGCGTAGTCGAGGACGTCGTCGAACAGGCCGCCCCATTCGCCGGTCAGGCGGTAGGTCGCTTCCCGGCTTTCGCGGACGGGAAAGCCTGCCTCGTCCTTCCATTCGGCGATGTCGCCGCGTCGGCGCTGCACGAAATGCAGCGCGAGTTCTTCGCGCAGGCGGCGACGCATCTCGCCTTCGGGTGCGTCGGCCAACGCCGTGAATTTCGTTTCCAGCAAGCCAAGCAGGTTGTGAAAGGCGGTGTCATCGCCCGAATGCGGTGTCGCGGTGAGGAACACCATGTGCCGGCGCGGCTCGCTGTCCGCGAGGCCTTTGAGAAGCTGGTAGCGCTGGTGTCGGGTGTTCGTGTTCGATCGCACGCAGGCGTGCGCCTCGTCGACGATGACGAACTCCGGGCAGGCGCGAAGGAAATCGCTGCGGCGCCGATCCGACTTGATGTAGTCGAGGGAGACGACTGTATAGGGATGCACCTCGAACACTGACTCGTCCGGGCGAAGACCTCGCTCCAGGCGGGTGGCGGTGCCGGTGCGCACGACCTCGGCGTCGATGGCGAACTTCTCCGAGAGTTCCCGTTGCCACTGTTCGCACAGGTGGGGCGGGCAGATGACGGAAAGGCGCTCGATCTCGCCCCGGTCGAGCAGTTCCCGCGCGATCAGGCCTGCCTCGATGGTCTTGCCGATACCGACGTCGTCGGCGACGAGCAGCCGGATGGTGTCGAGCTTCAGCGCCATGAGCAAGGGAACCAGCTGATAGGCGCGCGGTTCGACATTGAGATTGCCGAAGCTGCGGAAAGGTCCCGCACCGGCACGCAACTTGAGGCGAAGCGCGTCGCGCAACAGCAGCGCTGCCTGCTGGGAGCCTGGCGCGTCGGGATTGGGAAGATCGAACGTCGCGGGCACCGGCACCTCGGGTTCGAGCGGAAGGTAGATGAGCGTCGCATCGTCTTCCGCGCCGCCGAGCGGACGAAGCTTGAGGAGATCGTCGCGCGGCTCGGGGAGGACCACCCACTCGCGGTGCCTCGCCCTGACCAGATCTCCCGGTTTGAAGGTGATCGCCGCGTCCACTTTCGCTCCTCCGTTTCCTATTTTGCGGCCGACGACGCACCCGGCCCGAAGACCCAAGCGTACTCGTCAACAACGCGGTCCCACGATGTCCGATCCTCGTCGAAGCGCACGACCGTGAGTCCGGCGTCCTGGAGGCGTCGGGTTGCCTCGGCGTCGAGGGTCTGTTGGCGATCGCCTCGATGGTGAGGGCCGTCGATATAGACCAGGGTCTGATCGGTGGTGTAGGCGAAGTCGGGCCGAGTATCGAATTCCTCCAGGTAGGGCTGCGCCCGGTCGGGGAGGCGGTAACCGTTGTCCTTGATGTAGCGCAGCCAAGCCTTCTCCAGAGCGGAGCCGGCGATGTTGTTCAGCTCCTCGAAGTCGTCGCCGGCGCTTGCGGAATGGCCGAGGCTGCTTCGCTCGCCGCGGGTCAGCCGGCATAGCAGATCGAGCATGGCTTCGTCGCGCCGGTCGATCATCGGATGGTCGGGCTGATTGTAGTAGCTCAGCAGGCAGCGATAGCAACCAGCCTCGCAATCACTGTCGCGGTTGTCGAGGTCATCCCATCCGGTCCAGCGTCCGGAACGCGACGTGTAGTGGCAGACTTCGAGCGCCTTGCGGGCGATCCGGCCAAGCGCGCCGGGATCGCTGGCGAGACGCGTAAGAACGCCCGCGCCGCCTTCGGCGGACTCGTAGAACAGGATGGTGGTGCGGTTATCGCGGTCGGGCAGCGGCTCGGCGGCAAGCTCCGCTTCCTCGAGCTGAAACTCTTGCTCGATGCCACGCTTGATGGCGTATTGCAGGGAGACCATGGCCGTCTCGCTGAGATCGACCGCCGGACGAAGCACGAGGACGTTGCGGGTATCTTCGACGAAGGGGGTGATGCGCTGGACGCTTTTTCCGTCCCGCACGGCATCGTCTTCCGCGTCGGTGGGCGCCTGCGAGTCTTTGGTCCATTCGCCGGTGTTGGCATCCACGCTGAAGCCGTAGACGGATTTCTCCTCGCGGCGGCGCCAGCCGAGATTGATGCGCCAGAGCGTCGAGGCCGGGCCGTAGCGCAGTTCCAGCAGGGTCTGGCCGTTTTCTTCGACGGCGATACCCTCGACGCGGGCGCGGCCGTTCTCTTCGCTGTAGCGAAGCGTGGTGACCATTTCGTAACCTTGGCGCTGGCGTTCTTCCTCGTCCGAGGTGATTCGGTTCGCCCGCTGGGTCGACACCTGTTCGATGCGGTAGAGATTGAGAATCGCCCGCCCGCCATCGAGACGCGTGTCGCAACTGACGCAGCGTTCATAGTCCTTCTGATCGCCGAAGTGCCCGTAGCCGCAGGCGGGGCAGATGCGTGCGGCCTGAACCGGGAGCCTGGCCGACGCGGTCACGCCGGCTTCGTCGCGAATGGACAGGATGGCGCGGCGCACGCGGTAGGTGCTTCCTTCGTGATAGATGATGGACTGGGGGCCGAACTCGGTGAGGCCGAGAAAACGGGGCCGGCTCAGGAACGAGTCGCGGGCCACCTTCTCGCGGCGGCCCGGAACGAAGGCCATCAGCGGCAGGCGCGGGAAGTTGTAGCCTGGCAGGAACCCTTCGGCGGCTAGATAGCGATAGGTGTAGAAGTCGGAATTCATCGTCGGCCTGCTGTGCAGAAGCAGGTTTTGCTGGGTGTACGCTTCGTCGTACCGTGCCTTCGCTTCGCGGCGCTCCTGTTCGGTCGAGGCGGCGTTGTTGACGACATCGTTGGCGAACTTCATCTGGTTCGCCGTCGCGCGAAACAGCGAACGCCAGCGGCCGAACGCGTCGTCGAAGCGACGATCGGCGGAATTCATCGCGTTGGCCAACCATGTGTCCGTGTACCAGGGGGCGGCTTGCCGCGAGAGATCGGGCGTGAGTGTTGAAAGAATGCGCTGCGCGCGGACGCTCGCATCGCTGACCGCCCGGGGGGATCGGATCTGCTCGGCGATCTCATCGTGCAGGGGCAGCGTGTCAGGCTTTTCCCGGTCGAGCACGTCACGCACTGAGGAGCCGAGCATGATGCCGGTTTCCGCGAGCCAGACGGCCTGAAGGTGGCTGCGGATCAGGTCTTCGTTCGCGAGATCGATGTTCGGGGGATTGACGGCGCCAGCCACCATGCGCGTCGGGTCGGCGAAGAAGTACTGGTCATGCGGCGACTTCGCGGCGCAGTAGGTGACGACCAGCGCGGGCTGGCCGCTGCGCCCGGCCCGCCCGCTGCGTTGGGCGTAATTCGCGGGCGTGGGCGGCACGTTGCGCATGTAGACTGCGTTCAGCGTCGAGATGTCGACGCCGAGCTCCATGGTCGGTGAGCAGAACAGAATGGGCAGCCCGGCGGGTTCGAGACCCTTGCGGAAACGGAGCTCACGCTCCTCACGGGCATCGGTGTCGACCTGAGCGGTATGTTCGCGCGCCTCGAGCTGGTGGAGAAGGCGGTCGTCGCTGTCGAGGAGCACGGCCACGTTCTCGTAGAGGTTGCGGAAAAACACATTGGCCGCGCCCGGGTCCGTCGTGGGCTCTCCGGCGAGGCGCCATTCAAGCACCGAACCGTCGATGCGGTAGCCGGTGCGATCGTCGTCGAGGTCCTGTGGCTCGACGTAGCCGTAGGTGGCAAGCACGCTCAGGACGTCGTCGATGACGGTGTTGTAGACGTCCTCGTCGAACTTGGGCGGATAGCAGGGATTGCCCTGCCCCCAGAATGACTGGGACTTCACCTTGCGGCCGAACGCGGATCGGTGGGAGATATGAAGAATGCGAAAATCCCGCCGGGGTCCGCGGCCGCCGGGTCTGGGCACCATGAAGGCATGGGAGAACAGGCGCTCCTCCTCCGACAGTCCCCACGGCTCCTTCAACTGGTTGAAGCTTCGGTTGCGTATCTGTTCCTGAAAGTTCGGATCGAGGTAAATGGTCTTGATGCACAGCGCTCTTCGCATGCGCTCAAGAAGGTCCCTTACTAATTCGAAGCGGCGCGTGGGCTCGATGGAGCCGAGCAGCGGATGCCGTGCGCGCCATTCCTCTTCATCTTCGCAGCAATCCATGAGGCCTCGGTAGCCGATGTCCAGCAGCTCCAGCTGCTCAAGATTGGGGTTGGTGATGCGCCAGCCGCGCTGCAAATCGAAGTAGAGCCGGTAGCCGAGTACGTCGCGAAGCGTCTTGATCGTGTTCTGGGCCTTGATGCCCTTGGCCTCGGGATTGGCTGAGTAGTCCCACGCGTCCAGGTGCAGGCGGGCGAGCACGGCCTGGGTCAGAACGTCGTCGGTGAGCAATCCGCCGGGCTCGGCCCGAATGGCCGAAAGGAGCGCGCCCCGCAGCAGCAGTATCTGTATGAAGTCGTTGAAGTGGCCGGCCTGGAGGCTTGCGTCCTGACGGTTGTCGGTGAACGCGAGTAGCTTCTTGGTCTGCTCGTCGAGGTCTACGCCAATGAGATGCTTCAGCGAGGAGAGCGCCAGCACCGTCGTGGCGGAGCTCCGGCCCTCGCTGGAGAGCCCCGAGAGCTTGGTCATGTCGCTCCGAACGCTGCCGTCGTAGTAGGCGTCGCAATCGGGATGCAAGCAGAAGCGGAAGGGCCCCGGGATGAACCAAGCGGGCAGGCCGTCCGCAGACACAGCGCCTCGCGTATCCACCCGGACGCCGAAGGGCCGGTAACGGCGGAAATGGGACTTGAGCCGGGTCTCGTCGCCGAGGAATTCCAGCCAGTCCTCCGGGTACTGGTTCTCGGTGTCCGTAGGATCGAACAGTCCGGAAGGGTCCGGCATGAGATAGCCGAACTGGACGTCCTCATCGTCGTTG
>JAJEEP010000170.1 GCA_022820945.1 Alphaproteobacteria bacterium | reverse complement strand
ATGGGGTGGAAATCCTCGAACCGCCCTATCCGCACATCGCAGATCCGCAGAAATCTGCGATGCTTCTGGGGTAAGAAAAGTCTCGGGTCAGCTGGAGCCCTTGATCACCAAGGGATTCACGACAGCGCACACGCCTCAGGCCCTGCGCGCCGCCGCTGAAGACCGGTTTCGTTTTTCGTAGGGGACCCATGACCTTCCCCGACAGGGGCTACCCCTCGATCGCGGACTATTGCGACGACTACCTGGCCGGGCTGGCACGGGCCGGCGCCTCCATCGATCGCGCCGCGCTCGCCCGTGCTGCGCAGATGCTCGATGCGGCGTTCGCTCGCGGCGCGTGGCTCTTCGTCTGCGGCAACGGCGGCTCGGCGGCGATCGCCAATCACCTGCTCTGCGACGTTGCCAAGGGCATGCAGACCGACACCGGCGTGCTGCCGCGGGTGATGAGTCTGAGTACGACCATGGAGATGGTGACGGCAATCGCCAACGACATCGCCTTCGAGGACTGTTTCCTCTACCAGCTCAGGACCGCAGCGCGGCCGGGCGACCTGCTGATGACCATCTCGTCGTCGGGCGATTCGGAGAATATCGTCCGCGCGCTCCGCTGGGCTGCCGAGAACGGGTTGGAGAGCATCGCGCTCACCGGCTTCGACGGCGGGCGGTCGGCACCGCTCGCAACGGTCAACCTTCACGTGGGCGGCGACAACTACGGCGTGATCGAGGACACGCACCAGTCGATCATGCACATGCTCGCGCAGTTCCTGCGCCAGGCGAAGATGCCCGCCCCTCTCATCGCAGAGCGGAAATTCTAGGCTGCGAAGCGGATCGCCAGCACCACGGCGATCAGGATGACGACCGCGGCGAGCGCCACCCAGCCCAGGTGTCGCTCGATGAAGGCGCGGGCCGGCGGGCCGAACTGCCAGAGAATCGCCGCGACGATATAGAAGCGCAGCCCCCGCGCGAGCAGCGAGGCCAGAATGAACACGCCGATATCGAGCTGACCCGCGCCGCTCGCGATGGTGATCAGCTTGTAGGGCAGCGGGGTGAAGCCGCCGGCGACGACGATCCAGGCGCCCCACTCGTCGCGGTAGCGCTCGAAGGTCGCGAGCTTGTCCTCGTTGCCCCAGACCTCCAGCAGCGGGCCGCCGAAGGCATCAAAGAGAAAGTAGCCGATGGCGTAGCCGAAAAGGCCGCCGCCGACCGAGAAGAGCGTGCAGACGCCCGCCAGCAGCCAAGCCTTAGCGCGCTGCGCGAGCACCATGGGGATCAGCAGCAGATCCGGCGGGATCGGGAAGAACGAGCTTTCCGCAAACGCCACGGCGGCGAGCGCCCAGACGGCGTGGCGCTTGCCGGCGAGCGCCAGCGTCCAGTCGTAGAGCCTGCGCAGCGGCCCCGGCTTCCGACCCGACGCCGGCCCCTCGGTCATCCGCCTGCCTCGGTGACCCCGGCCCCGGCCGGTTGACCGCCGCCCACCCCGGCCCAACAATGCCGCGAGCGTTCCGGACGGGCACCCCTCATGCAGTCAAGACTCATCCTCTTTGCCGCCTCAGCCGGTATCGCCGCCCTCACCATTTACCTTCTCATCTCCGGGCGGAACATCCTGATTCCGATCGCGATCGCGGTCATGGCCTGGTACCTGATCAACGCCATCGCGCGCGGAATCATGAAGCTCAGCATACGCGGGGTTCGCCCGCCGCGCTGGGCCGCGCTGGCGCTTACGGCGCTCGCCGTCGTCGCCGCAGTCATGTCGCTGGCCGAGATGGTGAGCGGCAACTTCAGCTCAGTGGTCGATGCCATCCCCACCTATCAGGCCAATCTGCAGCGGCTGATCGGCGAGGTGGCGGCGCTGTTCGGGATGCAGGAAACGCCGAATGTCGCCGATATTGTCGATCGCATCGACTTCAGTGCGGTGGTCGGCCGCCTTGCCACAACGCTGACCGGGATCGCGGGCGAAGCCGGACTCATCCTGGTCTACATGCTCTTCCTCTTCGTCGAGCAGGGCAGCTTCGACCGCAAGATGAAGGCGCTCTTCCCCGACCCGGAGCGGGAGGAGCGGGTCCACAAGATCCTCAGCCACATGACCCAGGAGATTCAGAACTACCTCTGGATCAAGACCTTCACCAGCGCGCTCACGGCGGGGCTCAGCTATGCCGTGCTGGCGGCGGTCGGCCTCGACTTCGCCGGGTTCTGGGTGGTCATCATCTTCCTGCTCAACTACATCCCGACCATCGGCTCGCTGCTGGGCATCCTCTTCCCGGCCCTGCTGGCGCTGGTTCAATTCGAGACCTTCGTGCCGTTCCTCATCGTCACGCCGAGCCTTGCCGTGATCCAGGTCTTCGTCGGCAACTTTCTGGAGCCGATGATGATGGGATCGTCGCTCAACATCAGCCCCTTCGCGACCCTGGTCTCGCTTGCGGTGTGGGGTACGATCTGGGGCGTGCCGGGGATGTTCCTCTGCGTGCCAATCACCGTGATCGCGATGATCATCTTCGCCCACTTCCCGCGCACGCGGCCCATCGCGGTCATGCTGTCCACCGACGGCCGCGTCGCCTGGGGCGAGACCGAGCCGCGCCCACCGCCCGAATCCCGTCCGCCGTCCGGAGACTAGCCATGACCGTTGTTCAAGACGACGCCCTCGCGATCGACGCCGGGCGGCTGAGGGAGGCCGTCGCCGCGATCTTCACGGCGGCCGGCTGCGACGCAACCGAAGGCGCGCGCATCGCACGCTATCTCGTCGAATCCAACCTCACCGGGCACGACAGCCACGGCGTGATCCGCGTGCCGCGCTATATCCATTGGCTCGATACCGGCGCCGTGCACGCCGGCCGACACATCAAGACGGTGATGGACGCCGGTGCCATCGCGGTGCTGGACGGCGACCATGGCTTCGGCCAGACCATCGGCGAGGAGGCGATCACGCTGGGCGTGGAGAAGACACGCGAGCATGGCGTTTCCGTCGTGGGCCTGCGCAACTCGGGCCATCTGGGGCGGGTCGGCGACTGGGCCGAGCTTGCGGCGGCACACGGGCTGTTCTCGATCCACTTCGTCAATACCAGCGGGCTCGGCATGCTGGTGGCGCCCTTCGGCGGCACCGAGCGGCGCATGTCCACCAACCCCATCTGCATCGGCGTGCCGATGCCGGAGGGGCCGCCCTTCGTGCTCGACTGTGCGACCTCCATCGTGGCCGAGGGCAAGGTGCTGGTCGCGCTCAACGGCGGCAAGCCGCTGCCGGACGGCGCCCTGATCGAGCGGGACGGCACGCTCACCACCGATCCCAACGCCATCTATGGCACGCTGGACGGCACGCAACCGCACGACCAGCGCACGGGCTCCGCCGCGGTGCGGGCCATGGGCGAGCACAAGGGCTCCGGCATCAGCATCATGTGCGAGCTGCTCGCCGGCGCGCTCACCGGCGGCGGCTGCGGCCGGGCGGGCCACAAGACGCTGGAGAACAACATGCTCTCCATCCTGCTCGAGCCTAAGCGCTTCGGCACCGAGGAGCTGCTTTGGCCGGAGCTCGACCGCTATGTCGCCTTCGTCCGCAGCGCGCGCACGGCGCCGGGGCATGAGCGGGTGCGCCTTCCCGGCGAGCCGGAGGAGGAGATGCGGGCCCGGCGGTGCGCGGAAGGCATCCCTCTGCCCCGCAGGGTGCGGTCGAGCCTCGCGCTCACGGCAAAGTCCCTCGGCCTCAAAGACGTGGCGGCGGTGTTCAAGCCGCAGGAACGCAGCGAGGTCTCCCAATGACCGCGGCCTCCGATATCGCCGCCCACTACACGAGCGGCGACCTGCTCGCGCGGTTGGAGGCACGGCTGCGGGAGGATGGGTTCGATCCGGCGCACCCGACCGCCGAGGCGCTGGCTCCTTATGACCATTTCCACGGCCGCGGCCTGGAGGCGACCGAGGACATGGCGGACCTGCTGCAGGTCGCAGAGACGGACCGTATTCTGGATGTCGGCAGCGGCCTCGGCGGGCCGGCGCGCTACATGGCGGAGCGCTTCGGCTGCCGGGTCGACGGAATCGATCTGACCGCCGAGTTCTGCGCCATCGCGACGCACCTGACGGCGCTGCTCGGGCTCACGGACCGGGTCTCCTTCGAGCAGGGCGACGCGCTGGCGATGCCCTTCGGCGACGCCGTGTTCGACGGCGCCTACTCGATGAACGTCTCCATGAACATCGCCGACAAGCGTGCGCTCTATCGGGAGATCCACCGTGTGCTCAAGCCCGGCGGCTGGCTGAGCCTGTCGGAGGTCGTGCAGGGGACGGGCGGCGCGCCCGACTACCCGACGCCCTGGGCGCGGACCGCCGCGACGAGCTTTCTCGCGACCCCGGCCGAGACCCGGTCCAACCTGGAGGCCTCGGGGTTTGCCATCGAGACGCTGCGGGAGACGATGGAGACGGCGCTCGCCTACGCCGCCCGCTCGCGTGCGCTGGTCGAAGCGGGCGGTGAGCCGCTGCACCGCGCAGTCTCGTTGATCCACGGCGCGCTCGCCCAGGAGGCGATGGCGAACTCGGCGCAGGCGCTGAGGGAGCGCCGCGCGGTGCCCATCGAGATCGTCTGCCGCAAGGCGCGGCAATAGAGACTTGCGCCCGGGGTGAGCCCCTTGTTGGCGCGAAGCGCGAACCAGCTCGGCGGCGTGCGCGCCCCGGAGTTGAAGGGAGGGGTCTACCAGACGCTGCCGCAGCGGCCGCCGTCGATCACGAGGTTCTGGCCGGTGATGTAACCGGCCTGGGCGCTGCAGAGAAAGGCACAGGCCTCGCCGAACTCGGCGGGATCGCCGAAGCGCTTGGCCGGAACCGACGCCATGTGCTGCTCGGTGAACTGGGTGAGCTCGGTACCGGTCGCCTCGGCTCCGGACGCGATGTTGCTACGCAGACGCTCGGTGTCGAAATAGCCGGGCAGGACGTTGTTGATGGTCACGTTGCGGGCGGCGACGCCGGACGCGATGCCGGCGACGAAGGCGGTGAGGCCTGCGCGGGCGCCGCTGGAGAGGTCGAGGCCGGGGACCGGCATCTTCACCGAGATCGAAGTGATGTTGACGATGCGCCCGAAGCCGCGCGCGGCCATGCCGTCCACCACGCGCTGGATCATTTCCACGGGCGTCGCCATGTTCATGACCACGCCTTGCAGGAAGTCCTCGCGGTCGATCTCGCGGAAATCCCGGCGGGGCGGGCCGCCATTGTTGTTGATCAGGATGTCGGACTCGGGGCAGGCATCGATCAGCGCGGCCTGAACCGCCGGATCGCTGATGTCGCCGGCTACGGTCTCCACGGCGATGCCCGTCTCCTCACGGATATCGCGCGCCGTGCCTTCGAGCGCCGCCCTGTCGCGTCCGTTGATGACGAGATCGACGCCGTTTCGTGCGAGCGATTGCGCACAGGCACGGCCGAGCCCGCGGCTCGCGGCGCAAACGATCGCCCTGCGTCCTTCTATTCCAAGGTCCATGGCTCCCTCACCCCTTGTGCCGGCCGCATGGTGACGCCGGCCGGCCCGCCGGCGCAAGCCCGGGGCACCGGACCATAGTGCGGTGCACGCGGCGAACGGGGAAAGGCAGACTCGGCGGATGCGTCGCCCAGTCCATGACCCTGTCGAAAAAATTCGGGCGTGCGCGGCCCTGGGATGCCGCGTGATGGCCGATCGCTCGTCCTCCGAGCTCTTGCCGATGGTGCACGAGGAGGTTGAGCTCGGCTCGATTGCCACCCGCCCCGGACCATCTTGGTCCACTTTGGGCCGCCTTGGGCCACCTTGGGCCACCTTGGCCCGGAGTAGGCCGGAATAGACCGCCTTAAAAGTTTCTTCCGCAACTTACCGGGATTCTTCACCCGTCGCGGGCAGGCGGCGCGGCGCGACATGCGGGCGAACCCGATTGCAAACAGGCGCTTGATTCGGGGCGCGAGTGGTGTTAGCACTCACTTCTAGCGAGTGCTAACACCTGCTACCAAACTATCTTTCAGACGAACGTGGAGGAACCAATGAGCTTTCGACCGCTGCATGACAGGGTCGTGGTGCGCCGGATTGGCGAGGAGGCCAAGACCGCCGGCGGCATCATCATCCCCGATACCGCTCAGGAGAAGCCGCAGGAGGGCGAGATCGTGGCCGTCGGCCCCGGAACCCGCGGCGATGACGGGACGCTGCATCCGCTGGACGTGAAGCCGGGCGACCGCGTGCTGTTCGGCAAGTGGTCCGGCAACGAAGTGACCCTCGACGGTGACGAGCTCCTGTTCATGAAGGAGTCCGACATCATGGCCATCGTCGAGACCGGCAAGAAGTCGAAGAAGGCCGCGTAGGCGCGCCACTCGCAGTCAGGAAGGAAAAGCAACATGGCAGCGAAGGAAGTAAAGTTTTCCGCCGATGCGCGGACGCGCCTGCTCAAGGGCGTGGACACGCTGGCGAGCGCCGTCGGCGTCACCCTCGGCCCCAAGGGCCGCAACGTGGTGCTCGACAAGTCGTTCGGCGCGCCGCGTATCACCAAGGACGGCGTGACGGTCGCCAAGGAGATCGAGCTCTCCGACAAGTTCGAGAACATGGGCGCACAGATGGTGCGTGAGGTCGCCAGCAAGACCAACGACGAGGCCGGCGACGGCACGACCACGGCGACGGTTCTAGCCCAGTCCATCGTTCGCGAGGGCTCCAAGGCGGTCGCCGCCGGCATGAACCCGATGGACCTCAAGCGCGGCATCGACCTCGCGGTCGGCGCCGTGGTGACCGAGATCGGCAAGCGCTCCAAGCGGGTGCAAACCGACGAGGAGATCGCCCAGGTCGGCTCCATCTCGGCCAACAACCAGCGTGCGGTCGGCGACATGATTGCCGAGGCGATGCAGAAGGTCGGCAAGGAAGGCGTGATCACGGTGGAGGAGGCCAAGGGTCTCGAGACCGAGCTCGACGTGGTCGAGGGCATGCAGTTCGACCGCGGCTACCAGTCGCCCTACTTCATCACCAACGCCGACAAGATGACCTGTGAGCTTGAGGACCCCTACATCCTCCTCCATGAGAAGAAGCTCTCCAACATGCAGGCCATGATCCCGATCCTCGAGTCGGTGGTGCAGTCGTCCAGGCCGCTGCTCATCATCGCCGAGGAGGTCGAGGGCGAGGCGCTGGCGACGCTGGTCGTCAACAAGCTGCGCGGCGGCCTCAAGGTCGCAGCGGTGAAGGCGCCGGGCTTCGGCGATCGCCGCAAGGCCATGCTCGAAGACATCGCCATCCTTACCGGCGGCCAGGTGGTCAGCGAGGATCTCGGCATCAAGCTCGAGAACATCACCATCGACATGCTGGGCACCGCCAAGCGGGTCTCGATCACCAAGGAGGAGTCCACCATCGTCGGCGGCGCCGGCAAGAAGGGGGACATCACCGGGCGCTGCAACCAGATCCGGGCCCAGATCGAGGAGACCACCTCCGACTACGATCGCGAGAAGCTGCAGGAGCGGCTGGCGAAGCTCGCCGGCGGCGTCGCGGTGATCAAGGTCGGTGGGGCCACCGAGGTCGAGGTGAAGGAGAGCAAGGACATGGTGGAAGACGCTCTCAACTCCACCCGTGCCGCGGTCGAAGAGGGCATCGTCCCCGGAGGCGGCGTGGCGCTGCTCTATGCCGGTCGTGCGCTGGACAAGGTCAAGGGTGCGAACGACGACCAGAACGTGGGCGTCAACATCGTGCGCCAGGCCCTCAAGTCGCCGGCTCGGCTGATCGTCGAGAACGCCGGCGAGGACGGCTCGCTCGTGATCGGCAAGCTCCTGGAGCAGAAAAGCGCGACCCAGGGCTTCGACGCGCAGAACGGCCAGTACGTCGACATGGTGAAGGCGGGCATCATCGACCCCGCGAAGGTGGTGCGGACTGCACTGCAGGATGCGGCGTCGGTCGCAGGCCTGCTGGTCACCACCGAGGCCATGGTTGCCGAGAAGCCCGAGAAGAAGGACGACGCCGCCGGCGCCGGCATGCCGGACATGGGCGGTATGGGCATGTAGCCCGGCCTTCCAGGCTTACGATTGGGGCGGGCCCGCGGGCCCGCCCCTTTTCGTTTGCAGCGGCCTCGCTTTTGGTCAGCCTTTAATGGTAGCATTCAGATGTGAACGACCTATCAGGAGTCACTGTTTCTGGCATGAGCTTGCAAGAAGTCGATTGGCAAAGTGCTGTCCGTAGAGGGATTTATACTGTCCCCGAAGCTGCGCGTTTAGTTGGCGCAACTCAGCCAAAGCTACGATCCTGGATCGAAGGGAACCGTGGTGTACGCGCCGTGCCGATCATACAACGCCAGTTACCCCGCATCGGTGGGCATGTTGTTCTCGGCTTTCTTGACCTAATAGAGGCTAAGTTTATTCGGCATTTCAATACGTGGTTTAGCCCGCAAACTATACGAAGGGTCTCCATTAAACTTCGCGAGCGACACGACGTCGATCATCCGTTCGCCATGGATAAGCGCTTTCGTACAGATGGCAAGACTATTTTCATGGAATCCGCTGAGTCCGACGAGGAACTACGTGTTCTAAATTTGATGAACGATAACTTTGAGATGGAACCTATAATTCGACAGTCTTTGTTTGAGAGAATTTTTTATGTTGAGGACATCGCCCGTCATTGGATACCAGATCCAGACACTGATCGGGTGTTGGTGGACCCGACCATTTGCTTTGGCCACCCTGTCATCAAAGATGTCAGAGTGCCGACACGCAGGTTGTATGACGCTTACTTGGTCGAGGGCGGCGTCTCTCAAGCCGCAGAAGAATTCGATGTAGATTGCGACGCGGTGGAACAGGCGGTTCGATTTGAACGAACACTAGATGGGCACTTAGTGCATTGAAAATTCGTTTGGATGAAAATGTTTCTCCCAGAGTCGCCAAGGCCATCTTAGCACTGGCAGAGGGGCGACAAAGATTTGAAGTATCACACGTTCGAGAGGTACACGGCCCAAAAACGGCTGATGCTGATTGGATGATGTCCTTTGCGCAGGAAGGCGGAACAGCGATAGTATCAGGCGATTACAACATTCTACGGCATTGGCCTGACTTGATTGCGTACAAGGAAAGTGGCCTGATCGGATTCTTCCCACCTCCAGCATTCAATGGGTGGACAGGATATGCTAAAGCGGCACTTCTAATTCGATGGTGGCCTTCGATTCTTGAAAAAATTCAACGTTCGTCTCGGGGCGATACGTGGCGTATACCTTCGCGCTGGACTCCAAATGTTAGCAGCTTCAAGCGTTTAGACGATCCGAGATTTGGCAGAGATGGTAAGGTTATCTCGATTTCTGACCAAAAAAACTCACCGTAATAGGCCTAGATCTAATCGTTGACTTTATCAAGTATGCGTCCAACACAAGACGTATTCGCGACAATGCTCAGGACTGTCGTGGTGAATGGATCGCAGCATTAAGATGCAGCCAGCCGGGGAGGCCCCATGAGCGCGGATATCGGAGCCCTGTTCGACGAGCGGGATTCGCTCGAAATCGCCCGGCTGGTGAAGGCGGGCGAGGTGAGCGCGAGCGAGCTCGCCGAGGAGGCGATCCGCCGCATCGAGGCGCTGAATCCTGTGCTGAACGCGGTCTCCATCCCGCTCTTCGACTACGGCCGCAAGGCCGCCGCCGACCCGGCGCTGCCCGATGGCCCGTTCAAGGGCGTGCCCTTCCTGCTCAAGGACCTCGGCACGCTCTGGGAGGGCATCCCGCTGGTCAACAGCTGTCCTTACTTCAAGGACTTCGTGTGCCCCGCCGACATGACCTACACGCGGCGGATCAAGGACGCAGGCTTCGTGCTGCTCGGCCGCAGCAACGCGCCCGAGTTCGGCTGGTGCCTCGCGACGGAGCCCGCGCTCTTCGGCCGCACCAACAACCCGTGGAACCCGGAGCGGACGTCGGGCGGCTCCAGCGGCGGCGCGGCAGCGGCGGCGGCCTCCCGCATGGTGCCCTTCGTCGATGCGAGCGACGGCGCGGGCTCGACGCGGGTGCCGGCGTCGCACTGCGGGCTGGTGGGGCTCAAGCCCTCGCGCGGTCGGATCACGCTGGAGCCTTATCCCGACTACTGGTACGGCGGTGCCACCTTCCTCACCGTGACCCACACGGTGCGCGAGACCGCCGCCTATCTGGATGCCGTCGGCGGGCGGGTGACGGGCGATGTCTACTACACGGAGATGCCGCAGACCCCGTACCTGGACGAGGTGGGGCGCGATCCCGGCACACTCCGCATCGGCGTGACCACGGCGTCGCCGGCCGGGGTCCCCCTCCACGAGGAGGTGGTGCAGGCGGTGCGCGATGCCGCAGCACTCTGCGAAAGCCTCGGCCACCGAGTGGAGGAGCGGGAGCTTGCTCTGGACTGGGAGCGGTTCTGGGGTGCCTATACGCGGATGACCGCCGCCCAGACCGCATCGGGCTTCGAGGATTCCGAGGCGCTCATCGGCCAGCCGGTGACAGAAGAGGATGTCGCGCCGCTGATCTGGGGCATCGTCCAGAAAGGCAAGGCCATCGACGGCCCGCAGCACTACCGCGACGTGGACGCGCTGCGCCAGATCAGCCGCGACCTGATCGTGAGCCTCGCGGACTGCGACGTTCACCTGATGCCGGTGATCGGCCATCCCGCCCGCCCCCACGGCCATTACCCCATGACCATGGGCGACATCGACCGATACAACGCCGAGCTGATGGGGCCGGATGCCGTGTTCACGACGCCCTTCAACGCGAGCGGGCTGCCCGGCATGTCTCTGCCGCTGCACATGACGGCGGGCGGCCTGCCGGTCGGCGTGCAGCTCGTGGGCCGCGAATGCGACGAGAGCACGCTCTTCCGCCTCGCCGGCCAGCTGGAGGCGGCCAAGCCCTGGAAGGACCGCCGGCCGCCGGTCCTCGCCGGCTGAAGCTCGGTCGAACCACGCGGCACATATACTAGGGAGGCTCCCATGAGCTCAGTCTTCGCCAACGACGCATTCGCCGGAAAGACGGTCCTGGTCACCGGCGCCAGCTCCGGCATCGGCGAAGGCACCGCCAAGGCCTTCGCCGCCCATGGCGCCAACGTCATGATCAACGGGCGCGACGCGGCGCGCGGCGGCGCGGTGCGCGATGCCATCGCCGACGAGGGCGGCAACGTCGCCCTGAGCCTCGGCGACGTGGCGGACTCCGCCTACTGCAACCGGCTGGTGGCCGAGACGGTGGACCGCTTCGGTCGGCTCGACGTGCTCTTTAATAATGCCGGCATCTGCCTGCACGGGCCGGTAGATGAGACCTCCGACGACGACTGGGACCACCTGATCGGCATCAACGTCAGCGGCAGCTTCTACATGGCGCGGGCCGCCGTGCGCCAGATGAAGGCGCAGGGCGATGGCGGAGCCATCATCAACATGTCGTCGGAATGCGGGCTGATCGCCTACGAGCGCCTGCCCGCCTACAGCGCGACCAAGGGCGCCATCGTCATGTTGACCAAATGCATGGCGATCGATCACGCCCGCGACGGCATCCGCGTCAACGCGGTCTGCCCCGGCGATATCGACACGCCGATGACCGACCTGGGCTGGGCGCACCTCGACGTCACCTCCGAGGAGATCCGCGAGAAGCTCAAGGAGCACATCCCGCTCGGCAAGGTGGGGCAGCCGCTCGATATCGCCCACGCGGTGATGTATCTGGCCTCCGATGCCGCAGGTTTCGTCACCGGCACCCTGCTCCCGATCGACGGCGGCACGACAGCCAGATAACGGCTCTCAGGGCGAGACGAGGAGGTAGATGCCCGCGGCGACCATCGCCACGCCGCCTGCGCGCGCGACCCACTCGCCCTTGGGCAACAGCTTCTCGGCGACGACGAAGACCGTGATCGCCGCCACCCAAGCGAGGTTCATCACGCCCCCGACGAAGAGCAGCCCCATCACGAAGCCGCAGCAGCCGAGGCAGAAGGCGCCGTGGCCGATACCCATGCGAAAGGCGCCCGCCCGGCCCGGTCGCCAGTGCCCCATGATGAAGGCCATGGGCGAGCGACAATGCTTGAGGCAGGCGTACTTGAGCGGCGTCCACTGGTAGACGCCGGCGGCGACGAAGAGGATGCCACCGAGGATCGTGCTGGTGGCGACCATCATCGACGAGAGCATCGCTGCATTCTGCAGCCCCCACTGCATCGCCGTCGCCGCCACGCTGAACGCAGCCCAGACCAGCACGTAGCCGAGCGCAAAGAGTGTCGTCGCGGTAAACGGCCGGCCACCGTTTCGCGAACGGTCCACGCGGGCGAAGATCAGAATCATCGGTGCCGCGCTCGGCACCATCATGGCCACCATCATCACCGCCCACATGGCCCACATCAGCAGGCCATCGGTCACGCTCCAGGGCTGCATCTGCATCATGGCGCCGTCCGCGTGCGCCATGTCGCCGCCCATGTCGAGAGCCATGTCGATGAGGTAGAGCCAGGCCAGCACAGCGGCCACGGCGAGGCCGCCCAGGACCACGAGCCGGTCGCGTCGTGCGATCCCCTCGATCACTGGCGAAGCGGCCGTGCCCTCAGTCGCATTTCGCGGTGAGGCCGCCGTCCACGACCAGATCGGCCGCCGTCACGTACGCGGCCTCGTCCGAGGCCAGGAAGAGCGCCGCGTGGGCCACGTCCCAGCCTGAGCCCATGCGGCCCATGGGCACCTGGGCATGGCGCTTCGCGACCAGCGCTTCGAGATCGCCCTCGCCGTATTGGGCCGCGAGCCGCGCCTCTACCAAGGGGGTGTGCATCAGCCCGACCGAGATCGAATTGCAGCGCACGCCCCGTGCCGCGTACTGCACGGCGACCGCCTTGGTGAACTGCACTAGCCCCGCCTTCGCCGCCGCATAGGCCGCGTGGTGGTTGCCGATATGGCGGAGTCCTGCCACCGACGAGATGTTGACGATGGCGCCCGCGCCTTGCGCCTCCATGATGGGGAGCGCGCAGCGGGTGGTGAGGAAGGCGCTGGTGAGGTTGAACTCCAGCTGCCCGGCCCAGTCCTCCTCGCTGAGCTCCACCGGCCCGCCGGGCACCGAGCCGCCCACATTGTTGACGAGCACGTGCAAACCGCCCCAATGCTCGCAGACTTCTGACATCACCCGCTCGATCTGAGCGCTGTCGGTCACGTCCGCGGTCTCGACGGCGCAGGCGTTGCCCTCGCTCTCGATCATCTGCCGAGTCGCCTCGGCCGCTGCCGTGTCGCGGTCAACCGCGACCACGCGCGCGCCTTCGCGGGCGAACAGCATGGCGGTGGCGCGGCCGTTGCCCCAGCCGGGCCCGACCGAGCCTGCGCCCGTGATCAGCGCGACCTTGCCGTTGAGACGTCCTGCCATGTCCGTCACTCCAGCGTCAGATGCCGTGATATGCGCGCGCGATATCCGCGCGGCGGCAGATCCACACGTCCTCGTGGCGCAAGACATGCTCGAGGAAGCGGCGGAGCGCCGCCAGCCGCGCCGGCCGCCCGACGACTCGGCAGTGAAGGCCCACCGAGAGCATCGCCGGATGGCCGTTCACTCCCTCGCGGTAGAGCTCGTCGAAGGCTGAGCAGAGATAGTCGGCGAACGCGCCGGGCGAAGCGAAGGCGTTCGCCGTGGCGAACTTCATGTCGTTGCTGTCGAGCGCGTAGGGAATGACCAGGTGTCGGTCGCCGCCGTCCAGTTCGAGCCAGTAGGGAATGTCGTCGTCGTAAGCGTCCGAATCGTAGAGCAGGTCGCCGCATTCGATGGCGAGCCGGCGCGAGTTCGCGCTCACCCGGCCGCAGTAGAAGCCGACCGGCGCCTCGCCCGTCTGCTCGCGGATGGTCTCCTTCGACTTCAGGATGTGCTCGCGCTCGACCTCCTCGGGGACGTTGGCATAGTCGAACCAGCGCCAGTTGTGGCTCGCGATCTCGAAACCCTGCTGCGCGCAATAGCGACCGACCGCCGGATTCAGCGCCAGCGCCTGGCCCACACCGAATATGGTCGCCGTCACGTCCAGCTCCTCGAACAGCCGAAGAATGCGCCAGACGCCGGCGCGTGCACCGTAGCCGTAAAGACTCTCGGTATTCAGGTCCCGCTCGCCCACGCGTGGTTCCAGGCCGCTGATCTCGTTGATATAGACCTCCGACGTGGCGTCGTCGTTCAGGATCGTCCGCTCGGCGCCCTCTTCGTAGTTGAGGACGAGACTCAGCGCGAGCGGGTTCCGGTCACTCCAGGGCGGGCGCGGGCGCTCGCGTCCGTAGCCGACGAAATCGCGGTCGTTCTTGCTGCTCATGGGCCGGAGTTCCTCGGCGATTGAGGGGCGGACATGCCGTACCAGGTCATGGGCCGATGACCGTCACTCTAGCCCGCATTTCTCATCAGCGTCATCACCTCGGCATGGCTCGGCTGAGGTGCGATGGCGCCGACACCGGATGCGGTCAAGGCGCCCACGGCGTTGGCGTAGCGGCCTGCCTCGGTGAGCTCGGCATCGCGAAGCAGGGATAGGACGAAACCGGCACTGAACGCATCGCCTGCTCCAGTGGCATCGACCGCATTGACCCTCCAGGCCGGAATGCGACAACGCTCTCCGGTATCGCTCTCGATGAGACAGCCGTCGGCGCCGAGCTTCGCCACCGCGAGCCGAGGTCGATCCCCCACGATGCGGTCGAGAACCGCCTCGAGCGGGGTGTCGCCATACAGATAGGCCGCATCTTCCTCGCTCAAGAAAACGATGTCGGCGAGTGCCACGGCGGCCTCGAAGTTGTGGCGCAGCGTGTCGCGGTCCCCGAGTACCGGACGGACGTTGGCGTCGTAGCTGACGATGGTGCCGGCCTCCTGCGCTATCTCCATCGCCAAGAGAACCGCGTCCGCGCACGAGCGGGAGATTGCCTGCGAGATGCCGCTCGCGTGCAGGACACGGGCGCCAGCGACATAGTCGGGGTCGATATCCGCGCTCGCAAGGTGGCTCGCCGCCGAGCCGCGGCGCACATAGTCGAAGCGGTGTTTCCGCGCTTCCGAATATGTAACGAAATAGAGGCCGGTGTGGTGTTCCGCGTCGGACTTGACCTGGCTGGCGTCGACGCCGCTCGTCTCCAGCATCGCGACGAAAGCCGTGCCGAAAGCATCCTGCCCCACCCGCGTGACATAGCCGCAGTCGCCCCCCAGACGCGCGGCTGCCAGCACGAAGTTGGCCGTGTCCCCGCCCCAGCCCCTGCGGAAAACACCGACATCGCCCAGCGGGCCGGACGACGTGGCAGCCATCTCGGCAAGGGGTTCTCCAATGGCAATCAGGTCGGGCAACCGGCGCCTCAACGATCAGCGTCGCCGAACCAGCGTCCGGTCTGGCAGGCGCTGGCGGCTGCGGCCACAGCCAGCGAAATCGCGTTCGTTGGTGTTGCTCAAGGGCCGGGGCTCTCGGGCGATTGCTGGGCGGACACGTCGTGCCAAGTGGTAGACCGGAAGAAGGTGCGGTCGAACCCGCCACCGTTCCAGGTGGTCATCTTTCGCACGTGGACGAGAAAGGGCTCTCTGGGAAATCCGAACGTCGTCTCGGCATAGGCCACGCCCGGTGCGCCGAGATACCGCTCCGCCATCTTGCGGGCCGGCGTGATCCAGTCGAAATCCTCCGGCAGAAACTCCGCCTCGCCCAGCACGCTCACCCGCATGTAGGGCAGGCCGGGATTGTCGACGAGGACGCCGCAGCGCGGGTCGCGGTGCAGGTTCTGCACCATGCTGGTGCGCGCCTTGCTGATCACGAGGAATGCGTTGTCCTGCGCCAGCCAGTCGAACCAGACCGGGCTCACCACCGGCCAGCCGTCCGCCATCGTGGTGGCGATCTTCGCGAAGATCGCGCCCGAGGTCAGAAACGCGTCGCGCTCCTCGACGGTCATCCCCCGACCGCTGTCAGACGTCATCGCCATGGCGCGTCTCTCCATTCCCGTCGCAGGTGTGGGCGCCGCAGCACCCGGCCAGCGCTCGGGGCCGAAGGATAGGCGCAGCCGGTTGCCTTTGCACGCCGACCTGCCGCAGGCAGCGCGGCCATGATAGGGTCCGCGCGCCCCAGCGGGGACGTGAAGCAAAGGGAAGACAGGAGCATGATGGATCAGGCGCGGGTGGTGGTGATCGGCGGCGGCATCGTCGGCTGCAGCGTGCTCTACCACCTGGCGAAGCTCGGCTGGTCCGACGTGATGCTGGTCGAAAAGACCGAGCTCACCGCAGGCTCCACCTGGCACGCCGCCGGGCTGCTGCCGCTCTTCAACATGAGCTACAGCGTCGGTCAGCTCCACAGGTACTCGATCGACCTCTACCAGCAGCTCGAGGAGGAGACCGGCCAGGCGGTGAGCTTCCACCGCACCGGCAACTTGAGGCTCGCCACCAATCAGGAGCGGATGGACGAGTACCGCAACTACTGCGGCACCGCGAACACCATCGGCGTCCCCTTCGAGCTGATCGGCCCCAACGAGATCGGCGACCTCTGGCCGCTCTGCAGCCTGGACGGCCTGGTGGGCGCGCTCTTCCACCCCCACGACGGGCACGTGGCTCCGGCGGATGTAACGCAAGCGCTGGCCAAGGGGGCGCGCGACCGGGGCGCGGAGATCAACCGCAACACCGAGGTCACGGGCATCGAGCGCACCCGTGCCGGCGAGTGGCTGGTCAAGACCGCGCGCGGCGACATCGCGTGCGAGACGGTGGTGACCGCCACCGGCTCCTGGGCCCGGCAGGTGGGCGCCATGGTGGGCCTCGACCTGCCGACCGTCCCGGTGGAGCACCAGTACCTCGTCACCGACTCCATCCCGGAGCTGGAAGAGCGCAAGGCGCAAGGCCTGCCCGAGATGCCTGTTCTGCGAGAGACCGACGCCTCCTACTACATGCGGGAGGAGCGCCAGGGCCTCATCCTCGGGCCCTACGAGAAGGGGGCACCGGCCTGGGCCGTGGACGGCGTGCCAGAGGGCTTCGGCCAAGAGCTGCTGCCGCCCGACGTGGACCGCCTGGAGCCACACATCGAGGCAGCGATCGAGCGCGTGCCGGCGTTCGGCCGCGCCGGCATCAAGGACTGCGTCAACGGTCCCATCCCCCACACGCCGGACGGGAACCCCCTCATCGGACCGGCCTACGGCCTTCCCAACTTCTGGCTGGCGGAAGGCTTCGCCTTCGGCATAACCACCGCCGGCGGCGCCGGCTGGCAGCTCGCCGGCTGGATCGCCGACGGCGAACCCTCCATCGACATGCTGGCGGTCGACCCCCGCCGCTTCGGCGCATACGCCAACAAGCACTACTCCAAAGAGAAATGCGAGGAAGTCTATTCGCACTTCTACGTCGTCCACTACCCGGACGAGGAGCGCCCGGCGGCCCGTCCCGCCAAGACCAGCCCCTGCCACGAGCGGCTGGCGGCGCACGGCGCCGTCTGGGGCCAGCGCTACGGCTGGGAGCGCCCAAACTGGTTCGCGCCGGAAGGTGTCGAGCCGCAGGACGAGTGGAGCTTTCGCCGCACCAACTATTTCGGGCCGGTGGGCGCCGAATGCCGCGCGGTGCGCGAGCGTGCCGGCCTCATCGACATCACCAGTTTCTCCAAGTTCAGGGTGTCGGGGCCGGGAGCGGAGGCTGCGCTCGACCGCGTGCTCGCCAACCGGCTGCCCGAGGCGAAGGGCCGCCTCAAGCTCGCCCATGCGCTGACCGTGACCGGCGGCGTGCGCTCCGAGTTCACGGTGATGCGCGAGGGGCCGGAGTCTTTCTACCTGGTCAGCTCCGGCGCGGCCGAGCGTTACGACCACGACTTCCTGCTGCGCCACGTCGCGGGCGAGGGTGTGAGCATCGAGAACATCACCACCGC
The DNA here is from genome assembly GCA_022820945.1 of Alphaproteobacteria bacterium. Lineage (GTDB taxonomy): Bacteria > Pseudomonadota > Alphaproteobacteria > UBA828 > UBA828 > WTGU01. The sequence continues at coordinate 16,474 of JAJEEP010000170.1, read as the reverse complement.
CCACGGCGTGCTGGTGCTGGCGGGCCCGCGCTCGCGCGACATCCTGCAAGCCGTGACCGACGCCGACCTCTCCAACAGGGCCTTCCCGTGGCTCACGGCGCAGCCCATTTCCATCGGCGTGGCCCCCACCATTGCCATGCGGGTCAACTTCGTGGGCGAGCTCGGCTGGGAGCTGCACCACCCCATCGAGTACCAGAACCGCATCTTCGACGCGCTGATGGAGGCGGGCGAGCCGCACGGTCTCGGCATGTGCGGCATGCGGGCGATGGATTCGCTCAGGATCGAAAAATCCTACCGCATGTGGGGGCAGGACCTGACCATCGAGTATTCCGCCTTCGAGGCCGGCCTGGACCGCTTCGTCGCTCTCGATAAGGGCGACTTCGTCGGCCGTGACGCGCTCGCAGCCCAGCGCGAGGCGGGTGTGCCGCAGGACTTCGTCACCCTCGAGATCGAAGCCGGCGACGCCGACCCCTGGGGCAACGAGCCGATCTACGACGGGGAGGCCATGATCGGCCGCGCCACCTCCGGCGCCTTCGGCCACACCGTGGGCAAGAGCCTGGCGCTCGGCTACGTCGCCCGCGATCACGCGGTGCGCGGCCGCCGGCTTGCTGTCGAGATCCTGGGCGAGCGGCGCCCCGCGCGGATCGTCCCCAACTCGCCCGTGGACCCATCCAACGAGCGGCTGCGCGCCTAGCCCGCGCGCGCCTGACCCCACACCCAGCATCGAGGAGACGACATGGCACTGGCCGAGCGCGACATCGACGTCGAAGGGCACCGGGTCCACCTCTGGGAGGGAGGCGAGGGCTTCCCCATCCTGATGCTGCACGGCTCCGGCCCCGGCGCGGGCACCGTCGGCAACTGGCGCCTGGTGCTGGAGCCGCTGGCCGCACGCTACCGCATCGTCGCCACCGACCTGATCGGCTTCGGCGCCTCCGGCCGCAAGGCCGAGGAGCCCTACTTCGATCTGCCGCTCTGGCGCCGCCAGGCCCAGGCGGTGCTCGACCTGCTGCCCGCCGGCGAGGCCGGCGTGATCGGTCACTCGCTCTCCGCCAGCCTCGCGCTCGGACTCGCCATGGACAATCCGCGCGTCACCAGGGTGATGACCACCGGCGCCATGGGCGCGCCCGCACGCGCCAACCGCGAGACCGAGATCTGCTGGCGCTTCCCCGAGACCCGCGAGGAGCTGCGCGAGGCGGCGGAGATCTTGGTCCACAATCCCTCGGTGATCACCGACGCCTTCCTCGACGCCCGCATGGCGATCCTCCACGACGGCGAATACGGCCCCTACTTCCGCAGCATGTTCGCAGGCGACAAGCAGCGCTACATCGACGAGGCGGTGCTGCCGCCCGACGGGCTCTCGGCGCTCGCCTGCCGGGTGATGATGCTCCACGGTCGCGACGACCGGCCCTTCCCCTGCGAGGAGAACACGCGGGTGCTCGCCCGCCACATTCACAGGGCCGACACCTTCGTCATCGCGGAGTGCGGCCATTCGCCGGCACTGGAACATCCTGATAAAATGCTGGCTGCGGCGCAGATGCTGTTCGGCTGACGCTGGAAAGCACGCACCGAGAAGACGATGGAGCAAGCGATGCGTAGACACATTCGATGCGGACAGCTGTTCACCGGCCTCGGCGACGGCGCCGAGCGCGACCGGACGGTGGTGACCGAGGGCGAGCGCATCGCCTATGTCGGGCCGAGCGCGGGCGCGCCCCTGGTGGCGCCGGAAGACGAGGTGGTGGACCACTCCGGCCACTTCGTGCTGCCGGGGCTGATCGACGTCCACGTCCACCTCTCCTACGGCAACGCCAAGACCGAGGAGGACATCGACCTCTACGCGCCGGTCGAGTTCCGCGCGCTGCGCGGGCTGGAGGCGGCCCAGCGCGTGCTCGCCGCCGGCTTCACCTCGATGGCCGACCCCACCACCAGCGGCCGGGTGACCCCCTCCATCCGCGACGCCATCGACGCTGGGCTCTTCACCGGCCCCCGCATCACCTGCTCCGGGCGCCAGATCACCAACCGCCAGGGGCTCTCCGACTGGTACCCGACCTGGATCGGCGTGCCCGAGACCTCCATCGGCGTGCTCGCCCGCGACGCCAACGAGGGGATCGCGGAAATCCGCACCATGGCCAAGGACGGCGTGGACTTCATCAAGATCGCCATGGACGGCGATTCGATGAACCCCATGACCAGCGTGCTGGTCGCCGGCTACAACCAGGAAGAGACCACGGCGATGGTCGCCGAAGCCCACCGGCTCGGCAAGAAGGTGGTGGTGCACGCACGCGGCGCCGAGGCCGTGCTCTATTCCGCCCGCGCCGGCGTCGACGTGATTCTCCACGCCGCCTGGATGGACGACGAGGGCCTGGAGGCGGTGGTCGAGAACGGCTGCATGATCTGTCCGACCTTCAGCCTCGTGGTGAACGACATCGACTTTACCCGGCCGGGGGACGGCTGCTATCCGGGCTTCCCGGACGCGCACAAGCGCGAGATCGAGGCCGCCCAGCGCTCGCTGGCGAAGGCGCGCGATGCGGGCGTCACCTTCCTCTCCGGCACCGATTCCGGCTTCGCGGTCACGCCCTACGGCGAATGGCACGCCCGCGAGCTGGAACACATGGTGACCTACCTCGGCATCTCGCCGGCAGACGCGCTGCGCTGCGCCACGGTCAACAACGGCACCTTCGTGCGGGAGGAAGGCCAGGTGGGCGCGCTGGAGCAGGGCCGCCTCGCCGACATCCTGGTCTTCGACGGCGACCCGCTGGCCGACATCACCCAGCTGCAGGACCGCAGCCGCATCCGCGAGATCGTCCTCGGCGGCGAGACCGTGAACCTCGCCATCAACCCGCAGGCCACGCGCCTCCGCTCCGAGTTCTCCTACGAGATGTGGCACCAGGTCTACACGCAGGAGCGGATCGCCGAGATCGGCATGAACCGCCCGGTCCCGGCCGAAGCCGCCGAGTAGCGACCGCAGGCAGCCACCGGAGCACAGTCGGGAGGCACGTCGGCGCGAGCCGGCGGCCCGCCTTCCATTCCGAGCCTGACGATCCGAAACGGGGAGCGAGACGCCATGCCCGTCATCAACCGCATCGCCGCGATCCACGACGACATGACCGCGTGGCGGCGCGACATCCACGCCCACCCCGAGCTGGGTTTCCAGGAGGAGCGCACGTCCGCCATCGTGGCCGAGAAGCTCGAATCCTTCGGCGTCCAGGTGCACCGGGGGCTCGCGAAGACCGGCGTGGTCGGCATCCTCGAAGGCGCGCCGGGGGCCGGCGCCATCGCGCTCCGCGCCGACATGGACGCGCTGCCGATCCTGGAGGGGAACGACGTCGCCCACCGTTCCACCAAGGACGGCACCATGCACGCCTGCGGCCATGACGGGCACACGACCATGCTGCTGGGCGCGGCGCGCTACCTCGCCGAGACCCGCAACTTCGCCGGCACGGTCTACTTCGTGTTCCAGCCCGCCGAGGAAGGGCTTGGCGGCGGCGAGGCGATGGTGAAGGAGGGGCTGTTCGAGCACTTCCCCGCCACCGCCGTCTACGGCATGCACAACTGGCCGGGCCTGCCGCCGGGGGAGATCGCGGTCCGCACCGGGCCGATGATGGCGGCCTGCGACGAGTTCACCATCACCGTCGAGGGCACCGGCGCCCACGGCGCCATGCCCCACCTCGGCCACGACGCCGTGGTGGCGGCGGCGCAGATCGTCACCGGCTTGCAGTCCATCGTGGCCCGCAACGTGGACCCGCTGGAGGCCGGTGTCGTCAGCGTGACCATGATCCACGGCGGCGACGCCTTCAACGTCATCCCGCAGGCGGTCGAGCTCGCCGGCACCGTCCGCACCTTCAAGCCCGAGGTGCGGGACCTGATCGCCGCCAACATCGAGCGGGTGGCGGAGAACACGGCCGCAGCGCTCGGCACCCGCGCCACGGTGAACGTGGAAGGCCGCTTTCCTGCCACGGTCAACACGGCGGACGAGACCGCGCGGGCCGAGGCCGCGGCCTGCGCCGTGGTGGGGGCGGAGCGCGTGCACAGCGACCTCGCCCCCTGCATGGGCTCCGAGGATTTCGCCTACATGCTCCAGGCCCGGCCCGGCAGCTACGTCTGGATCGGCAACGGGCTCGGCCCCGGCGGCTGCTTCCTCCACAACCCCGGCTACGACTTCAACGACGAGATCCTGCCCGTCGGCGCGAGCTACTGGGCGACTCTGGTCGAGCGCGAGCTTGCAGCGGACGTCTAACCCGCCCCCGCCGGCGTGGGACGCCGAGGCGGCGCGGCGCCGGCTTGCATCCGACGGCTTCTGCCGCGTCCCCGGCGTGCTGGACGCGACCGCGCTGCAAGCGACCCGGGCGGCGGCGGTGGCCGCGCTCAATTCCATCGGCGCCGACCACCGCGCCCAATGGCGCTCGCAGGGGAGCCTCGTCCCGGTCGCGGACCACCCCTCCTTCGCGCCGCTCATCGCGCACTCCGGCTTCGGGGAGATGTTCCGCCGCCTCGGCCTTCCGCGCACGCGCTTCTCGTCGGGCTACGTCATCAGCAAGCCGCCGGGCGGGCCCGCGCTCTTCTGGCACCAGGACTGGTGGGGCTGGCAGCACCCGCTCTCGCGCGAGGGCCGCATCGCCCAGGTCGCGCTCTTCCTCTACATGACCGACACCACGCGGGAGAACGGCTGCCTGCGCCTGATCCCCGGCACCCACCGCAGGCCGCATCCGCTGCACGATCTCGTCGACGCCCACGACCCGACGCTCGCCGAGGTGCGCAACCCCGACGATGCGGCCTTCGCCTCGCACCCGGACGAGGTCGACGTGCCGGTGACGGCGGGCGACGTGGTCGTGGTCGACGCGCGGCTGATTCACGGCGCCCACCCCAACCGCTCGGGCCGCGAGCGCACCAACATCACGCTCTGGTGGCACCCCGATTACGACGGCCTGCCGGCCTCGCTGCGCGCCCGCATCTGGCAGGTCTACCGGCGCGAGGAGATCGACACGGACGCAGCCCCCGGTCGCACCCTCCGCCCCGACATCTGGCCCGAGCCCCAGCGCAGCCAGGTCACGCCCTTCCTCGTGACCGACCCAGGCCCCGTCACGCCCGAGCCCTGGATCCGCACCCCCCGGTATTAGGGTGCAATCCAGCCAGACGAGCTAAGCTCCCGTCAGCCACGCGAGGCACTGCTGCCACAGGCGGCCGTAGCCCTCCCACGCGACGAAGCCGGGCGGGCACCAGTGAGGGCCGATGTCCGAGGTCCAGGCGATGGCGCGGCCCTTGCCGTAGGCGCCCGTCGCCAGGAGGGGGTGTCCGCCGGCTTCGTCCGGGACCTTGAGCAGAAGCTCCGCACCCTCCTTGAGTGCGACTTCGTTGTAGCCCAGCAGTAGCGGCCACTCGGCACCGAGGCCCGCGAGGATCGGATGAGCGGCGGGCCCCTGGACCTCCGGCTGGAATCCTTCCGGCACCTCGACGCGATCGTCCCAGGGCAGGATCGTCACGGGCAGCACCTCCTCCACCGGCGTTCCCCGGTACCGGGCGCCCGCGTTGATGCCCTGAAAGCTGTAGTAGCCGCCGACCATCATCAGGCCGCGGCCTTCGCCCACGTAGTCGCGGATGAGCTTGAGCCGGTTCGGCGTGGGCTTGCTCTCGATCCACGTATCGGGATGCAGGAGCAGGGTGTTGGCGCCGATGTCGCTGAGAATGACGGCGTCGTATTCCTGCAGCCCGGCGAGCGTCGACGGAAAGTGCGTCTGCGCCTCGTGGGCCGGCATGTAGGTGAGCGCGAAGTCGCTGTCCGCCAGCGCCTCGGCCAGCGCGTCCGCGCCGCGATGAAAGGTGACCGTGGGGAACTGGTCGAAGCCCTTGATGTGGGTTGCGGTCGTCACCCACGATTCGCCCGCCAGCAATATCCTGGAACGGCCCATGCCGGTCTCCTCGCCTGCTCTTCATCGCCGCGCTCGGCGTGAAGGCTAGTCGATACCCGGTGCCGTCTCCAGCGGAGCGCCGCGCCGCCGTCCCGGGACGGGTCAGGCATCCCCCCTGTGTGCGGGAGAAAATTCTAGGGCGGCCTATTCCGGCCTATTCCGGCCCAAGGTGGACCAAAGCGGCCCAAGGTGGCCCAAGGTGGTCCGAGACAAGCGGCCCAACGTGGCTCATGAGGGTTCGGAGCGGCGCATCGGATGGGAGTCGATATCGAGCAGATGCGCGGCTACGTCATGCGCTCCCGGAAGCCGTGTCTTCCAACCGTCCTCGACCTCGGCGCGGATGATGGCGACGGCCTCGGGGGAAAGCCCTCCGCGGGGCTTTGGCGGGTTCTTTGTCTCGGCGTCCTTGCGGGCGGCGGCGCTCTCGCAGTCCGCACCGCTCTTGCCGGCGCACCCGATGCGCCGCATGGCGAGCGCGAGCGCTGCGATCTGCTCGACGGTGGGCGGTTCCTCCTTGTCATGGAGGGCCATGGCGGCGCGCGTGGCGAGAGACCTGACCGTCTCGAGCGCGAGCGGGCCGGTGCCGTCCTCGGGCCGCTCGCCGCGCGTGTCGAGCCAGAACTCGGAGAGACCCCTGTCCTCGTGCCAGCGCCGCAGCCTGTCGCGCGCCCGCTTGACGTAGCGGACGACGGCCGAACGCGAGCAGGTGCCGCCATGCGCGCGGACGAGCCGGACGATCTCGTCGATGGTGGCGCCTCCGACGATCGCCTCGTGCACGGCCGCCCGGATCGCCTGCGGCAAGCGCTCGATCGACGAGCGGCCGGCCATCAGGCGGGCCTCCGGAGCCGCTCCGGCCCGGATGTTTCTACAGAGTCATGGTCCGTGCGATGCATCCTCACAGCCTGCCCCCATCCGCCAGAGCCGTGCACCGCACCATGGTCCGGGGAATGGGAGGGTCGGCCCTGTGATGCCAACTGCTGCCTCCACTGCCCGGGCCATGATGCCAACGAGAGGACAGGCTCATTGGGACGACCGGATAGTCGGCGCTAGTCGAACAGTGCTTGCATTTCGCATGGGCCAAGCCAAGTAGCTTCAGACTGTACAACTCACTGGCTTACTGGAATTTCTTCCACGATCTTATCAAGTTCCCTCACCGCCGCCTCAGCGTGCTCCCTTTTGATATGTGGCTTGAGCCTAGTCAACTCTAATGCTCTTTTCTCTACTGCCGACTCATTAGACGATCTTTGGCTTACAAAGAGAGCTGTCGCCAACCTTTCAAGGTCGACGACGTCTTTCCCCCCCAACTTCTCTGCCACAAAGCTTATGCGGTTATGGTATCTTCCTATAGTTTTGGAACAAATCTTTTGAATATACTCACTCTGTTCTGTAGAGGCGATTCTCGGACCATAGGGACGATGGAGTTCGAGCGAAAGTATTGCATCTGCTCGGAGGCTTGTTAGTTCATCTCTAAGGTCGAACGAGAACGGCCCATGTTTGTACAGAACAAATTCGCAGCCCAAGGGAACCCCTAGAAGTTCTTGAAGAAAGTATGTAGCCTTTTGTACATGCGTTTCGCCACACCAACTACCGTTGGATCGAAGCTCTTCCACCAAGCAAGAAATGACCGCTCCCCTTCTAACCCGGTCCATTTCCTTCCTCCTCTTCTTCCACGAGCTGCACTATCTCGGTGCGATTCTTGTCCAACCACTCCTTGGCATCGTCGAAAATCTGGCGCTCTGCAAACACATAATCGATAGATACCACAGGTATTTTTCCGAGAGCTTCAGATTTCACAAGTGAAGATACTACTTGATTATCACGCAATTTCACTGGAAAATCTGGTGCGCCACCGCGCTGGTAATATCTGTCTGAACGAAAGTAGCAATCACCAAATTCAGCCGCAAGCGCGTGGAATACAGCCTTTCCAGCCTCTGGATTAGCTTCCAAGTCTTTCGGATTTCTTTCGTAAATGAGCTTAAAATGTTCTCGATTCATGATTCTCCGCGCATGAAGTCGACCGCAGTCATCTTCTGAAAGCGCGGCTTCCGACATAGCGGCTGTAATTTCATTATCTGTCAGTCTGAGATGGTCCTCAAGATCGGTGGAGAACTTCTTCTCAGACAACCAATCTTTCAAGAAGTCCATTAGGTGAATATCATAAATTCGCCGAACCGGATGGAAATACATTTGGGAATACATGAAGTAACGCGCAAGCATCAGCGCTTCAGCAGAGTGGAGGCCTCCCTCTTCGACGCCAAGCGCGGGTTCTAGGGAGCCTTGGCTCTCTTGAGAGGGATGAGCCCGAAGAATTCGGAGAGTGTCGATTAACCGATAGTGATCGAAGCGACCGTAACCAACGCCGGTATGGTGGGAGTCACGAAGAAGATAATCCATCCGATCAACACCGAACGCATCTCCGACAATGATCTCCGAGAGAATCGCTTCCCAATCAGAAAACTCCAGATCATGTGCCTTCTTGGGGACTATTGCTAACTTAATCACGTGGTCTGGTCGGAGAGGTGGAGTCATGCTGTTCCAAATGCTCCGCATTTCTTGGCAATCAATGAGTTCCCTCGTAAGTTTCTCGTGATCCCATCCGTCTGGAAGCAGGTCCTTCTCTGCGGCGTGAGAAAAAGGCAAATGACCGATGTCATGGCATAGCGCCGCCATTCGAAGTACCAGTCGCCAGTAATCTAAGTCTCTTGGCCGACTGATCTCAGGCAACAACGACCGGATATCGTCAGAGACGTTGTCAGGAGTTGTAACGACGTCAAAAGCCCGACCGGCCAACTCCATAACTCCCAAAGAGTGTTCGAAACGCTTATGCGTTGCACTGGGGTAAACGAGATATGTTAATGCCAATTGATGAATGTGACGCAATCGCTGGAACGATCGCGAATTTAGGACCTCGCGTTCATGGCTATCGAGCCGCACGAATACGTGAATTGGGTCGCGAATTTCATGGATGTTTTTTGGCATGATCAAGGGAAGGACGAAGCGGGCGCGCCGCTCTCGCCACACAGGGGCTCGAACAAGCTGCTGGCGGTATAGACAAGAATGGGCGAAATCCAGGTAGGCACGTGAAGTCACATCTTCGACTATGCTTGAGCTTGGAGTATGTTCTCGATTCGTACTAAGCGCAAGCCCCAACATCTTGTAGGCAATATAGTATAGTGCTCAAGATATAGCAATAGAACATCCGCAAGGAAAGGCTCAATTAGCGAAACGTAGGCATGGCTTGGCCATTGCCGCCTCGAGACAGGCTCTCGGCGATGGCCGATCGCCGAGAGCGATGAGATGGAACCATCTCAGATAGCTGTCGAGGTACTTGGTGGCGACGCCGCGGCGGATGCGCAGGAAGCCCTTGATCTGGCTGTGGCGGCTGTTGACCGTCTGGATGTGCACGGCACCCCGGACCCGCTCGCCGGCAGAGGCGTTGATGCTCTCGTGAGGGATATCGAGCGCGGCTGCGACGGGCGGATAGCAGCGGTTGGCGTCGGAGACCAGCAGGGCATCCGGGGCGAGGACCGGCCCCAGCACCGCCTTCCCGTTGTCTGCGTTCAGCGCAGGTAGGGTGTGGCTGAGGGTTTCGCCGCCACGGTCGGCGGCGACCAGGACCGGCACCTGCTCGCGCGAGAGGCCGCGTTTGCGGGCCTTGCCGCCGCGCCGGCGCGGCTTGCAGTCGAGCTTCCGCTGCCCCTTGTGGCTCTCCAGGACGAAGGTCTCGTCCGCCTCGACGATCCCGGCAAGCCGCTCCGGCGCCTGGCGGACCGCCGCCAGGAAGCGGTGGCGCCAGCGATGCGCCGTGCTCGGCGCAATCCCGCAGCGCGCGGCGGACGCCTTGATCGTCTCGCCCTCGGCAAGCGAGGCGCCAAAGGACAGCCAGCGCTCCTTGTGGTGCAGCCCCGACAGCGCCGTGCCCGTGAGCGCGCCGAACGTCCTCCCGCACTCCTTGCAGCGGAAGCGGCGAAGACCGCGCGCCTTGCCCCGCGACACAGCCCCGCCGGCGCCGCAATGCGGACAGCGACGCTCGTCGTCTACGCCAAGCTCGATCGCCGCCAACGAGGCCGCGCCCTCCGGCGGCTCCGACAGCACCGCCGACACTTCCTTGCGCTGCGCCGCAGTCAACTCATCGACACGCGAGAACCACTCCCGAAAGCGCTCGTGATCCATCTCTCTGACTCCATAAGCGAATCGGACATGATTCTATCACCATGCCTACGATTCGCGAATTGAGCCCAAGGAAATGACGAGAGTAGCATAGTGGGCGCCCAAGCGAATTTCGGGCGGTGGCGTTAGAGCATTGTTTGGAGCCTGACCCACTCACCGCGGCCTCAGAACCAGCGTCCCCAGCGCGTCGTCCTCCACGCGCGTCCGGTCGGTGAGCATGGAGAGGTACTCGCCGTCGCGCCAGGCTTCGGCGTAGTCCTCGTAATAGGACGAGAGCGGATTGCCGGACTGCCCCGTGCTGATGACGAAGACCGAGTTCTCGGGCTCCGCGAGGTCGTAGACCGCGCGGTAGCCCGCGCCGTGATTCTGGGCGAACGGGCGCTCCGGGTCGGCCACGTCGAAGCCGCCGGCCTTCACCGTCTCCTTCTCGCCGCCCGTCGGCATGTTCACCTCGAACCAGGAGCCGATGGCCGGCACCTCGCCCAGGATGCGGCTCTTCATGTGGACCGCGTGGGCCTCGCCCCAGCGCCAGTCCTCCATGTCGTGGCCGTAGGTGACCGCGAGGTATTCGAGCGAGACCTTGAGCGCCCGGCTCACGGCCTCTGCGCAGGTCTCCTCGGCGCCTTCGGTGGTCACGTCGTCGCACCAGGCCGTGCGCTCGCCGAGCGCGCGGTGGATCGGCTCGGTGCGGATCTTCCAGTAGTCCTCGAACACGTCGCCCAGCTCGTCGGCGAAGAGCACGTACATCAGCTCCCGAACCCACGCCATGTAGATGAGCGGCTCCGCGCGGTCCCGCTGCATGCCGTGGTCCCACCTGCCGAGCATGGCGAGCGCATCGCGCGCAGCGTCGTTCGAGGGCTCGGCGAGCTCCAGCAGCACCGGCGTGAGCCGCGCCGCCGCGAGCGAGACCAGGTCCTGCTGGATCGCCGAAAAACTCGCCACGTCGTGCTTGGGCCTGGCGTCGAGCAGCGCCTCGATCCGCCGCGCGCGGTAGGGCGCGGTCCAGTCGTCGGTCAGGTAGTAGGGATAGTCGAGCGCGACCATGCGGTTGTTGGCGGAAACGATGCGGCCCGACGGCGGGTTGCTGTCCCCCGGCAGCGCCTCGAAGGGCACGCTGTCTACCCAGTCGTGCGCGCCGGTCCAGCCCGGCACCGGCATGTGGCCCTGGCCCGAGGCGCGGATCGGCACGTGCCCCGGCGCCACGTAGCCGATGTTGCCCTCGGCATCGGCGAAGACGATGGTCTGCTGCGGCACGGCGAGGTCGCTCAGCGCCTCGACGAAGCTCTGCCAATCCTCGGCCCCGGTGGCGTTCACCAGCGCCTGGGCGCTCTTGTCGTCGTCCGCCAGCGCGGTCCAGGAGAACGCGAGCACGTGGCCCGCCTCCAGGTACTCCTCGGTGTCCTCCAGCACGTCGGAGACCACCGGCCCGTGGCGGGTCTCACGCACCGTGAGTTCGATGGGGTCGCCGCCGCTCACCTCGATGGTCTCGGTGCGCACGTCAAAGGCGAGGCTCCCCTCCGGCGCGAGGTAGCGTGCGGGGTCGTCGGGGTCGATCCGCTCGATGAAGAGGTCCTGCACGTCGGGCCCGGTGTTGGTGAAGCCCCAGGCGAGGTGCTGGGTGCGGCCCAGCAGCGGGAAGGGCAGCCCCGGCAGCGTCGCGCCCACTACCTCGAACTCGGGCGTCGCGATGTGGGCGAGGTACCAGACGCTCGGAATTTCCAGCCGCAGGTGCGGGTCGTTCGCGAGCAGCGGCTTGCCGGATTCCGTGTGCTCGCCGCTCAGCGCCCACGCGTTGGAGCCGAGCCCGGAGGCGCGCAGCGCCGGCACGGCACCCTTCGCGGCGGCGTCGAGCGCCGCGAAGTCGATGCCGGCGGGGTCGAAGTCCGAAGCCTCACCATGCGGCCCCATGGGTGGATCGTCCGGATGCTGGGCCCAGAGGTCCTGCAGCTGCGCCCGGTCGAGCTTGCCGGTAAGCCGCGCGCGCAGCAGCTCGTCCGAGAAGTTGTCGCCCAGGTCCCAGGCCATGATCTTGAGCCAGACGATGCTGTCGGCGGGCCGCCAGGGCTCGGGCTCGTGGCCGAGCAGAACGAACTCCGGCGGCAGCATCTCCGAGTGGGTCTCGAGGTAGGCGTTCACGCCCGCGGCATAGGCCTCGTAGATCGCCTGCGCGTCGGGCTCCAGCATCTCGAAGTTGCGCTCGGCGACGCGGTAGAGACCCAGCGTGCGCAGAAACCTGTCGGTTTCGATGGCAGGCTCGCCCACCACCGCCGCGAGCCGCGCCTGGCCGATCCTGCGCTGCAGCTCAAGCTGCCAGAGCCGGTCCTGCGCGTGGACGTAGCCCATGGCGAAGGCGCCATCCTCGGGCGATTGGGCATAGATGTGGGGGATCGCATGGGCGTCGCGCACCACCTCCACCGGCGCATTCAGGCCGGGGACCTCCTCGGCCCCGTCGTAGGAGGGCAGCGCGAACCACGAGCACGAGCCCGCGGCGAGCAGAATTGCGAGGAGCGCGAGCGCGCCGGCCCCCGCGCAATACGGTCGAAGTCGCCGGAGTGTGATGCCCTGCCGCCGCCCTGCCCTGTCCAACCCAAAGGCCGCGGCACGCATCACTGGTCTCCGTCGGCGAGCGCCTGCCGGTGCTGGTCCAGCTCCGGCGCGGGCGGGCGCTCGCTGGGGTCGGCGTATGCCGACATCTTGATCGGGTTGCCTGCCATCTTCACCTCCCCTGCGACCGGGTCCTGGGCCCCGATCACCATGTTGCGCGCCGCCACCTGCGGGTCGGCGAGCACGTCGTCCACCCGGTTGATCGGCGAGCACGGCACGCCCGCCGCCTCCAGCACCGCGAGCCAGTGCGCGGTAGGGTGGGCCGTCAGAATCGCCTCGAACTCCTGCTCCAGCGCGTCGATGTTGGCGTTGCGCGCGGGGTTGTCGACGAAGCGCGCGTCCTCCGCGAGGTCCGGCCTCCCCAGCGCGGCGCAGAGCGTCGCGAACAGCGCGTTGTTGCCGGCGGAGATCACCACGTGGCCGTCGGCCGTCGCGTAGGCCTGGAACGGCGTGATCGAGGGGTGGCGCGTCCCCAGCGGCCCCGGCACCTCGCCCGAGGCGAAGTAGCGCGCGAGTGCGTTCTCCAGAATCGCCACCTGGCAATCGAGCATGGAGACGTCGAGCTTCATGCCTTCGCCCGTCATGGTGCGCCGGTAGAGCGCGCCGTTGACCCCGATCGCGGTGAAGAGGCCCGCCACGATATCGCCGACCGAGCTTCCCACCCGCGCGGGCGGCCCGCCGGGCTGGCCGGTGAGGCTCATGATCCCGCCCATGGCCTGCACCACCACGTCGTAGGCTGGCCGGCCCGCGTAAGGCCCGGTGTGGCCGAAGCCCGAGCACGCCGCGTAGATCAGGCGCGGGTAGCGTTCGTGCAGCGCCTCCCAGCCGTAGCCGAGCCGCTCCATGGTGCCGGCACGGAAATTCTCCACCACCACGTCGGCGCCCGCCAGCAGCTCCTCGAAGAGCGCGCGGTCGCCGTCGTCCTTCAGGTTGAGGGAGATGCTCTCCTTGCCGCGGTTGATCGACATGAAGTAGGCGGACTTGCCTTCGATGAAGGGGCCGAAGGCGCGGGAATCGTCGCCGCCGCCCGGCGTCTCCACCTTGATCACGCGCGCGCCGAGGTCGGCCAGCACCATGGTGCAGTAGGGGCCGGCCAGCACGCGCGTCAGGTCGATTACGGTGACGCCGCCCAGCGGTCCGTCCACGGTCATCGCGTTCGTTCCCTGTCTGGTTCGGGAGTATACATGGCGCGGCCTGAGCCGGCCCGGCTGTCGATTGGCAGGCTCGCCTTGCAGTCGACCGACGGGTCAGCCTTGCAGGCGCCGGGCGACCTCGAGCGCGGCGTAGGTCAGCACCCCGTCCGCGCCGGCGCGCTTGAAGCCCCGCAGCGCCTCCAGGATCGCCCCGTCGCCGTCGAGCCAGCCGCGCTCGCCCGCGCCCTTGAGCATCGCGTACTCGCCGGACACCTGATAGACGTAGGTCGGCAGGCCGAAGGCCGCCTTCACCCGGTAGACGATGTCGAGGTAGGGCATGCCGGGCTTCACCATCACCATGTCGGCGCCCTCCTCGATATCCATGGCGACCTCGCGCAGCGCTTCGTCGCCGTTGGCCGGGTCCATCTGGTAGGTGCGCTTGTCGCCGCCGGCGAGATTGCCGGTGGAGCCGATGGCATCGCGGAACGGCCCGTAAAAGACCGACGCGTACTTCGCCGCGTAGGAGAGGATGCGCACGCGCTCGTAGCCGGCCTGGTCCAGCGCGCTGCGGATGGCGCCGACGCGCCCGTCCATCATGTCCGACGGCGCGATCACGTCGCAGCCGGCCTCGGCCTGCACCAGCGCCTGGCGGCAGAGCACGTCTACGGTTTCGTCGTTGACCACGTAGCCGTCGCGAATCAGCCCGTCGTGGCCGTGGCTGGTGTAGGGGTCGAGCGCCACGTCGCAGACCACGCCCATTTCCGGCACCGCCGCCTTGACCGCGCGCACCGCCTGGCAGACCAGGTTGTCCGGGTTGAGCGCCTCGTCGCCGTCGGGCGTCTTGGCCGCGAGCGGCGTCTGCGGGAAGACCGCGAGCGCCGGGATGCCGAGATCGCAGGCCGCGCGCGCCTCCTCGGCAAGCACGTCGGCGCTGAGCCGGTCGATGCCGGGCATGGAGTTCACAGGCTCGCGCCGCCCTTCGCCCTCGCAGACGAACACGGTCCAGATCAGATCGTTCGGCGTCAGTACCGTCTCCGCCGTCAGGCGGCGCGACCAGTCCTCGCGCCGGTTGCGGCGGGGGCGGGTCTGGGGATAGCGCCCGAGGGCGCCCATGCGGTCGACCATGACATCCTCTGCAAGTCTGCACGGCGGGCGGCGCGGCGCGGACCATACAGAGCCACTCGCCCGCTCGCCAGCCACCGTTCGTCCGGTTCAGGGCCGCCGCCCGGCCATTGCCTCAGGCGACGCGCGTCGCCATGCTCCGCCAAGTGCCGCGGCCGCTGCACTGGCATCTAGGCACAAGCGGGCGGCGGGTCAACCGCGCGGCGTGCGCGGCAACACCGAATCCGGGAGACGCTCATGGAATTTTCGCTGATCCTGGTCCCGGCAGTCCGGGACGGCGATCCCGAGCCCTTCGACACGCTCATCGAGCAGGTCGAGGTCGCCGAGGAGCTCGGCTACGACGCGGTCTGGTTCACCGAGCACCACTTCAGCCAGTACGGCCGCGCGGCGGTGCCGGTGCTCGCGGCCCAGGCGATCGAGCGTACCTCCCGCATCCGCATCAGCACGGCGGTCGTGGTCCTGCCGTTTCAGCACCCGCTCAGGGTCGCGGAAGACTGGGCCACGCTCGACCACCTCTCCGGCGGCCGGGTCGATGTCGGGATCGGGCGCGGCAACCAGCCGGCCGAGTTCAAGGGTTTCGACGTGCCTATGGACGAGGCCGAGCAGCGCTTCAGCGAGGCGCTCGATATCCTCAGGCGCGCGTGGACCGAGGAGCGCTTCGCCTACGACGGCCGGTTCTGGCGCTTCCCCGAGGTCGAGGTCCTGCCCAAGCCCTACACCAGGCCGCACCCGCCGCTCTGGCAGGCGGCGCTCAGCGACTACACCGTGCAGAAGGTGATCGACCGCGGCATCAACGGCCTGATCGGCCCCTACCTCTGCCCTTACGAGACCCTCAAGACCAACTACTTCGACGTCTGGCACCGGCTCTGCGCGCAATCCGGCCGCACCGACCTGCGCATGACCCACAACGAGTTCGTCTACGTGGGCGAGAGCGATGCGGCGGTGAAGGCCGACATCGAGAACCCGGCCATGTGGTACATCCGCACCGCCGCCAAGATCTGGGGCGAGCGCGACCGCAGCAAGGTCGCTACGCAGTACGCGAACTACAGCGACATCCTTGAATGGCTCGATGTGGTGCCCTTCGACGAGGTCTACGACAACCTCGGCATGTTCGGCACGCCCGACGCGGTCGCCGAGAAAGTCCGCTGGATGCGGGACGAGGGCGGCGTCGGGCAGCTCATGAACTTCATGGGCTTCGGCGGCCTGAGCCAAGAGAAGGTGCTGCGCAACATGCGGCTCTTCGCCGAGGAGGTCATGCCCCGCTTCAAGCAGCCCGCTCGCCCGGCGGCCACCGCCGCGCGCGGCTAATGTCGAATTCTCGAGGCCCATTCGTATTCGGTCGGGCCGGCGTGCTGTCTCTCTGCCCCAGCCTCTCCCATACGTCGTCATGCCCGGACTTAGTCCACTGCTGTCCGGTTTAGCTTGGGTGGACAAGGTGCATGGCTTGGATTCAACTGGGTTTTCGCAAGACCTGTCGAATCGAAGCTCGGATTGGAGCCCAAGCCATGCCCTACCAGGATACGATTTTCGGCGGACTGATGA
>JAJEEP010000041.1 GCA_022820945.1 Alphaproteobacteria bacterium | reverse complement strand
GCGCATGCGGATCATGACATCTCTCGAGTAACTACGGCTCACGCCATGGCCCTATCAGCATTGGGCGCTTGCATGTCATGGTCGGTGTGGATCAGTTGGTAGCGGAGGGTTCGAGCCTTGCGCTGCAGGTTGGCGAGGGAACGGTCGATGCGCCGTTTTTCGTAGTCTTGCATGCCTTTTTCGACATATTGCTCACCCCTCGTCACTATCAGATAGATCAGGCAAGCCAGTTCGCGGGCGGTCGCGGTTATCGCGACGGGAGTGTCCTTTCGGGCGAGACGGGCGCGATGTTTGGCGCCGATGAAGGTCTGGCTCCTTCGTGCCGACATGGCTGCCATGCGCAGGGCCTGTCCGACCGGGTTGACCACCTTGTGCGTCCGGCAAAGGCTTGCCGCCGCTGATCCTGGTGCCCGGTGCCACCCCCAGCCAGGAGCAGAAGTGTTGGGCGGAAGGGAAGGCGGAGAAGTCCGGGCCGATCTCGGAAGCGATCGTCAGAGCGGTTCCGGGGCCGATGGTCGGGATCGCGGTCAGGTCGGTGCCCATCATGGCGGTCAGGGCCACGGTCAACGCCTTGTCGGTCATGGGGCCGACCGCGCGGAGTGTTTCGTGGGATGCGTCACCGCCGCCCGGCGCGTCCGGTGGCGTCAGATCGTCGATCTGCTCCGCGATCCGCACCTCGCAGTCCTCGATCTGCCGGTCGAGGAAGTCATAGCGCTGCACGGCCTGCTCCAGGGCGAAGAGATGCTCCTCGCGCCAGGTGCCTTCCAGGCTCGCGGCGATTGTGTCCGCGCTGGCCTTGATCCGCCGGTGCCGGAACGACGCCAGGCGCTGCGGGTCGCGTTCGCCGTCGACGATCGCCCGCAGGATCTTCATGCCGGTCTGCCCCGTGATGTCGGCGATCGCCGAGTCCAGCCGGACATTCATCTCGGTCAGCGCTTTCTGCATGTGCTGCACGCAGCGCGAGCGGTCTTCGGTCAGGCGCTTCATCTGGCGCACATAGGAGCGAAGCGGGCAGACCGCATCGCCAGGGCGGAAGGCGCCCCGCAGCAACCCGTAGGACAGAAGCTGCCAGATCCACTGGCAATCGAGCACGTCGCTCTTGCGACCGGCAATCTGCTTCGTCATCCGCGGGGGCACCAGGAGCACCTCAAAGCCGGCGCGTTCCAGCACCTCGTAGACCGGGATCCAGTAAACCGAGGTCGACTCCATCGCCTCCTTCGTCACACCGCAGGACGAAAGCCAGTCCGCCATCGCCTGCAGATCGCAGGTGAAGCCGCCAAACGCCCGCACCGGGTCCAAAGTGCGGGCCGGATCG
Source organism: Alphaproteobacteria bacterium (assembly GCA_022820945.1). Classification (GTDB taxonomy): domain Bacteria; phylum Pseudomonadota; class Alphaproteobacteria; order UBA828; family UBA828; genus WTGU01. Next base: position 5,251 of record JAJEEP010000041.1, on the reverse strand, counting down.
ACGGCCACAAAGTGACGGTCCTTACCGATGTCGATCCCGGCGCAATCCGGGTTCACCACACTCAACCGCTGCCTCTTCCCGGTCTTGCGCGCCATGCTGGTCCCCATTTTGTGTCCCGATGCGGACGGGGAAAAACCACGCAACAATGCCCAATCTCTCGAACGAGGTCGCGGCAAACCGCGCCATCAGTGACAGAACCGATCGTGGTTCGGGCCAAGCTCATGAACGGGCGCTACAAGCACACCAGTGATTCTACGGCCTCCATTCCCCAGACCCACCTCACATCACAACACCGCCGCCAAAACAACAAGGCTCCGTTACTTGCGCGACAGGGCACACGCCGCGCGCGGGTGGGGGCTCATGACATTGAATGACAAAACATGACACATCATGACAGTCTGGCCTGCTCCCGCCGCTGCGGCGCTCTGTCGGAATCCCGTCTGCGGGCCCGCCGCGCCTCTGCGACATTCGGCCTTTGACGAAAACTGCGCCGGAAACAGCGGAAATCGGCGGGAGTCCTTGACAAACTGCCGACTCAACATAAGAGATTGGAGCAACTCTATTTGATGAGAGATCGTTCGACAGAACACATGACATTCCAAAATCTCGGACTGAGCGAAGACACGCTCAAAGCGGTCGAGGACTCCGGCTATACGGAACCGACGCCGATACAGGAACAGGCGATTCCCGTCGTGCTCACGGGGCGCGATGTGCTGGGTTGCGCGCAGACGGGCACCGGCAAGACCGCCGGTTTCACCCTGCCGATGATCGACATGCTCGCGACCGGGCGGGCGCGGGCGCGAATGCCGCGCTCGCTCATTCTGGAGCCGACGCGGGAACTTGCCGCGCAGGTGAGCGAGAGCTTCGAGCGCTACGGCAAATACCACCGCTTGACCACTGCACTGCTGATCGGCGGCGAGAGCTTCAGCGACCAGGAAAAGGCGCTCGGGCGCGGCGTCGATGTGCTGATCGCCACGCCCGGCCGGTTGATCGACCTTTTCGAGCGGGGCCGCATCCTGCTCAGCGATGTCAAGGTGCTCGTTATCGACGAGGCCGACCGCATGCTGGATATGGGCTTCATCCCGGATATCGAGCGCATTGTGGGCCTGCTGCCGCGCAAGCGCCAGACGCTGTTCTTCTCGGCCACCATGCCACCCGAGATTCGCAAGCTCGCGGACGGGTTCCTGACCGAACCGAAGGAAATAGCCGTCGCCCCGCCCGCCTCTCCGGCCGAGACGGTTGACCAGCAATTGGCGCTCGTCCACGGCGACGACAAACGCGCGGCGCTCCGCGAGATCCTGCGCGCCGAGACTATCGAAAACGGGCTGATCTTCTGCAACCGCAAGCGCGACGTCGATATCCTCGTCAAATCCCTGACGAAGCACGGCTTCGAGGCTTCGGCGCTGCATGGCGACATGCCGCAATTCCGGCGCACGGACACGCTGGAGCGCTTTCGTTCAGGCGAACTGCGCCTCCTGGTCGCCTCGGATGTCGCCGCGCGCGGGCTGGATATTCCGCGCGTCAGCCATGTCTTCAATTTCGATGTGCCGATCCATGCCGAGGACTATGTGCATCGCATCGGCCGCACCGGCCGGGCCGGGCGGCCAGGCACGGCCATCACCATCGCGCAGCCGGACGATGCGTTTCACACCCACAAGATCGAAAAGCTGATCGGCCGCGACGTGCCGAGACGCGACCTGGAGACCATCGAGGGCGCCGATTGGGACGACAAGCCGAAACGCCGCCGGCGCAACGGCAAATCCGCCTCAACCGAAACCGAACCGGTTCCCAGGGAGAGGCCGCGCCGCTGGTCCGCTGCGCCGGCCGGGCAGGAACGCCGGCGCCGCACGGCCGCGCCCCCGGCCGAAGCCCACCGTCCGGATACCGCCTTCGGCGAACATATCCCCGCATTCCTGCTGCGGCCCGGCGGGGAAGCCCGCTCGGCGTAACGCGCCCTGCAAAGGCCGGGAGGCCCGGATGAGACCGATCTTCGTCATGGTGAAGTGCTCTCTCGGCAGGGCTTACGAGGTCGCCGACCGGCTGGCGCAGGACGTCGAGCAGGCGTCCGAAATCTACTCAACCTCCGGGCAATACGACCTGCTGGTCAAATGCTATCTGGAGGACGGCGCCGATCCCGGCCATTTCGTCACCGAGCGCCTGCAGACCCTGCCCGGCGTTACGGATACATTCACGCTGATAACCTTCAAGGCCTTCCGGTGAACAACGAAAACGAGCCGCTGCCGGTCAGCGTCATCACCGGCTTTCTCGGCAGCGGCAAGACCACGCTGCTGTCGCGCCTGATCCGCCGGCCGGGCATGGAGAAGACCGCCGTCGTCATCAACGAATTCGGCGAAGTCGGCCTCGACCATGAGCTGGTTGCGGCGTCGAGCGACGAGAACGTCATGGTGCTGGACTCGGGCTGCATCTGCTGCTCGATCCGCGGCGAACTCGCCGAGACCATGCGCGACCTGTTCGCCCGCCGCGCGCGCGAGGAGATCCCGGCTTTTGACCGCGTGGTGATCGAGACCACCGGCCTCGCCGACCCGGCGCCCGTGCTGCACACGCTGATGGCCGACCCGCTGGTGGCGGCCTGCTTCCGCCTCGACGGCGTGGTAACGACCGTGGACGGGATGCATGGCGGCGGCCAGCTCGACCGGCATGAGGAATCGCTGAAGCAGGCGGCGATGGCCGACCGGCTGCTGCTGACAAAGACCGACATCGCCGGGGAAGACGGCGTTTCGACGCTGGAGAACCGCCTGGCCGGCATCAATCCGGGCGCGCCGCGCTACCGGGTGGTCCAGGGCGAGATCGAGCCCGACCGCCTGTTCGGCGCCGGCCTTTACGACCCCGCCACCAAGTCGGCGGACGTACGCAACTGGCTGCGCGAAGAGGCCTTCCATGCGCGCGACCACCATCATCACGACCACGACCACCATGACCATGACCACAGCCACGATGAGCGCTTTACCTCCTTCTGCCTGCGCCGGGAGGGCGCCTGTTCCTGGAATACCTGGGTCGGTTTCCTGGAAGCGCTGATTACCTCACACGGCGACTCCCTGCTCCGCCTCAAAGGCATACTGAACGTGACCGGGCTGGAGGCGCCCGTCGCCGTGCATGGCGTTCAGCACATGTTCCATCCGCCCGCCATCCTGGAGGCCTGGCCGTCCGACGACCGCACCAGCCGGATCGTCTTCATCGGCGACGGGCTGTCGCAGGCGGGCGTCGAGAAAATGCTCGCCGCCTGGATCGAGGCCGATGAGGGAGCGAGCGCGTGAAGATCGCGAATGTCGAGACCGTCACCCTGTCCATCCCGTTCGATCATGGCGGCCCGCCGACGGGCTTCGGCGGCACGGAATGGCGCAATCTGGACACGCTGCTCATAAGGGTTGAGACCGACGAGGGCCATGTCGGCTGGGGCGAGGCGTTCGGCTTCAACGCCATTCCCTCGACGCGGGCGGCGCTGGAGACGATGATCGCGCCGCTCGTCATCGGTCGCGACGCCGGCGATATCGCCGCCCTGCACGCCGAATTGCAGAAGCTGCTGCACATATTCGGGCGTTACGGGCAGACGATCTACGCGCTTTCCGGCCTGGATATCGCACTCTGGGATATCGCCGGGAAAGCCGCCGGCATGCCGCTTCACCGCCTGCTCGGCGGGGCGCAGCGCATGTCGCTGGAAGCCTATGCCAGCCTGCTGCGCTATTTCGACCCGGACCTCGTGGGCGAACGCTGCGACGCCGCCGCCTCGCAGGGTTATCGGTGGATCAAGCTGCATGAGCGCATGGAGCCTGCCGTGGCCGCCGCCCGGGCCGGCCTCCCGGCCGAGGCGAAGCTGATGGTGGACACCAACTGCCCCTGGACCCTGGCGGAGGCCCGGGCGAAGGCGGAAAGCTTCGAGCCGCATGATGTGCACTGGCTGGAGGAGCCGATCTGGCCGCCGGAGAATTTCACCGGCCTCGCCGAATTGCGGGGCATGTTCGACATGGGCATCGCCGCCGGCGAGAACCTCTGCACCGCATGGCAGTTCCAGGCCATGCTGGAGGCTGAAGCCGTGGACGTAGCCCAGCCGAGCGTCACCAAGGTCGGCGGCGTGACCGAGATGCGCAAGGTCGAAGCGCTCTGCAACCTGCGCAATACCCGCTATGTGCCGCATTCGCCCTATTTCGGGCCGGGCTTCCTCGCGACTCTGCACCTGCTTGCCGTCGCGGACAACGAAGAGCCGGTAGAGCGCTTCTTCGGCATCCATGAAGCGGAAATATTCGGCGACCTCTGCAAGGTCGAAGACGGCCGCATCGCCGTGCCGGAGGGCCCCGGACTCGGGTCGGACCCGAGCCCGGAGGTTCTCAGGGACTACGCCGTCGCCTGACCCGCTCGCAGCCCGACGGGCGCGATAGGTCCAAACTCATACCAACGGCTACTGTCCTGATCGAGAAGTTTGCATGACTTCGATTGGGGCCTGTGGAATCGAGGTTCGAATCGACGCCCGCGCCCGACCCTCTGTCCCCTCATCCTGAGTAGCGCCGGCCTTTGCCCTGCGAAGGCCGGCGCGTATCGAAGGACGGCTGCCGGCCGTGCGGGACGGTCCTTCGATACGCGCGCCCTTCGGCAGGCTCAGGACAGGCTACTGGCGCGATCGCTACTCAGGATGAGGCGGTGGCCGGGGCGGCAGGGAGCGCCCTATTCCTGCGGGTAGCGCCAGGGCGTTTCGGGCTGTTCGGCGTCTTCGTCGATGGTCCATTGCGGCAGCGAGAGGCCGTCCGCGACTTTTGAAAACACCACCCGCACGCGCGTGCCGATGCCGACCGACCGGATCGTCTCCGGCGGCGCGAACTCGCCGTCGGCCGTCACCAGATTGCCCGCGACCCTGAGCGCCTCATGCTCCGAGGGCTCGCCCTTCTGCGTGTCCAGATCGACCAGCAGGATCATGTAGGGCACCTTGTCGCGAAACGCCGGCTGGATCGGGTGGTGCACCTCGACATAGGAATGCACCGCGCCCTTCCCCTCGACGGGAACCCACTCATAGTCGCGGTCCGTGCTCCAGGGACAGGCGGTGGTCGGCGGATAGCGCAAGAGCCCGCTCTCCGGGCTCCGCTGCAGCCGGAACTCGCCCTTGTCGCACCAGGCGAAGAACTCCCGGTTTTCGCGGTCCACATCGTCCACGGTGAGCATCATGCCCATATATTCGCCTTGAAGCGGCATCGTCCTGTCTCCCCCTCAGCGCGCGTCTTTGGACATGATCATGGCGGAGCCG
>JAJEEP010000003.1 GCA_022820945.1 Alphaproteobacteria bacterium | reverse complement strand
AAGCAGGGCTGGAACATCATCGAAGCCCTGACCAGCCCATCGGATCGGCTCATCGCCACCGTCAAGTGCGCGTAAGCCCGCCCGGCAAGGGCTCTCCAACAGCGGAATTATGCCCATGAACCACCTGGGCAGTTACAATTTGCGTACCAATTCGCAGTCTGAAGCCGGGGGGCGCCGGCTCCCACGCTCCTCGACAGCCGTGTAAGATCGGAGCGCTCCCGATCGTCGAGCGCCCCAGAATTCCCGCGAGGAGACCCGAAATGGCGGCCCACGAGATTCGCATCGACCAGACAAAGACGCTCTCCGACGAGCCGGGCACCGGCCACAACCGCTGGCACCCCGACATTCCGCCCATTCTCACCATCGAACCGGGCGACGAGGTGCTCATGGAGACGCGGGACGGCGGCGATGCGCTGATCTCGCGCGATTCCACCCTCGACGAACTGCTGAGCCTCGATCTCAACCTCGTGCATCCGCTGACCGGCCCGATCTACGTCAAGGACGCGGAGCCCGGCGACCTCCTGGTCGTCGACGTCCTGGACGTGATCCCCGGCGACTACGGCTTCACCCTGTCTCTTCCGGGCTTCGGCTACCTGCGGGACGTCTTCGACGAACCCTTCTGCGCCAAGTGGGAGCAGACTGCAGACGGCGCCGTCTGCGACGAGATACCGGGCGTGCGCATCCCCGGTGCGCCGTTCATGGGGGTGATGGGCGTGGCGCCCTCGCGCGATCTGCTCACGCGCATCGCCGCGCGGGAGAACGATCTCATCGCCGCCGGCGGCATGGCGCTGCCGCCCTCGGCCGCCGGCGCGATCACGGGCAACCCGGTCATCGATGGCGAAGCGCTCCGCACCATGCCGCCCCGCGAGCACGGCGGCAATTTCGACACCAAGCAGATGACCGCTGGCACCACGGTCTACTTCCCGGTCTTCACCGAGGGCGCGCTGTTCTCCGCCGGCGACGGGCACTTCGCCCAGGGCAGCAGCGAGTGCTGCGGCACGGCCATCGAGACCAACACGACGCTCCGCGCCCGCTTCGACCTCCGCAAGGGCCTCGCCGCCGAGCGCGGTATCCGCGACATCCACTATTCCCGGCGCGACACGGCCCCCGTGGGCCACGCGCTCGACCGCGGCGGCTACTACGCCACCACCGGGCTCCCCATCGAGAGCGACGGCACCAACCGCGCCGAGGACATCAACCTCGCGACCAAGAACGCGCTGCTCAACATGATCGACCACCTGGTCCACGAGCGGGGCTTCTCGCGCATCCAGGCCTACGTGATCGCGAGCGTCGGCGTCGACGTGACTGTGGACGGCATCGCCGCCGTGCCCAACCCGGTCGTCTCCGCGATCCTGCCGGACGACATCTTTGTCTGATCCGATGCGTTAGGTGGGAGGCGACGGATGAGCCGCGATACCATCAACGCGATCTGCGTAACCTTCCCCGGCGCCGAGCTGTCGGACCCCTGGGGCGGCGGTCACGACGCCTGGAAGGTGGGCGGCAAGATGTTCGCCTGCATCGGCTCGAAGCTGCCGGGCGTCAACATCAAGACGGACAGCATCGAGACCGCCCAGATGCTCATCGAGATGGGCGTCGGCCGCAAAGCGCCCTACTTCCACCGCTCTTGGATCAACGTCCCCTGGGACCTGCCGGAGGACGAGCTTCGCCACCGGCTCGCGGACTCCTACCGCATCGTGCGCAAGGGCCTCACGCGCAAGGCGCAGGCGAGCCTCGCCCCCTTCGACTGACGGCCGAAGTCACAGCAAATGACGAGGTCAACTGTCAGGCGGCCTCGGCGTAACAGTCTATGGACTGCCCTCCGGTGTCCGAACGGCTCTTGAAACTGAATGCCATCGGCAGCGGACCTTCCGAGGCATCGCGTTGACGGATCACCATTCCGGGGATCGCGTTGTCCGGAATGTCGATGCCGGGCGCGCGAGAACCCAGCAAATTCAAGATGAGCTGCCGGATGATCTTTTCCGTGTAACCACCGGGGCGGGTCTTGCCGTTCTCCCAACGCGAAACGACGGTCTTGTCGCTGAGGTCGATCGCGCGAGCGAACTCCGCGCCTGTTAGATGCAAGACATGGCGGAGGAAACGGAGTTCCGCGCCCACCAATTGAACTGGTGTCAGTGCGCGGGCTACCGCGACGGTCGCCAGCAGCATGTCCAGGTTGGGGATCTCCACGTTGCCGTCATCGTCTTCCAGCACGGTTTCGATCAGGGTCACAGGCAGTCCCATCTCGACCGTGGCGTCATATTCACTCGTCTTGTGCATGTCTCCTTCGAACCCAGGCATACTCAAGTCTGAACTTTCATCTGACTCGGTTGCCCCGCCCTTTCTCTCCCCTGCCTAGTGGCCTCTAGCCACTATGTCAGGCTTCCCCCCGTCAGCTACAACCACCAGCGTTCAGTCTTGATCAATTACCGTCACGATGACGGCACATCCCAGTCCGTCTGCTTTCAGATTGGCCACAACCTCCAAGCCTCGACCATCTGCGTCGCGGCCAGACACCCTATACTTGTTTAGCCCTGTACGAATATCAGGTTCGACATGTAATATTGATCCACTCATCAAGATTGTCCGTATTTGCGGCAGTAGAATTTCTCGTTGTTTCATTCGAGTGCGCGCATATTTGGTCAGATGGATGCTGAAATTGGGAAAGTTCCGAAAGAAGTTTCTGTAGTCTGCGCGAAACTTATCGGGAGGAGTACCTTTTTTCATTTGTTCGTCTCCGAGCGGCTCTTTGCCGCCTTCTTGCTAGATCAAGCATGTGTTGCCTCCCCTGGTGTCTCCAACGCGATCGCTCATTCGCCGCGTTTCCTGATTTGGACAGGCCGTGTGGGCCTGCAGACAGGTTGATGGTGAATCAACTGCCAGCCCCGAGAATGCGACAAGGTTGATTCTAAGTCAACTTGATTCGATCTCCGGTTATGTCGCTGGAGGTCGAGACGCTGCACCCACCCGCTTGCGAGGCAGAGCGGGCTCGGCCACTGTGGCGGCCGCCCGGAGGGCGACACCGGACAGGAGGTCCCGGCCATGGACATGGTCACCATGAACATCATCGATTCCACGATGGTGTCCATCTGCCGCGAGATGGGCATCACGATGATGAAGACCTCCTACTCGACCATCTTCAACGAGGGCCTGGATTTCACCTGCGGCCTCGGCAACACGCGGGGCGACCTGATCGGGGTCGCCGAGTTCAACCCCTCGCAGATCGGCGGCCTGCCGCTCGTCCTGCAGACCTCGGCACAGGAGATCCCCCACGACGAGGTCGAGGAAGGCGACGTCATCGTCCACAACGACCCCTACCGGGGCGGCATGCACACGCCCGAGCACACCTTCATCAAGCCCGTGTTCTACCGGGGCGAGCTGATGGGCTACGCCGTCGCCATCGGCCACGTGGCGGAGGTGGGCGGCATGGTGCCCGGCGGTTTCGCCGGCGAGGCCACCGAGATCTTCCACGAGGGGCTCCGCGTCCCCCCGGTCAAGATCAAGGAGCGCGGCGAGGACGTGGTCGAGGTGTGGAAGCTGCTGCTCGCCAACTACCGCACGCCCCGCACCAACTACGGCGACTTCCGCGCCCTCATCAGCGCCGTCGACGTGGGCGCCGCGCGCCTCACCGCGCTGATCGAGAAGTACGGGCCGGACACCTTCCGCAAGACCTCCGACGACCTGATGGACTACGCGGAATCGCGCATGCGGGCCGAGCTGTCCGCCTTCCGCGACGGGGTCTACAGCTTCGCCGACTACATGGAGGACGACGGCATCGAGGACCGCCCCTACAAGATCCACGTCGATGTCCACGTCCAGGGCGACGAAGTGGTGGTCGACTACGGCGGCTCGGATGCGCAAGCGCAGGGTCCGATCAACGCCGTGCTCTCGGTCGCCTGGTCCTCAGCCTACAACGCGATCCTGCACCTCACCGACCCGTCGATCCCCAAGAACTCGGGCTGCTTCCGCCCGATCAAGATCGTGGCGCCCGGCGGCTCGATGGTGAACGCGGACTATCCGGCGACCTGCGTCGGCGGCAATACCGAGACCCACATCCGCATCGCCTACACCATCATCGCCGCACTCTCGCAATGCGTGCCGGACCGCGCCTTCGCCACCGACGCGGGCACCCACTCCAACTTCCTGTTCGGCGCGACCGACCCGCGCTCCGGCGACTACGTGGTCTGCTACGACTTCACCTGCGCGGCCTGGGGCGGGCGGCCCTTCGCCGACGGCAACGAGGTCATCAACTGCATCAACGGCAACTCGCGCATGGTGCCGATCGAGGTGTTCGAGGTGCGCTATCCCTGGATGGTCGAGGAATACGCGTTGCAGCCGGACACTGCCGGGCCGGGCCGGTTCCGGGGCGCCCATGCGCTCGCCAAGATCCTGCGCTGCGTGGACACGGAGATCACCGTGAGCTCGGTCTCGGACCGTCACAAGATGCGCCCCTGGGGCCTGCTCGGCGGCGGCGCGGGGGCGACGGGCGGGCTCTTCTACCAGCAGGCCGGCGGCAACGGCTGGCGGCCGTTCACCGAGGCCTTCGGCAAGACCTCGCCCAGCAAATTCGCCAACGCGACCATCGGCCCCGGCGACCGTATCCGCCTGATCGCACCGGGGGCGGGCGGCTACGGCGATCCGGCAGAGCGCGACCCAGCCATGATCGCCGAAGACCTGAGCGAAGGCTGGATCACGCCCGAGGGCGCACGCCGCGACTACCGCTACGGCTGACCGGCCGCGCCCGAACTACTCTCTTGGCGTCGCGACGCGGGCACACGCCAACCCTTTATTCGATCCGCGCGACGCCGACGCGCGCGCAATCCTCGTCCTCCTCGCCAGTGCCGCCGCCGACGCCGCAGGCGCCGATCACCTGCCCGTCGCGCACGATCGGCACGGCGCCGCGGCCCAGAATCATGCGCCCGCCGTCGGCCGCGACGATGCCGCGGAATGTCGGGTGGTCCGCACGCTCGGTGAGGTCGCCGCTCGGCCAGCCGAACGCGGCAGACGCGGCGGCCTTGCCCTGGGAGCCGTAGACGGCGGCCCACATGGCGCCATCCATGCGCTGGAAAGCGATCAGACGCCCGCCCGCATCGCAGACGGCGACGCAGACCAGGATATCGATACTCCGCGCGTGTTCCATCGCGCCCTCGGCGACGCGGTTGGCTTCATCGAGCGTGAGCGTCATGGCAGTCCTCCCCTGGATTGTTGCGAGCCCGTCGTCACTCGGCCGCCTCCGGCAGCGGCTCCGCCCGTTCCGCCGCCGGCCCGTAACCGCCGCCGGTCGGCGTCTGCAGCACGAAGACATCGCCCGGCCCCACATGCGTCCCGGCCCGGCCCGACAGTTCCGTCACCGTGCCGTCCGCCCGTTCGACCCAGTTGCGGCCGCACTGGCCGGGCTCGCCGCCGGCCATGCCGTAGGGCGGCACGATGCGGTGGTTGGAGACGATGACCAGCTCCATCTCCTCGAGAAACCGGATGCGCCGGTCGCAGCCCGAGCCGCCGACATGGGCGCCCGCGCCGCCGGAACCCCGCCGCACCGAGAACGTGTCCAGCATCACCGGGTAGCGCCACTCCAGCACTTCGGGGTCGGTGAGGCGCGTGTTGGTCATGTGCGTGTGCACGGCCGAGGTACCGTCGAAGCCGGGACCTGCGCCGGAGCCGCCGCACACGGTCTCGTAGTACTGGTGCGTGTCGTTGCCGAAGATGACGTTGTTCATCGTCCCCTGGCTCGCCGCGAGCACGCCGAGGGCGCCATAGAGCGTATCGGTCACCGCCTGGCTGGTCTCGGTGTTCCCGGCCACGACCGCCGCCGGGTACTCCGGCGCCAGCATGGAGCCCTCGGGGATGACGATGTTGATCGGCTTGAGGCACCCCTCGTTCAGCGGGATGTTGTCGTCCACCAGGGTGCGGAAGACGTAGAGCACGGCCGAGCGGCAGACCGCCGACGGCGCGTTGAAGTTGGTCGGCCGCTGCGCGCTGGTGCCCGTGAAGTCGACGGTGGCCTCCCGCCTCTCCTTGTCGAAGCTGATCTTCACCCTGATCTCACCGCCTTCGTCCAGCGGATAGGCGAACTCGCCGTCCGCCATCACGTCGATGACGCGGCGCACCTGCTCCTCCGCATTGTCCTGAACGTGGCGCATGTAGGCGTGCACCACGTCGAGGCCGAACTGCTCGATCATGCGGTGGACCTCGCCGACGCCCCTGTTGCCGGCGGCGATCTGCGCCTTGAGATCGGCGACGTTGTGGTCGGGCTGGCGCGCGGGGTAGCGGCCGGCGGCCAGGTGCGCACGCAGCTTGTCCTCCAGGAAGACCCCGGCATCCACCAGCTTGAAGTTGTCGAAGAGGATGCCCTCCTCCTCCACGGTACGGCTGTCCGGCGGCGTGGAGCCCGGCGTGCGTCCGCCGATATCGGCGTGGTGCCCCCGGCTCGCCACGAAGAACAGAATCTCCTCCCCCGCCTCGTCGAAGATTGGCGTGATGACCGTCACGTCCGGCAGGTGGGTGCCGCCGTTGTAGGGCGCGTTCACCACGTAGACATCGCCCGGCTTCAGGGCGCCGCGGTTCTCCTGCAGCACCGTGCGCACCGATTGACCCATCGAGCCCAGGTGGATCGGGATGTGCGGCGCATTGGCAACCAGATTGCCGTCGGGATCGAACATCGCGCAGGAGAAATCGAGCCGCTCCTTGATGTTCACCGAGTAGGCGGTGTTCTCGAGCGTCACGCCCATCTGCTCGGCGATGGACATGAAGAGGTTGTTGAACACCTCCAGCATCACCGGGTCGCACTCGGTCCCCACCGCGAAGGTGCGCTCCAGGGGCACGACACGGGCGAGCACCAGGTGCCCCTTCGCCGTCAGCTCCGCCTGCCAGCCGGGCTCGACCACCGTGGTCGCGGTCTGCTCGCGGACGATCGCAGGCCCGGTGACGCGGTTGCCGGGCAGCATGGCGTCCCGGTCGAACACCGGCGTCTCGTGCGCCCGCCCGTCCATGTGGGCCTGCACCGTCGCGAGCTGCGGCAGCGTGTCGGCCGCCGCCCTGTCGGCGCGGTCCGGCTCCTGCGTCTCCGCCATCACGCCGATGCCCTCGACCGCCGCCGCCTCCACGATCAGCCTCTTCTGCGGCATGATGAAGCCGTAGTGCCGGTGATGCGCGTCCTCGAAGCGCGCCTGCATCTCCTGCGGCGTTCCCAACTCGATGGCGTGCGGCGTGTCGCTCCCCTCGTAGCGGATGTGTGCGCGGCGGAGCACCTCGATGCGCGCGTCGGGGATGTCCTGCTCGCGCAGCTCCGTCTCGGCCTGGCCAGCGAGATCGTCGAGCACGGCTGCAAGCTCCGGCATCAGCGCATCGTCCAGCGGCGCCTCGACCGCCCTCTCCCTGAGCGCGCGGATGTCGGCAAGCCCCATGCCGTAGGCCGAGAGCACGCCGGCGAAGGGATGGATCAGCACCGTCGTCATGCCGAGCGCGTCGGCCACCAGGCAGGCGTGCTGGCCGCCCGCGCCGCCGAAGCAGTTGAGCGTGTAGCCGGTCACGTCGTAGCCGCGCTGCACGGAGATCTTCTTGATCGCGTTGGCCATGTTCTCGACCGCGATCTTGAGGAAGCCGGCGGCGACCTCGGTCGGGGTGCGTTCGTCGCCCGTGGCCTCGCGAATCTCCACCGCGAGCGCCGCAAACCTGGCGCGCACCGCGGCGGCATCCAGCGGCTCGTCCTGGCCGGGGCCGAAGACGTGGGGGAAGAACTCCGGCTGCAAGGTGCCCAGCATGACGTTGCAGTCGGTGACGCAGAGCGGCCCGCCCCGCCGGTAGCTCGCAGGCCCGGGATCGGCGCCCGCCGACTCAGGGCCGACGCGATAGCGCGCGCCGTCGAAGAAGCAGATCGAGCCGCCGCCCGCCGCCACCGTGTGGATCAGCATCATCGGCGCGCGCATGCGCACGCCCGCGACCAGGGTCTCGAAGGCGCGCTCGTACTCGCCGTCGTAGTGCGCCACGTCCGTCGACGTGCCGCCCATGTCGAAGGAGATGATCTTGTCGAAGCCCGCCTGGCCTGCCGTCTCCACCGCGCCGACGATACCACCGGCCGGGCCGCTCAGGATGGCATCCTTGCCCTGGAAGAGCGTGGCGTCGGTCAGGCCCCCGCTCGACTGCATGAACATGAGCCGCGTGCCGCCCAGCTCCGCTGCCACCTGATCGACATAGCGGCGCAGCAACGGCGAGAGGTAGGCATCGACCACGGTGGTATCGCCCCGGCTCACCAGCTTCATCAGCGGGCTGGTCTCGTAGCTGGTCGAAATCTGGGTGAAACCGATCTCCCGCGCGAGCTCCGCCGCAGCCTGCTCGTGCGCGGGGAAGCGATAGCCGTGCATGAAGACGATGGCGACGGAGCGGATGCCGTCGTCGTGGGCCGCCTGGAGCAGGGGCCGCGCCGCAGCCGCATCGAGCGCGCGCAGCACGGTGCCGTCCGCCATCACCCGCTCGTCCACCTCCACCACGCGCTCGTAGAGCATCGAGGGCAGCACGATCTGGCGGTCGAAGAGGTTGGGCCGCGTCTGGTAGCCGATGCGGAGCGCGTCGGCGAAGCCCGTGGTCGTGACCAGCAGCGTGCGATCGCCCTGGCGCTCCAGCAGGGCGTTGGTGGCGACCGTGGTGCCCATCTTCACCACGTCGATCTCGCCGCCGGGGATCGCCACACCCTCCGCAACGCCCATCAGCTCCCGGATCCCCTGGATCGCGGCATCGCGGTAGTGCTGCGGGTTCTCGGAGAGAAGCTTGCGCGTCACCAGCGCGCCGTCAGGCGCGCGCCCCACGATGTCGGTGAAGGTCCCGCCCCGGTCGATCCAGAATTGCCAGCGCGGCTGCGCTTCAGCCATGGCGCGATACTCCCGTTATCGAATGAATGTCGGCCGGGCGTCCGCCCTCAGTCCACCAGCGCGATCTCGTCGCCGGCCCTGACCGGCCCTTCCTTGATGACCGCCGCGTAGACCCCGGCAAAGCCGTCGCGCGTCCGGTTGACGTGCTTGAGCAGCGCGGGCGTGGTCTCGGCGGTCTCCGGGTGGATGGTGATGAACTTGCAGCGCGGGTCGCGCTCCACGACCATCAGCTCGACCCTGTCGCCTACCGCGATGCGCTTGCCCACCAGCTCGTCCTCGTAGAAGCCGCCCTGCTCTGCCCAGTCGACGTAGAGGTTGGAGCGGAACTGCAGCTTGTGGACATCGATGCCGGTCTCGTCCGTAAGCTGGCCCACGGTCTGCAGCGAGAACAGCGTGACCGGCCGGCAGTCCACCAGGCTCCGCTGGGTGAAGCGCAGCGAGAGCGCGCCCTTGGACCTGTCCTTGATCCCGTCAAGGAAGGCCGGGTCCTCGATGTCCACGACCGAGCCATCCGGGCGCTCGACCTCGACGGCGAAGGCGTCCGCCTCGGGGAACGGCGCGTGGATATTGGCGGGGTGGCCCATCGCCGCTTCCATGTTGTCGGGCTTGAGCGTGCCGTCGCGCTGCTTGAAGCGCGCCTGATAGAGCACCAGGTCCTCCTGCTCCCGCGCGGTATGCCAGGGGAACGCCGGGTCGGCGGCGTCGGACGCGATCGCATAGACCCGGTCGCCCATCAGCCCGGTGAAGGCCACGAAGATCTCGTCGACCTCCTCGCCCCGCATGCTCTTCACGGGATAGCGCCAGACGCTCTCCACCTTGCCCAACATCGCTCCGTCCTTTCCCGTTCTCGTGGCCGCTGCCGGCCGGCCGTCTCCCCCTTGTGTACACCATTATCGGGCGCTGCACCGGCATGAAGCATGACAATGTCATCGACGAGCAGGCGCCGACACTGGACGACCTGGGCATTCGGCCGGTCTGGGTGGAGGAGGTCCTGCGCGCCTGCATCGACGCGGCGCCTCCCTGACACCGCGCGGCGTCCTCAGATCGGCGGAACGATCGGCTCGAGGGTCTCGAAGTCGCGGCGCACCACCCACTCGGGGCGCCGCGAGCGGCCGTGCTTGTTGTCGATGGCGTTGTAGGTGATTGACGCCATCGTGCGCGACCATGGCGACATGTTCGGCCCCGAGCCGTGCACGATGTTGGTGTGGGCGAAAATCACCGAGCCCGGCCCGCCCTTCGGCGCTTCGATCCCCCGTTCGCCGGCAAGCCTGGCGACGACCGCCTCATCCGCCGCCCGCAGCGGGTAGCTGGTGGTCGAATCGTCCACGGCAGTCTCGTAGGCCGGCGCCCTGTGGCTGGCGGGGACCACCATCAGCGGCCCGTTGAACTCGCGCACCTCGTCGATGAAGACCAGCGCGTTGACAAGGCGGGGCTCGGGCATCTCGTCGTCGTGATAGTAGGTCGGGAAGTCCTGGTGCCATTGCCAGACCGCGCCGTGGAACGGGCGCTTCATATTGATCACGCACTGAAACAGGTAGGTGTCTTGCTCCAGAAGCTGCCGCACCGGCCCGAGGAGCGCCGGATGCCGCACGAAGCGTCCGAACAGATCGCTGAATGCCTGCGGGTTCATCACCGAGCGTACCGTGCGGCCGTCGTTCTCCAGGATGACCTCGTCACGGGTGAGCCGGCACAACCCGTCGAGCTCGTCCCGTACCCGGGCGATGTCCGCCCTGGAAACGAGATTTGGCAGGAACACGAAGCCATCGTCGCGGTAGCGTGCGCACTGTTCCTCGCTCAGTCGAGGGAGATCGGGATGACTCGTCATCGGGCATCGCTTCGGAGCGGAGTCGATCCGGCCGCCCCGCCTGCAGCGTCGCGGTAGTGCGCGGGCAGTCGGCCGGAGAGCGCCATCACCGTGTCGAGCGCCGTCATCCCGAACCACGCGGCGAGGTCGTCCAACCCGATCCCTGCATCCCCTTCGCCCCCAAGCAGCCGGACTGTATCGCCGACCGCGGCGTCCTCGACATCGGTGAGATCCAGGACCAAATGCTCGAGCGACACCGCCAGGATCGCCGCCCGCCGGCCGCGGACGAGCGCCTGCGGCCGGCTGCCCGGCACGGGCCGAACCAGGCCCTGGGCGACACCGATCGGCGCGACGCCGGTGCGGCGGCCGTGCCGTATGCCGTAGCTGCCGCCAATCGCGATATCGCTGCCCTGCGGGTGATCCGACACTTGTATTAGCCGGCTCCCGATCTCGCCCAGGACAGGCCGGTATGGCGACAGGTCCGCGAGCGAGTCATCCGCGAATGGCGAGAGGCCGTAGAGCAGGTGGCCGACGCAAACCGCGTTGGCCCGATCGGACAGTCCGGCAGCAACGCACGCGCTTGCGCGCGCCTGGGTGACCGGCGGCGTCAGGCCGCGCTCATCGAGGCACGCGAGCAGCGCATCGAAGGCGGCGAGCCTCTGCTCCGCCCAGTCGCGTCCCCGCGCATCGCCGAAGGGCAGATGCGTGTAAAGCCCTTGGACCTCGGGGCCTTGCATCGTGGCCAGCTCGTCCAGGAAGTCCTCAACCGCCTCGAGCGGCACGCCCAGCCGCCCCAGCCCGGCGTTGACCTTGACGTAGACCGGAACCGCCTCCCCTGCCCGGCCCGCACGCGCGGTGGCCTCGGCGCTTGCCCGGTCCACCACCGTTGGCACCAGCCCTGCGCCGATGAGATCGGCCATTCCTTTCGGCAGTGCGCCCGCGAACATGACGACCGGGGTGTTCAGTCCCTCCGCCCTCAGCCGGCAGGCTTCGTCGAAGGAGCCGGTCATGAAGGCCGTGAGCCCCTCGCCGTCGAGCGCCCGCGCCACGGGCACCGCGCCATGTCCGTAGGCGTCGGCCTTGAGCGCTGCGATGCAGGCCTGATCAGGGCCGATGCAGCGGCGAATCTCGGCGAGGTTCGTCCGCAGCCGATCCAGATCGTAGACCGCCCAGCAGGGATGCGCGTCGTCCGTCATTCGACCGCTCTTCCCAGTCCCTCCACCAGCGCCCCATGCTAACGAGACTCGCGATCCGGGAGAAATCGCCCGAATCCATCCACAGGCGTTGCCTAAGGCGTTATGTTCACCAATCCAGGCCATACCGCAGACGAGCGGGAGACGTCATGACGGCGCTCGAAGATCTCCCCTATACGATCACCGACCACGACATTGTCGCCGAGGCCGATGGCATGCGCGTCCAGGTCATGACCATCGGCGCGGGCGAGGAGGTTCCCTGGCATTACCACACCGTCGTGACCGACGTCTTCGTCGGCCTCGAAGGAACGGTGGTGATCGAGACCCGGGCGCCGCGCGCCCGACACGAGCTTGCACCCGGCAGCCATTGCGTCGTGCCGCCCATGACCGCGCACCGGGTCTCCGGCAAGGACGGATGCGGCTGCCGCGTGACCCTGGTTCAGGGCGTGGGCGAGCACGATTTCAACCCGGTCGGCAAGGCTGCGACGCAGGACTAGGCGAGCCCGGACCGAGGCCGCCATGATCCGCACCCACGGCCGATACCCCTACTCCAGCATCGCCAGCCGCCCGGTCTACGACTGGCCCAACGGCACGCGGCTCGCCGTCTATGTCGCGGTCAACATCGAGCAGTTCAGCTTCGGCGAGGGCAAGGGCGCGGCCATCGCGCCGGCGGACCAGGCGAACAGCCACAGCGTCTTCTCATGGCGCGACTACGGCAACCGGGTCGGCATCTGGCGCATGCTGGAGTTGTTCGACGCCTTCGACGTGCCCATCGAGGCCCAGATGAACCTCGGCATCTACGAGCACTGCCCCGACATTCCGGTCGCACTCAGGCAGCGGGGCCACGAGATCCTGGGCCACGGCATCACCAACTCGGACATGCAGGAGCATCTCGACGAGGCGGCCGAGGCCGCGCTGATCGCCGAGGTCACCCGGACCATCGAGCGTCACGAGGGCAGCCGCCCGCAGGGCTGGATGAGCCCGTGGCTCTCCAACAGCGCGGTCACCCCCGACCTGCTGCAGGAGGCGGGCTATCGCTACTTCATGGACTGGACCTGCGACGACCAGCCGATCTGGATGACGACGCGCGCAGGCCGCATCCTGGCGATGCCATATCCGGTCGAGTGTAACGACACCCGCGGCATCGTCTGGTACGGCCACACGGCACGCGAATTCGTGGACATGATGATCGACGGCTTCGACGAGATGCTGGCGCAGAGCAAAGGGCAGTCCCTGGTGTGCCCGATCTCGCTCCATCCCTTCGTGATGGGGCGGCCCTATCGCATACGCCACCTGCGCCGTTTCTTCGAGCACATCGCGCGCTTTCGTGACCGCATCTGGCTGACCCGCCCGCGCGACATCTGCGCCCACATCGAAAGCCTGCCCAAGGGCACCGTGCCCGGCGATTCATGAGCCGCGGGGCGCCCTGCCGCACCCCGTTCGCCGTCTGAAAGGAGACACCACCGATGCCCGTCATTCGCGTCGAAGTCCCCACCGGTACGCCCGCAGACACGCAGAGAACCATCCGCACCGCAGTCAAGGCGGCGGTGCTCAAGACCCTCGCGCCCAAGCAGACCAAGTACGACTACGTCGCCGTGCGCGAGGTGGTCGCCGAGATCGGTGACGGTGTGCCTCTGGTCGAGATCGATCTGCGGCCGGGCCGCGAGCCCGAGCGCAAGAAGGCGCTGGTCGACGCCATCGCGGAAATCCTGAACGACACGATGGGCGTCGACGCCGCCGACATTTACGTCGTGTTCCGTGAGAACCCGGCAGAGAACCACTATTGCGGTGGCACGCCGCTGCCCCCCTGGGTGCCGGCCGACACATAGCCCGGATTTCTCACCAGGGTCATGGTCTGCGCGGCGCCGTCAGACTGACAGAGCAGGAAAGCCGCGCAGCGCGTCGCGCGGGTACGCACGCCTTCGGCGCGACGTGATGCATCAGAGCGGTTTGACGCACTCTGTCGGCCGGAGGGCGCCGCCCTTCGGGTCGCGCAAGCGCCCGCCCGCGGCTTCTGCTACTGGATGAGCCTTCGATCCGCCTCGCCCCAGGATGGTTCGGGAGATCGCCCAGGTCATCGCCGCGATCGCGCGACGCTGGCGTGTGGCGCGGGATCACGAGAACGAGGAGAGCCTGCGGCTCGGGTTCCGGTCGTTCCTGCGCCGCTGACGTAGCGCCTGTCGGCGTCAGCAACGCGCGGTTAACCAGGCGTTTCCTCCACGTTCTTTCCCATCAGCCGCACCCGCGCGCCGGCCAGCAGATCGCGGAGCTTCGCGCGGATCGCCCAGAGGCATATGAGTGACGGGATCACCATTAGCGTCGTGATCACGAAGAAGGTGCCCCAGTCCCCCTCCAACCAGTCCACCAGCTCGCCCGACGAGGCGGCGAGGAGCGTCCGCCCCGCCGTGCCGAGCGAGGCGAGCAGGGCGTACTGGGTGGCGGTGTAGGTCCGGTCCACCAGCATCGAGATGAAGGCGACGAAGGTAACGGTCGCAAATGCGCTCGTGAGATCGTCCATCACCACCGCCGCGGCGAACAGCACCTCCGACTTCCCGGACCAGGCCAGCAGCGCGAACATGAGATTGGTCAGCGCCATGGCGATTCCGGATGCGAACATGGCCTTGATCAGGCCGATGCGGACCGCGACAAGGCCGCCCAGCAGCGTGAACCCCACGGTGACGATCCAGCCGAGGCCCTTGGAGTAGAGCGCGATATCCGACTTGGTGAAGCCGATCTCCGTGTAGAAGACGAGCGACATGCGCCCGAGGAAGGCTTCGCCGATCTTGAACAGGAAGACGAAGCCCAGCACCGCCAAGGCGATCGCGACCCCGTTCTTCACGAAGAAGCGCGCGAGCGGACTGAAGACCGTGCCCCCCAGCCACGCCGCAGCGCGCCCCAGCGGGCCGGACACGCGCAGGCGCGCGGCTATGCGCTCCTCGTCCTCGGCCTGGGCGGCCATGCGCGCCGCCGCCGCCGCCTCGCGCACGAACAGGAGGCCCACGTTGCAGAGGACGACCACGACGCCCAGCACGAGAAACGTGACCTGCCAGTAGTTCTCGACGCCGGCGGTCTGGAAGGCCTCTGCCGTTTCCAGGGCGACGATGCCACCGAGCTTGAAGCCGCTCCACCACCCGACCACCGCGACCGCCGCGCCGGCGGCCATCGCCTCGCCCTCCGTCTTCTCCATCTGCTCGATTCTGAGCGCGTCGATGGCGATGTCCTGGGTCGCGGACGCCACCGCGATGGCAAGGCCGATGGCGATGACGGACCCCAGGTTCTCGGAGGGGTCCAGCGCACTCCACAGCACGAGGCACACCAGCACCGCCGCCTGCAGGACGAGGATCCAGGCGCGCCGCTGCCCGAGCCGTTGCGAGAGCCACGGCAGCCGGACACGGTCGATCAGCGGGGCCCAGAGAAAGTTGAACGCGTAGACGCCGAAGATGAGGCCGGCCCAGCCGATGGTGCTGCGACTGAGGCCGTCTTCCGTCAGCCAGAGAGTCAGGCTGCTCCCGATCAGCACCCAGGGGAAGCCGCTGATGATCCCGAGAAGGAGGATGCGAGCCATCCGCCGCTCGAAGTAGACGGCGAGCGATTCCGCGAATCCTTGCACGGCGTTCCCTGGGCGACTCGGTGTGCGGTTGAGGGCAGACCTTAGCGACGCATCGCCCGCCCGGCCAATGACATGCCCTCACGGGCCCACGAGCGCGGGGGATCGTTCTCCGCCGCCATGGCGCGCGCGGCGGCCACGGGGTATGTCGGCACCGACCGAGAGCGAACCCGCGCATGGAGGCGACCCATGAAGCTCGAAGGGATCAGGGTGCTGGACCTCTCCCGGTTCCTGCCCGGCCCGCATCTCGCGATGATGATGGCCGATCACGGCGCCGACGTGATCAAGGTCGAGGACCCGAAGAGCGGCGATCCCGCGCGCGTCATCGGGCCTGCCGAGGCCGGCCACACGGTCTATTTCCGCAACGCGAACAGGGGCAAGCGCAGCCTCGCGGTCGATCTCAAGAGCGAAGCCGGGCGCGAGGCCTTCATGCGCCTCGCCGAGACCGCCGACGTGGTTCTCGAGACCTTCCGCCCCGGCGTGGTCGACCGCTTGGGGATTGGCTACGACGCCGTCAAGGCACGTGCGCCGCAGGTCGTCTACGCCTCCATCTCCGCCTTCGGCCAGACCGGGCCCTACCGCGACCGCCCGGCCCACGACCTCAGCGTCAACGCCCTCGCGGGCGTCGCCAGCCTCAGTGTCGATGGCGACGGCAATCCCGCCATGGCCTGCCTGCCGCCGTCGGACATGGGCGGCTCGCTGATGGCGCTCGCCGGCATCCTCATGGCCTTGCTGCGCCGCCAGACCACCGGGCGCGGCGACTACCTCGACCTCTCCATGTTCGACACGGTCGTGTCATGGACATCGCACGTCGCGGGCCGCGTGTTCGCGGACGGCCGCGCGCCGGCCCCCTCGGCCGAGCGCACGCAAGGCGGTGCCGCCTTCTACCGCCCCTACCGCACCAGGGACGGCCGCTTCATCACCCTGGGCGGCGGCGAGATGAAGTTCGTCGTCAACTTCCTGGAGGGGGTGGGCCGGCCCGACCTGATCCCCCTCGGCCGCGAGCCGGCAGGCCCCGCGCAGGCGCCGCTCCACGCCTTCCTCGAAGAGACCTTCGCCACGCGGACCCAGGCCGAGTGGATCGACTGGTTCGCCGGCCGCGACATCTGCTTCGCGCCGGTGCTCGACCTCAAGCAGGCCTTCGACGATCCCCACCTCGCCGCGCGCGAGATGCGGGTGCAGGCGGACGACGGCGCTTCTCACCTCGGCATCCCAATCAAGTTCCAGGAGGAGCCGGGCCGGATCGAAACAGCCGTGCCCGCCCTCGGCCAGCACAGCACCGCGATCCTGCGCGAGATCGGCTACGACGAGGCCGAGTGCGCGGCGCTTACCCGCGACGGCATCATCCGCCAGGCGAAGTAAGGCTAGGCAGCAGCCGCGCCGGCTTCCGCGCCCAGCAGGCGGATGATCTCCGCCGTGGGCTTCACGTGACAGAAGTTGCCGTCGAGGTACTCGACCGCGTTGGCATGGCCGCTCGGCGACATCGCGGCACACGAGTCCTCCGGCATCAGGCAGCGGAAGTCGAGATCGCCCGCGAGCCGGATCGTCCCCTCGACGCAGCTGTTGGTGAAGATGCCGCTCACCACGATGGTGGTGATCCCCTTCACCCGCAGCAGGTGCTCGCAGTTGGTCGAGGGAAACACCGCCGAGCCCGACTTGGTCAGCATGATGTCGCCCCCCTGCGGCGCGAGCGGCGCGAGGATCTGCGCGTCCTTGGAGTCGACGGTCGTGACCACGCCGAAGTGCCGATGCCGCCAGGTCTGGTCCGAGCCGTCGCCCACCAGCGAGGCGCAGCGCGTGTAGATCACCGGCGTGCCCACACTGCGGCAGGCCGCGATGAGCTTTTCCAGGTTGGGCACCACCACCCGGTCGATGCGGTCGAGGTAGTAGGAGAGATCGTCCTCAAGGCCCGCCTCGATGATCCGCTTGCAGAGGCCGTAGTCGCGGTGGGCCTGCTGGTAGGTCATGTCGATCACGATGAGCGCGGTCCTGTCCGCCTCGACCGGGAATTCGGGGATGCGCGCGAAGCTCCACCAAGCGCTCCACCCCTCCTTGACGTTGCCCCTCTCGCTCTCGCCCATCGTGGCCTCCCTCTCCCCGCCCGCTAGACGGTCCATTCCGGGTTATTCCGGGAACTTCCGGGATATTCCAGGATGGGCCTCGCTCATTCAAGGCGTCGGGTGAGCTACGGCCGGTGGGCGGCGAGAGCCTGCCAGTCGAACACGATGCCGTGGCCAGGGCGCTCCGGCGCGCGCGCATAGCCGTCTTCGACCGTCAGCGGGTCCTCCATGAACCTCTCCAGGCCGAAGGCATGCCACTCCAGATAGGCCGCGTTCGGGGCCGCAGCCAGCAGGTGGATGTGCAGGTCGTGCGCGCCGTGGCTCATCACCGGCAGGCCGTGTGCCTCGGCCAGATGCGCGATCTTCATGAAGGGCGTGATGCCGCCGCAGGTGGTGAGGTCGGGTTCCGGGAAATCGACGCCGCCGGCTCCGATCAGCGCCGCAAACTCCGCAAGCGTGTGGTGGTTTTCGCCTGCCGCCAGCGGCACCTTGCCGAGCGAGCGCAGATGGACGTAACCGGCGGTATTGTCCGGCGCGATGGGTTCTTCCAGCCAGACAAGATCGAAGGGCTGCAGCAAGGTCATGGCGCGCACCGCCTGGTCCACCCGCCAGGCCTCGTTCGCGTCCGCCATCAGCTCGATATCGTCGGGCAGGCGGTTGCGCATGGCGTCGACGCGGGCGATGTCCTCGGCGATGGTCGGGCGGCCCAGTCGCATCTTGACCGAGCGAAAGCCCTGCTCGACGCTCGCCATGCCGCCTTCCAGCAGCCGGTCCACGGGGAAGTTGAGGTCGATGTTGCCGGCATAGGCCCTCACCGAGGGGTTGGCGCCGCCGAGCAAGCGCCAGAGCGGCGTGCCGAGCCGGTTGCCCTTCATATCCCACAGCGCAACGTCCACCGCCGCCAGCGCGAAGCCCACGGGCCCGCCCCGGCCGGCATAGTGGTGGCGCCTGTAGAGGTCCCGCCAGATGGTCTCGATCAGGTCTGGGTCGCGGCCCTCGACGCTGGACCGAAAGGTGCCGTCGCATATCGCCGCAATGGGTCCGCCCTGCCCCTCGTGCATCACGGTGTAGCCCATACCGGAGACGCCGTCGCTGTCCGTTATGCGCGCCGTCACCATGTCGAAGGCGGTCATCACGCCCGCAGCCGCGGCCCCCATCGCCACCGGCAGCGGCAGGCGGAACAGGTCGACTTCCAGCTTTTCGATTGTCGGCACGGACTTCCCCTTCGTTCGTCCGGCAGTCGTGTTGCCGGGATAACTCATCGCACGTCAGAGGGAAGCAATCGAAAGCAAGCGCCTCGGTGCCTCCGTTCACGCGCCCGTCCATGGGTCTACGACCTCGATACCCATAACGGCGAAATCGCGCACGTTGCGCGTGGCTACCGCGAATCCGTGCGTCTGCGCGATCGCCGCAATCTGGCAGTCGGCCTGGCAGACCGGTCGTCCGGCAGCACGGCGCGCTGCGGCGATTTTCGCGTAGGCCTGCGCCGCCGAACTGTCGAAGGACAGTACTCGGCCGGCGAAGTCCTCTCGTACCAATCCATCGGCCGCTGCCGCGAGCGCGTCCCGTCGCCGGCCTGCAGGCAGGATCACGACCCCATAACGGAGCTCTGCTTCGCTGACGGCCGAGAAATACATATCCCCCGCCCGGCGTGCCGTTACCCACGCTTCGACAGCAGGCTCAGGGGCCGGGCGCATCAATTCGGAGACGACATTGGTGTCCAGGACGAACATCGAAAGCCCTCAATCGAAGCTGGGCGGCTCGCGAATGGGCTGCCGTGGCGGGAGATCAAGCTCCACCCCGCCGAACGGGGCGAAGCGCGCGCGGATGGCACTGGCGAGGTTGTCCGCTCCGGCCTTCATCCCGACCGCATCCCGCAAGATGACCCGCGCCTCCTCCTCCATCGAACGTCCGTGCTCTGCCGCGCGGATGCGCAACCGTGTCTTCACGCCATTGTCGAGGTTACGGATCGTAATGCTGGCCATCGCATCGACCTCATCCTTTTGAGTTCCATTATTGTAATCAATGACTACAATGCAATCAATGATTACAGCACCAGAATACACGCTGTGCGGCGCCAGCCAGACCACTTCCCCCAATCCGCCCCGGTTCGTGTCATAGTGGCGTAACATCGGCGCATTCGGAGCCGCGCGTTCGATTGCCCGACCGGGCCACCGACCAGTTCTCTGTCCCCTCAACCCTGCCGCCCCACGCGAGTCGCCATCGATGATCTTGCCGCGCCGGCTGACCGAGCTCCTGGGCGACCCCCTCTACTTGCGCCTCTGGCTCATCGGCCTCTTCAGCATGGGCGCACGCTGGTTGGAATTGCTGGTGGTGGGCGTCTTTGCAGTCGAGACGACGGGGTCGCCGGTGCTGGTGGCGCTGCTCGTCATCTTGCGGCTGTTGCCGCTTGGCGTGTTCGGTCCCATCGTCGGCACCTTCGCCGACCGCCTACCCCCCCGCCTCCTGCTTTATCTCTCGCTCCTGCCGGCGATTCTCGTCTCGCTCACCGTGCTCGGCCTCGCACTCTCGGGAGTTGCCGCCTATTGGCACATCGCGCTGGCGACCTTCCTCTCCGGCGTCGTCTGGACCACCGACATGCCGGTCAGGCGGCGGCTGATCGGAGACATCGCGGGGGCGCAGCGAATTGCCGCCGGCATGAGTCTCGACAGCGCCACCAGCAACGCGATGCGGCTCATCGGCCCGCTGTTCGGCGGTCTGCTCTACCAATGGCTCGGCCTCGCCGGCGCCTTCGGCCTGGCGGCAGCGCTCTATGCGCTCTGCCTGATCCTGACTCCGGGCGTGCCCAAGGGTTTTCTTGCCTCGGAAGTCGCCGAGCGACCCGCGAAGCTGTTGGGCGACCTGCGCGAAGGCTTCCGCTTCCTGGCCCGGGAGCCGGAGGTTCGCCGCATCCTTTACGTCACGGTGATCTTCAACATCTGGGGCTTCCCCTTCGTCTCGATGATCCCGGTCATCGGCACGCAAAACCTCGGCCTGAACGCTGCGGCCATCGGCGGCCTCGCCGCGCTGGAGGGCGGCGGCGCCTTTGCCGGCGCGCTCTTGATCGCCGCCCTCGGCGTGCGGCCCGGAGCCTATCGGCGGCTCTACTTCTTCGGCACCGCGAGCTACTCCGCGCTCGCCTTCGTCGCCGGCTGGATGACGGATGTCGCGCCGATGGCGATCGTGATCTTTTTCGTGGGCCTCGGCGCGGCCGGCTTCTCCACCATGCAAACCGTCTTGATCTACGGGGTCGCACCGCCGGAGATGCGCGGCCGCCTGCTCGGCATCCTCTCGCTTACGATCGGCGCAGGCGTGATCGGCTTCACCAACATCGGCCTCATGGGCGAGCTTTTCGGCGGCGCCAATGCCGTACGCATCGTGGCGGCGGAAGGATTGGTCGCCGCCTTCCTCCTCGGTCTCAGCTGGCCCCGACTCTGGCGCGACGGCGGCGGCGGCGTCTGACCATTGCAGAAAACGACTCGAACAGCGTATCTTTGTCGCGCGTGCCGCCGAGCGCGGGTAACCCAAAGCGGAGAGCGAGGCCGCGATGGACATTGCTGAAAAGACGGAGGGAGCCGCAGTCGTCGTCTCCCTGAACGGCCGCCTGGACGGAGTGACTGCGCCGGACCTGGAGGCCAGGATTACCGCGATCGTGGAGCGGGGAGACGTTCGTGTGGCACTGGATTGCGCCGAGATGGGCTACGTGAGCAGCGCGGGGCTGCGGGCATTGCTGATAAGCGCGAGGAAATGCCAGCAAGGCGGCGGAAAGATGACCGTGGCCGCCCTGCAGCCCGATTGTCGATCGGTCATGGAAATGAGTGGATTTCTAGCGATCATCGAGTGCCACGAGACCAGTGAGGCTGCGATTGCTGCGCTTGCATGAGGAGCCGTCCTCGCAGTCTTCAGCCCTGACCTGACCCCGGAATTCGGTGCCATGCTGACATTCTATGAAGAAATCATGGTGCTGCTTCTCCATGACGAGAACGGCACCTTCCTCCCGGTGAGCGAGCACACGCTCAACCGTGCGTTGACGGGCGCGGTCCTGATGGACCTGGCGTTCGCGAACCGGATCGATACCGACCCCGAACGTCTGATGGTCATCGATTCCACCCCGACGGGCGATCCCCTGCTGGACCGCACATTGGCCCGGATCGCAGGCGAAAAGAGCACGGCAGATAGCAGGGCGTGGATCGAGACCCTCTCCTCCGAAGAGGCGTCCGCCGGCCACGACGCGACGATTCGGGCCGCGGCCCTCGAAAAGCTCGTGGAACGCGGCGTTCTCGAACGCCGGGACGAAAAGTTCCTCTGGGTCTTTCGCTCCCGCCGCTACCCGACCATCGACGGCAAGGTGGAGCAGGAGGCGAAGAAGCGAATCTCCGACGTGCTGTTCTCGGACGAGATTCCCGACCCCAAGGATGTCGCGCTGATCTGCCTCGTCGATAGCTGCAACATCCTGCGGACGATCTACTCGAAGAAGGAGATCGACCGGGTCGAGCCCCGCATCGAGCAGATTCGCAAGATGGACCTCATCGGCCGCGAGATGGCCGGGGCGATCGCCGATATCGAGCGGGCCATCGCCATCGCGGCGGCGCACACGTTCTGATTCCGGGGCCGGTTCGAGCCGGCCCCGACCGATATCACCCGTCAGACGGTGCCGTGCGGCGTACGAGTTTGCCGCGCCAGCGCTTGCCCAGATCGAACTTGAGCCCGAACTGATCCAGCGCCCTGGCAACGGTGTAATCGACGATCTCGTCG
Organism: Alphaproteobacteria bacterium; assembly: GCA_022820945.1. Lineage (GTDB taxonomy): Bacteria > Pseudomonadota > Alphaproteobacteria > UBA828 > UBA828 > WTGU01. Next base: position 99,736 of record JAJEEP010000003.1, on the reverse strand, counting down.
ATCGATCCCGGCTCGTTGTAGAAGGCCGGCACGGGCGGCAAGATCGTCACGCCTAGCCGCGCCAGCTTGAGCATGTTCTCCAGGTGGATGGCGCTGAGCGGCGTCTCGCGTACCATGAGGACGAGCGGCCGGCGCTCCTTGATCATGACGTCGGCCGCGCGGTGGATCAGGTTCTCGCTGAGCCCGCAGGCGATCGCGGCGAGGCTCCGCGCGGAGCAGGGCGCGACCGCCATGCCGCCGATGGCCGCCGAGCCCGACGACATCAGCGCCGCCATGTCGCCTGCGCCATAGTGATGGTCCGCGAGCGCGCGAACGTCGTCGAGCGTCCGGCCGGTCTCGTGCTCCAGCGTCCGCTGCCCCCACTTGCTGACGACGAGGTGGGTCTCGACCGGGGTCTCCTGCAGCACTTCGAGCAGGCGCACGCCGTAGACCGCGCCGCTTGCGCCGGTCACGCCGACGATCAGACTCTTCACAACTCAGCGCTCCGCGCTGGCCAGCCAGAGCGCGAGGAAGCGCCCGAGCCAGTCGTGCATCGCCCGCTGATGGCGCGCGTGATGCGCGCGCTGCACCGCCACCGTCTGCGCGCCGTTGCGCTCCAGGTCTTCCGGCGGCGGCTCCACATCGAGCCAGCGCCCCAGCACCGCGTCGTTCACCTCGGGATGGAACTGCACACCCCAGGTCGTCGCTCCGTAGCGAAACGCCTGGTTCTCGAACACGTCGCGCCGTGCGAGCCGCTTCGCACCGGCAGGAATCGTGAACGCCTCGCCGTGGCGATGCGCCACGTCGAGCGTCGCGTCGAGCGCCAGGCCTTCCGCCGCACCGTCCACCGGCTCGATCGGGTAGTAGCCGAACTCGTAGAGCCCGTCGGGATCGGGCCCCACCATCGCGCCGAGGGTACGCGCCACCATCTGGCCGCCGAGGCAGATGCCGAGCAGCGGTACGCCCGCCGCCATCACGCGCGGCATCCAGTCGAGCTCAGCACGCACGTAGTCGACGTGATCGTCGTTGGCACTTTGCGGACCCCCGAAGCTCACCACGCCACCGAGCGCTTCGACATCCTGCGGAAAGGGCTCGCCCTTGTTGGCCCGCATGACCCGCGACGGCCGCCCCAGGTCGGCGAGCAGGTCCGGAATCGCGCCCACGTCGATGGCCGTGACGTGGGTCACGAGCAGGACGGGCGCGTTGTTCGAATCTTCGGTCATCGGTTCAGAGCGAGACGAGGACACCGTTCTCGAGCGCAAGCCGCCGGTCCATGCGCTCGGCCAGCGCCATGTTGTGGGTGGCGACCAGCGCGGCAAGCCCGGTGGTCCGCACGATATCGAGGAGCGCCGCAAACACCGAGTCTGCCGTCTCGTGGTCGAGGTTGCCGGTGGGTTCGTCCGCGAGCAGAACCGCCGGCGCGTTGGCGATGGCGCGCGCGATGGCGACGCGCTGCTGCTCGCCGCCCGAGAGCCGCGAAGGCCGGTGCCCCTCGCGCGCATCGAGCCCAAGCCGGCCCAGCAGCTCCCGTGCCCGCTCCCGCGCCGTCCGCTTGGAGCGGCCCGCGATCATCTGCGGCAGCACCACGTTCTCCAACGCCGAGAACTCGGCCAGCAAATGGTGGAACTGATAAATGAAACCCAGGCGCTCGCGCCTGAGCCTCGTCCGCCGCCGGTCCGGCAGGCCGTCGCAACGCTCGCCCGCGATGGCGACCTCGCCGGCACGCGGGCGCTCCAGCAGTCCCGCGATCTGCAGCAGGGTCGACTTGCCGGCGCCCGACGGCCCCACCAGCGCCACCATCTCCCCCGGCAGGACCGAGAGCGAGGCGCCCTTCAGCACCTCGATGGCATTGCCCGCCTGATAGAAGGTCTGCACCACCTCGCGGAGTTCCAGAGAGGGCGCGGAGCTCGCAACGGGGCTACTCATAGCGAAGCGCCTCCACGGGATCGAGCCGAGCCGCCCGCCAGGCGGGATAGATCGTCGCCAGGAACGAGAGCCCGATTGCCATCGCCGCCACGATAACCACCTCGGTCGGATCGGTGCGCGACGGAAGCTGCGAGAGGAAGCGGATCTCCGCCGGGAACAGCTCCGTGTCCGTCAGGCCTTCGAGCCAGACCCGGATGCTGTCGATATTGGCGGCGAAAGCGACGCCGCCCCCAACGCCGAGCGCTGTCCCAACCACGCCGATCGCCGCGCCGTTCATGAAGAAGATGCGCAGAATCTGCCCGCGCGTCGCCCCCATGGTCCGCAGGATCGCGATGTCGCGCCCCTTGTCCTTCACCACCATGATCAGCCCGGCGATGATGTTGAAGGCGGCCACCAGCACGATCAGGGTCAGGATCACGAACATGACGTTGCGCTCGACCTGGAGCGCGTTGACGAACTGTGCGTTGGCCCGGCGCCAGTCGACGATCCAGCCCTGACTGCCCACGATCTGCTTCACGTCGGCCTCGACCTCGCGTATGCGCTCGGGATCGGCAACCGTCATTTCGATGGCAGTGACCGCGCCCTTTTTCCTGAAGTAGACCTGGGCAAGACCGAGCGGCATGAAGACAAACGTGTTGTCGTACTCGAACATGCCGATGTCGAACGTCGCCGCCACCGGGTAGGCCCGCGAGCGCGGCACCGATCCCATGAGCGTGGTCCGGCCTTCCGGCGACAGCAGCGTGATCGAATCGCCGACGCCGACGCCGAGTCTGCGGGCCATACGGTTGCCGATCACCACGCCTTCGCCGGCAGAGAAGCCGTCAAGCGTGCCTCCGACCACGTTCTCCTTCAGCAACGGGCGCGCCTCCAGATGGGCTTCGCGCACGCCGCGCACCTGGCCGAAGGTGGCCCTGCCGTTCGCCGCCGCAATCACTTGCCCGGTGACGATGGGCGAGACGGTGACGATTCCATCCACCGCCTCGATGCGTCCCACGAGCGCGTCGAAGTCGGTGAAGCCGTCCTCGAAGGCATAGGTGGTCATGTGGCCATTGAGCCCGAGAATGCGGGTCAGCAGTTCCTCGCGAAAGCCGTTCATCACCGACATGACGATGATGAGCGTGGCGACGCCGAGGAAGATGCCGATCAGCGAGAACGCCGCGATGACCGAGACGAGACCTTCCTGCCGGCGGGCGCGCAGGTAGCGAAACGCGACGAGGCGTTCGAAGGCCGAAAACATGCGTGTGGGTTAGTCCCCGATCAAGCGCGCCGACATAGACTCGAACGAGAGCGCCTCGGCCTCGCCGCCGGCGCGCGCCTTCAACTCTGCCGTGCCCGCCTTGACGCCGCGAGGGCCGACCGCAACCTGCCAGGGCAGCCCGATCAGCTCCATCTCCGCGAACTTGACGCCCGCGCGCTCGTCCCGGTCGTCGTAGAGCACCTCGATTCCCGCCTGGACGAGCTGCCCGTAGAGCGCCTCACAGGCCTCGTCGCACGCCGCATCGCCCACGCGCAGGTTGATGAGGCCCACCTTGAACGGGGCCGCGACCTCGGGCCAGACGATGCCCGCATCGTCGTGGCTCGCCTCGATGATCGCGCCCGCGAGGCGCGAGACGCCGATGCCGTAGGAGCCCATCTCGACCGCGACCTCGGCGCCATCCGGATCGGTCACCGTGGCGCCCATCGCCTTCGAGTACTTGGTGCCGAAATAGAAGATGTGGCCGACCTCGATGCCCCGCCCCTGGTAAAGCGCATCCTCGGCCACCGGGCAGGCGGCGGGGTCGTGCTTGTCGTCGGTCGCCGCATAGAGCCGGGTCCACTCGTCCACGACGGGTTGCAGGTCCGCCTCGTAGTCGATCCCCAGCGCCAGCGGGTCGGTATCGAGCCAGGCGCGGTCGCAGTAGACGGCGCTTTCGCCCGTGTCCGCCAGCACGATGAACTCGTGGCTGTAGTCGCCGCCGATGGCCCCGCTCTCCGCCTGCATCGGGATCGAGGTGAGCCCGAGCCGGGCGAAGGTGCGCAGGTAGGCCACGAACATCTTGTTGTAGGAGCGCACGGCGCCGGCATGGTCGATGTCGAAGGAGTAGTTGTCCTTCATGTAGAACTCGCGGCCTCGCATGATGCCGAATCGCGGGCGCAGCTCGTCCCGGAACTTCCACTGAATCTGATAGAGGTTCTGCGGCAGGTCGCGATAGCTGCGTACCGAGCCCCGAAAGATGTCGGTCACCACCTCCTCATGGGTCGGGCCGAACAGCATCGGGCGCTCGTGCCGGTCGGTGATGCGCAGCATCTCCTTGCCGTAGTCGTGGTAGCGGCCGCTCTCCTCCCAGAGCTCGGCCGGCTGTATCGCCGGCATCAGGATCTCCTGGCAGCCGGCGGCGTCCATCTCCTCGCGCACCACCTGCTCGATCTTGCGCAGCACCCGGTGGCCGAGCGGCAGCCAGCTGTAGATGCCTGCGCTCGACTGCCGGATCATGCCGGCGCGCAGCATCAGCCGGTGCGAGACAATCTGCGCCTCGGCCGGGTTCTCTCTCAGTGTCGGCAGGAAGTAACGTGAGCGCCGCATGACCGTCGCCTCGCTCCCAACGAACGCGCCGCGTTTATGCCCAAGGCTGCGTCAAAGCGCAATGCGCCGGCGCGCCACTGGCCGCCACCTGGAGAACTACAGCGGCGGCGTGCGCTCGGCCCAGGGACGAACCGCCTCGAGCGCGGCGCCGATCCGCAGCACGCCGTTGTCGTCGTGGCGCCGGCCGACGATCTGCAGGCTGGTCGGCAGCCCCGACTTCGTGACCCCCGACGGCACCGCGAGCGCCGGGCACTGATGCAGGAAGTTGAACGGGTAGGTCATGTAGAGCCCGCAGAAGCGCCCCTGCTCGTCCAGGCGGTAATAGTCCGGGTCGAGCGTGTCGTTCGGCGGGGGCGGCTGCGCGCAGGTAGGCGTGAGCAGCGCGTCGTAGTCGGCGAAGATCGGCCGCAGGTCCTCCCACATCCGCGTGCGGAAGATCTCGATGTTCTTGAAATCGACCGCGCTCATGGCGAGGCCCCTGTCCATGTAGGAGACCAGCACCGGATCCATCCGGTCGCGCCACTCCCCGAGATGCTGGCCGAAGCAGACGGCCTGCAGCACGCCCCAATGATCGACCCAGCGGTCGATGACGTCGCGCGTCCATGCGATCTCCACCTCTTCGACCGTGGCCCCGGCATCCTCCAGCGCCCTTGCGGCCTCCCGGGTCTGGGCGCGCACGTCGTCGTCGATGGCGTAGAAGCCGAAATCGTAATTCACCGCGAGCTTGAGGCCCCGGATATCCGCCGGCGGAGGCACCTGGATCTCGGGTCCCGCGGGCAGAGACAGGAAATCGCGATCGTCGGGGCCCTGGGTCACACTCAGGAACAGCGCGGCGTCCGCCACCGTTCGCGAGAGCGGGCCGAAGTGAAGCAGGTCGTCGAACGCGGTCGGCAGCATCTGCAGCGGAATTCGCCCGAAGGTGGGTTTGAGGCCCACGGTTCCGCAGAAGGCCGCCGGGATGCGGACCGAGCCGCCGGCATCGGTGCCCTCGGCGAGCGGCACGCAGCCGGCCGCGACCGCAGCCCCCGATCCGCCGGACGAGCCGCCCGGCGAGCGCGTCGTATCCCAGGGATTGCTGGTGTCGCCCCAGAGCGCGCTCTTGCAGAAGCCGGCATAGGCGAACTCGGGCGTCGTGGTCTTGCCCACCAGAATGCTCCCTGCGGCGCGCAGGCGCTCGACGATTGGCACGTCGAAATCCGGCACCCAGTTCTCGTAGATCAGGGAGCCGAGCGTGGTGCGCTTCCCCTTGGTCGGCGTCAGGTCCTTGATGGCGATGGGCACGCCGTGGAGCGGCCCGAGCGGCTCTCCCGCCATGACCGCGCGCTCGGCCTCCCGCGCCCGAGCCAGCGCCTCTTCCGGATAGGTGAAGCAGAACGCATTGAGCGCGCCGTTCACCTCCTCGATGCGGGCGAGACTGTTCCGCACCGCCTCGACGGGCGAGACCTTCTTCTCCCTGATCAGCTCGGCGAGCGTCGTCGCCGGCGTGTAGGCGAGGGACAAGTCCGTCATGGCATCCTCCGTCCTGAGGCGACCGCCGTCATCCGGCCGCGGCCAGCTGCGCTTCGAGCTCGCGCCCGATGGTGTCCCCGTCGTAGATCGCGTGCTGGAGCAGGCGCGGCGCGCGGCAGTCGCCGATGCGGAAGGTGGGCAGCCGCTCCCGCAACACCCAGAAGAGCGCGTCGTTCGACCGGCGCCCGATGGCGAGCACGATCGTATCGACATCGCGCAGGACCCGTTCCTCGTCGGTGTGGACGTCGACCAGGACCACTCCGTCCGGCTCAATCGCGCGGATGTCCGCGTGCGTGGCGATGCGCAGCCCATTCGGGCGGACGCGCTGATAGAAGAGCGCGGCGTTGCTCGGTTCGAGGTCCGCCCCGGCCGCCCCGAGCGGCGTCACGAACTCGACCCGCCGGCCCGCCTCCAGCAGGTACTCGGCGGTGCCGCACGCCTCCCAGTGCGCGTTGCGGTCGAGCACCACGACGCTGCGCCCCGCCTCGACGCGTCCCGACATTACGTCGTCGGTGGAGACCACCCTGGGGTCGTCGGCAACGCCGGGGACGAGCCCGCCCATGGAGGCCCAGAGGCCTTCGGTTGCCAGGGGCGGGCTCGGTCCGTCAGCCGCGTCGCGCCCCGGCATGTAGGGACGCGAGCCGGTGGCGACGACCAGCGCGTCCGGGCCGAGTGCCTCGATCACGCCAACGCTTGCCTCCACTCCCAGCCGAACACCGACCCCGAGACGCTCTGCCTCGGAGGCGAGATGCAGCACCGCTTCCCCGATTTCGTTGTGAAGCGGTTGGCGCGCGGCGAGTCGAATGAGGCCACCCGGCTCGCTCTCGCGTTCGAACAGGGTGACGCTATGGCCGCGTCCGGCCAAGGTCACCGCGGCGCTCAGCCCGGCCGGGCCGCCGCCCGCCACCGCCACGTGGCGGGGCGTCGCGGCGGGGCTTAGGGCACCGCGCTTTAGCTCGCGCCCGGCCGCAGGGTTCGACACGCAGCGGATCGGGTCTCGCTGCACGACCTGCAGGATGCAGGCGTCGTTGCAGGCGATGCACGGGCGCACCTCGCGCAGCCGGCCCTCGCGCACCTTGTTGGGGAGCTCCGGGTCCGCAATGAGCGGGCGCGCCATGCCGATGAGGTCGGCATCGCCCTCCCGCAGGATCCGCTCGGCATCCACCGGATTCTTGATCCGGCCGAAGGCGACCACCGGCAGCGGGGTCGCGCGCTTGAGCGCCGCGTTCAGATCGTTGAAGGCGAGCTGCGGCACCGCCGCCGGCGGGATCTCCATCCAGAAGCTGCTGAACGATCCCGCGTCGGAGCAAAGAAGATCGACGTGCCCGCTCGCCGCGAACGCCCGGCCGACCTCAAGACCGTAATCCAGGCCGTAGCCGAACGGGGTGTACTCGTGCAGGCAGAGGCGGACCGAGATGGGCCAGTCGGGGCCGACCGCATCCCGCATCGCCGCCAGCACCTCCAAAGGCAAGCGCATGCGGTTCTCGAAGGAGCCGCCGTAGGCGTCCTCCCTGCGGTTGAAGAAGGGCGAGACGAAGCTGCGCAGGAGGCCGTCGTGACCCACCTTGATCTCGACTCCGTCGTAGCCCGCCTCGCGCATGTTGACCGTCGAATCGACAAATCCTTCGATGACCGCCTCGATCTCCGCCGGCCCCATCTCGACCGTGTTGTAGCGCGAGTAGGGCTCGGGCATCTGGGAGGGCGCCCAGAGCTCCCGCGGCGGATGGCTGAGGCTGGTGTGCCCGGCGTGGCTGAGCTGGGCGAAGACGTGCGCGCCATGAGGATGCACCGCATCGACGATCCGCCGGTAGGCCGGAATCGCCTCCCGGTCCCACGCCCGGCCGTAGTTCGGGCACATCTGGCCGATGGGATGCACGGCGTGGCTTCCGGTCACGATGAGCCCGGCCCCGCCCCGCGCCCGCGTCGCGTAGTAGGCGGCGAGGTCGTCGGTCGGCGTGCCGTCCGGCGCGTCGAGCCCGTTCCAGTGGGCCAGCAGGACGAAGCGGTTGCGAAGCTCAATCGCGCCCAGCTCGAACGGCGTCCAGAGCAGCGAGTCGCCGTTCATCGCTTCACGCTCTACCGTCCACATCCACAGCCGTCAGGATAGCTCCGACGGCGCGCGAACGAGATACAAGGTGGAGAGACGACGGATCAGCCCCGCATCTGCGCCGCGCCGGCGTAGAGCACGGCGTTGTGACTCGCGTTCGCGGCCTCGTAGGCCGCCAGCGCCTCGGGCTCCAGGTCGCGCTCGGGCCGGCGCTCGATGTCGAAGTACCCGTACTCGTCGACGCCGCGCACGAGCGACGCATAGTCGCGCCCCACCACATTCCTCACATGGGTCGGAATGTAGCGGATAGCGAAGCCGATGCGCCGGTCGTCGGAGCTGTTGGGGCCGGAGCCGTGGATCAGGCGCACGTGGTGCAGCGAAGCCTCGCCCGGCTGCAGCACGACATCGACCGCCTCGTCCTCGTCCACCTCGTGCTCGACGATCTGGCCGCGCGTCAGCATGTTGTGCTCTTCGAAGGTGTCGCGGTGGGCGATCTGGTCGAGCTTGTGAGTGCCGGGCGCGAACTGCATGGCGCCCGATTCGACCGTGCTGGGCGAGAGCGCAATCCAGGCGGTCACCACCTCGACGCTGCTCAGTCCCCAGTAGGTCGAGTCCTGGTGCATCGAGACGAAGGCCGGGTCGTGCGCGTCCTTGGTGAAGAAGAGCGAGGTCCAGCACAGCAGGTTGGGGCCGAGCAGGTCCTCCACCGCATCCAGCACCGTCTCGTTGCGGACCAGGCGGTCGAGCGCCCTTACCAGCAGGTGGGGCCGATGGCGCATCCGCTCGCCCCGCTCGGCAAAATGCTGCTCGGCGGCCTCGACATCGGCCCGGACCGCCCGTGCCTCCGCCGCCGAGATCGCCCGGACCGGGAAGTAGAAGCCGTCGCGCTCGTATTGGGCGACGGCCTCGGCGGAAAGGTGCGTGGGCATGATTCTTCCCCTCAGATAGGCGAAGCCGCCCGCGCCGCCGCCTCAGATGCGAACGCCGCCTCCATCGCGCGCCGGGTACGCACCGCCTCCACCGCCGTATCGTCCTCGTCGGCGGTCACATCGTCCCAGGTGAGCGGCGTGTCGGGCTCCACGGCGCGGGTGAGCTTGACGCCGTGGGCGAGGCCGATGGGCAGGTGTCCACCGGCGAGGCTCGCCGCCGCCGGCATCAGCCGGCCGTAGACGGTGTAGCCCCCTTCCCCATCGAGCCGCGTGCCGGCCTGCAGATGAGCCTTGGTGCAGGCCACCGCATCGGCCCGGAACCCGGTCGGCGCGCCGGTGGGCTCACCGCGTAACGCCACGCTCGCCACCGAGATGCCCAGCTCCAGCCCGATCAGGTGGTAGGGTTTGTACATTGATGCATAGCGCCCAGTGGAATCGGTGCAAAGCCCGTATTCGCGGAAGCAGGTCGCGACATAGTCTGTGCCGGCCTCGAACACCGCGTAGACGCCCCAGCGCAGATGCTTGTCGAGCGCGCTGCCATCCCGCGCCTCGCTCGCGATCACCTCGACCTGGCCCTTGTGATGCAACGTGCCGCCGTCCTCGTGCGGCCTGAGCACGCTCGGCAGGTCGTCGACCCCGCAGGGCGGGAAGCTGAGCCCGTCCGGCGCCGGCGTGAGTCCCGTGGCATTGGCGACGGCGGCCATCTCGATCGCTGACTTGGTGCCGTCGAGGAAGGAGTTGAACATCTGCGGATTCATGCCGCCGGCTTCGGCCTCTGCCGGCGTGAGCCCGTAGTGGGTCCAGACATCGTCGGGAGTCACGTGGTGGAAGCCCGGCTGGTAGCGCGTCCCCTTGCCGGCGGCGACGACATCGAGGCCCGAAGCCCGCGCCCAGTCGACCATCTCCGCGATCAGCGCCGGCTGATCGCCGTAGGCGAGCGAATAGACCACGTCCGCCTCAGCCGCTTCCCTGGCGAGCAGCGGACCGGCGAGGCAGTCGGCCTCGACGTTGACCATCACCACGTGGCGGCCGGCAGCAAAACAGGCGCGCGCATGTGCGATGCCTGCGGCTGGGTGCCCCGTCGCGTCGATCACGACGTCCAGACCGTCTGCCCCGATCAGCGCGAACGCGTCGTCGCAGACGTGGGTGCCGCCGCTTTGTCTGGCCTGGGCGAAGGAGCGCGCGCCGCGCTCGTCCTCCTCCCAGCCCGCGCGGGCGAGCGCGGCGTCGGCACGCGCGGGGTCGAGATCGGCCACCGCCATCACGTGGAGGCCGGGCGTGCGCCGCGCCTGGGCCAGGAACATGGTGCCGAACTTGCCGGCCCCGATCAGTCCGACGCGCACGGGCTTGCCGGCGCGCGCGCGTTCCTCGAGCATCCGATGAAGATTCATGGGGCGGTATAATCACCGAAGCGCCGTTGACCCGCAATTCGCACCAGGGTCACGGTCTACGCAACGCCCAGACGAAGGAGGCATTCATGGCGGACAAGTCGGTCGACACGGTTGCCCAGCGCGAGATGTGGGACGAGTGGTGGTACGACCAGTTCGAGATCCCCAACGACATCCCTGACAGCTTCCGCCGCTTCGAGATCGAGATCGACGGCGAGGTCTGCGTCGGCGCGCTGCTGGAGACCGCCGCGCCCAAGACCTGCGATGCTTTCTGGGACATGATGCCGATCGACGCCCACATCATCCATTGCGCCTTCTTCGGCCACGCGGCGTTCTATCTGGACCGCGTCGACATGGTGCCGACACTCGGTTACGAGCTGGAGAATCGGCAGACCCGGATGGCCCCCGGCGACTTCATCTGGGACCCCTGGCTCAAGGAGGTCACTTTCGCCTACGGCCGCCACGCCGGAATGCGCTTCCCCACTACGCTCTGGTACGGTGACACGCCGCACCCCAACCAGGGCTGCATCTTCGCGCGGATCGTGGAGAACCTCGACGGCTTCGCCCGGCTCTGCAAGAGCCTCCGCTACGAGGGCACCAAGCGGATGGTGACGCGCCAGAGGGCCTGATCGGCCCCGCGGCGCCCGTCTAAGCTCTCGGCCCCTGCCGCCGGGCGCTCTGCCGCCGCGCCTGGATCAAGCCGATGGCGGTCAGCGAGACGAGGATGATGAAGAAGGAGATCGCCGTCGTCACCGTGCCAAGCGCATAAAGCGCCGGCGAGGTGATGTTGGTGGTCATGCTCCAGATTTCCAGCGGCAGCGTGTTGCGCGCGCCGACCGTGAACGTGCTGCGCGGGAACTCGTCGTAGGAGAGGGTGAAGCCGAAGAGCGCTACCGCGATGATGCCCGGCAGCAGGATCGGAATCATCACGTAGCGCAGGGACTGCAGGTTGCTCGCACCGAGGTCGCGCGCCGCCTCCTCCACGCGCGGATCGAAGCGGCTCAACACGGCGAACATGATGAGCAGCCCGAAGGGCAGCGTCCAGGTGAGGTGCGCGCCCAGCGCAGAAGAGTACCAATGCGCGTTCCAGCCCAGCAGCTGGAGCAGCAGCGTGATGCCGACGCCGAGCACGAGGCCCGGCACCACGAGGCTCCCGATCGCCGTATAGAAGATCACCGAGTTGCCCAAGAAGCGGTTGCGGAACGCCAGTCCGGCCGCCACCGAGAAGAGCACGGTGATACCCAGGATGATGAGCGAGAGCGGCAGCGAGCGTGCGAACGCACCGCCCACGTCGCCGGTCCGCGCCTGGCCGAACAGCGCCTCGAACCAGTGCAGAGAGAAGCCCTGCATGGGGAACACCAGCGAGGCGTTCGGCCCCTGAAACGATAGGATGTAGATGCAGAACATCGGGCCGTAGAGGAACAGCACGAACAACCCGAAGAAAACCGCCAGAGGATAGAAGGTCCAGGGCCGGGACTTATGGGTCTTCGCCGATCGCACCATGCCTCCGCTCCTACGAGCTGCCCGCGAGTTCCCTGCGGATATTGACCACCCGCAACACGCCCATCACCATCAGCACCACGACGATCAGCAGCAGCACCGCACTCGCCGCCCCGGACGGGTAGAGCAGCACGTTGATGTCCTCGAAGATTGAGGAGACGACGGAGGCGCTGCGCCCGCCGCTCATCACCTTGATGACGAAGAAGTCGCCCATCACGAGCACGATGACGAAGATCGAGCCCAGCGCGATGCCGCTGCGGGAGAGCGGGACGATGACTTCCCACATGATGCGAAGAGAGCTCGCACCCGCGTCCCGCGCCGCCTCGATCAGCGCCTTGTCGATGCGCGCCATCGAGTTGAAGATCGGCACGATCATGAACAGCGTGAAGAGGTGGACGTAGCTCACCACCACCGAAAAGTCTGAGAAGAGCAGCCACTCGACCGGATCGTCGACGATACCGAGACCCATCAGCGCCTGGTTGACCAGCCCCTGCTTACCCAGCAGCGGTATCCACGAAATCATCCGAATGATGTTGGAAGTCCAGAACGGAACGGTGCAAAGCAGAAAGAGACCGATCGCGATCAAGAGCGAGCGGACGTGGAACACCAGAAAGTAGGCGATGGTGAAGCCGATCAGCAGCGTGATGGCCCAGACGATCGCCGCGAACTTCAGCGTGCTCAGATAGAGCCAGAGCGTGTTCATGGTGGTGAACAGCTCGATATAGCTCTCCGGCGTGAGCGCGGGCCGCATGCCGAAGATCATGTCGTTCTCGAAGAAGCTGACCGCCAGCAGCACACCCAGCGGCAGGATGAAGAATATCCCCAGCGCGATGCCGAGCGGGACTGCCCTCACTCCCGGCCATCGCTTGGCGCCGGTGCCGCTGCTCAATGAGAGTCTGAATCGCATCAGGCGAAAGATCGGGGCGGGGCTGGCGAACCAGCCCCGCCCACACGGTTAACGATGCTCAGGCCGTCTGCAGCTCGGTCCACTTCTTGAGCAGGAACTGGTGGTTGTCCATCAGCGTGTTCCAGCACGCCATGTTGCCGAAGCGCTGCGAGAACGACCCACCGTCGCGCACGTGCCCCGCTTTCTCCATCGGGGTTCCGTAGGGATCGTGGATCGTGTCGGCGGCCGGCTTGCCCTCGTACCAGTAATCCCACTCGAAGGGCTCCATGAAGGCCTTGGCGGTCTCCGAGACGCCGAGATAGTAGCCCTGCTTGGCGATGAAGGCGCCCATCCAGCCGTCGTAGTACCAGTTGAGGTAGTCGTAGGCCGCGCCGAGCCGCTTGCCCTCAAGATGGCTCATCAGGCTGAGCCCGTTGCCCCAGCCCCGATAGCCCTCGGCAAGCGGCTGATACACGCAGGGCACGCCCTGGGCGCGCACCGCGGTCACCGCCGGCGACCACATCGACTGGATCACCACCTCGCCTGAGGTCATCAGCTGCACCGACTGATCGAAGGTGCCCCAGAGCGCCCGCCAATGACCCTTCTTCTTGAGATCGATGAGCCGGTCGACGGTCATCGTGATCTCTTCCTTGGTCATGTTGCCCTTGTCGGCATAGGTGTATTCGCCGGTCGATTCGATGGCGAGCGCCGCGTCCATGATCATGATCGGCGGGATGTCCATGCCCGCCGCGCGGCCGTTGAACTCGTCGTTGAAGAGCTCATGCCAGTTGTTGATGGGGCGGCCGATTTCGACCGGCTGGATGCCGAGCGTATCGGCGTTGAACACGCCCGGAATCATGGTCGCGTAATCGGTGTTGCCGTCGGCGAGCGCGTTCGCGTCGGCATCGGTGAAATACATCACCTCATGGGGCGAGACCCCCTGGCGCGAGATCTGCTTGCCCTCCAGCTGGCCGTCCCGATAGATCGTCGTCGCCTTGTCCCAGTGCGTGATCTTGGCGGGATCGACCGCCTGGTAGATTCCGCGCGGCACGGTGATGACACGCATCCAGAGCTCGATATCGGCGACATCGATGGAATCGGACTGCGTGGTCAGCCGGTTGAGCATCCCGGCGTGATCGGTAACGGACATCTCCACCGTGAACGGCAGATCGACAGTGGCCTGCTCGGCGATCTGGATGATCGTCGAATACGACATGCCGGAGTGGTTGATCGTGATGTCTTTCGTGTCCTGCGCCCAGACCGTTGGAAATCCGCCGAGCGCCTTGGTGCCGGCCGCGACGCCCGCCACGGCGGCAGCGCCCTTGAGGATCGAGCGCCGGCTCGGTCCTAGTTTCCGATGCTTCGTGGTCTTTGCCATGTTCGCTTCCTCCCTCTTGATGGCTGATGGCGCTGGGCATGGCTCGCACGGCCATGCGCCGAGCGCCCGCTGGCCATAGCCTAGACTCTGGGGCCGCGACGGTCACGGTCGGAATCGAGTGGACGCGCTCGTCGTTCCTTGCGACGCGCGCATGGCAAAGGTCGGGGCAGCCCGCTATAAGGACCTGCCCCGACGTCCTGCGAGCGCCGGGGTGCTCCGCCGAACTTTCAATGTTTTGAGTGGCATACATTTCATATGATCGGCATCGCGTGACGAAGGCGCCGCCACGCTCGGGCAGCGGGCGCCGTGGGCGAGTGCGGGATCGCGCGCCGCGCGGACTGCGCCGCATTGCGGGAGCCGTCCTGGTCGCCGTATCGCTCCTGATCGCCGCTCAGGCGAACGCCGACACTGACACCCTGAAGATCGGCGTGCTTGCGACTCTCGAAGGCGCGTTCGAGCCGCTCGGGCGGGATGCCCTGCGCGGCTACGAAATCGCCGTGCAGGAGCACGAGGAGGGCGACGGCGAGCGGCCCATCGAGACCCTCATCGAGTCCACGGACGGAACGCCGGACTCGGTGGTTGCGAAAGCGCGCCTGCTGATTGACCGCGGCGCCAGCATCGTCATCGGCCCTCTCGCCGGCATCGAGGGCATCGCAATCCGCGATTTCGCCAAGAGCGTGCCGGAGGTGACCTTCATCAACGGGGCCTCGGCCGCGCAGGACGCCACCCTGCGCGCGCCGGCCGAGAACTTCTTCCGCTTCAACCCCGACAGCATGCAGTGGATCGGGGGACTCGGCCGCTATGCCTACGACGAGAAGGACATCCGCACGATCGTCACGGTGGGTGAGGACTATTCCCTGCCCTACACCCAGCTCATGGGCTTCATGCTGGATTATTGCGCCGCAGGCGGCCGCGTGCTGGAGAACCACTGGGTCTCCCCCGGCGCGAGCGATACCGCGCGTCTCGCGGAGAGGGTCGCCCGTTCCGAGGCGGACGCGCTGCTCCTGGCGTTGGACCCCCGCACGGTGAGAGGCTTCCTCGAAGCCTATGGCGAGGCCGGCGGGCAGGCCACCATCGTGGCGAGCTCGACGACACTCAGCGGCAGCCTCTTGCGCGCGGGCGGCGCCATCCGCCCCTTGCTGGAGGGTGCGATTTCGGCGCTGCCGGTTTCCGAGAGCGACAACAACGAGGACTGGGAGGCGTTCACGGAGCGCTACCGCGAGCGCTTCCCGGACGCAGGCTCGGCGCCCAGCCTTTTCGCGCTCTCCTACTACGTCAATGCCAAGGCGCTGTTCCTCGCCCTGGAAGAGACCGACGGGGAACTCGGGGAGGGTCACGAGAACTTGCGCGAGGCCCTCGCCGAGCTGGAGTTCGACACGCCGTTCGGCGGACCGGTCGCGCTCGACGAGAACCGGCAAGCCGTGACCACCACCTTCATCGTCGAAGTCTCCGAGGCGGATGGGGGCATCCTTGCGCTGCAGACGGCCGAAGAGGTGGAGGGGGTCGGCCAGACCCTCGGCCTGCCGTACGATGCGTTCCTCGCTCTCGGTCCGCCGGGTCGCCACACTGCGCGCTGCCCCGAGCGCACGGAAGTTGACGCCGCGCCCACACCGTCGGAGACGGAGGCCGAGCGCGCGCCGAAGGAGACAGAGGGCCAGCCCGAGCCGCCGGCTCCAGAGGCCGAAGCCGAGGCCGACCTCCCCGTCGAGCACCCCCTGCTCGAGAGCATGAAGGACGCCGCCATGGCCGAGCACGCCCCGACAATCGTTCCTTGCCTCAGCTACCGTGACGCGCCCGCCGCGATCGAATGGCTCAAGGAGGCCTTCGGCTTTACCGAGAACTTCGTCGTTCCGGGCCCCGACGACACCATCGCCCATGCCCAGCTCGCGTTCGGCACCGGCATGGTCATGGTGGGCTCGCTGCGGGACGACGAGCTCCAGATGCGAACACCCTGCGACCTCGGCGGCGTCACGCAGTCGATCTACATCGTGGTCGAGGATGCCAACGCCCACTACGAGCGCGCCGTCGAGGCCGGTGCCGAGATCGTCCGCGAGCTGGAAGACACGCCTTACGGCTCGCGCGACTATTCGGCGCGCGACCCCGAAGGCCATCTGTGGAACTTCGGCACCTACCGGCCGACCATCGGCGAATAGGCCGGGGCCGCTCTCCGGCGCGGATCAGTCGAAGGGCTCGCCCGCCCTGTTGGTGAAGCGGACCTTGCCGCCTCGTTTCTCGTAAATGAGGTCGATGTCCGGGTACTGGCAACGCTCCTCGCTGGCGCGGGTCCCGATCTCCAGCACCACGGCATCCTCCGCCGAGCGGTTCGCCAGATAGTGGCCGTCTGCGTGTCCGGCCTTGAACGTGGCCGCCTCCCCTGCCCTCAGCGACGTTTCGCCGCCCTCCTCGATCAGCACCAGCTCGCCCGAGACCACGAAGACCAGCTCGTCCTCGGCTTCGTGCCAATGGCGCTGCGCGCTGGCGGCGCCCGGCGGGAGCCGTGTGAGATTGACCCCGAACTGGGTCAGTCCGCCGGCGTCGCCCAGCGCCTGCTTGATGCGTCCGTCCGCCATCGCGTTATACGGCGGCGGATAGAGCGAACCCGTCTTCACCGGCACCCGGTCAATGTCGATCTTGGGCATGGTCTCGGCTCCTGTCAGGCGGAACAGCACCCGGTCTGCTTCGGCGGGCACGGTACCGTGCCGTAGGAGCAGAAGACGCAGCAATGGCCCGGCAGAGGCCGCAGCCGTTCGCCGCAGCCGGCGCACTCATGGAAGAAGGCGCACGCGTCGACCGGCATCTCCTCCCGCGCCCGATGCCCGCAGACAGGGCAGGTGAGCACCGAAAAGCGCTCGATCGACCGCGCGGCCGGCGATGCCTCCGCTGCCATCCCGCGGGTACTCATGCGGCCGACGGCAAGGTGCCGGTCATCGCGTAGCGCAGCAGCTCGACCACCTGCTCGGGCGTCTCGGCAACGGCGAGCGCGGCGCCGTCCACCTCCTTCAGCGCATGGGTCAGCGCTGCGTCGTGCAGCGTGACGATCGGCTTGTCGAGCGCCGCGGCGTAGCCGGCGTCGAAGGCCGCGTTCCACTGCCGGTACTTGTCGCCGAAACGCACGACCACGATATCCGCGCGCCGGATCAGAGTGCGGTTGCGGATGGCGTTGACCCGCGCGCCCTTGTGATCCTTCCAGAACGGCCTCTCCTCGTCGCCGAGGATGGCGACCCCGCAATCGTCGCTCGCCGCGTGATCGGTGACCGGGGAGACGAAGGCGATATCCAGATCCGCCGCCTTGGCACCATCGCGGATTCGATCGCGCCAGTCGGTGTGTATCTCGCCGGAGAGGTAGACCGTCCACTCCGCTTCCGCCATCGTCGCCTCCCCCGATTGCCGTCGGATCGGCTCAGTACTGCACGCCGTCGGTGAGTGCGCCGTCCACCTTGATGTTGGTGCCGGTGATGAAGCTCGCCCTGGGGCTCGCCAGGAATACCGTCGCGTTGGCCACCTCCTCGGCGGTCGCCATGCGCCCGGTCTTGTTCAAGCTGAGCGCCAGATTGAACAGGTCCGGATTGCCTTTTTCGATGTCCTGCCAGAAGCCACCCTCGAAGTAGGTGTTGCCGGGCGAGACCGAGTTGGCGCGGATGCCCTTGGGTGCGAGCTGGCGGGCAAGGCCAGCGGCATAGTGGATCAGCGCCGCCTTGAACACGCCGTAGGGACCGGCGGCGAAGTCGATCTCGATACCGGACACGCTGGAAATGACCACGATGGAGCCCGCATCGGACTTCTCAAGGTGCGGCAGCGCTGCCTCCACCGCATGCACGGTGTGCATCATGTCGACGTTGAATTCCTTCTGCCAGGACTCCAGGTCCGGGCTGGCCGCTAGGGCGCTGACATTGGGGACCACGATATCGAGCCCACCGAACTCCTCGGCAACATCGTCGACCCACTGACGTACCGCCGGCCCGTCGCCGACATCGAGGGCGCGGCCCGAGGCGCGCACGCCGTTTGCGCCGAGCGCGGCGACCGCCTCCTCCACATCGGCCTCGGTACGCGCGCAGATCGCGACGTCTGCGCCCTCTGCCGCAAGCTCGTTCGCGATCGCCCGGCCGATCCCCTTGGTGCCGCCCGTCACCAGCGACTTCCTGCCCTTCAATCCGAGATCCATGTGCCATCTCCCTGGTCCTGGGCGCCGCTTGGAGCCTGCGGCGCGTGGTTTCCTCTGCCTGGCGCGCGCGGCATTTGGCTGCGCCACCAGGGCTTTCGCTGCGCGGCATGGTGACCCATCGCGAAAACCAAGGCCAGCGCCATTCGCCAGCTGACTCTGGCTGGCAATAGAGGCGCTTGATAGGATGCCGGCGCTGCGCTCGCCCTGGCTTGCAGCCAGAGAATAACGTTTGGACTGGAATGACTTATGCGAGAGCTGAAGATCGGTCTCATCGGTGCCGGCTGGATGGGCAAGGCACACGCCATGTGCTATCGCGCCCAGCCTCTCGCTTTCGGCGCGAAGCCGGCAGTACCGGTGCTGGAGGTCGTCGCCGAGGTGAACGAGGAGATCGCGAGCCGGTCAGCGCGAGAGTTCGGCTTCCGCCGCCATACGGCGGAGTGGCGGGAGATCGTCGACGACCCGACCATCGACATCGTCGACATCAACACGCCGAACGACCTCCATTACGAGATGGCGATGGCCGCGATCGCCGCCGGCAAGCACGTCTACTGCGAGAAACCCCTCGCCAACGACGCGAAGGAAGCGTTCGCGATGGCGGAGGCGGCCGAGAAGGCCGGCGTCATTACCATGGTGGGCTTCAATTACATCAAGAACCCGGTCCAGACCCTCGCCCGGCGGCTGGTCGCGGACGGTGAGATCGGTGCGCCGAGCTACTACCGCGGCTCGTTCAGCGCGGACTTCCTGGGGCGGCCGGAGATTCCGTTCTCCTGGCGTAACGACAAGGCGCAGGCTGGCTCGGGTGTGATCGGTGACATTGGCGCGCATTGCTTCGCCTATCTGCAGCACCTCGTCGGTCAACCGGTCGAGGAGGTGGTGTGCAACCTTGAAATCGTCATCCCCGAGCGCCCGGCACCGGCAGCCCACGGCGGTTTCAGCCAGGACACCGGCGGCGGCAGCGGCCAGATGGTGCGGGTCGATACGGACGACCTCGCGACCGCAATGTTCAAGACCTCAGGCGGGCTGAACGGGCACATGGAGATGAGCCGGGTCTCGGTCGGCAAGCGCATGGATATCGGTTACGAGTTGACCGGCACCCAAGGCGCGCTTCGCTACTTCTACGACCGCATCAACGATCTGCAGGTCTACAAGCAGGGCGGCGATCCGGGCACGACGGGCTTCAAACACGTCGCGATGGGTCCGACCGACCCGCGCTACGCGGCGTTCTACCCGGTTCCGGGCCTTGGCGCCGGCTACAACGACTTCAAGGTGATGGAGGTGCAGGACCTCATCGAGGCCGTCGCCGCCGGCGAGCCGGCCTATCCCGATTTCAGGTTTGCGGCGGAGGTCCAGCGCGTGATCGACGCCTGCATCCTCTCCGACGCCGAGCGGCGCTGGGTCAGAGTGGACGAGATCGCCATCTGACTATGAGCGCGCCCGCGCAGGCGCCGACTGCAGGCCGGCTGCCGTGAGCGATAAAGTGCCAGAGCGTTTCCATGTGAGACGGAAACGCTCTAAGCACGACTCCAGGGCGGTGCCTGCTTCATGATCTCGGCGTAGACGGGACAGTCCGGCCGGTGGGCGCCTTCCAGATAGCCGGTCGACAGCAGGAACTCGCGGCAGATTTCGCTGCCCGTGAACTTGAAGTGCGCCCTGAAAAGCTTCACCCAGTCCGCATGCGGCCTCGGATGATGCGCGTCGAGCCAGGCGGCGAAGGAGCCATGAGACTCTTGTAGCGCCAGAATACGCTTGGCGTTCTCGATGGCGGCATCGACCTTGAGCCGGTTGCGGATGATGCCGGCATCGGCGAGCAGGCGCGCCCGCTCCGTATCGCCATAGGCCGCGACCCGCGCGATCTCGAAGCCCTCGAAAGCCGCGACGAAGGCCTCTTGCTTCTTCAGGATCGTGAGCCAGGAGAGTCCGGCCTGGTTGATCTCCAGCACGAGGCGCTCGAACAGGCGGTCGTCGTTGCGTACGGGGAAGCCGTACACCCGGTCGTGATAGGGCCCGTGGAAGGGATGCCCCGGCGCGATATCGCAATAACTGGTCACGGCCCCCTGCCCCGCCCCTATTCCGCGAAGGTTTCTAGCGAGAGCCAGCCGGCTTCGACGATGCCGACGATGGCGCCGGTGATCACGCCGCCGGCCGCGGTGGCAATCGCCGCCTTGCGCCAGAGCCGCGGGCGCTGAGGGGCGCCGGGCGCGTGGCCGGGCTCAGGGTTCTCGATGGGCCGAATGCCGAACGGCAGCGCGACGAAGAACGAGAGCCACCAGGCGATCACGAAGACGACGATGATGCCGAAGGCGTCCACGGCGGCGGCCTTACACCTGCTCCAGCTCGACCAGCGTGCCGCAGAAATCCTTGGGATGGAGGAAGATCACGGGCTTGCCGTGGGCGCCGGTGCGCGGCTCGCCGTCGCCCAGCACCCGCGCGCCTTCGGCCGCCAGGCGGTCCCGCGCGGCGACGATGTCGTCCACTTCGTAGCAGAGATGATGGATGCCACCCGCCGGGTTCTTGGCGAGGAAGCCAGCAATGGGCGAGCCCTCGCCGAGCGGATGCAGCAGCTCCAGCTTCGTGTTGGGCAGCGTGACGAACACCGTCGTCACGCCGTGCTCCGGCAGGTCCAGAGGCTCGGAGACGTCGGCGCCCAGAGTGCCGCGATAGAGCGCGCTCGCCGCCGCGAGGTCGGGCACGGCGATGGCGACATGGTTCAGGCGTCCGATCATGGTCCCGCTCCGCTCAGCCCGGCACCCGCGCGATCTGCACGTCGATCACCGGGCGCTTGCCGTGACTTTCGCGCAGCACGCGGCGGATGGCACGCCGCGCCGCCTCCTCGATCGGGCCCTCCTCGCGGGCCTGCGCCCGCGGCAGGGAGTCCACCGCGTCCGCCACGTCCGCCGCAATCGCCTCCCGCGTCGCTTCCTCGTCCTCCCCGTCCAGGATGCCCCGGCCCGAGACCTGGGGCGAGACCAGCGTGCGCCCGCTGCGGTCGACCACGACCGAGACGAAGACCGCGCCATTGTGCATCAGCTTGCGGCGCGCGCCGATGGAGACGTGATTGGTCGCGACGATCTGCTCGCCGTCCAGCGCGAGCCGCCCGGCTGGCGCCCGGCCGATCACCGTGGCCGGCCCCGGCGCAAGCCGCAGCAGGTCGCCGTTCTCCACGAAGACGGGTTCAGGCACCTGCAGCGCACGGGCCAGCGCGCCGTGCGCCTGCATGTGGCGCGCCTCGCCGTGCACGGGCACCGCGATCTGCGGCCTGATCCACTGGTACATCTGGCGCAGCTCGCCCCGGCAGGGATGGCCGGAGACATGCACATCCGCGTCCTTCTCCGTGATGACCTCGATACCGCGCCGCAGCAGCCGGTTGTGCAGGTCGGCGATGGTCCGCTCGTTGCCGGGAATGATCTTCGACGAAAAGATCACCGTATCGCCTTCACCGAGGCTCACCCGCGGATGGTTATCCGAGCCAATGCGGGCCATGGCGGCACGCGGCTCGCCCTGGCAGCCGGTGCAGAGATAGACCACCTGGCTGCTGTGGAGCGGCGCGCCCTCGTCCTCTGAGAGCAGCCGCACGTCCTCCAGATAGCCGCACGCGCGCGCCGCCCGCACGTAGCGATGGAGCGAGCGCCCCACCAGCACCGGCTCCCGCCCCGCATCCTGCGCCGCCAGCGCCGTCGATTCCAGCCGGGCGACGTTGGAGGCGAAGAGGGTGACCGCGATGCCGTGCTCCCGCTCGGCGATCAGGCGCGCGAGCGTCTCGCGCACCGCGCCTTCCGATCCCGATTCGCCCTCGACCGTCGCATTGGTGGAATCGCCCACCAGCGCGAGCACGCCGGCCTCGCCCGCCTGCCGCAGCGCGGCCTCGTCCAGGGGATCGCCCACCAGGGGATCGGGGTCGATCTTCCAGTCGCCCGTGTGCATGACGCGGCCGTAGGGCGTCTCGATCAGCAGCGCGTTGGGCTCCGGGATCGAATGGGTGAGGGAGATGAAAGTGAGCGCGAACGGCCCGAGATCGAGCCGGCTGGAGAGCGCCACCTCGGTCAGCGGCACCTCCGAGAGCAGCTTCGCGTCCGCCAGCTTCTCGCGCAGCACAGCGGCGGCGAACGGCGTCGCGTACACGGGGCAGCGCAGCCTCGGCCAGAGATAGGCGACCGCGCCCAGATGGTCCTCGTGCGCGTGGGTCAGCACGATGGCCAGCAGGTCCTTCCGGCGTTCCTCGATGAACGCCGGGTCCGGCAGGATCACGTCGATGCCGGGCAGCGTATCGCCCGCGAAGGTGATGCCGAGATCGACCATCAACCACTGGCCCTGGCAGGCATAGAGGTTGAGGTTCATGCCGATCTCGCCGGCCCCGCCAAGGGGCAGAAAGTGCAGCGCGTCGCGCTGGATGCCGGGCACGGCAGCTGCTGCGGGCCCGTTCAAAGTGCCCTCCGGTTGCGCCGGTGCACCTCGCGCAGGCCCCGGATGGTGAGATCGGCATCGACCCTGTCGATCGCGTCCGTGGCATCGCCGAAGAGGCTGGCGAGCCCCCCGGTCGCGACCGTGGTCACGGGTGCTACGATCTCGGCCTTCATGCGCGCAACGATACCCTCGATCAGCCCGACGTAGCCCCAGTAGATGCCAGACTGCATCGCCGGCACCGTCGCCTGGGCTATCACCTTCTCCGGGCGCTTCACGTCGATGCGCGGCAGCTGCGCTGCGGCCCGGTGCAACGCCTCCAGCGAGAGCCCGATGCCCGGCGCGATGATGCCGCCCTCGTAGGCGCCGTCTGCGCTCACGGAATCGAAGGTGGTCGCGGTGCCGAAATCGAGAATGATGAGCGCGCCCGGATGGCGGATATGCGCGCCCACCGTGTTGACCAGCCGATCCGCACCCACCTCCTCGGGCCGAGGCACGTTGACCGCGATGCCGAGCTCGACCCCCGGCTCGCCGACCACCTGCGCCGCGCAACCGCAGTGATCGGCGCAAAGGGATTTCAACGCGCCGATGCCCTGCGGCACCACGCTGGAGACGATGGCCTCGTCGATGTCGGCGAGGCTGAGGCCCTTCTGTGCCAGGAGCTGACCCAGCCAGACCGCGTACTCGTCGCTCGTGCGCCGCGCGTCTGTCATGGCCCGCCACTGGCCGCGCGGGGCGTCCTCCCCGTCGCCGTCGAACACGGCAAAGACGGTGTTGGTGTTGCCGGCGTCAACCGCGAGCAGCATGCGCTGCCTCCGCATCGGCGACATCGCCGAATGTTACATCACCGGCCGAGATCGTGAGCGGGCCCAAGCCCGGCCGCGAGAGCACCAGCGCGCCCTCCTCGTCAAGCCCTTCGAACACACCCGTGAGTCTCCGCTCGCCGTTCGTCACCGTCACCGGGCCGCCCAGCCCGTGCGCGCGATCGAGCCAGGCGCTACGCGTCGCCGCTGCGAAGCCCTGCGTCTCCCACTCCCGCCGCCGCCGCTCAAGCGCCGCCAGCACCGAGGGCAGCGCATCCTCCGGCGCAAGCGGCGGGGCACCGACGTCGACGAGGCTCGTCGACGGGACGGAGCCCTCAAGTCGCGGATGGCTCGCGAGGTTCACGCCGATCCCGAGCACCACCCAGTCCACGCGCCCGCCCGGCCCGAGCGCCGATTCCAGCAGCACCCCGGCGACCTTGCCGCCGTCCATGAGGACATCGTTGGGCCACTTGCAGCGTGACCGGCCGGGCAGCGGCCCGTCCACCAGGTCGAGCACCGCGAGCGCGGCGACGAAGGAAAGCTGCGCGATGCTCCGCGCCCCGCAGGCCGGGCGGAGTATTGCCGAGAGGTAGAGATTGCCGGGCGGCGAGACCCAGGTCCGGCCCCGGCGCCCGCGGCCCGCCCGCTGCTGCCGTGCCCAGACGACCGTACCATCGGGTGCGCCCGCTTCCGCCCGCACCTTGGCCTCGTCGTTGGTACTGCCGGCCTCGTCGAGGGCGATCAGCGTGTAGCCCGGCGGCAGTGTCGCCGGCGGCATGGGCGCGGTGGCGGGGGTCGCGGTCAGGGCATGAGCGCCGCGGCAGCGGCTTCCGCCCCGGCCAGGATCGGCGCCGGGTAGGCGAAGAAGAGCAGCGTGACGATACCGGTGCCCGCGAGCACGGCGGAGAGCTCCACCCCGACCGGGCGGTCGAAGCCTTCCGCCGGCTCATCGAAGTACATCACCTTGACGATTCGGATGTAGTAGTAGGCGCCCACCACGCTCGCCAGCACGCCGAAGATGGCGAGTCCGTACAACCCTTCGTCTACCGCCGCCAGGAACACGTAGAGCTTGGCGAAGAAGCCTGCGAGCGGTGGGATGCCCGCCATCGAAAACATGAAGATGGCGAGCGCCAACGCCAGCGCCGGGTTGGTCTTGGAGAGGCCGGAGAGATCCTTGATCTCCTCCACCATCTGGCCGCGCTGGCGCATGGCGAGGATGCAGGCGAAGCCACCGAGGGTCATCACCATGTAAATCAACATGTAGACGAGCACGCCCCGGATGCCCTCCGGCGTCCCCGCCGAGAGCCCGACCAGCGCGTAGCCCACGTGCCCGATGGAGCTGTAGGCCATCAGCCGCTTGATGTTCTTCTGGCCGATGGCGGCGAAGGCGCCAAGTCCCATGGAAGCGATCGAGACGAAGATGATGATCTGGTCCCACTGGCCGGCAAGCTCGTGGAAGGGGCCGAGGAAGACCCGGAGCAGCAGCGCCATGGCCGCGACCTTGGGCGCCGCGGCGAAGAAGGCGGTGACCGGCGTAGGCGCGCCCTCGTAAACGTCCGGCGTCCACATGTGGAAGGGCACCGCCGAGACCTTGAAGGCCAGCGCCGCGGCAATGAACACGAGCCCGATCAGCACGCCCGTCTCCGCCGCCACGTTGCCCGGCACGGTGGTGGCCAGCGCCTCCGCGATCCTCTCGAAGCCGGTCACGCCGGTGAAGCCGTAGACCATGGAACAGCCGTAGAGCAGTAGGCCCGACGAGATCGCGCCCAGCACGAAATATTTCAGGCCGGCCTCGGTCGAGCGCAGCGAATCCCGGCGGAAGGCGGCGACGATGTAGAGCGAGAGGCTCTGCAGCTCGAGCCCCACGTAGAGCGCGATCAGATCGTTCGCCGAGATCATCAGCAGCATGCCGAGGGTGGCGAACACGATCAGCACCGGGAACTCGAAGCGGTTCATCCCCTCGCGCTTCACGTAGCCGAGGCCGACGATGAGCGTCACCGCCGCACCCACCAGCACCAGGCACTTCATGAAGGCGGCGAAGCGGTCGGTCACAAAGAGACCGAAGAAGGTGGTCGTCCGCTCGTCGGGGAGCACCAGCACCATGACGAAGGCCCCCGCCATCGCGACGCAGGCAAGCCAGGTCATCAGCCGAGTCGAGCGGTCGCCGATGAAGACGCCCGCCATCAGCAGCGTGACCGAAGCGCCTGCGAGGAAGAGCTCCGGCAGGGCGGGCAGATAGTCCGGCTCGACGAAGGGTTGCATCGCCCGGCCCCTAGTTCAGCGCCGCGAGCGCAGCCAGCGGGCTGGGCACAGGCGTCTCGGCGATGGGCAGGTCGGGCGCCCCGTTGGTCTGCGCGATCAGGTTCTCGACCGAGACGTGCAGCACGTCGAGGAAGGGCTCCGGATAGAGCCCGAGCACCAGCGCCAGCGAGACCAGCGGCGCGAAGATGCCGACCTCGCGCCAGTTGAGGTCGGTGATCGACTTCAGGTTCTCCTTGGTGAGCTCGCCGAAGATCACGCGCCGGTAGAGCCAGAGCATGTAGGCGGCACCCAGGATCACGCCGGTCAGCGCCAGCATGGCGACCCAGGTATTCGACTGGAAGGCGCCCACCAGCACCATGAACTCGCCGACGAAACCGCTGGTGCCGGGCAGGCCGATGGCCGCCAGCGTGAACACCATGAGCACGAAGGCGTAGATCGGCATGCGGTGCACCAGCCCGCCGTAGTCCGCGATCTCGCGGGTGTGGGTGCGGTCGTAGACCACGCCCACGCAGAGGAAGAGCGCCGCCGAGACGATGCCGTGGCTCAGCATCTGGATGATGCCGCCCTCGATGCCCTGGCCGGTGAAGGTGAAGATGCCGATGGTGACGATCCCCATGTGGGCGACCGAGGAGTAGGCGATCAGCTTCTTCATGTCCTGCTGCATGAGCGCGACCAGCGAAGTGTAGATGATCGCGACCACGCTCAGCGAATAGACGAAAGGCACGAAGAAGGCGCTCGCGTCCGGCAGCATCGGCAGCGAGAAGCGGAGGAAGCCGTAGCCCCCCATCTTCAGCAGGATGCCGGCGAGGATCACCGAACCCGCCGTCGGCGCCTCCACGTGCGCGTCCGGCAGCCAGGTGTGGAACGGCCACATCGGCAGCTTGACGGCGAAGGAGGCGAAGAGCGCGAGCCAGAGCCAGGTTTGTATCGCCGGCGCGAACTCGTGCATGAGCAGCATCGGGATATCGGTGGTGCCGGCGTCGAGATACATGAACAGGATCGCCAGCAGGAACAGGACCGAGCCCACCAGCGTGTAGAGGAAGAACTTGAACGCGGAATAGACCCGCCGCGCGCCGCCCCAGATGCCGATGATCAGGAACATCGGGATCAGCTGTCCCTCGAAGAAGATGTAGAACATCACGAAGTCGAGGGAGCAGAAGACACCGACAATCAGCGTCTCCATCACCAGGAAGGCGATCATGAATTCGCGCACGCGCGTCGCGATCGCCTCCCACGAGGCGAGGATGCAGAGCGGGATCAGGAACGTGGTCAGGATCAGGAAGAAGATCGAGATCCCGTCCACGCCCAGGTGGTAGCCGATGTTGTGCTCGGGCAGCCACGGCACGAACTCGACGAACTGGAACTCCGCGGTCGAGGTATCGAAGTCGGCGATCAGCACGATCGAGAGCGCGAACGTGACCACCGAGGTCCAGAGCGCCACGTGCCGGGAATTGGCCGCGATCTGCCGCTCGTCCCCGCGAATCAGCAGGATGAAGAACACGCCCACCAGAGGCAGGAACGTGACGGTGGACAGGATCGGCCAATCGGTCATGCCGCTACCTGCCCGCGATCAGATACCAGGTGACGATGGCTGCGAGCCCCAGCAGCATCGCGAAGGCGTAGTGATAGACGTAGCCCGACTGCAGCCGGACCGCCCGGCGCGCGACCGAGAGCGTCGCCGCAGCGATGCCGTCCGGTCCGATGCCGTCGATCACCGCACCGTCGCCCTGCTTCCAGAGATTGCGCCCGAGGTACTTGGCGGAGCGCACGAAGAGGATGTCGTAGAGCTCGTCGAAGTACCACTTGTTGAGCAGGAACAGATAGACAGGCCGCGCCCGGGTGGCGAGCTGGCCCGGCAGCTCCGGCTTCAGCACGTAGAAGAGGAACGCACCCTCGATCCCGAGCACGCCAACCGCCATCGGCAGCGCCTTGACCCAGAAATCGACGTGATGCGCCTCCTCCAGCGCGTTGTGGATCGGCAGCACGAGGATCGAGGTACCCCAGAAGTCGATGTCGGTCGCCACCATCGGCAGCATGAGGTAGCCGATCACGACCGCGCCGATGGCGAGCCCCACCAGCGGCACCCACATCACCGGCGGCGCCTCGTGCACGTGGGCCATCACCCTCTCGTCGGCGCGCGGCTTGCCGTGGAAGGTCAGGAACAGCAGCCGCCACGAGTAGAAGGCGGTCAGGAACGCCGCCAGGATACCGAGCCCGAAGGCGTACATGCCGAGCCCGGTGTGCGAGGCGAACGCGGACTCCAGGATGATGTCCTTCGAGAAGAAACCCGAGAACGGGAAGATCCCGGCGAGCGCCAGGTTGCCGATCCACATCAGCACGTAGGTCACCGGGATCATGCGCCAGATGCCGCCCATCTTGCGCATGTCCTGCTCGTCCGACATGGCGTGGATCACCGCGCCCGCGCCGAGGAAGAGCAGCGCCTTGAAGAAGGCGTGCGTGGTCAGGTGGAAGATGCCGGCGCCATAGGCCGAGACGCCGCAGGCGAAGAACATGTAGCCCAGCTGGCTGCAGGTCGAATAGGCGATCACTCGCTTGATGTCGTTCTGAGTGATCGCGATGGTCGCCGCGAAGATCGCCGTCGTCGCGCCGAAGAAGGTCACCACCGAGAGCGCGATGGGCGCGTACTCGAAGATGGGCGAGAGCCGCGCCACCATGAAGACGCCGGCGGTCACCATGGTCGCGGCATGGATCAGCGCGGAAACCGGCGTCGGCCCTTCCATCGCGTCCGGCAGCCAGGTGTGCAGCAGGAACTGCGCCGATTTCCCCATGGCGCCGACGAACAGCAGGATGCAGGCGACCTCCAGGAAGTCGAAGGAGTGGCCGAGGAAGGTCAGCTCCGCATCCACCATCCCGGGCACGGCCGAGAACACGGAATCGAACGAGATGGAGTCGAACATCAGGAAGATCGCGAGGATGCCCAGCGCGAAGCCGAAATCGCCCACCCGGTTGACAATGAAGGCCTTGATCGCCGCCGCGTTCGCCGACGGCCGCTTGTACCAGAAGCCGATCAGCAGATAGGAGACGAGGCCGACGCCCTCCCAGCCGAAGAACATCTGGAGGAAATTGTCGGCACTCACCAGCGCCAGCATGAAGAAGGTGAAGAGCGAGAGGTAGGCGAAGAAGCGCGGCACATGGGGGTCGTGCGCCATGTAGCCGATGGAATAGACGTGGATCAGGAACGAGACCACGCAGACGACGAAGACCATCACCCCGGTCAGCTCGTCGAATCTGAGCAGCCAGTCGACGTCCAGATCGCCGGAAGCGAACCAGTCGAACAGCACGATGGTCGCGGTCTCGCCCTGCAGCACCACCTCGGTGAAGACCACGATCGCCATCACCGCGGCGACGCCCATCGCGCCGCAGGTGACGAGCTGGGCTCCGCGCGCGCCGATCACCCGGCCGAACAGGCCAGCGATTACCGCCCCGAAGAGCGGCAGGAAAATGGGCGCGGCGTAATAGAGCACCGGCGCCTAACCCTTCATCACGTTGACGTCCTCGACGGCGATGCTGCCGCGGTTGCGGAAGTAGACGACCAGGATGGCGAGACCGATCGCAGCCTCGGCGGCGGCGACCGTGAGCACGAGCATGGCGAAGACCTGGCCCACCATGTCGTTGAGGAAGGTCGAGAAGGCGACCAGGTTGATGTTGACCGCAAGCAGCATCAGCTCGATCGCCATCAGGATGATGATGACGTTCTTGCGGTTGAGGAAGATGCCGACGACGCCGAGGGTGAACAGGACCGCGGCCACGGTGAGGTAATGGGTCAGTCCGATTTCCATGTCCCCTCCGCGCCCGGCTCGATGTCGGTGACCTGAACGGCTGCCTTGGGATCGCGCGCCACCTGATCGGCGATGCGCTGGCGCCTGACGTCGGCACGGCGCCGGTGGGTGAGCACGATGGCGCCCACCATCGCGATCAGGAGGATGAAGCCAGCGCCCTGGAAGAGGTACGCGTAGTGCGTGTAGAGCACGTCGCCCAGCGCTTGCGTGTTGGTGATCTCGTCGGCCGGCGGCGTCGGCGACGCCACAGTCGTCGGCACCTCGATGTCTATGGCGCCCGAGGCGAAGACCAGCACCAGCTCGGCCAGCAATATGATGCCGATGACGCCGCCGATGGGCAGGTATTGCAGGAAGCCCGCGCGCAGCTCCGCGAAGTTGATGTTCAGCATCATCACGACGAAGAGGAAGAGCACGGCGACCGCGCCCACGTAGACGATGATCAGGATCATCGCCAGGAACTCGGCCCCCATCATCACGAAGAGCCCGGCCGAGTTGAAGAACGCCAGAATCAGGAACAGCACCGAGTGAACCGGGTTGCGCGAGGCGATCACCATGACCCCCGCCCCCACCGTCACCACGGCGAGGACATAGAACATGATCGTCTGGATGATCATCGTGCCGTGGTCCCGCTTGGCTTACCGTTCCGCCCCTGCCGATGCCGGCTCAGCGGTAGGGTGCCTCCGCGCTCAGGTTGGCGGCGATCTCCCGCTCCCAGCGGTCGCCGTTATCGAGCAGCTTTTCCTTGTTGTAGAGCAGCTCCTCGCGGGTCTCGGCGGCGAATTCGAAGTTCGGCCCCTCGACGATGGCGTCGACCGGGCAGGCCTCCTGACAGAAGCCGCAATAGATGCACTTCACCATGTCGATGTCGTAGCGCGTGGTGCGCCGGCTGCCGTCCTCCCTCGGCTCCGCCTCGATGGTGATGGCCTGCGCGGGGCAGATCGCCTCGCACAGCTTGCAGGCGATGCAGCGCTCCTCGCCGTTGGGGTAGCGGCGCAGCGCGTGCTCGCCTCGAAAGCGCGGGCTCAGCATGCCCTTCTCGTAGGGGTAGTTGAGCGTCGCCTTGCGCTTGAATATCTGCTTGAAGGTCACGCCGAGTCCGACCGCCAGTTCGGTCAGGAGCAAGGATCGAACCGTTTGCTCAATCGCTGGCATGGCGAACTCCTCGTCGGCGCCGGGCGCGGCCATAGCACAGGCCGCCAGCCGCCGCCACAGTGACTTACCTCGGCAACCAGTCGAACGCGTGCAGCGCGCCGGCGACGATCACGACCATGGCGAGCGAGGCCGGCAGGAACACCTTCCAGCCGAGCCGCATGAGCTGATCGTAGCGGTAGCGCGGCAGCGTCGCGCGGGTCCAGGTGAAGAAGAAAACCACGACCGCGGTCTTCAGCAGGAACCAGACCACGCCGGGAACCGCCATCAGCGGCTCGACGTGGAAGGGCGGCAGCCAGCCGCCGAGGAACAGGATCACGCTGAGCCCGCTCAAGAGCACGATGTTGGCGTACTCCCCCATCATGAAGAGCAGCCAGGTCATCGACGAGTATTCCACCTGGTAGCCGGCGACCAGCTCGCCCTCGGCCTCCGGCAGGTCGAAGGGCGTGCGGTTGGTCTCGGCCAGCGCGGAGACCACGTAGATCACGAACATCGGGAACAGCGGGATGAAGAACCAGAGCCCCCGCTGCGCCTCGACGATGTCGTTGAGGTTGAGCGAGCCAACGCAGAGCAGCACCGTCACCAGGACGAAGCCGATGGAGACCTCGTAGGAGACCATCTGCGCCGCCGAGCGCAGCGCACCGAGGAAGGCGTACTTCGAGTTGCTGGCCCAGCCCGCGATGATGATGCCGTAGACCCCGAGCGAGGAGACCGCGAAGAGATAGAGCAGCCCGACGTTCAGGTCGGCGAGCACGAGGTGCTGGTCGAAGGGGATCACCGCCCAGCCGATGAGACCCAGGCTGAAGGTCACCATCGGCGCCAGCACGAAGAGCATGCGGTTGGCGCCGGCGGGGACGATGGTCTCCTTGAACAGGCACTTGATCCCGTCGGCCACGGGCTGCAGCAGGCCGAAGGGCCCCACCACGTTGGGCCCCTTGCGCAGCTGGATCGCCGCCCACACCTTGCGCTCGAAATACGTGATGAAGGCGAGCACCAGCAGCAGCGGCACCACGATCGCGAGGATGTACCCGACGGTCAGGAACAACGGGTAGAAGTAGGTGCTCCAGACGCCCGCTTCAGCCATCGGCGCGGGCCTCTTCTGCCGCGGCGACGAACGCCGCGCTGCACTCGGTCATGGTCTGGGAGGCGCGGGTGATCGGGTCGGTCAGGTAGAAGTCGCCGATGGGGCTCGCGAAGGGCGCGTCGTCCATGGCGCCGGCGGCACCGAACTCGCCCCAGGGCGCCGGTGCGATCTCGCCGATGGCGGCAAGCGCCGGCGCCCGCTCCACCATGCGGGCGCGAAGCTCGTCCAGCGTGTCGTAGGCGAGCGGGTTGCCGATACGGGCGGAGAGCGCGCGCAGGATGCGCCAGTCCTCCCGCGCATCGCCGAGCGGCGCGGAGGCCGCGTAGGCCCGCTGCGACCTGCCTTCCAGGTTGACGTAGGTGCCGTCCTTCTCGGTGTAGGCGGCGCCCGGCAGGATCACGTCGGCGAGCCGCGCCCCGGCATCGCCGTGGTGGCCCTGGTAGACGACGAAGCAGTTCTCCGGCCGCTCCAGCGCAATCTCGTCCGCGCCAAGCAGGTAGAGCAGCTTGATCGCGCCGCTGGCGGCGCCTTCGCAGATCGCTGCCGCGTCGCGCCCTCCCACCCCCGGCACGAAGCCGAGATCGAGCCCGCCGACGCGGGCGGCTGCCGTGTGCAGCACGTTGAAGCCGTTCCAGCCGTCGGCGACCATGCCCGTCGCCTCTGCGACCGCCCTGGCGTGAGCCAGCACCTGGGCACCGTCGGAACGCGTCAATGCACCCATGCCGACGATCAGCATCGGCTTCTCGGCCATCTTCAGAACGTCGGCGAAGGCGTCGCCCCCTTTCGCGAGCGTGGCGAGGCTCTGCGGCCCGTCTCCCAGATGATGGTAGGGGTAGGTCAGGTCCACCTGCGGGCCGATGACGCCGACTCTTAGCCCGCCCCGGCGCCAGCGCTTGCGGATGCGCGCGTTGACCAGCGACGCCTCCCAGCGCGGGTTGGTGCCGATCAGGAGAATCGCATCGGCCTCCTCGATTCCGGCGATGGTGGTGTTGAAGAGGTAAGAGGCCCGGCTTGTCGCATCGAGCTTCGCGCCGTCCTGCCGGCAATCGAGATGGGGCGAGCCCAGCGCCCCCATCAGATCGGCCAGCGCGGTCATGGCTTCGCAGTCCGCCGTATCGCCCGCAAGCGCCGCGATCTGGCCGCCGTCGAGGCCCACTGCCGCCGCTGCGATGGCGTCGAACGCCTCGGCCCAGCTCGCCGCTTCCAGCGCGCCATTGCGGCGCACATAGCAGCGATCGAGGCGGCGCCGGCGCAGCCCGTCGTAGGCAAAGCGGCTCTTGTCCGAGAGCCACTCCTCGTTGATGTCGTCGTGCAGGCGCGGCACGACCCGCAGCACTTCGGTCCCCCGCGCATCGACCCGGATGTTGGAGCCGACCGCGTCGAGCACGTCGACCGTCTCGGTGGTCCGGAGCTCCCACGAGCGCGCGACGAAGGCGTAGGGCTTGGAGGTCAGCGCGCCCACCGGGCAGAGGTCGATCATGTTGCCGCTAAGCTCGGAGCTCACCGCCTTCTCGACATAGGTGCCGATTTCCATGTGCTCGCCGCGGAAGACCGCGCCGAACTCCTCGACCCCCGCGATCTCGTCGGCGAAGCGGATGCAGCGCGTGCAGTGGATGCAGCGCGTCATGATGGTCTCGATCAGCGGCCCGACATCCTTGTCGCGCACCGCGCGCTTGCCTTCGTCGAAGCGGCTGAAGTGCCGGCCATAGGCCATGGCCTGGTCCTGCAGGTCGCACTCGCCGCCCTGGTCGCAAATCGGGCAGTCGAGCGGGTGATTGATGAGCAGGAACTCCATCACCCCTTCCCGCGCCTTCTTGACCTGCGGCGTGTCGGTGCGGATCACCATGCCGTCCGCCGCCGGCATCGCGCACGACGCGATGGGCTTCGGCGAGCGCTCCATCTCCACCAGGCACATGCGGCAGTTGCCGGCGATGGAGAGCCGGTCGTGGAAACAGAAGTGCGGGATCTCCTTGCCGGCCTCGATGCAGGCCTGCATCACGGTCGAGCCGGGCTCCACCGTGATCTCGGCACCGTCGATGGTGAGCGTCGTCATCGCTTGCGTCCTCAGGCCGCGGCCGCCGCTGTGGCGCTCTCGCCACCGCTGCTGCCGACCTTCTCGGCCAGGATGCGCCGCTCGAGCTCGGGCCGGAAGTGGCGAATCAGCCCCTGCACCGGCCACGCGGCGGCATCGCCGAGGGCGCAGATGGTGTGGCCCTCGATCTGCCCCACCACGTCCCACAGCATGTCGATCTCTTCGACCGACGCCTCGCCCCTGATGAGCCTCAGCATCACGCGGTAGACCCAGCCGGTGCCCTCGCGGCAGGGCGTGCACTGGCCGCAGCTCTCGTGCATGTAGAAGTGGGAGAGCCGGGCGATGGCCTCGACCACGTCGGCGGACTTGTCCATCACGATCACCGCCGCTGTGCCGAGCCCGGATTTCTCCGCCATCAGCGAATCGAAGTCCATCAGCACGTCGTCGCAGATCGACTTCGGCAGCAGCGGCACCGAGGCGCCGCCGGGAATGACCGCCTGCAGGTTGTCCCAGCCGCCGCGCACCCCGCCTGCGTGCTTCTCGATCAGCTCGCGCATGGGGATGCCCATCTCCTCTTCCACGTTGCACGGCTGATTCACGTGGCCGGAGATGCAGAAGACCTTGGTGCCGGTGTTCTTGGGCCGGCCCAGGCCGGCGAACCACTCGGCGCCGCGCCTGAGGATGGTGGGCACGACCGCGATCGTCTCGACATTATTGACCGTGGACGGGCAGCCGTAGAGCCCGACCGCCGCCGGGAAGGGCGGCTTGAGACGGGGCCGCCCCGGCTTGCCCTCCAGGCTCTCCAGCAGCCCGGTCTCCTCGCCGCAGATGTAGGCGCCGGCGCCGCGGTGGAGGTAGACGTCGAAGGGCCAGTCGGTGCCGCACGGGTTCTTGCCGATGAGGCCCGCGTCATAGGCCTCGTCGATCGCGGCCTGCAGTGCGACCGCCTCGTCGTAGAACTCGCCCCGAATGTAGATGTAGGCGGCGTGCGCCCGCATGGCGAAGCCCGAGATCAGGCAGCCCTCGATCAGCTTGTGCGGATCGTGGCGCATCATGTCCCGGTCTTTGCAGGTGCCGGGCTCGCTCTCGTCCGCATTGACCACCAGGTAATGCGGGCGGCCGGGGGTCTCCTCCTTCGGCATGAAGGACCACTTCAGCCCGGTCGGGAAGCCGGCGCCGCCGCGCCCGCGCAGGCCGGACTCCTTGACCTGATCGATGATCCAGTCGTGGCCCTTGGCCATCAGCGCCGCCGTGCCGTCCCAGTCGCCCCGCGCACGGGCGCCAGCCAGGCCCGGGTCCTGAGCGCCGTAGAGGTTGGTGAAGATGCGGTCGGAATCGCTGAGCATGCTCAAAGCTCGGTCAGTGTCGTCAGGCCGGAGGCCGGCGCAGAGGTCTGGCGGCCGGTCTGCGAGCCCGGCTCGGGCGGGCTCCCGGCCCTGAAGGCGCGAAGGATCTCCTTCATCCGCGCCGGGTCGAGGTCCTCGTAGAAGTGATCGTCGATCTGCACCATCGGCGCGTTGACGCAGGCGCCCAGGCACTCGACCTCGGTCAGCGTGAAGAGACCGTCCTCCGTGGTCCCGCCCAGGCCGATGCCGAGTTCCTCCCGGCAGGCGTCGCGCAGCGCGTCAGAGCCCCGCAGCCAGCAGGGCGTCGTCCGGCAAAGCTGGACGTGATGGCGGCCGACCGGCTCCAGGTTCAGCATCGTGTAGAAGGTCGCGACCTCGTAGACCCGGATCGACGCCATGTCGAGCAGCTCGGCGACGTGCTCCATCACAGCCTGGGAAATCCAGCCGTCGTTCTGACGCTGGGCGAGGTCGAGCAGCGGCAGCACCGCGCTGGCCTGACAGCCCGCCGGGTACTTGGCGATCGCGGCGTCCGCCTTGGCCCGGTTCTCGGCCGTAAAGGCGAAGCTCTCGCCGCCGTTGGCCGCCGTGCCCGTCACCGGTCGATCTCCCCGAACACGATGTCCATGCTCGCGAGGTTGGCCACCGTGTCCGCCAGCATGTGGCCCTTGCTCATGTGGTCGAGCACCTGGAGGTGCGCGAAGCCCGGCGCCCGGATCTTGCAGCGGTAGGGCCGGTTGGTGCCGTCGGCCACGAGGTAGACCCCGAACTCGCCCTTCGGCGCCTCCACCGCCCGGTAGGCCTCGCCTGCCGGCACATGGTAGCCCTCGGTGTAGAGCTTGAAGTGATGGATCAGCGCCTCCATCGATTCCTTCATCTCGGCCCTGGCCGGCGGCGTGATCTTGTTGTCCTGAACCTTGACCGGCCCTTTCGGCATCTTTTCAAGGCATTGTGCGATTATCTTGACGCACTGCCTCATCTCCTCCATACGGACGAGATAGCGCTCGTAGCAGTCGCCGTTGGAGCCGACAGGCACCCCGAAGTCGAGCTCGCTGTAGATCTCGTAGGGCTGGTTGCGGCGCAGGTCCCAGGAGACACCGGAGCCGCGCAGCACCGGCCCGGTGAGCCCCCAGTCGAAGGCCTCCTGCGGGCTCAGAATGCCGATGTCCACCGTCCGCTGCTTGAAGATGCGGTTCTCGGTCAGCACGTTCTCGATGTCGTCGATGACCTTGGGGAACTTCTCGTTCCACGCGCCGATGTCCGAGAGCAGCTCGGGAGCGAGATCGTAGGCGACGCCGCCGGGGCGGAAGTAGGCGGCATGGAGGCGCGAGCCCGACGCCCGCTCGTAGAACTCCATGGTCAGCTCGCGCTCCTCGAAGCCCCAGAAGAAGGGAGTCATCGCGCCGACGTCGAGCGCCATGGTGCAGATGTTCATCAGGTGGTTGGCGATGCGCGAAATCTCGCTGTAGAGCACCCGGATGTACTGGGCCCGCCTGGGAATCTCGAGTCCGAGCAGGGCCTCGACGGCGAGCGCGTAGGCGTGCTCCTGGTTCATCGGCGCGACATAGTCGAGCCGGTCGAAATAGGGCACCGCCTGCAGGTAGGTCTTGTATTCGATCAGCTTCTCGGTGCCGCGATGGAGCAGGCCGATGTGCGGGTCCGCCCGCTCGACCACCTCGCCGTCCATCTCCAGAACCAGGCGTAGCACCCCGTGCGCCGCCGGATGCTGCGGCCCAAAATTCACGGTCATGTTGCGGATCTGGCGCTCGCTCATGGTCAGCGCCCGTCCTCGCCGGCTTCATCCGCCTTCTCGTCGCCCGGCAACGGGTAGGACGCGCCTTCCCACGGGCTCAGGAAGTCAAAGCGGCGGAATTCCTGGGTGAGCTTCACCGGCTCGTACACCACCCGCTTCTGCTCCGAGTCGTAGCGCAGCTCGACGTAGCCCGTGAGCGGAAAATCCTTGCGGAGCGGATGGCCGTCGAAGCCGTAGTCCGTGAGCAGCCGCCGTAAGTCCGGATTGCCGGCGAAGTAGATGCCGTAGAGGTCCCAGGTCTCGCGCTCCCACCACCCAGCGGAGGGGTAGATCTCTGTCGCCGACGGCACCGGCTGGTCCTCGTTGACACCGACCTTGAGGCGCAGCCTGCAATTGTGGCTCAAGCTGAGCAGGTGATAGACGACATCGAAGCGCGGGTCGCGCTCCGGATAGTCGACCCCGCAGAGGTCGGTCAGCTGCTCGAAGCGGCAGCGCGGATCGTCCTTCAGGAACTTGAGCACACGCACCGCCTGGTCCGCGCGTGCGTCCACGGTGAGCTCGTCGCGGGTGACCTCGGCCGCGAACACGTAGTCGCTGAGACTGGTCGCGACGTGCTCGCCGAGGTCGCGTAATCCGGCCGTGTCCATCCCCTCGCCCGCTCTCGCCGCGCGCTAGCGCGCGATGGTCCCTTCGCGCCGGATCTTCCGCTGCAATTGCATGATGCCGTAAAGCAGCGCTTCGGCCGTGGGCGGACAGCCGGGAACATAGACATCCACCGGGACGACACGGTCGCAGCCCCGCACCACCGAATAGGAATAGTGATAGTAGCCGCCGCCGTTGGCGCAGCTACCCATGGAGATGACGTAGCGTGGCTCCGGCATCTGGTCGTAGACCCGCCGGAACGCGGGCGCCATCTTGTTGCAGAGCGTGCCCGCGACGATCATCACGTCCGATTGGCGTGGGCTCGCGCGCGGCACCATGCCGATGCGGTCGATGTCGTAGCGGGACGCGATGGTCTGCATGAACTCGACCGCGCAGCAGGCGAGGCCGAACGTCATCGGCCAGAGCGAGCCGGTGCGCGCCCAGTTGATGATGCTGTCGAGCTGGGCGACGACGAAGCCCTTGTCGTTCAGCTCGTCGCTGACCAGCGCGAGCGCCCGGTCCTGGGCCTCACCCGCCGGCAGCGGCTTGCCCGGCAGGCCGACGGTCGTGGTCTCTACTCCCATTCGAGCGCGCCCTTCTTCCACTCGTAGACGAAGCCGATGGTCAGCAGCCCCAGGAAGACGATCATCGACCAGAAGCCGTAAAGCCCGATCTCGCTGAACGACACCGCCCACGGAAATAGGTAGGCGACCTCGAGGTCGAAGATGATGAAAAGGATGGCCACGAGATAGAAGCGCACGTCGAAGCGGCCGCGCGCATCCTCGAAGGCGTCGAAGCCGCACTCGTAGGCGGCGATCTTATCCCGGTCCGGCCGCTGGGGCGCCAACACGTAGGAGCCCGCGATGGCGGCGATCGCCATCACGCCGGCAATGCCGAGAAAGATGACGATCGGCAGGTATTCGAGGAGGAGATCGGTCGATGCGGTCATCGGCCACGACCCTCCGGCCGGCCTCGTGCGACCGACGGGCCTCGCGTGGGAGCCCTACGGCATTCGCGCCGCAGCCATGCCCAGCCGCCCCCGAATCCCGAAGCCTGCATCAAAGCGGCACCCCGTTGCAGCTCTTCCCGTCCCGGCGCTCCAGAACGGCACTCCGGGGATATGGCGGGAGTGACGGGACTCGAACCCGCGACCTCCGGCGTGACAGGCCGGCGCTCTAAACCAGGCTGAGCTACACCCCCGACGGATCCGGCGGCGTGCCGTCGCCGCGCCGGCCGCCCCCATGTAGAGCAGGGGTCCGGCGGGGTCAAGTTGCTTGGCGGCGGAGGCGACGATCCACGTTTGGACATCGCCCCCAGAGATGAGTCTCGACGATTAGCGCTTCGCGGGCAGCCAGCGCGTGGTGGGCGGTGACGGGATCGAACCGCCGACCTCTTGGGTGTAAACCAAGCGCTCTCCCAGCTGAGCTAACCGCCCGCGCCGGCAGGCGGGACGGCGGTCAGGCGTTGACCGCGTCCTTGAGCGTCTTGCCGGCCTTGAACTTCGGCTGCTTGGAGGCGGCGATCGCAATCGTTTCGCCCGTGCGCGGGTTTCGCCCGGTCGTGGCCTTCCGTTCGACGACGCTGAACGAGCCAAATCCCGCCAGCCTGACATCGGAGCCGCTCCGCAGCGTGTCGGTAATCGCGCCGAACACACTGTCCACCGCACGCGCAGCGTCGGCGTTGGAGATGTCCGCATCGCTTGCGACAGCCCTGATCAGCTCAGCCTTGTTCATTGCTCGCTCCCGTTTCACTCGTGGGGGGTCGATACATATTACCGCGAATACCGACTCGACGACGAAAGTTTGAGCATGACCATAATAGGCGTCAACGGTTTCGACGGGCTATAATACCATATCCACAAGGGCATAGCGCAGTTTCGACAAAATAATGACTATGTTGCCAGCACAACCCGCGTGGTCTTTCCCAGGTCGCAGCGCGAGCAAAGCCTCGCAGCAAGTCTTGATCAGAATGTGTGGCGCCAACCGGCCAGGATCGTGAGATCGGGGTCGGCCGCAGAGGCGTGTCCCGGATGATGGGTCCACGCCGCGCCCAGGCGGAACTCGCCGCCTTGCGTGAGCGACTGCCTCCACTGGGCCGCGACTTCGATTTGCCGGCCTGATGGCACGAGATCGGCCGTCAGCGAGCGGCGGCGCACGAAGCCGTCCTTCGTGCGGCCGACGGGAACCGTAAGGCGGGCGTAGCCGGACTCCACGCGGAGCGGCTGCAAGAGCGAGAGCGTGAGCGTGCCCTCGTCGGAAAACGAGCGCATAGCGTGGAGGGCGAAGGCGCTCGTGGTGAGCGGCGAGACGTGCGCGATCAGCCCGCCCTCCACCGCTGCGTCGACCGTGCCGACCTCGGCGTTGGCGCCGAGACGCCATGCACCGACTCGCTCGCTCGCCTCGACACCGGCGAAGACCGAAGCAGCCGCCATACGCCCGAAGGCGCCGGTCGCGCTCGTGCCAAGAAGGGCCTCGCGCTCGCCCACCCAGCCGCCGCGCAGGCCGAGCGGCGCTCCTTCCGGCCGCCAGGCGAGCGTGGCTCCAGACACGGGCGCCACACCGTCCAGGCCTTCGGTGGAGAAGGCAGCGGCGACAGCGCCTCCCTGCCCCGCATTGCCCAGGGTCAACGCTCGCCCGGCGAGGGCGAGATGCCCGCCGGTGGCCCCCAGACTCGGCGTATCGAGGAAGCCCAACCGCAGCGGAGCGGAGACGCTATCGACTCCTTCAAGTGCGCCGAGTGTGGGATGCCAGAAGCCAGCCCCGCCTCCCGCTTGCGATTGAGCCATGAAGCCCCGCAGCCTCCCACCGGCTGACGGACCGCTCGCGGCCTCGGCGAGAGAGCCGAGCGAATACCAGAACGGCGCCCCGAGATCGTCGAAGGCTGCAACCTCCTGCCCCGCGAGCGCCTGCATCAACCCGTCGCCGAGGGCGCCACCGAGATCAAGGCCGGTCCCCGTCAGGTCGATACCGGCACCCTCGACCCGCGGGCCTAGCGCGATGCCGGCTGTGCCCACGGGCGATGTCGCGGCGGCGAGGTCCAGCAGACCCTGGCCGTAGACATCCGCGTCGGCATAGATGCCATCCCGGTTGGCGGTTGCCAGGAGCCGCGCCACCAGATCGGTGTTGTAGAGCTCGTCGCGGAAGTAATCCTTCATCACCACGAGCGCGCCGGTCACCATGGGTGCGGCAAGGGAGGTTCCGTCAGCGTCAGCATTGCGCCGTCCCGCCGCTCTTTCCTCGTAGGGGCCGAAATAGGCCACCCGAACGTCCTCTCCCGGTGCGGCGAGGCACCAGTCCTTGGCAATGCCGCAGCGATTGGAGAAGTCGGCGATCCCGAAGGTGCCGTCTCCGTCGCTGTCGGGCGCAACGGCCACGACGGAGACGAGGTGCCCGCGCAACTCGGCAATCCGGGCCGGAAGCCCGGCCTGAACCTCGACCGACCTGGCGTCGATTTTCCCGTCTACGCAAAGCTGCGGGGCGTCCTCGAAGTCCTCGGCATTGCAGTCGTCGCCGTGGGCGTTGCCGGCTGCCCAGATGAAGATCGTCTTGTCGGTCCTGTCTGCTTGTGCGAGGGCCTCGAT
Source organism: Alphaproteobacteria bacterium (assembly GCA_022820945.1). GTDB lineage: Bacteria > Pseudomonadota > Alphaproteobacteria > UBA828 > UBA828 > WTGU01. The sequence goes on along the minus strand of JAJEEP010000003.1, from coordinate 58,623 downwards.
GTAGCTGCCGAAGATCTCGCGCAGATCCTCTTCGCTGTATTGATCGATGATTCCGTGGTAGCCGACGCTCGAATTGATGAAATCGAGTGTCCGCCCACCGCTCGACCAGTCGATCATGTGATCGATCCTGGCCGCCCACCGATCGTCGACGCCGGTGCCGACGGTGAACGAGAGCGGCTCGTAAATACCGTCGTCTCGACCCGTCGGGACCGCGAACATCGCGATGTCAGCGCCCCAGGCAACGCCCTGCGCAGGGCTCGCGCCGGGGTAGTCGAACACGCTGCCGCGCCGGGCCGCGATGATGCTCGCCACCGCCGTGCCGTGAGAAAACCCGGCGCCGGTTTCGTCCATCGCCGTCCCGAAGAAGTGCTCGCTTACCGTCTTGCCGGCGAACACCGGGTGCCCGGCGTCGATTCCGGTGTCGATCAGACCGACAGTCTGGCCGCTGCCGGGCACCGTACCGCTGCCGTGCTTCAGCTCGAGTTGCGCATAGGCCCGGTCCGCCCGGATCAGCGTCAAGCCCCACTGGTTCTTGAATTCACCCTCACCGCTATGTGCATCCGCAATCGTCTGCCGCTCAGCTTCGTACGCCTCCGGCGCCAGACAGCCGATGACGGTTTCGATGCAGGACCGCATGACATCGTCGGTCGTCGGCGGATCCAGCTCGGATGCCGGGTCTGACTCGAGAGGCTGATCGGTGTCGGGCGGGGCCGTCGTTCGTGGGCCCGGATCGCCACCCCCGCCGCCGCAGGCGGAGACAAGCCCCGCGACGGCCAACACCAGGATTGCGGCCTGGGCCAGTCTCGTCATGCGGCGACACGGGCTTTGCATTCCAAGAAAATCTCCAACCGCCGAACTCAGCATAGTTGAGTTGCGCATGACTCCGCTGCAAACGCTGCGACGCACCGGCGCACTGCGTCAACACAGGTTATAAGTATGTCTAAGGAGGGGCCGCGCCGGTGTCCAATTCAATACGGTCAACGGTGCGCAATCCGCTCGCGGTGGCCCGAGCTGCCGCGGTTCATGCCGATGGGAGACGACGAATGAAGGCAGTGGTGTTGAGCGACGAGGGTCTGGCCGTTCGCGAGGTGCCGGTTCCCGAGCCCAAAGCCAACGAGGTCCTGGTCAAGGTCGGAGCCAGCGGGCTCAACCGGGCAGATCTGATCATGGCTGCGGGCCGGCCTCACGGGGCGCTCGGCGGCGCCGGCACGATCGCGGGCCTCGAGTGGGCCGGGGAGGTGGCTGAGGTCGGCTCGGACGTGCCGGAGTTCCGGCCCGGCGACCGGGTCATGTGCTCGGGCGCCGGCGGCTACGCCGAGTACGCCGTCACCGACTGGGGCCGGGTCTGCCCCGTGCCCAAGGCCGCGGCCAGCCCGGTCAAGGCGGCGACGCTGCCCATCGCGCTCCAGACCATGCACGATGCGCTTGTCACCAACGGCCGGCTCACGGCGGGAGAGTCCGTCTTGATCCAGGGCGCGAGTTCGGGCGTCGGGATCATGGCGATTCAGATCGCCCGCCTGAAGGGCGCGGGAACGGTGCTCGCCACCTCACGCGATGCGGGCCGGCGCGCACGGCTCGCCGAGGTGGGTGCGGACGCGGTGCTGGACCCCGGCGACTCCCAATGGGTGGAGCAGGCGCGGGAAGCCACCGGCGGCAAGGGTGTGGATCTCACCATCGACCAGGTCTCGGGCGGGCTCGCCAACCAGACCATGCAGGCGGCGGCAGTGCTTGGGCGGATCGTCAACGTGGGCCGCCTCGGCGGCTTTACCGCCGAGTTCGACTTCGATCTGCATGCGCTGAAGCGCATCGACTATATCGGCGTGACCTTCCGCACCCGCTCGGTGGAGGAAGTGCGCGCCATCAACGCCGCCATGCGCGCCGACATCTGGGAGGCGGTGGAGGACGGCACGCTGAGCCTGCCGATCGACTGCACCTTCCCGCTGGAACAGGCGGCGGAGGCGCAGGCTCACATGCGCGCCAACGCGCACTTCGGCAAGATTGTCCTCACCGTCTGAGACGGCCCGCCGGCCGCACGCGCTTAAGCGGGCGGCGGCTTGGCACCCGTGCGGCTCGTGATGAGGCCGTAATGCTCGATCCGCCGATGCGCGGCGAAGTTGAAGATGGTCTCGCGGATATAGCCCCCGCGCTCCAGGTCGATGGGCGCGCTCACCACCTCGTCGCCCTCGCCCTGGGCCTGGGCCACGATCTCGCCTGTGGGCGCGATGATGCAGCTTCCGCCCATGTGGTGGATGCCCTCCTCCATGCCCGCCTTGGCCGAGGCGACCACCCAGGTGCCGTTCTGATAGGCGCCGGCCTGCATGGAGAGGTGGTTGTGGAACATGCCGAGATGCGGCGCCTCCTGCCCCTTGGCGAAGGGATTGGTGCTCGGCGTGTTGTAGCCGAGCATGACCATCTCGACGCCCTGGAGGCCCATAACCCGGTAGGTCTCGGGCCAGCGCCGGTCGTTGCAGATGCACATCCCCATCACGCCGTCCATGGTGCGGAACACAGGGAAGCCGAGATCGCCGGGTTCGAAGTAGCGCTTCTCGAGATGCTGATGCACGTGGTCGGGCTGCGGCTCGGCGTAGCCGGGGATATGGACCTTGCGGTACTTCCCGGCGATCTGTCCCGCGCGGTCGACGATGATGGCGGTATTGAAATAGCGCTTTGAACCGTCGTCTTCGATGACCATCTCAGCATAGCCGAGGTGGAATCCGACACCGAGTTCCTGCGCCGCGGCGAACAGCGGCTGGGTCTCGTTGTTGGGCATCTCGCTCTCGAAATAGCTTTCGAGTTCCTCGGGATCGTCGATGACCCAACGCGGAAAGAAGGTGGTGAGCGCCAGTTCCGGAAACACCACGAGCGTGGCGCCGGCCTCGTGCGCGGTGCGCAGCATTGCGATCAGCCGGTCGACCACTTGCGTGCGCGGCTCCGCGCGCGCGATCGGCCCCATCTGGGCCGCGGCGACGGTGAGTTGTCTGGACATCGGCTCCTCCCCCCAAGCTACGCGCGGTCCCTGCCGGCCTGCGGCTCGAACCGTGCCGGCGGCCACGCGAAGGTGCGCCGTCGGGCGTCATGATAGGCGCCGCGCTACAGGTCGCCAAGCCGCCGCAGAGGGCCGGATAGCGCGTCACGTTCGCCTTCGCCGCACCACGAATAGTCTGGCGGCAACGCTAAGCGACGGGTACACAGGAGAGAACACAAGCGGGACCGCGGGACCATGACGAGCATGCTCGATCACCCCGAGGGGCCGGGTCGCAGGCGTTCCCTCCCGAGATGAACGAGAGTACGCCCCCGCCTCGTCTCATCCAGCCGCCGCGCAGGCGCGGCCTCATCGCGCGCCTCCGAACGTACTTCTTCACCGGCGTCGTCGTTACCGCACCGATCGGCATCACCCTGTGGCTGCTCTGGCTGGTGGTCGATCTGTTCGACCGCGCCGTCGTTCCGCTGATCCCCGACGCTTATAACCCCACCGACATTCTGGGCCGGAACGTCCCCGGTGTCGGCATCGTGATCGTGCTGATTCTGGTCACGCTGGTCGGCGCGTTGTTCGCCAACGTCGCCGGCCGCTTCATCGTCCGCTTCGGCGAGAACATGGTCTCGCGCGTGCCCGTGGTGCGCACGATCTATGGCGTGCTCAAGCAGATCTTCGACGCGGTGCTGGCGCAGTCCGCCAACGCCTTCCGCGAAGTGGTGCTGATCGAGTATCCGCGCCGGGGAATCTGGGTCATCGGCTTCATCACCAGCCCGACGCGGGGCGAGGTGCAACGGGTCACGGAGGAGGAGATGGTCAACGTCTTCCTGCCGACCACGCCCAATCCGACCTCGGGCTTCCTCCTGTTCGTGCCGCGCAAGGACTGCATCCCGCTGGACATGACCGTGGAGGAAGGCGTGAAGCTCGTGATCTCCGGCGGCATCGTCAGCCCGCCCGACGCCAGGCCCGGAGCGAAGGCGGAAGAGGACGAAGAAAACTCCGACGCTGCAGGCGCCGCGCCCTCGACCGATCAGCCGAAAGAATAGGGGTAGCCCACCGCGCGCTTGCGGCATGGCTGCGAGGCTCTTATGACTCGCGCAGGTATCCAGACCGGTACGGGGTGTGGCGCAGCCAGGTAGCGCATCTGCTTTGGGAGCAGAGGGTCGCCGGTTCAAATCCGGCCACCCCGACCAGCATCAGGCGGAAGCCCTCTCCATCGCCAGAACTCAGCCGACGGCGAAGCTCTCGCCGCAGCCGCAGGTGCTGGTGACGTTGGGGTTGTTGAAGACGAAGGTGGCGCTGAGCTTGTCCTCGCTGAAGTCGAGCTCGGTGCCGATCAGGAACATCACCGCCGCCGGGTCGACCACCACCGTCACGCCCCGCTGCGTGATCACCTCGGCGGCTGGCGGCACCTCTTCTGCATAGTCCATGGTGTAGGACATGCCGGAGCAGCCGGCGTTCCTGACCCCGATCTTGATGCCGAGGGCGGGCTCGGCATCGGGCGGCCTGAGCGACATCAGGTGGTTGATGCGCTCTGCGGCGCGCTCGCTGATGGTGAGAATGTCCTTCATCTCTTTTTCCGCACGTCCGCTGGCGGCTACATGAAGCCGAGTTCGAGCTGGGCGGCCTCCGACATCATGTCGGGGTTCCAGGGCGGATCCCACACCAGGTCGACCTCTACGTCGCCGATTCCCTCGACCATGGTCGCGACCGCGTGCTCGACCATGCTGGGCATGCTGCCGGCCACCGGGCAGCCCGGCGTCGTCAGAGTCATCGATATGCGGGCGTCGTTGGCCTCATTCAAGCTCACGTCGTAGACCAGCCCGAGCTGGTAGATGTCCACCGGGATTTCCGGGTCGTAGACCGAGCTGAGCGCCCGCGCGATCTGGCCTGAGAGCGGGTGCTCGGGGCTCAGGCCCGGCGGGGTCGGCAGGGTCTCTGCCGCCTCGGGCGCGGCCTCGACCAGCTGCGGCGCGAGCCCGCCGCCGCCGATGGCGCCGGGCGGCCCGTCCGGCGACCAGGCCTCGTAGCTCTGCGGCCCGGGAGGCGGCGCAGGGGGCGGCTCGACCGCCTGGGGCGGACTGGCCGGCTCAGGCTCCGCCTCGGGCGGGCGCTTCTTGCGGAACAGGTTCATCATTCCGTCGTGATCTCCTCGTCCTCGCCGTCGAGCGCCGCCTTCATCGTGTGCCATGGAAGCGTGGCACACTTGACCCGCATCGGGAACTCCCGCACGCCGGCGAGCACGATCAGCTTGTCCAGATCGGGGGTCTCGAAGCCCGCCTCGCAGGCCGGCTCCGTCGACGCCACCAGAGCGTGGAACTCGGCGAACATCGCCTCCACCTCGTCGCGGGACTTGCCCCGCAACATCTCTGTCATCATCGAGGCCGAGGCCATGGAGATGGCGCAGCCCCTGCCCTCGAAGCCGATGTCCGTGACCACGCCGTTGGCCACATCGACGTAGATTGTGATCGTGTCGCCGCAGAGCGGGTTGTGGCCGTGGGATTCGCCGGTCACCGCCGGCGGCCTGCCGAAGTTGCGCGGCGACTTGCCGTGATCGAGGATCACCTCCTGATAGAGCTCCCGCAGCTCGGACATCAGCCAAAAATCTCCCGCACCTCGTCGAGCCCGTCGATCAGGCGGTCGACGTCGGCACGCGTGTTGTAGAGGCCGAAGGAGGCCCGCACGGTGCCCGCGATGCCGAAGTGGTCCATTAACGGCTGCGCGCAGTGATGGCCGACCCGGACGGCGACGCCCGCGCGGTCGAGGATGGTGCCGATATCGTGGGGGTGCACGCCGTCCATGGTGAAGGAGACGATGGCGGCCTTGCCGGGCGCCGTGCCGTAGAGACGGATACTGTTCAGGGCGCTCAATCGCTCGGTCGCGTAGGCGAGCAGGTCGTGCTCGTGCGCGGCGACGGCTGCCGGATCGAACGAGGCCACGTAATCGATCGCGGCATGAAGGCCGACCGTACCCGCGATGGACGGCGTGCCCGCCTCGAAGCGCGCCGGCGGCGGCGCGAAGGTTGTGCGCTCGAAGGTCACGCGCTCGATCATGTCGCCGCCACCCTGATAGGGCGGCATGGCGGCAAGCAGCGCCTCCTTGCCGTAGAGCACGCCGATGCCGCTCGGCCCGTAGAGCTTGTGGCCGGAGAAGCAGTAGAAATCCACGTCTAGCGCCTGCACGTCCACGGGACAGTGAACGATGCCCTGGGCGCCGTCGATCAAGACCAAAGCGCCCTGGGCGTGGGCGATGCGCACGATCTCGGCCACCGGCGTCACTGTGCCGAGCGCGTTGGAGACGTGAGTAAGCGCCACCAGCCTGGTGCGCGGCCCGACCAGCGCCTCGTAAGCGTCGAGAAGGAGTGCGCCGTGCTCGTCGGTCGGCACAACCCTGAGCACAATGCCGGTGCGCTCGCGCAGCAGCTGCCAGGGCACGATGTTGGCGTGGTGCTCCAGCACCGAGAGGACGACCTCGTCGCCCTCGCCGAGGAAAGCCCCGCCCCAGCTCGTGGCGACCAGGTTGATCGCCTCGGTCGTGCCCTTGGTGAAGACGATCTCGCTCGCCGAGCGCGCGTTGACGAAGCGCTGCACCCTGGCGCGGGCGCCCTCGTAGGCCTCGGTCGCCTTCGCGCTCAGCTCGTAGACGCCGCGATGGATGTTGGCGTACTCGGCCTCGTAGCAGCGCGAGATCGCGTCGATCACCTGACGCGGCTTCTGGGCGCTCGCGCCGCTGTCGAGGAACGTCAGCGGCTTGCCGTGAACGGTGCGCGAGAGGATCGGGAAATCCGCGCGCACCCGCTCCACGTCGAACGGCGCGGCCACTGCAGCGGCGGGGTCAAGACGCCGGGCGGGAGCGGTGTTCACGAGACTTGGTCCCCGTCGATCCAGGCGGCAACGCGGTCTGCCAGCACGGCACGGGTCGGCTCGTGGCCGACCTCCTCCAGCAGCTCGCCCATGAAGCCCTGAACGATCAGCTTGCGCGCAGTGCGCAGGTCGAGACCGCGCGAGCGCAGGTAGAAGAGCTGGTCCGCCTCCGGCTCGCCGGCTGTCGCCCCGTGGCTGCACTTCACGTCGTCGGCATAGATTTCGAGCTCGGGCTTGGTGTCGATCTCAGCCTTGGGCGAGAGCAGCAGCGTGCGGTTGAGCTGGTGGCCGTCGGTCTTCTGGGCGTCCTGGCGCACGACGATCTTGCCCTGGAAGACGCCGCGCGCCGTGTCGTCCAGCACGCCCTTGTAGACCTCGCGACTCTCGCAATGCGGCACCGCGTGGTCGATCACCGTGGTGTTGTCGATGTGCTGGCTGCCGCGCGCCATGTAGCCGCCGCGCAATTGGCAATCCGCGCCCTCACCGTCGAACCTGATGTGAATTTCGTGGCGCGCGAGCCGGGCGCCGAGCGCCAGCAAGTGGCTCTCGTAGCGGGCCCCGCCGGCCAGCGCAGCCTTGGTCAGCGCGGTGTGATAGGCGCTTTCGCCCTCTGCCTGCAGCTTGATATGGCTGAACCTGGCTTCCTCGCCCACTTCGATATCGACGACCGGGTTTGACCATGTCGGCACCCCCGCCGGCCCTTCGTGGCGCTCGATCAGGGTCAGGCTGCTGTCCGCGCCCAAGCGCACGATCACGCGCGGATGGTAGGCGAGCGGCGCGCTGCCCGGCGCCGCGACGAAGCGCAACACGACTGGCTCTTGCACAGCCGCTCCGGGCTCGGTCTCGACGATGCAGCCGTCGGCCGCGAACGCCGCGTTGAAGGCCGCCATGAGATCGCCATTGAGGGCCTCGGCGCCGCCGATCAGCGCCTCGACCCCGACCGGATCGTCGGTGAGCCCCTGCGCCAAGCCACGCACGCGCAGCCCGTTCGGCAGTCCGTCGAGCCGCGAGTGTTCCGGCGACAGCCACCCGTTGACGAAGACCACGGCTGGCCCCTCCAGCGCATCGAGGGCGCCAGGATCGAGACCGGCCGGTTGGACTTCGGCACCCGGCGCCGACGGCTGGAAATCGAGTTCGGCGAGCGGCGCGAGGTTGGTGTACTTCCACGCCTCCATGCGGGTGCTCGGCAACCCGCCAGCGCTGAGCCGCCGGCCTTCGTCGCGCATCGCGTCGAGCCACGGCAGGCCCGCACCCGGTAGCGCCGCCGGGCCCGGTGCCGGACAGTCGAACGGAATGGTCCGCGCAGCGGGCATGGCCGGTTGCTCCCGCTCAGGCCGCCGCGCTCGGCTCGAGCCCGAGGCCGGCATAGCCCCGGCTCTCCAGCTCCAGCGCGAGCTCGCTCCCGCCCGAGCGCACGATGCGCCCGCCCGCGAGCACGTGCACCTTGTCCGGCACCACGTGATCCAGCAGCCGCTGATAGTGGGTGATGACCACCATCGCCCGCTCCGGCCCCCGCAGCGCGTTGATGCCGTCGGCGACCACCTTCAGCGCGTCGATGTCGAGCCCGGAATCGGTCTCGTCGAGGATGGCGAGGGAGGGTTCCAGCAGCGCCATCTGCAGCATCTCGTTGCGCTTCTTCTCGCCGCCGGAGAAGCCGACGTTGAGGGCGCGCCGCATCATGCCGTCGTCGATGCCGAGCGCCGCGCGCTTCTCCCTGACCAGCTTGAGGAACTCCATCGCGTCGTATTCCTGCTCGCCGCGATACTTGCGGGCCGCGTTGACCGCCGTCTTGAGGAAGGTCGCGCTGCCCACGCCCGGGATCTCCACCGGATACTGGAAGGCGAGGAAGACGCCGTTGCAGGCCCGCTCCTCCACGCTCATGGCGAGCAGGTCCTCGCCCCGGTATGCGATCGAGCCCCCGGTCACTTCGTAGCCCTCGCGGCCGGCGATCACGTAGGCGAGCGTGCTCTTGCCCGAGCCGTTCGGCCCCATTACCGCGTGCACCTCGCCTTCGTTCACCGCGAGGTCGAGTCCGTTCAGAATCGGCTTGCCGTCGACGGTCGCGTGCAGGTTCTCGATCGCTAACATGGGTTTCGACATGGCTGTCCCGTACTGTCCGTCCTAGCCGACGCTGCCTTCGAGGCTGATGGCCACGAGCTTCTGCGCCTCGACCGCGAATTCCATCGGCAGCTCCTGCAGCACCTCGCGGCAGAAGCCGTTCACGATCAGCGCCACCGCGTCCTCCTCGTCGATGCCGCGCTGTCGGCAATAGAAGAGCTGGTCCTCGCTGATCTTGGAGGTGGTTGCCTCGTGCTCGACCCGCGCCGTCGGGTTGCGCGATTCGATGTAGGGCACCGTGTGGGCGCCGCATTCCGCGCCGATCAGGAGCGAATCGCACTGGGTATGGTTGCGCGCGCCCTCGGCCTTGGGCTGGATGCGTACGAGCCCGCGATAGGTGCTGTCCGACCGCCCGGCGGCGATGCCCTTGGAGACGATCCGGCTCTTCGTGTTGCGGCCCATGTGGATCATCTTGGTGCCGGTATCCGCCTGCTGGCGGTTGTTGGTGATGGCGATGGAGTAGAACTCGCCCACCGAATTGTCGCCCTGAAGGATGCAGCTCGGGTACTTCCAGGTGATCGCCGATCCGGTCTCCACCTGTGTCCAGGAGATCTTGGCGTTGGCCCCGCGGCAGGCGCCGCGTTTGGTGACGAAGTTGTAGATCCCGCCCTTGCCCTCGGCATCGCCCGGATACCAGTTCTGCACGGTGGAATACTTGATCTCGGCATCGTCGAGGGCGATCAGCTCGACCACGGCCGCGTGAAGCTGGTTCTCGTCCCGCATCGGCGCCGTACAGCCTTCGAGGTAGCTCACGTAGGAGCCCTCGTCGGCGATGATCAGCGTGCGCTCGAACTGCCCGGTGTTGGCCGCGTTGATGAGGAAGTAGGTGGAGAGCTCCATCGGGCAGCGCACGCCCTTGGGCACGTAGACGAAGGAGCCGTCGGTGAAGACCGCCGAGTTCAGCGTCGCGAAGAAGTTGTCCGAATAGGGCACCACGGAGCCGAGGTAGCGCTGTACCAGCTCGGGGTGTTCCTTCACCGCCTCCGAGATCGAGCAGAAGATGACGCCCATCTCGGCGAGCTTGTCCTTGAACGTGGTGGCGACCGAGACGCTGTCGAACACCGCGTCCACCGCGACGCCGGCCAGCATCTCCTGCTCCTGGAGCGGGATGCCGAGCTTCTCGTAAGTCTTAAGCAGCTCCGGGTCGACCTCGTCCAGGCTCTTCGGCCGATCCGAATCCGACTTGGGCGCGGAGTAGTAGCAGGCCTCCTGATAATCGATGGGCGGATAGTGCAGCTTGGCCCAGGTCGGCTCCTCGTCCTCCATCTCAAGCCAGCGCTCGAAGGCCTTGATGCGCCAGGTCAATAGCCACTCGGGCTCGCCCTTCTTGGCGGAGATGAAGCGGATCGTGTCGTGGTCCAGGCCGGGGGGTGCGGAGTCGGCCTCGACGTCGGTGACGAAGCCGTACTTGTAGCGCTCGCCGGCGTAGGACTCGACTGCCTGCGCGGCCTCCTGCTGGGCGCTCACGATGCGTGCTCCCGGCCTGCGGTCTCAGCCGGCGCGCGCCAATCGCCCGCGCCCTCCGCCGCCTGGGCCATGTCGGCCAATGTCACCTCCTCCAGCGCCACGCGGATCGCGTCGCTGATCTTCTGCCAGGGGCCGCGCACCGAGCAGAAGCTCTCCAGCTCGCAGATCCCGGACGGGCCGTCGAGGCAATCGGCGAGCGAGATCGGCCCGTCCACGGCGGCCACAAGGTCCGCCACCGAGACCTGCTCCGGCGCATGGGCCAGCACGTAGCCGCCCTTGGCGCCGCGGTGCGAGGTCAGGATGCCGGCCTTCGCCAGCAATTTCAGGAGCTTGCTCGCGCTCGGCTGGGGCACGCCGGTCTGCGCGGCGATGCTCGCAGCCGTGTGCCGGGCGCGCGGTGCGCGCGCGATGTGGGTCATGGCCACGACACCATAGTCGGCCATGCGGCTGACGCGGATCATGCTGTACCCCCTCGCAATCGCCTCGCCCGCGCTCTCGCCGGGCGTGCGTGACGGGCATATAGGACGAAACCGGTCCGCTTTCAAGAGAGATTATCGCCGGAATGGCAATTTGCTCGGTGGGAACGGCACATACAGGTCCGGGGACACGGGATCAAGACGGCTCGATCCCCGCCTCCGTCAACAGCCTCGCGACATCGCGGCGCAGGGCCGGGAGCTTGGTCTCGACCACATCCCACACCAGGCGGTCGCCCACGTCCGCGTAGCCGTGGATGAGGATGTTTCGAAAGGCCACGATACGACGGTACTCGCCGATGCGTGCGGCAAGTGCCTCGTCCTGTCTTGCCAGCTTCGCCGTAGCCTCTCCGATAATCTCAAACTGGCGCTCTACCGCAGAACGCAACATGGCGTCGTGCTCGTAATCGGCAAACGCCTTGCCCGCGGTGAAGTCGGTCAGCAACTTCACGGCACGCCAGATGTCGAACAGATATTTCTGGGCTTCAGGCTTCATAAAGCACTGCGCTGGTCTGCTCGACCGACTGGCGAAAGAACGGGTTCCTGATGGCCGAGCCAACGACCAGCTCTACAGGGCCGCCGAGTAACCGCTCCAGGTCCTCCAACAGGCCGAAATAGCTGTCAGCATAGGCGCCGGCCGGCAGCGGCGGGAACTCCACCACGAAGTCATAGTCGCTCGCGCCGGCGCGGTACTCGCCGGTTGCCGCCGAGCCGAACAGCGCGAGCCTCTGCACGTGATGACGACCGCAAAGCCGCTGAATTTCGGCGGCGCGCTCGGCAACAGCGGCAATCATGGGTGCCTCTCTCATCTCAAATCGCGATTCGGAGGACGGAGCATTCACAATCTTACTCGAAAGGTCGGTAAATGCCTGCGCCGAAACTCTTTGCTCACACCTCGGTCCGTCGGGTCTCCCGTTCAACGCGGGAGCCTGCTATGAGGGCGCGACGGAAGCGGAGGAGCCATGACCGAGCCTCTCTGGGCGCCATCGGCGGAACGTCTCGAACGAGCCCGACTGGGCCGCTTCATGGCTGACGTGCGCGCCACGTGGGGAAACGATGCCCCGGACTACGCCGCGCTGCACGCCTGGTCCATCGCGGAGCCGGCGCAGTTCTGGCGCTCGATGTGGGATTTCGCCGGCATCGTCGGCGACGGGCCAGGCGAGCGCATCGTCATCGACGGCGACCGGATGCCGGGCGCCCGCTGGTTTCCCGACGCCAGGCTCAACTACGCCGAGAACCTGCTGCGCCGGCGGGACAAGGCGGACGCACTGGTCTTCTGGGGCGAGGACCGGGTCAGGCGGCGCCTCAGCTTCGCCGATTTGCACGATCAGGTCTCGCGCATGGCCCAGGCGCTCGCGGCACGGGGCGTCGGCCAGGGCGACCGGGTCGCGGGCTACCTGCCAAACATGCCGGAGACCATCGTCTCGGCGCTGGCGGCGGCGAGTCTCGGCGCCGTCTGGTCCTCCTGCTCGTCCGATTTCGGCACGCGCGGCGTGCTCGACCGTTTCGGCCAGGTCGAGCCCAAGGTTCTGATCGCCGCCGACGGCTACTTCTACGGCGGCAAGACATTCGACCGCCGGCCGCAACTGCGCGAGATTCTGGCGGAACTCCCCTCCGTCGAGCACGTGATCGTGGTGGCTTACGCGGAGGAAAATCCGTCCCTCGACGGCATCAGGGGCGCCACCCTCTTCGGCGACGCGCTTGCCGATCAGCCGGGCGGGCCCATCGACTTCGTGCGGGTGCCCTTCGACCATCCGCTGGTGATCATGTTCTCCTCCGGCACCACCGGCGCGCCCAAGTGCATCGTCCACGGCACCGGCGGCACCCTGCTCCAGCACATGAAGGAGCACGCGCTGCAGAGCGACATCGGGCGCGGCGACCGGGTGTTCTACGCCACCACCTGCGGCTGGATGATGTGGAACTGGCTGGTGAGCGCGCTCGCCTCGGAGGCAACGCTGCTGCTCTACGACGGCTCGCCCTTCCACCCCGACGGCAACGTGCTCTTCGACTATGCGGACGCCGAAGGCATGACCCTTTTCGGCACGTCCGCCAAATACTTGGACGCCGCTGCTAAGGCAGGAATTGAACCGAAACGCAGCCACGACCTCGGCACGCTGCGCACCATGACATCCACCGGCTCGCCGCTGGCGCCGGAGGGGTTCGAGTACGTCTACCGTGCCATCAAGGAGGACCTGCATCTCGCGTCGATCTCGGGCGGCACCGACATCATCTCCTGCTTCGCACTTGGCAATCCCATGGGTCCGGTCCGGCGGGGCGAGCTGCAGGCCTTCGGCCTCGGCATGGCGGTGGACGTGTTCGACGATGACGGCAAACCCGTGCGGGGCGAGCCGGGCGAGCTGGTGTGCACGCAGCCCTTCCCCTCCATGCCGGTCTCGTTCTGGAACGACCCGGACGGCGCCAAGTACCACGGCGCCTACTTCGACCGCTTCCCCGGCATCTGGTGCCACGGCGACTGGGTGACGCGCACCGAGCACGACGGGCTGATCATCCACGGCCGCTCCGACGCGGTGCTGAACCCCGGTGGCGTCCGCATCGGCACTGCGGAGATTTACCGCCAGGTGGAGCAGTGCGACGAGGTGCTGGAGGCCATCTGCATCGGCCAGGACTGGGAGGGCGACCAGCGCATCGTGCTCTTCGTCCGCCTGCGCGAGGGGATCGCGCTGGACGACGCGCTTGTCGACCGGATCAGGACGCGAATCCGCCGAGAATGCACGCCCCGCCACGTGCCGGCGAAGGTGATCCAGATTGCCGATATCCCGCGCACGCGCTCCGGAAAGATCACGGAACTCGCCGTCCGCGACGTGATCCATGGCCGCGCGGTCAAGAACCGCGAGGCGCTGGCAAACCCGGAGGCGCTGGCGCTCTTCGAGGACCTTCCCGCCCTTCAATCGTAGCCCCGCCGCAACGGGGAAGGCAGCGACGAGGGCCGCGCCCACTCAGCCGACGCGAATCCAGGTCTCCATCCCGCCGGCCGAATGCTCGGGCATGTGGCAATGAAGGAGCCAGTTGCCGGGATTATCGGCCACGAACGCGATCTCGGCAGATTCCTCACGGTCCAGCAACAGGGTGTCGCGCAGCGGCCCGACGTTGCCGTCGCCGTCAATGCGCCGGAAATGATGACCGTGCAGATGCATCGCGTGGGGCCAGGCGGTTTCGTTGACGATGACGATCCGGGCCGTCTCTCCACTCGCAAGGTCGAGCAGCGGGTGCGCGGCGAAGTCCGCGACGCCGTTGAACGCCCACACTTTCCCCTGGGCCACCATGTCGCGGATGTCGGTCTCGCGGCCGCCCATGACTGCGCTCTGCATGCCGCCCATGGCGCCGCCCTGCATCAGAAGCCGAACGGACCGTGCCTCGGCCAGACCGCGCAGCGGTGCAACCGGATTCGGTTCCAGCGGCGCCGGTGCGGCGAGCGGCCGGGGCCTCATCGTGCCGTCCACACGGAATCTCGCGATCCTGTAGGCGCCGTCGCGCTCGAGCGAAATCAGGAACGCGTCCGTTCCCTCTTCGGCGGTCGCGTCCACGATCAGATCGGCGCGCTGCCCCGGCGCCAGATGAAAGCGCCGAAGGGTTTCGGGAGCGGCCAGAGGCTGCCCATCCAGAGCGACCGCCCAGCCCTCCAGTCCATGCAGCTCCAGCACGAAGATGCGCGCGTTGGCTGCGTTCGCCAACCGCAGCCGAAGCCGCTCGTGCCGCCGAACCGTCCGCCGCCAGTCCCCCTCCCCGTTGATCGTCACCCAGTTGCCGATACGCCCCCCGTGCGAGCGATCGCCCATGGCGCCGAAACTCGGTTCGATCTGCGCCTCCTGAGTGAGACGCCAGTCGTCCATGAGCATGATCTCGTCGCGGTCCACCTCCGGCCCACCGTCGGCTTCCTCGACGATTAGCGCACCGTACAGGCCGCGGGCCAACTGCTCCCAGGTCCGATTGTGGGAGTGATACCAGTAAGTTCCGGCGTCGGGCACCGCGAAATCGTATAGATAGCTGCCGCCGGGCGATACCGCCGCCTGCGTCAGATCCGGCACCCCGTCCATGGCATTGTCGATCCTGATGCCGTGCCAGTGCACGGTCGAGGCCTGCGGCAGGTTGTTGACGAATCGCCGCTCGACGCGCTCTCCCTGCCGAATCCGGACGACCGGACCCGGCACATGCCCCTCATAGCCCCAGATGGGCGTTATCGGAAACTCGGGCGGCGCGAGCTGGGCAAGTCCCGTACTTGCCTCCAGCGTCGGCACGTCGGCGCGAGCCGGTTCGGCTCCGAATGCGGAGCCACCCACCGCCGCGAGGCCCAAGAGTCCGCCGTTGAACGCTCGTCGGGAAATGCGCATGGTCATCCGATTCCAGCTTCCCGTCCCCTGCGTTTCCCATACAAGCGCCAGCCGGAGGAAGGTCAAGGGGCTTTGCCGTCGTCAAATCAGTGGCATCGGTAAAATCCGTCCGCGACAGGGAGAGAACTTGCGGGCGACACTCGAGTTTGGTCACTATCGGAGCGGCCATTGACACCGGGAAAACAAACGTTCAGTTTGCCATTCGCCGGCGGAGGGAGACTGCGCGGGAGCGTCCCGCGCGGGCCGCGATCCTCGCACCGCCCCGCCCCTTTCGAAGCCATTGTCCGACACTCGCCAAGGAGGAGCACAGCATGTTCTCTATGCCCAAGAAGGCGCTGTACAAGCCGATCAGCCGCCGCAAATTCCTCGAGCTCGGAGGCGGCGTCGCAACCGCACTCGGCGCAGGCTCGATCGCGGTCGGCATGAACTCGGTGATCACGCGCCGGCCCGTCTATGCCTACTCGTCCGATGAAGCCAAGTGGCGCCAGTACGAGGGCTCGAAGCTCGTCTTCATGTCCGAGAACACGCCGCCCTCCTTCGCGATCCGCGACAACATTCAGGCGTTCTACGATCTCACCGGGATCGAGGTGGAGATCCTGACCGACGGTCTGCCGACCGTGCAGCAGAAGGTCGGCATCGACCTTCGTAGCGGCCAGGCCGACTATCACCTCAACTACGTGCAGGACAAGCCGATCGGCTCGCCCTTCGCCGACTTCTACGCCGACCTCAACGAGTTCTCGGTCGACGACACGCTGCCGCTCGATCCTCAGGGCTACGGTAGCGACGTCTGGTTCGAGAACTACCTCGATGCCTGCGGCGTCTACTACGAGCGCGGCCCGATCCGCGCCTTCCCCTATGACTGCGCGGTGTCCTGCACCTTCTACCGGCAGGACCTGTTCGAGAAGCTGACCAAGGACTTCGAGGCCGACTACGGCTACCGCCTCGAGTTCACCGACGAGACGACCTACAAGGACATGGTCGATATCACCGAGTTCTTCGGGAAGATGCACGAGCGCGATTCGTCCATTCCTTACGGTTACGCCCAGCATCACGGCTCGTTCGGCTGGACCACGCAGCTCGACATCCAGCGTCACATGTACGCGCAGAACCAGTGGCTCGACTTCGCGGTCGACGACACGCTGGGCTCGAAGAACCCCGGCCCGACCAACTGGGGCGATGCGCAGTCGGTCAAGGCGATGGAAGGCTACAAGGCGCTCGCCGATGTCAGCCATCCCGACAACCTGACCAACGGCACCCTGGAGCTGAACACGGTCTACGCCGCCGGCGGCGTCGCCATGCAGATCCAGTACCACGAGTTCGCGGCCTCGGTGGAAGACCCCGAGCAGTCCGTCGCGGCGGGAGGCAAGACGGGTTACGCCATGGGGCCCAAGGGCGCAGTCGAGTGGAACGTCGACGGCAGCGACAACGTCGTCAACGCCACCAACTGCGGCATCGGCGGCATCGGCATCAACGCCGGCGCGGACATGGACCTGCAGCGTGCGGCGTTCATCTTCGCCAGTTGGGCCTGCAGCCACGAGACGCAGCTCATGGTGCTGCAGGGCGTCGGCGGCACGCCCACCCGCAAGTCCGTCCTCGAGGTGCCGGAGGTCCAGGCAGCGCGCAACCGGCCGACCACCATGCCGAACGCGCTCACCTTCGAGGCGGTCTACGACAAGGGCATCCGCACACCCAACATGGTGCTCGGGCCGAAGCTTCCGAAGTCGAACGAGTATCACGAGATCGTTCGCGTCGGCACGCAGCAGTGCATCTCCGGAGAGCTGTCGGCTCAGGAGGCGTGCGACTCAATTCGGGACGAGCTGGACGCCATCCACGACGTCTAGTCGGTATCCCGCTGCCCGGGGGCGTCGGCGCTTCGGCGCCCGCGGGCGGTAGGCCGATCTTGACCGGCGCCGGCGGCAAGAGACCGCGGGCGCAGACACGGCGCGGAGACCCAGCGCATGGCCAACATCGCGAACATCGATGCCGCGGGCGGCGTCGTGCGCGGTGTGCGGACGATCGATTATGTGCCGGAGGATTTCAACCGCCGGCCGCCGCGCTATTACCTGCTATGGCTGATGCTGCCGGCGATCCTGCTGCTGGCGGGGATCTCCCTCTACCCCCTCATCTGGCTGATTTACATGACCCTGCACGAGGTGCAACTCGCGCCGGGCAAGTCGGACGTTTGGGCCGGTATCGACAATTTCACGCGGCTCGCCTCCGACAAGAAGTTCATCAGAGGCTGGCTCACGCTCTTCAAGTACAGCGCGCTCTGCCTTTCGGTCGAGATCGGCCTCGGCGTCCTGGTGGCGGTCATCCTCAACAACAACCGCTTCGAGAAGATACTCGTCACCATCTTCCTGATGCCAATGATGATGGCGCCGGTCGTCGCGGGTTTCCTCTACCTGTTTCTCTATAACGGGACGTTCGGCTGGTACTTCTGGCTGCTTCAGAGCATCGGCCTGCTGGAAGGCGGCTCGATCCTCGGCAACAAGTTCTGGGCGATGTTCGCGATCGTCGCAACCGACGTATGGCAATGGACGCCGTTGATCGCACTCATCACGCTCGCCGGCCTCAAGCGCGTGCCGCAGGACCAGCTCGAGGCGCACATGGTCGACGGCGCCGGGCCGTTCCGCAACTTCTTCAGCGTGGCGCTGCCCAACCTCTATCCCTTCCTGCTGATCGCGATCCTGCTGCGCTTCATGGACAACTTCAGGTTCATCGACACGATCCTGATCATGACCGGCGGCGGCCCCGCCAACGCGACCAAGATCCTGCCGACCTACCTGTTCGACGTGTCGTTCAAGTTCTTCGAGCTCGGCCGCGGCGCCGCGATCGCGTTCACCCTGCTGCTGCTGACGATCCTGCTGGGCCTCGTGCTGACCAAGGTGTTCGAGGACCCGACCCGCAAGATCAGGACCGAGCGCGAGAATTAGGGGCGGGGACGGGCAAATGGCATCGCGCGAAATCGTCCGCTACCGCTCGCCGCTCCGCAGCGTGCTACAGGGTCTCTCGATCCTGTTCCTGATCTTCTTCTTCGTCTGGACCGTGCTGCCGCTCTTCATCATGGTGGTCTCGTCCTTCAAGGACCTTCTGGATGCCTTCCAGCTGCCGGAGCCGGGCGACTGGAGCGACCTCGGCGTGATGTTCGACTTCAAGCCGACCGGCGCGCACTACGTCGAACTCTTCACCGAGAAGCACTTCGGCACCTACCTGCGCAACAGCCTGATCGCGTCGCTGGGCTCGGCGGCGGTCTCGGTCTCGCTCGGATCGATGGCGGCCTACGCGCTCTCCCGCGCCGAGTTCCGGGGCAAGCGCGACCTGCTCTTCTGGATCATCTCGACCCGCATGGCGCCGGTGGTGGCGGTGATGGTGCCGCTCTACGTGATCTTCCGCTCGTCGGGGCTGGTCGGCACCCTGCCCGGCCTGATCCTCGCCTACACCACCTTCAACCTCCCCTTCGCCATCTGGATTCTGAAGGGCTTCTTCGACAACGTGCCCTACGCGATCGAGGAAGCCGCGCAGTGCGACGGCTGCACCCGCTGGCAGGCGTTCAGGCTGATCATCCCGCTGGTGGCGCCGGGGCTCGGCGCCTTCATCGTGCTTTGTGTGCTCTTCGGCTGGAACGACTTCCTGTTCGCCACGATCATCGGCTCGGGCGGTGCCAAGACCCTGCCGGTGGCGACCGCCGAGCTGGTCCAGCCGGTCAAGATTCAATGGGGCATGATCATGGCCGCGGGCGTGGTCACGACAGTGCCGATGATGTTCCTGGGCCTTCTGATCCGGCGCTATCTCGTCGCGGGCCTGACCATGGGCGCGGTCAGGGAATAGGCGTGAGCGCTGGACGAATGCCTGTCTGGGGGTACTGATGGCTACGGTTACGATCTCGGACGTCTGGAAATATTACGGCAAGACCATGGCCGTGAAGGAGCTCAATCTCGAGATCCAGGACAACGAGTTCATGTGCATCCTCGGGCCCTCTGGCTGCGGCAAGTCGTCGACGCTGCGCATGCTCGCCGGCCTGGAGTTCATCTCCTCCGGCGACATCTATTTCGACGACGTGCGGGTGAACGACCTGCCCCCACGCGATCGCGACATCGCCATGGTGTTCGAGAACTACGCCCTCTACCCCCACAAGACCGTCTACGAGAACATGGCCAACCCGCTGAAATTGCGGCGGACGCCGAAGGACGAGATCGAGCGCCGCGTGCGCCGCGCCGCCGAGATTCTGGAAATCGACCCCCTGCTCGGCCGCAAGCCGGTGGAGCTCAGTGGCGGGCAGAAGCAGCGCACGGCCATCGGCCGCGCCATCGTGCGCGAGCCCAAGGTCTTTCTCTTCGACGAGCCCATCGCCCATCTCGACGCCAAGCTGCGCTCCCACATGCGGGGCGAGCTCAAGCACCTGCAGCGCGACCTCGAGACCACGACCGTCTACGTCACCCACGACCAGCTCGAGGGCATGTCGATGGCGGACCGGATCGCAGTGATGCACGAAGGCGTGCTGCAGCAGCTGGGGACGCCGGAGGAAATCTACAACCAACCCGCCAACGAGTTCGTGGCAGGCTTCGTCGGCGAGCCGCCGATGAACTTCCTCGACTGCACCCTGGAGCGGACCAACGTCGGTCTCACTGTCGTGCACTCGGGCTTCCGGCTCGCCCTGACGGAGCACCAGACAAGCCTGCTCACGTCCGGCGGCGCCGAGGCCGACGTACGCATCGGCATCCGCCCCGACAACCTGGCCATCGAGCCCGGTGCCGACGGTACATTGGACGTGCCGGGCGAGATTTTCGTGATCGAACCGCTCGGCGGCGACATGATCGTCGAAGTCACGATTGGCGGCGACCGGGTCATGGTGAAAACCAAGATCGGCCCCATGGGCGGGCCCGGCGATCCCTGCCGCATCGGCTTCGATGTGGACAAGTTGCACGTTTTCGACATTAACACCGGCGTCGCCTATTTTTAGGGCCGAACGCCACCACGCAGGCTAAGGGGAGCAACTCGTATGCAGCTCAGCAGAGACGAATTGTTGACGGCTTACAGGACCATGCGCACGATCCGCGAATTCGAGGAACGCCTTCACGTCGAGTTCGCGACCGGTGAAATCCCGGGTTTCGTGCACCTCTATGCCGGCGAGGAGGCAAGCGGCGTGGGCGTGTGCTTGCACCTCGACGATCGTGACCGCATCGCCAGCACCCATCGCGGCCACGTCCACTGCATCGCCAAGGGCTGCGATGTAGACGGCATGATGGCGGAGATTTACGGCCGCAAGGACGGCCTCTGCGCCGGCAAGGGCGGCTCCATGCACATCGCCGACCTCGACAAGGGGATGATGGGCGCCAACGGCATCGTGGGCGGTGGCCCGCCGCTCATTTGCGGCGCCGGCCTCGCGGCGAAGCAGCTCGGCACCGGCGGCGTCGCCATCGCCTTCGTGGGCGACGGCGGCTCGAACCAGGGCACCACTTTCGAGAGCCTCAATCTGGCTTCCGTGTGGAACCTGCCCTGCATCTTCGTGATCGAGAACAACGGCTACGCGGAATCGACGTCGTCGAAGTGGTCGATCGCGTGCGACGATGCCGCCGACCGCGCCAGCGGCTTCAACATGCCGGGCGTCGTGATCGACGGGCACGACTTCTTCGCCGTCCACGAGGCCGCAGGCGAGGCCATCAAGCACGCCCGCGAGGGCGGCGGCCCGAGCCTGCTGGAATGCAAGCTCAACCGCTACTACGGACATTTCGAGGGCGACGCGCAGACCTATCGCGGCCCTGACGAGGTCAAGAAGCTGCGCGAGTCGCGCGACTGCCTCGCCATGTTCCGCAGCAAGGTGACCGAGGCCGGTCTGCTCGATGCCGCCGATCTCGATGCGATCGACAGCGAGGCCGAGGCCCAGATCGACGGCGCGGTCGCCAAGGCCAAGGTGGCAGCGCCGCCGACCGCCGCCGATCTTTTGACCGACGTTTACGTATCCTACTGAGCGAGGGAGGCCGTCATGGCACGCACAGCGACCTATCAGCAAGCGATCAACGAAGCCCTCGCCCAGGAGATGGAGCGGGACGAGACCGTCGTCGTCATGGGCGAGGACGTGGCCGGCGGGCTCGGCACCGATGGCGAGCGCGACGCCTGGGGCGGCCCGCTCGGCATCACCAAGGGGCTCTACGGCAAGTACGGCGATCGGGTGATGGACACGCCGATCAGTGAATCCGCCTTTATCGGAGCCGCCGTCGGTGCAGCGACCGCGGGGCTTCGCCCGGTCGCAGAGCTGATGTTCATCGACTTCATGGGCGTCTGCTTCGACCAGATCTTCAACCAGGCGGCGAAGTTCCGCTACATGTTCGGCGGCAAGGCCGAGACCCCGGTGGTGATTCGCACGATGTACGGTGCCGGGCTCCGCGCCGCCGCCCAGCACTCGCAGTGTCTCTATCCGGTGTTCACCCACATCCCCGGCCTCAAGGTCGTGACCCCGGCGACTCCCTACGACGCCAAGGGTCTGCTGATTCAGGCGATCCGCGACAATGACCCGGTGATCTTCTGCGAGCACAAGGCGCTCTACACGCTCGAAGGCGACGTGCCGGAGGAGCCCTATGCGCTCCCCTTCGGCGAGGCCAACATCGTGCGCGAGGGCGACGACGTCTCGATCGTGACGCTCGGCCGCATGGTCCATGTCGCGACCGAGGCGGCGAACGCGCTCGCCGGCGACGGCATCGAGTGCGAGATCGTCGACCTTCGCACGACGTCGCCCATGGACGAGGACACGATCCTCGAGACGGTGGAGAACACCGGACGGCTTGTGGTGCTCGACGAGTCGCACCCGCGCTGCAACATGGCCACCGACATCGCGGCGATGGTCTGCGAGAAGGCCTTCGATTCGCTCAGGGGGCCGATCAAGCAGGTGACCGCCCCGCATACGCCGGTGCCGTTCTCGGACACGCTCGAAGATCTCTACATCCCCGACGCGGCCGCGGTGCAGAAGGCCGTGAAGGCGGTGATGGAGTCCAGCAAATGAGCGAAGGCATTCGCACCGTTTGCATGCCCAAATGGGGCCTCTCCATGAAGGAGGGGAAGGTGGCCGGATGGCTTGTGGACGAAGGCGATTCGATCACGCCGGGCGATGAGATCATCGACATCGAGACGGAGAAGATCTCAAGCGCGGTCGAGGCGGCGGACGCAGGCGTGCTCCGCCGCTGCGTCGCGCAGGAGGGCGACGTGCTGCCGGTGGGCGGCTTGCTCGGCATCGTCGCCGACGAGAGCGTCGCCGACGCCGACATCGATGCCTTCGTCACCGACTTTCAGGCGAACTTCGTGCCGCCCGAGGACGACGACGAGGACGGCGGACCGGCGACCGAATCCGTGGAAATCGCCGGGCGCACGATCCGCTACCTCACGCGAGGCGAAGGCGGCACGCCGGTCATCCTGATCCACGGCTTTGGCGGCGACCTCAACAACTGGCTGTTCAACCACGAGGCGCTGGCCGCCAAGCGGGTGGTCCATGCCCTCGACCTGCCGGGGCACGGCAGCTCCAGCAAGGACGTGGGCGACGGCTCCGTCGGCTTCTTCGCCGATATCGTCACCGGCTTCGCCGATGCACTGGAGATCGAGTCCGCCCATCTCGTCGGCCACTCCATGGGCGGCGCCATCGCGCTCGCAGTGGCCCGCGCAGCGCCGGCACGGGTCGCGTCGATAACCCTGATCGGAAGTGCTGGCTTAGGGTCCGATATCGACGGGGACTATCTTGAGGGCTTCATTTCGGCCGAGCGTCGGAAGGACCTCAAGCCCCACGTCGAGAAGCTGTTCTCCGATCCGGCGCTGGTCACCCGTCAACTCATCAACGACCTGCTCGCCTTCAAGCGGATCGACGGCGTCACCGCCGCGCTCAGCACGGTGCGGGACGCCTTCGCGCCGGGCGGCGCGCAGGCCGAAGACCTGCGTGACGTGGCGGGCAGCGTGCCGACGCTGGCCATCTGGGGCGCGGGCGACCAGATCATCCCCGCCTCCCATACCGACAGCCTGCCGGACGGCGTGGACTGCACGATAATGGATGGCCAGGGCCACATGGTGCAGATGGAGGCCGCCACCGAGGTGAACCGGCTGATCGACGAACGCGTCGGCTGATCCTTCGGGTCAACGGTCTACCCCCCACCTCCCCCTGTCCCCCTCCCCCCGAAGGGCGGAGGGGGAACGTAGGCGGCGACGCCCGTTCTCCCTCTCCTCCCTGCCGGGGAGGAGAGGGCCGGGGTTCTGTGGGGGTGCTTCCGAATTACTTGCCGAATGCGGCAAGGCGATCATTGGATATGACCCCGATGCCCGGCCGCTTGGCTATACTGCGCCCATGGGCGAATCGCAGGCACCGGCCGCCGGGCGGCCGCCGCAGCTCTTCTGCGGCGACATCGACATCAGGATCGCGGGCGACGGCACCTGGTTCCACGAAGGCTGCCCCATTGGCCGGCTCCCGCTGGTCAAGCTCTTCGCGAGCGTGCTCCGGCGCGAGGACGGCGACTACTGGCTCGTCACGCCGGTGGAGAAGGCGCGCATCGTCGTGGACGACGTGCCCTTCGTCGCGGTCGAGATGGAGGCGGACGGCAACGGCGAGGGCCAGCGCCTGCGCTTCCGCACCAATCTGGACGAGTGGGTGAGCGCCGACGCCGCACATCCCCTCGCCTTCCGCTCCTTGCCGGGATCGGAGGAGAAGGCGCCCTATCTCACCGTCCGCGACGGCCTGGAGGCGCGGGTGGCGCGCGCCGCCTACTATCCGCTGGTGGAGCTTTGCGTCGAGCGCGAGGTCGAGGGCCGCCCGGTGCTCGGCGTCTGGAGCGCCGGGGTGTTCTTCCCCTTCGACGACGCTGCCTGAGCGCCGGCCGGTAACGACCGATGCATGCCGATATTCTGCGCGGCGTGGCGCAGCAGGCGCCGGGCGCGCCGGACCAGCCGTGGGAGGCGGTGATCGCCGCAGCGGAGCGGGCGCCTGCCGCCCGCGTGCCGGGCTCGCTCCGTCACAGCGAAGAGTCCTGGGGCCGTCTGCCGGCGTCCGAGCCGATCGCGCCCGCCGCCGTGCTCGTCGCCGTCGTCGAGCGTGCGGGCGCTCTCACCGTGCTGCTCACCCGCCGCGCCGAACGCCTCGCGCGCCACGCGGGCCAGATCAGCTTCCCCGGCGGCCGCGCCGACCCCGAGGACGGGACCCCGCAGAGAACGGCGCTGCGCGAGGCCGAGGAGGAGATCGGGCTGCCCGCATCGCAGGTCGAGATCGTCGGCCGGCTCGATGACTACCTGGTCGGCACGGGCTACCGCATCACCCCTGTCGTGGGCTTCGTCACCGCGCCGCCGGCCTTCGAGGCGGATACCCGCGAGGTCGCGGAGGTCTTCGAGGTGCCGCTCTCCTTCGTGCTGGAGCCCGCCAACTACCGTCGCGACAAGATGACCGTCGGCGGCGTGGAGCGCCGTTTTTACGTGATGCCCTACGAGGCGTATCATATCTGGGGCGCTACGGCGGCGATCCTCGTCAACTTCCGGGATGTGGTGCGCGCATCATGTTGAGAACCACCCTGATCCATATCCTGATCCTGCTCGCGCCGACGATTCTTTATTTCGCCTTCCTCATCCTGTCGCGACGGCTTCAGTTGAGCCGCAGCCACATGGCGGCGCAGCTGCGCAAGATGCCGTGGGTCAGGCTCCTCGGCAGCGGCCTCGTTCTCGCCGCGGCGAGCCTGGTGGTCTGGGCGTTGACCGTCGGCGGCGACCCTGAGGGCACCTACGTGCCGGCGCGCATCGTCGACGGCGAGATCGTCCCCGGCGAGGTCATCGACTGAGCACCGTCCACGCTCCCTGGATCACGGCGCCGACGACCCGCGCCGTGATCGACGCGCTCACCGCCGAGGACGCCGATGTCCGCTTCGTCGGCGGTTGCGTCCGCGACGCGCTGCTGGAGCAAGAGAGTAACGATATCGACATCGGCACGCCCGATCCGCCCGAGCGGGTTCTGGCGCTGTTGAAAGACGCGGGCATCGAGACCCGTACGGTTCCGCGCGGCATCGAGCACGGCACCGTCACCGCGCTTGCCGGCGGCGAGCGCTACGAAATCACGACGCTCAGGCGCGACGAGCGCACCGACGGCCGCCACGCCGAGGTCGCCTTCACCGATGATTGGCGCGAGGACGCGGCGCGGCGCGACTTCACCATCAACGCCATGAGTGCCGCGCCCGACGGCACGCTCTACGACTATTTCGGCGGGCAGGAGGACCTGAAGGCCGGTTGCGTGCGCTTCGTCGGCGACCCCGCCACGCGCATCGCCGAGGATCACCTGCGCATCCTCCGCTTCTTCCGCTTTCACGCCTGGTATGGCAAGGGTGAGCCGGACGCAGACGCCCTCACCGCCTGCAAGGATGCGGCCCACACGATCCCCTCGCTCCCGGGCGAGCGGATGCAAATCGAGATGCTGAAACTGCTGTCGGCGCCCAATCCCGTGCCGACAATCATTTCGATGCAGGAAGCCGGTGTGCTTTCCGTGCTGCTGCCGGAGGTGCGGGGCACTGAACGCTTCGCCCGCCGTGTCGCGATAGAAAAGCGAGACACCGAACCCGATCCGATCAAGCGTCTCGCCGCCATGATCACCGTTAGCAAAGATGCAGCGGCCGCCGCACAGGTCATTGCCAAGCGCTGGCGCCTCGCCAGCGCTGACGCCGCGCGGCTCGACGCCTACTCGCGTCCCGTCACTTTTCACTTTCACGTCCCACCCGTTGAGGTCACTCACCGCACCGCACCCATTAATCCCGGTCTCGACTGTCGCGGACAGCGTCGTTTGCTCTATCGGCTAGGCGCCGAATTCTTCAGTGAAAAGGTGTTGGACGCCTGGTCCACCGAGGGCGGGAACGAGCACGAGGCGGCCTGGCGAGCAATGCTTAAATACGCTGACGAATGGGAGGCGCCGACGCTTCCCGTGAGCGGGGTAGATGTGGTCGCGCTCGACGTGGATGAGGGGCCCGAGGTCGGCCGCCTACTTAAGGCCGTCGAGGACTGGTGGATCGAGCGCGACTTCACTCCCGGCCGCGCGGCCCTGCTCGAGAAGCTGGACGCCCTGGTCGCCGAGCGCCGCGAGAAGTAATCCCACGCCGCTCGAAGACAAGACGGAATTCAACCCGACCGAATCAGTGCGGCCCTGACGGTCCCACCTCGTCGAGCAGGCCATGAGGGCGATCCTGGAGCGAGTTTTCAGCCGGTTGAACGGGCCGGGACAGTCGGGCCGCAAACACCTCCTCGGAGGATGCGCAGCCGACGGACGGTCAACGCGACGAAGCCTGCGCTTCCGCCCTTCATCGACACGATGAAGACGCCGGAGAAAACGCCGATGACGAGAATAGTGCCGTGCGCAATCACCACCATGTGAAGCACGCCCCAGATCAGCGCCAACCCAACGGCGCCGATCGCGTACATGGCGCCGACGGTCAGGCCGCTGCGGAAGGTTCGGACGAGCAATTTCATGACCTGGCCCTCGTTCCGGCTACAAGTGCGCGGGTATCCACCGCATGAGCGTCAAAAGCGGTGGCGAAGCGTGAGCTCGGCTGCGCGCGAGCGGTCGCGCGAATGGTCGTAGACTTCCAGCGATAGCTGTGACGTGGGCGTGTCGAGCAGGTCGAGCCCCACGGCCCTGCGCAGGGAACCGTCGCTTGGATACTGGGTCAGGCCGACGTACGGCCGCACGATCCCGAGCAGGGACTCGCTCCGAAGGCCATAGCCGGCCTCGCCCCGCACGCCGACGCCGTCCTCGCGACCGTCGGCAGGAGACATCACACGGGCGTCGAGATCGAGCCCGAAACCGCGGCCCGAGCCGTCGGAAGCGAAGTGGAGTCCGCCGCCGAGGTGCCAGGAGTCATGCTCGTAGTCGCCCAGACCGAACGTGGCCTCGGCATTGCCCGTCAGGGTGAGACGAGGGTCCAGGAAGCCCTCGACGGACGCTGAGCCTCGCGCCTCCACCTGCGCGCCCTCGGGCCCGTCGCCGGTCAACTGCTCGTAGGCGATGGAGATGTAAGGCTTACCCGGAACGGGTGCGCTCCACGCCAGGCCCGCGCGATAGTCGCGGCCGCGCAGTGTGGGAAGAGAAGAGGAAATCCGGCCGCCTCCTTCGATCTCGAAGCCGAAGCCATCGATACCGGCTTCGGCATCAAGCTCCCCGGACAACACGTCTGCCACGGGAAGAGAGGCGCCCAAGGCATACGAGCGGAGCCGCACGTCGGAGCGGGAGCGGGACGGGAAGCCCAGATCGTCGCGGTGGCGGAGGTCGCCCGTCCCGGCGCCGAGAGACGCCCAGAGTTTCCCGCCGAATCCTGTGTGCCACGCGGCGAAGGGATGCACGGAGACGATCTCCGTGTCGTGCTCGCCCGCGCGGTAGCCGCGCCCGGCGAGGCCCGCCCAGGCACGGTAGCGAAGGTCGGTCCGGGTGAAGGAAGCGATCAGACCCGCCTGCCAGGAGTCGGCTCCCAGCTCGACGCTGCCCGTCATGGACTCGCTGGACCCGGTGTAATCGAAGCCGTCGCTCTCCCCCGACAGCGAGGCGAACTCGACGGTCGGCGAAATCGCGAAGCCGAGGGGGGCACCGGGAGACCAGTCGCGCACGCGGTCCCGAACGGCGGTGTGGGCGGAATCGACGGCTTGTCGTGCGTGGAGCGGCGCGAGCGCCGTGTGAACGGGGTTGGACACCGTCGCGCGCGAGGAGGAGGCCGGCGCTCGGGCTGCATCAGGACACCGGTACTCGCCTCTTGCCGCGTCCCAGTACGCGTCATCGCGAACCCAGACGGCCGCGGTATCCAACACGCCATCGAGGAGCTGCTTCGGCTTGAGGTCGTGGTAGCTGACGTCGACGCAGAGGGCGTCCTGAACCACATTGTCGGCGGAATAGACCTGATAGCGGAACGTGGTGGGTGTACCGAAGATGGGTTGAACTCCAGCATGGAGATAGGAGAGCGCGCGCGTGGACGGGTCGAACCCAAGGGGCGACTGGATGTCCAGAAGGTCGTACCTCTCGGTACCCCGCATTTGACCCGCTTCGGGAAGCGCGTGCGGCAGTGTGACGAACGTCTGCGCCGAGTCGACCGTGGGATCGACAGCATGATCGCTCCGCTCAAGGGTCCGCGTACGGAACCGCCATGTCCCCAGATCGAGGGCAACGACGGTCACCTGGACGGGCTGGGAGATCTCCTCGGCGGGATTCGAGCTGTCGGTCACCGTGTAGACGCACGAATCGCGGAACGCCACTCTCGGCGTGCCGGCGAGCACGCGGGTTTCGGGTGCAAAGCCCATCCCGGGCGGCAGCCTGCCGCCTGCGCAGGTGAAGGAATACTCGTGCGGCCTGAGACCGCCTGAAGCGACCGGGAATACGATGGCGCGGTAGATGCCGACGGTAAGTTCCTGGTCGGCTGCGGACGGCACGGTCAGGGCTGGAGGCGGGGTCGTAAGGACCGCCAGTTCGACAGGCCGCGAGATCTGCGCGGGGGGCCTCGAGCTGTCGAATACCGTGTACGCGCACGAGTCTCGGAAGCCCTCCTTCGGCGTGCCGGCGAGCACGCGGGTTTGAGGCACGAAGCCCATCCCCGGCGGCAGCTTGCCGCCGGCGCAAGTCAGCGCGTACGTGTACGGCCCGATGCCGCCCGAGGCAGCCGGCAGCGTGACAGAATGGAAGGTGTCGACGATGAAACTCCGATCGGCAGGGACACTCAGCCGAAGAGGAGCAACGGTAGACGCGCCTCTGGGAGAACCGACGGTAAGGCGGAGTATGCGGGACTTGCTCAGCGGATCGGGGACCGTGGAGTCGGTCACCCGGAAACTGCAAAAGAAGGTCTTGCCGAAGTCCCTGGCGGGAGCGGTGCCTGCCAGGATGCCCTGATCGGGGAAGAGAGTCACCCAATCGGGACAGCCTTCGAGACTCGCGTGGTAGGGAGGTGTCCCGCCGGTAATGTTGAATGGCAGTCGGTGCTCACCGGCGCGATCGGGAGCAAAATACAGGCTGAGCGTTCCAACATCTCCGTCGGGAGATTCGATGGACAGTTCGCTCCCGCTGCAGGCAGCGAGCGCAAGCGCGAGACAACAAAATATGGCTGTCCGTATGGATCTCATAAGCCTCGCTCGCACACGAAGCAGCCATGTTCCGCAACGGCAGGAATTGGTTTGGTCATCGCGCGATCCACCAATCTGAATGGGAGAAATTCTGATTTCTTTTCCGTTAACTCGAGCCGGGGATTTCAATGCCGATGCGGCGGTTTAGACCGAACCGGATACGTTCCTGGCTGATCGAGCGACGATGACACTTTAGCGAGCTGAAGTCGCAATACCGCATGCACCATCACCGGACATTGATTGCTCTTGGCCATTTGGCTCTCAGCGGATAACCGTATTCTCTCTCAAACTTCGTAAACCGATCCGAGTTGTCTCAGCTAATGCTTAAGCGGGAAGTTCGTATAACGAGACAGCATACCCGTCGGCTTTGTGCCATCGGAGCAGAACCCGGCTGGCAATAGGTATGGAGCTGCTACGGCACTGCGCAACGGTGACCGGTACGAAGGCGGCGGATTACGATCGGGGGCTGAACCGAGCGCTTCCATACCGATACTCGACGTCGTCGGTCGACGGGACAGAGAGTATCCGGGGTTCAATGGATCCGCCGCAACGTCTTCAGTTGAAGCCCGATCGTGGCGAAGGCCCTTGCAATCTGCTCTTCAGTGCGAATGTTCAGAAACGTGTATTGCACATCGGAGTCGTCGTCGTGACTCGAACAATCCCGGAGCTCCCTGCCCATCGCGTTGTTCATGCCGCGTATCGCAGCCACAACGAAGATCTCGGTGCCTTCGGCCTTTGCCGCGCTGCACGCCACGCTACGCGCCAAGCCAACGTCCCAGAATGTACAATTCCGGTGGAAAGTAAAGGGTCCGCATCGGGTGTCTACACCGTCGGTGAACAGCACGATGACTCTTCTTACATATCCCTCTGTCGAGGGGTCGATCGGATCGACATCGCCATCCCATACGTCCGCCCACTGGTGCATGAGCATTCGCTGCGCCCACAGAACGCCGAGCGCGGAGTATGTCAGAGGCCCTTCGAATTCCAGCCCGTCTATATGGCTCTTGATTGCGGTCGCGTCCGAGCTGAGCGGGCGCATGGGGCTCGCCTCGCAAAAGTATTGAGCGGCGGATAATGCGGTATATTGATGGGCACCCGGCCTTCTATAGTAGCAATACTGAGCGCCAAAATCGCCTGGCGACGGATGTCGCTGACAGATGTACGAATATCCATATGATGCCGAGTAAATCTCCTCTGCGAACGGCATCGTCGACGGGTGCTCCAGCAGATCCTCGTCCGGCGGTCGTTCCGCATGACCACTCTCGGATACGCGATGTTCCTCGAGACAACCTCGCCAACTGGGTGGGGAAAGCCGCAACTGCTCATTTCGCACGGCGGTGCCTCTGCAATTGCTGATTGGCCTGCACATGTATGCGGCTCCGTATCGGCGGGACCGCGGGTATTCCGCCCAACCCTCGTCGTTCCAAACCTGCCGGGCACCACTGTCGAGTTTGACGAGCGCATCCCACGGCACAACGCCGATCGCGACTTGATTGTGCGCGTTGGGATTCAGGAAATCGACCAACGCCAGGGCCGCTTCTTTCGTCAATTCCCCTTTGCTGGACTCGCCCGGTCGCGGATCGTTTCCATTAAAGTCCTTTGACATCGACCTGCTGGTATCGATCGCCAGCACAACGTGCGTCGGCGCCAACGCCTGTTGGGCGCCCGAGCTGACACCCACCGACGAGACCGGCGTCACTCCGCTCAGCAGCGGAAGCATGGACGAGAAGAGGAACCCGCCCAGGTCCGCCTCTGCCTGCACGGACAGTCCCGAGTCCTGCCGGTCGAGAGTGACCTCGAGCTGGAGCGAGTCCACCGCCTGCGCGTACCGGTCCGGGGGCAAATCCGCGAGGTTCGCTGTGACGAAGCGCCGGGCCACGTCCTCCACGACCGTCTGCAGCTCCTGGTCTTCGATGCTCGGATTCCCGAGCAGGATGTCGTTCATCTCCACCATCGCCGCGACCGACGCCGCGTCCGTCGCCGACTTCAGCTTGTCGCGCTGGTCGAAAATCCAGAGATGGTCGCTGATGTACGCCCCGGCGCCGACCGACATGACGACGACCGCCGTCCCCATCAGCGCTGTCGCTGCCGCGCCGGTGTCGCGCCAGAAGCGGAAAAGCCGGTTCTTCGCCAGAGACGTCAGGAAGTCCGCCGCGGACCTACGGGAGAACATCGCCATTAGCCGCTCACCCCTTTCCGTATGGGCCGCTCGAAACCTGTTGGGCCGTCCGGCTCGAAACCGGACCGGAACAATTGTGCGCAATTCGCGGCCGGCAGGGGCATACCGTTTTCAGAAAGTTCTATTTGCGATGCTTATGGCCGCTGGCGGAGAGACCGGCAGCCCGAGACCGTCGCGGAGCGACGCATCGCGTGCAAGCGGCGTGCGCTGAGACCTCTGCCGGGGTTCATCTATAACGCCCGATTATGCAAATCGTCACAATCGGCATTACCGCCGGCGGCCGGAACAAATACGCTTATCGGTCAACGCGAATGGGGCGATCTTTCGTATGTCAGTCAGAATTCCGGCTTCGATGAATGGGCGGACACGGGATGAGTCTTCGAGTGGCCTGTCGCTTACGGTGGAGCCTGAGACAACTGGATACAAGGTGACGCTCCCAGCCATTGTGAGCCGCGTGCACTCATTCTTGCGTTTGAAGGATGGGGCCGGCTCGATTACGACGCTTCTCAGCATTCTGGTTCTGCTGTTGGCGTTCGCCGGAGTGGCCGAGATTGTGAGCTCTGCCTACGCGGCCGACAAGTACCGCCGCGCAGCATGGTCTGCGGCGTATCATCTCGCATTATCGCCCGCCATTTGGGGTAACACGCATTTGGAGCGCGCCTTGGCGTGCAGAGTCATAAAGGCGGAACTGGAACTCAGCGCGGCTTTCGACTGCGGCTCGACCTGGACTTTCGAAGTTTACACGGGAGTGAGTCCAATGAACCTCCTTAACGGTACCAGCCCGGACGCCGCCGAAACTCACACGAGCATGGTTGTCGTGGAAATAGGCTGGGATACACCGCCCTGGTCATGGCTTTCAGAGGACTCCGAAGACAATGTAGTCCGCTCGAGGGTTGCCCGGGGCATTGCGCGCGGTGAGCCGCTCGAGTGAACCTCGCTGGAGGCTCCTATGTTCGCGTCTCGCATGACAAATCGCAGCTTTATTCGCGGGCGTTCCGGATCGGCCTTGATCGAGCTCGGTCTTGCGGCGCTCGTGATGATCGTCGTCCTCATGGTAGTCTTCGACGTATACGCAATGGTCAAGTCGAGGTCCGCCAGTGGCCGGCTGGCAGTCATCCTGTCCGACTTCGTTGCGCGCGAGACCGGTAGCGACTACGGCGATCAGCTGGACGCTCTCGGCGAATATCTTTACGAGCAGGAGCTGGGCTCTTCGGTCGATGTCGTGTTCGTTATTTCCGTTATCCAAAAGCAACCCGGTAACGATGCACAGATCGTCTGGACCGACGACACGATGCGTTTCGGCGATTCCCGAAGGACCGATTCCCTTGCCCAGGAGTGTACCGGCCTGAGTGCGGTGGGTTGGGAAACGATGCTGGTGGGATCGGATGCTACAGTGCCGCTCGTCGACGGCGAAGCGGTTGTCGTGGCGGAAGTCTGCGCACAACTTCTTGGGGCGGGTTTTCTTACAAGCTCGATCTTTACCGGGAACACCTATCGCGTCCACGTGACTCCTTTCCGCAGACCCGATCAAGTACCGCCCAGTCCCTGAGGGCGGCCGCCGCGCTGTGTCCATCACCCTGCACCGGCGGCTTCTGCCCGCAAGTCCTCGAAATCAGGCACTAGTGTCGAGCCGTCTTCTCCGGCGCGAAGCGTCGCAGCAATGGTTGCACGGCTGCGGAGCAGCCGCGTGAGCCGGGCGGGCCGCCATAGATTTGCCATGTTGATATAATCAAAAAGCATATATATAAATGAATTTGTATTTCCACGCGCGGACCGTACAGACGACATTCGCGCTTCTTGTGTTCGATCTGGATTGTCGACCGACCCAAAACGAAAAACAGGGCTGTCGACGTCAGATCGATCGGTATGGGTGGTGGGGAGATACCATGTTCGACAAGCGCCACGAGCTGGCGAAGTTTCTTGCAGTGGCGGATACAGGGTCGATTCTCGGCGCCGCCGAGAAGATCGCCATTTCGCAGCCGGCCCTGTCCCGCATCATTTGCAAGCTCGAGGAGCAGTTCAAAGGCAAGCTGTTCGAGCGTAGCTCAACCGGCGTCCGCCTGACGCCCCTGGGAAGCATGGTGGCAGAGCGAGCCCGGCACATCCTGCGAGAAATCGAAAGCGCCGAGCAGGAAATATGCTCCACACTCTCCGGGCACACCGGAATGCTGTCGATCACCGCCGATCAAATCTGGGCCGATACCGTCGTCCCCGCCACGATCTACAAGTTCCACGAGAAGCATCCCGATGTCGAACTGAAGCTGCGGGCCGCGACCTATGCCGACGGCATTCAATCGCTGATCTCCGGCGAAAGCGACCTGCATTGCGGCAGTATCGGCGGCAACGGGGAATGGTCGCCGCTTCTCCTGCCGGAGCGGGTGCTCGACATGACCTGGGGCATCGTGGCCCACGAGAGCCATCCCCTGCACACCACGAAGATCAACTGCGCAAAACTGACCGCCTATCCCTGGATCGAATACGACGCGGTCTCGAACGGGGAAACGGACTGCGACAACCTGCCTTCCCTGGCCCACGTCATGAGCGAGCTCGAGAGCCGGACCAAGAAACGGGTGAAAGCGATCGTGCGATCCAACCTGACCGGTCTCTCCATGATGCAGGAAGGCTGCTACCTCTCCTATCTCCCCCTGAACGTCATCGACAAGCTGCCCGGTGTCTCGCTCAAGCCCCTGCCAACCGACATGGGCAGACGACGACACCGCACAGGACTGATCATGAGGCGATCGTCAAGATCCCTGTCGGCTCTCGTCCAGTTACAGCGGATCATCCGAGAGGTGGTGTCGCAGGAATTGGCCGCGACTGGAGCGCGGAATGCCAAGCCCGATGCCGCTTCGGCACAGAACGATTCTCCGCCCCGCCGGAAGCGCTGAACCGGACCGGCGGGCGGCGCAATTCAGAGTGCTTCGGCTCGCCGCGAAGGCCGCTCGCCAACGCGTCGTCATCGACCGCCCCGCCCGCCGCCGCCGTCCGTCCCCAGCCCACTCGGCCGGCACTCGACGCGGCCTCCTAAATCACTTGGCGTTGAGCGCTCGGGTTCTCAAATGGGATGCGTGAGAGGGCGCTTACCCCGCCGGCGGCAGCTTGGGCTATATCGGGATATCAATCGGTTGCGTTCTCGAAATCGGAAAACACCTCGTTGATTTCCTGGTCGCCGCGAATGACGCGCACGACCCGTTCGGACCCGATCCTTTCCGCATCGAGTGGTTCCGAATCCTCCGCGTCGTCCCCATTGCTCGGCAGCGGCAGGGCCATGATCTCGTTCAGGCCTATTGGCGTTCCACCGTCGTGAGGTGAGGCCGTGACCGCGAGCGAACGAACCGCAAGGGAAAGACTGCCCTCACGTTCGCCGAGCACCAGGCGGTTGGCTTGATCCGGTGAGACCTCGAGGGTGGCGGTGACGATTTCGGTGCGCTCGATTGTCTGGTCCGTCGAGTTGCCCGACGGGACGCCCATTTCGATTCGGCGGTCCACGGCAACGACCCTGACGTTCTCGATGATCGTGCGCGAGAATACCCTCTGCGGACTGGCGTCCGGCGTGGCCTCGATCAGGGCCGTGAGTAGCACGTCGACGCGGTCGCCCGGATCGATCAGCCCGGCGTGCCGGGCCCCCTTCCCCAGTTGGATCGTTACCGCGCGCATGCCGGGCCTGAGCGCTGCCGCCAGGAAGCCGCGCTGGCCCGGTCCGACCACGGCCGACCACGTGAGCCACTCTCCGGCCCCGACCTCTCGGCGCATGGCGTGACCGAACAGCGCGGTTGGTTTGATCTTCCTGCCGACCTCGACATGATGCGAACGAACGGCGCCGATGTCGACCTCGCGCACGCCGAGATCCTCCTCCCCCAGCAGCGTGCCGAGCGGCAAGTGACGTGCCGCTACGAGCACCTCGGTGGTATCCACGACCTCGACGGGTTCCGGTACAGGCTCGACCGGAGCGACCTCTGCCTGCGCGGGTTGGACCGGTTCGTTGAACAGGAACAGACGCGCGACGAAGACAGCCGCGATCAGGGGCAGGAGGCCGAGCAGCACCAGCAAGATTACGGTTCGATATCGTTGCATCGGACGAAGCCTCCCCCGCTAAGGTCCGTGCGACGCGGAGCGTACGATGATGGCGGCCATGGCCGCCGGAGCGATCGCAAGCGCGAACGGCAGGTTCCTGCGCATGCTCCTCGTTGTCGCGAACGGCAGCATGACGAAGACGCAAAGTGCGAGCGCGGCCGTTCCCAAGCCGAACAGGAACAACCTCATGTCGGCGAGCCCCACCCAAAGACCGGCCACAGCCAGCAACTTGCCGTCGCCCGCCCCAAGGCTCCCGGTCAGGTAAAGCACAAACCCCACGCCGAGCATGACGACGCCGATGACGAGATGCGGCCAGAGCGAGCCAAGCGAACCGATCGTGTCGGTAAAGGCATAAGCCCCGAACAGCGCGAGCAGCAGGACCGGAACGGTGTTGGGAATCTGCCGGCGTCTCAGATCGGTCGCCATGCTGACGGCGAACAGAACGCAGGCACCTCCTTCCAGCAACCAAAGATCGATATTTTCCATGTGCCCCGTCTCACGCTCCTTGGGCCTCGCTGGCGAGACCGCGACGCCACGCCGACTCGGGTCGGTGCCACGTGGATCGGCGTGCCGCCATACGCCGGCGCGGCTTGCCCGCGCACGCATCGACGATCCGGCGGCACCTGGCGCACATGCTATTTCCCCAGTCCCGAGAGTGCGGTAAGCGCGTTTAGGAACGCGGGTCCGGCAACGAGAACCATCGTGCCCGGCACGACGAACAGCAGCATCGGCAAGGTCATGAGCGCTGGCAGCCGTGCGGCTTGCGCAGTGATTCTCGCGGCCCGTTGAACCCGCTCGCCCTCTGCGATGTTCCTGGTCGCCTGCGCCACCGGCGTGCCGTATCGATCGCCCTGAATCACGGCCATCGAGAGATCCCGGAGACCGTCCATCTCGCAGCCCTGGTAGTAGTCCTGCAGGACGCTGCGCCGATCCCTTCCGACACGCATCTCCGCGTCGATTATTCGGAACTCATTCGCCAGGTTCTTTTCGATGACCCTGAGCTCTTCAGCCACAATGGCGAGCGCCCGCTCGAACGTGAGGCCGGTTTCGAGACACATCACCAGCAGATCGAGAGCGTGAGGAAGCGCTGCCTCCATCTTGCGCTGGCGATGGGCGGCGAGCTTTCGCAACACGTACTCCGGCGAGATGCCGCCGACGACCAGCCCGAGGGCGCCCGCGACGACAACCAGCAGCGTGTTTTCGCTGACGATTTCCAGCTGCAACGCGACCGTAGCAGCCAGGCTGGCGAAGATCAGCGCGCATCCGAGCTTCACGGAGAGAAAGAGCGAGAGCGCATCCTGCCGGTCGAAGCCCGCGTTCAGGAGCAGCCGCGCGATCTTGTCGCGCTCCTTGCCACTGATCGGAATCAGCATCGAACCGAGGCGCGCCAAGCTCAGACCGAGCGCCCGCAGGGACATGCCGGCGGTGTCTCCCACACGCCAGCGCGTAATCTTCGTGGCAGGCATTCCCGCCTGACGGCGCGCGACCCCAAGCCGCCGGTCGAGGGAGCGCGAGCGCTTCGTTTCGCGGAAGACGAGCGGGGACAAGAACGTCAGGAGAACGCCGCTCGAAATTAACCCCACGATCACCAGCATGGATGCGGA
This sequence comes from Alphaproteobacteria bacterium, assembly GCA_022820945.1. GTDB lineage: Bacteria > Pseudomonadota > Alphaproteobacteria > UBA828 > UBA828 > WTGU01. Next base: position 21,431 of record JAJEEP010000003.1, on the reverse strand, counting down.
CATGGTCATTCCCCGCGACTCTCACTGCTGAAAGCGCGCACCGATGCTGCGCGCGACGAGCAGGCCGACGACAATCATTCCGATTCCCAGACGCAGCATGAAAACTCCCTGGTCCGTTTCGAACAGGATGTCGACGGACTCGGGCGAGATGAAAGATTGCCCCACCAGCACCAACGCCGGCATGGCGGTCAGCACCATCAGGGTCAGGCGCGTCTGTGCGGTGGAGGCGCGCGCCTTGAGCGCGATGGTGCGGTTCTCCCGAAGCGTGTTGGCAAGATTCGAGAACGAAGCTGTGATCCCGCCGCCGGACCGGCGTTGCAGGCGAATGACGGAGGCGAACAGCGTGAACTCGGCAAGCTTGATTCGACGGGAGGTCAGGCTGAGCGCGGTCTCGGCATCGAGTCCTGCATTGAGACCCTCGCAAACCTCTTGCAGGGCCGGCCCCGCCGGCGGCGGAGAGTCCTGGGCGACGACGGATATCGCTTCGAGAGGAGGCACGCCTGCACGGGCCAGGCGCACGATCTGATCGACGACTTCGGGAAATTGGCGGATGAACTCGGCTTCCTTGCGCTTTTGCAGCAGCGACGCCGTCATCCGGGCCGCGACGTAAGCCACCAGGCAGAGCAACGGTATGATCCACCAGCCCGGCTCAAACTGCAGGAACCACATCCCGAACCATGCCGCGATGCAGGCGCCGGCCGCCGCGAGGATCATCATCGGAATAGCGCGGCGGGGTTCGATCAGCGAGTAGCGCGCATTGATGGCCCTCGACAGTCGCGAGCGGCGCTCGGTCTGGCGGAAGATGCTCTCCTCGGGCTCGATTTCGGCTTTGGCGCCCTGGGAAAGCGGGTGGGCGGCCTGCTTGATCCGTTCACGCAATCGCCGGTCTCGCGAACGCCCCCACAAGACGATGCCAACGGCCAGGACCGCGAGCCAGACGCCGCCGCCGATTGCGAAGAGAAGCAGCATCAAAGTTCTGCCTCCCCCATCTTGGGATCGCCATTGATTGCGGCCATGAGGGGCTCTCGCAGGTTGACTGCGTCGACCGCGTCGATCCACGACGGCAACCGCCCGGAGGTCTCGAAGACGTGCTTGTCGTCTCCGGGACACCGCCGCCAGATCTCCTCCGTCGTGAGGATGTCGTTCTCGATACCGACGACATTGGTAATGCTGCTCACGCAGCGGTGCCCCGAACGAAGCCGCTCGAGCTGCACGACGACGTCGATACTGGAAGCGATCTGGTGCCGCAGGACCGGGATCGGCGTATCGCCGCTCATCAGGAGCATGTTCTCGAGACGGGTCAGGGCATCGCGGGGGCTGTTGGCGTGAAGGGTGCACATGGAGCCGGGGTGACCGGTGTTCATGGCATGAAGCATTTCCCGGGCTTCCGAGCCGCGCACCTCGCCAACGATGATGCGATCGGGGCGCATCCGGAGCGTGTTTATGAGCAGTTCGCGCATGGTGATCTGCCCGGTGCCCTCCGCGCTCATGGTCCTGGTCTCGAGCCGGATCACATGCGGCTGCTGCAGCTGGAGTTCCGCCGCGTCCTCGATCGTGATCAGTCGTTCGTTGTGGCCGATTTCCCGCGACAGCGCGTTCATGAACGTGGTCTTGCCGACACCGGTGCCGCCACTGACCAGGATGTTGAGCCGGGACTTCACCGCGACTCCAAACATCATTGCCATGGACCGCGAAAGCACGTGACGCTCGGCCATCTCCAAGAGGCTCGTACCGCGCACCACGAATCGCCGGATCGAAACCGCTGCGCCGTCGAGCGCCAGCGGTGGAATTATTATGTTGACGCGAGACCCGTCGGGCAGGCGCGCATCGACCATCGGGCTCGACTCGTCCACGCGGCGACCGACCCAACCGGCGATCCTCTGAGCGATCGTCAACAGGTGCTGGTCATCGCGAAAACGCACTTCGACCTGCTCAAGCTGGCCGCGCCGTTCGACGTATACGTTGTCCACACCGTTGATCAGGATGTCCGAGACGTGGGGATCGCCAAGCAGAGGCTCGATGGGCCCCAGACCCTTTATGTCCTGGACGAGCTGGGTAACGACACGCTGCCGGTCGACCGGCCCCAGTTCCGCCGCGCTGGTCTGGCTCGTTTCGAGAAAATCGAAGAGCTGCGACGAGAGAGTGTCTTTGTCGAGATCCTCGATCTTCGTCATGTTCAGCGACTTGACGATGGTCGGATGGATCTGGGCTGCGACGTCGGCGATCACCGAATCCGTCACTGCACCGCGCCTGGGCGGACTCGCGGCCTCTCTCGTCTCGGGCGGAGCGGTCGCCAGAGACTCCGAAGGGTTGGGAGCCGACGACGGAACGCTCTGTCGAGCTCGGCGGCCAAAGGCGCGGCCGGACATCTTCAGGTCCTCCGGGCAGACTGAGACAGTGCGGGCTCGCCCTCAACGGGAGACGCAAGTATTCGGTCGACGAGGCTGTCCAGCGGTTTACGCAGAGAGCGCGGCAACCGGCCTTCAGGCCAGCCTCGGTTCGAAGTCTCGGGGAGAGACGGCTCGAACGGGACGACGATGTCCGGCTGTCGTTCCAGCCCTGCCGCGTCGGGCGAGTGCGTGCGCCTCTTTCGCTTGATCGAACGCGCACAATTCTCCACCAGAACGACCGCCGGGTTATCGCGGAGCAGACCGAGGATGCGCGCGGCACGCCTGAAACCGGCATTCGTCGGCTCGTAAACGAGAACCGGCGTGTCGACCTTGCCGAGGACGTCAACGCAGGACACCGGATCGTCGAGCCCGTCGACAACGACCAGTTGCGAGCGCAGGCTCAATTGTGTGACCAGCCAGTTCACTGCAGAGACATCCGGTATGGAGGGGAGCGCGGCATTCGGCTTGTAGGCGTAGACTGCAATCCGGTCCGAGCGACTGACCCTTACCGTGTCCACGATTTCCAAGTCGGCGCTTCCATGCGCAGCCAGCTCGAAGAGCTGGTCGAGTCCGGTAGGCGGCTCGACATCGAGGGCCAACGCTGCCGCGCCAACGGTGCGATTGAGGTCGAGCACCGACACATAACGCCCCTGCCTCGCCGCCTCGATGGCCACCGCCGCCGCGAGCGTGGTCGATCCGCTTCCGCCGGTTCCCGCGAAACCCGCCACGGTACCGTACGAGCGGGCATCCTCCTCAGGCGCGGTGGCATGATCGATCGCCTCGTGCACCGCGTTCGCCGCGATCGGCTTGACCAGATAATCGCTCACGCCGGCAATCAGCAGCTCCCGCCCGAGCTTCGCGGAGTCGGTCGAGCCGACTGCGATGACGATCGTTCCCTCCTCGCAGATCCCGGCCATTTCGTGGAGCGCGCCCACCGGGTAGGGGGACCCATCGATGTCAACGATTGCGAGTTTCACCGAACGCCTCTTGCTCAGCGCGTCGATCGCGGCGCGCAGGTCTCCGTGCCGGATCTGAGGCTCCTGACAGCCGAAGAACGGCAGGTCGCGATCCTGGAGGCTCTCGCGGAGGGTGTGTTCCGTATCGGGATCGGTGGCGAAGGCAATCGCGGCCAGCGGGAGATCGGCCAGGCCGGTGCGATCGGCTCGAGCCTCGACCCCCAGCTCGTAATCCTGACCGGGGCCGGGGTCCATCGGCGTTACGGACTGGGCTTGAGGCGTAGCCGCTGCATGCTGCTGCAGGTTCGCGCCATCGAAGACGGTTCCGAAATCCGGTGTCTCGGTATCGTCGGGCTCGGAGGTAGGCGCATCGAATGTCTCTTCATGGGGAGATTGAACGGCTGAAGGGCCGGCGTGGAGGTCCAGGACGCCGGTCGCATCCGACGATGCGCCGTGACCGTTGGGCGGCTCATCCCGATCCGCGTTTTCGCGATCGTGGTCGTCCGCGAGGTCGGGGACGCCCATGCCCGGTGCCGGTGCAAACGGGCGGCCCAGACCGTCATCCGATTGCTCGGACTGCATGCTGCGTTCGACCGGAAGCCGGTAAGGCTCGACGCGACCGGAGTCCCCGTCACGGTCATCCAGGACTTCCGACGCGCCCGCTGTCTCACCGGGTGCCGATGAGGCCTTCTCATCGAATGGCGCAGAGGCGAACGGCTCGGCTTGCGGAGAGGCAGACTCGGATTGTCCCGCTCCCTCCCCGCCTCCTCGGGGCGGCTTGCGCGCCCAGACGAGGGTGCCGGCTCCCGTGTCCCCGGCATCGTCGGCATCGAGACGCCCCTCCACGGACGCGTCCTCGGGGCCGACGAATGCCAAGGGCTCGGCGCGGACACGCTTTTTTGCCGATAGTCCTCTGATGCGGGAGGCCAGATCGAACGCGATCACGGGTTTGCTTTCTGAATCCAACGGTGTGTCGCCGACGGTTCGGTTCCCGGTCGACCGAAGCTGGGCCAACGAGCGGCGCGAGGGGCAAACAGGGCGCCGCGAGGGACGAGACGTCGCGACGCCCTGCGCCTTCGGCGGGAAGAGCCGCACGGCCGTTTGCAGGCTGCCAGTCTCGGGGTCTTCATGTCAGGCCGAGCACCCGCAACGGTGGGGAGGACGATCGCGCATCGCCCTCCCCACGCCGCGCCGGCGCACCGGTCGGTGTCGTCGCAAAACGAGCCACGAGCTGGCACCGAGGAATGGCGGAGGGGGCCCGATCCTGTCGATCGTGGAGAGCGTTGGCTCCCACATCTGGCGGAGGACCCCCCACCGACCACTGTGGCGTTCGCTAGCCGCCGGTGCTGCCGCCGGTGGTGCCGCCGCCGGTGGTGCCGCCGCCGGTGCTGCCGCCGCCGCCGAGATCCGGAGCGGCCAGGCCGCCGGGCATGTCGCCGACCACGTCGCCGATGTCCGTGATCGCCTCCGTGACCTGGTCCTCGAACGCGAGCAGGGTGCCGCCGATACCGACGGCGATCACCCCGACCAGGATGGCGTACTCGAGCGCGGACACGGCCTTCCGAGCACGCAGATAACGGCGGAATTGCCGTGAAAGGTTGCTTAGCTTCATCGCACTTTTTCCCGCTGTCTTCCTCGCGAATCGCTGGTGTTCCGCGCCAGCACGGTACCCATGCCCGCCGGTTCTACGGGCGGGCGTTTTCAATCCTTGACGACGTACGCAGGTCGCGCCTTTGACTGCGGTCCTCATCTCTGCATGCCGCCTGTTCTGCGGGCGAGAGTGCGTGCGCCTGTTATCCTCACGCACTGCACTCGTCGCCCTTCGTATTGGATCCATGGCATGGTAAACAGGTCCTGAACGAAATTGAGATACCGATGAAGATTAACGTGCCGTCTTGATTCTGAACTGAGGAGGTTACGCAATACGATTTGCTGATATTGACGAGATACAAGTGTTACCGAACAACACAGTCGACTCGAATGTAATTTCCACTGACGCAATAGCGCACGCATTGCGCAACGCCAATTCGCATCGTATTTCGGTTGCCGACTCCGTCGGGTGAGTCGCATCCAACCGATTACAGCAACGTTTCTTCCGATCCTCTTCCACGAGTCACGACCCTCCCGTCGCGCGCCCGCTGCAACGGCCGTTGCGAACGGATTCGTGCCGGAGTCGAAGACGCCGGCCGACGCGTCTGCGCCGTCGTTCCTGTTCCGCGAAACCGTCGGCTTCGAGCGCTCGATATCCATTGGAGTGACCACCGCATCCGTGGATCGGGCGGTCACTCTCATTCGTCCCGGGCGAAGGCGGAAGTACCAATTCCGTGGAAATGTATGACAATCCGTTATAGGCTATGACTCATGATTATGGCTCTGCCAGTGGACGACGCTGTCGGCTACCGGCGCCGCGAGGAGACGGAGCGCCGTCTGCGTAGACCGGCGGCAACGTCTTGCGCTTCAGGTGCAGCGTCGGCAACAGCCGGCGAGCGCGAAGCGCGTCGGCCGAGAAATCGCATCGTGGGCGGAGCCGACCGGCAAGCGCGGTCCGTGGCGAGACCCGGTCCGCGAAGAGACCGACCGAAAATCAAAGAATGGACGCGTTTGATCGGGTCTTGCCACGAATGAGGCGAATCGTCTAGCTTCCTATAAGAATAGGATACGCCGTGGGATCACTATTTATGAGAAAAAAAGCGTTTCCGGTCGGAGCCGCCGCCCTGGCAGCCGTATTGGCGCTCGGCGCGTGCGTCGAGGCGCCGAGCCCGACTCTCCCTCCGCCAGCCGAGGACTTGGAGAGCGAGGAGGGCATAGAGAGCAATGAGGCCATTGAGGCCATACAGGTCGTAGAGGCCAAAGTCGCCAGCCTGGAGGCGGAGATTGCCGCCCTCAAGGCGATGGACAGGAGAGCACGGCTGCTCGAGCTTGCCAAAGCCCTGCACGTGTCCACGGATGCCGCAACGCAGGATGCGTTCCTCGACCGTGCTCGGCGGTTCGACTTGCCGGCCGGCGACGGCTTCCAGAAGAACGTGGACGACGTTACGCCTACCGAGGGGCCCGCCGTCGGAATATGGAGAAGCAAGAGGTGGGAGAATTCCCATCCCGCCGGTACAAGGACGACCGCCGTCGTCTACAGCAATCAAGGCCCTCCCAGGGACGTTACCCTGGGCTCGAGGTACGCAGTGCTCCAGGCGGGAACGGGCGCAAACAGGGTATTGTTCATCGATCCATCGGTCGGCGACGGCGGACGGATCGACGGCTCCTGGCTGCCCGATAATATCAACCACGAGACCGTCACAATCACCGCGCTCGGGCGCAGGGGGACGTTCAGCGGTGTGCCCGGCATTTTCAGGGCCTTCGACGGCGAGACAACCGAGACCGAATCTGTAACCGTCGGCGTTAATGCCGCTGGAAATGCCATTTGGACGGAGTTGGATGACGAGGCCGCAACACCGCAGTCTCCCAAGCTTGTGTTTCTTCCCGACGAGGGCGTTACCGCTGTCGCAACGGTTTCGGATGCCTCGTTCATGAATGTCGGGTGGTGGCTAACGACCGACGACGATCGCAGCGCTTCCGTTCAGATTGGGTCTTTTGGAAGTGCAGGCATGCAGCCATACGTCATCGGAGAAACCATCGCCACAGACGAATTCGAAGCACTACGCGGCGAGGCTGTCTACAGGGGAGTGGCAACCGGCCAATACGTCAACAAGGGAATCGCCGACATCGACGGCGGGCACTTCGTCGCCGAGGTCGAGTTTGTGGTCGACTTCGGGGAGGGAGAGCCCACCGAGGCCGCCGACCTGAACCTCGGGAACATGCTGGGCAGCATCACCGGATTTACCCAAGGCAGCGATGCGATCGGTGCGGGCTGGAGGATCGATCTCGCAACGTGGATGGATGCGCTCACCAACCTCCCGGTACCGGTTCGCCTCATGCCCACGCCCCCTCATATTCCGGGTGGCTTTGCGCACGGCACGTTCGGCAAGATCGTCGTTGGCGGCCGTTGGGCGGCAGAATGGTTCGACGGCGGGCGCCGCGACAAAATGCCAGGTGCCATCGGCGGCCGATTTGTCGTCAGCGACAGCAACAGCGTCAGCATGGTCGGCGCCTTCGCCGCAGTGAATCAGATACAGGAGCATTAGCTCCGCTCGCTTGGCTTACGCGCCAGTCGGCGCATCGTGCGCTCTGCGCACGTGGAAGTCTGACTCGCTGTCGCGCCGTCTGGGCCTGCGGCCCGGGAGGGCGGAGGGGGGACGCAGGTGGCATCGTCCGTGGACTTTTCTCACCGCCGGAGAGAGTGGAGGTGGAACGCGAGTGGCGGTCCGCTGGTCGGAGAGGGATTGCCCATGATCGGAAAGCTCCTGGGTCACAGCAAAGAGCAGACCACAGCTCGCTACGCTCATCTGGCCAACGCCCCCCTCAAGGCTGCTGCCAACCGTATCGCGAGCCGAATTGCCGAGGTCGCGGGGTAGGAGCGTGGTCACGGTCGGTCGGCGCATCCCAGAGTACATCCGCTCCGACAATGGCCCGGAGTTCGCCGCCGGGGGCGGGTCACAGTGGTCACGATATGCACCTCTCTTGTCAGTAACCCAAATCCGGCCGCACGACGTTTTGGAGCGGTTCGCCCCGGATATGGCGCCGGAGATTGTTGAAGAGGATGTCCAGCGTCATCGGCACATAGTTGTCGCCGTCGTCGGCGGAAACATGTGGCGTCACGACAAGATTGGGCACATGCCAAAGCGGTGAATCAGGCGGGAGGGGCTCGGGATCGAAGACATCGAGAATGGCGCCTGAAAGACGGCCCGCTCGCAAGAGGTCCGAAAGCGCCTCGTAGTCCATGGCGGACGAACGGCCGACATTGACGAGACCGGCGCCCGGCTTCATCCGTTCAAGCCGCCTGCGGTCGAACAGCCCCACCGTTTGCGGCGTGGACGGCAGCGAGACGAAGACGTAGTCGGCGCGTGGCAGCACGTCGTCGATCCGGTCCGTCGTCACCATTTCATCGACTTGCGGATGCGGTCTGCCGCTGCGATTGACGCCCAGCACTTCGAGCCCGAGGCGTTTGAGCTGTGTTGCAGCGCCGCCGCCCAGACTGCCGACGCCGACGACAAGGACCGTCTTGCCGGCGATCGGCGTCGAAAAGAGCGACCGCCAGTTGCCATTCCGCTGATTGGTGACAATGGCCGGCATATGGCTGTGCAGCATCAGAATACTCATCAGGCCGAACTCGCCCGCCTTGGCCGCATGGGCGCCCTTGTTTGCGACCACCTGTACGCCCTCGGGGACCCAGTCCATCGGGCACAGGTGCTCGACACCGGCGCCGATGATGTGAATCCACTTGAGGTTCGGTGCAATCTGGGCCAGGTCCCGCGTCGGCAGATCCCAGCAGAACAGCACCTCGGTGTCGCGCATCGACCAGGCGAAATTGTCGCAATCCCAATCGATGAAAACGTCCACATGTTGGGCGACATCGGGATGCCGGCCGGCCGCTTCGGCCCAGTGCTCTGGCGTCGTCGTGAACACGGCTTCGGACTCCGGTGTAGATGGAAATGTCTCCGGCGAAGCGTGGTTGTTCTTGACGTGTACCTTTATCTTGCGCGACGGATCCATACGCGGGCCTCTGGTGCGATTCGAATAGGATTGGCCAGGATCATGTCGGTGCGTTCCCTCGAATTCCGTTCAGGAGATTGGAGACGGTGACGATCCCGACCGGGGTGTTGTCGCCGTTGACGACGAGGACCGGCTCGAGGCTCACCGTCTTCATCTGGACCAGGCTGTCGAGATCCGTATCGTCCGGAACGGAGCGGTAGCGCGCCACCTCCATTCCCGGATTTTCGTGTTCGTATTGTTCGACCGGCTGCATGACCGAATGCGCGCGAACCAGTTTCAGCTTGGAAATGCCCCGGACGAACTCGGCGACGTAGGCGTCCTTCGGTTCGGTCACGATCTCCTCCGGCGTGCCGACCTGCACGAAGCGCCCCTCGTTCATGATGGCAATTCGGTCGCCCAGGCGGATCGCCTCTTCGAGATCGTGCGTTATGAAGACCGAAGTCTTGTTGAGCGTCTTCCACAGATGCAGGAACTCATCCTGCAACTGCCGCCGGATCAGCGGATCCAGGGCACTGAAGGGTTCGTCCATCAACAGCAGTTCCGGATCCGTCGCCAACGCCCTGGCCAAGCCGATGCGCTGCTGCATCCCGCCCGACAACTCGTCCGGATAGTGCTTTGCCCAGGCCCCCAACTGGACCAGCTCGAGCATCTCCTGCGACCGTTGCCGCCGTTGCTGTTTGGGGACATTCAGCACCTCAAGGCCGAATGAGACGTTGTCCGCGACGCTCCAGTGCGGAAACAGCGCCATTTTCTGAAACACCATGCCGATTTTTTCGGAGCGCAGGCGCAGCATCTGCTTGTGGCTCAAGCTGTTGATGTCGACACCGCCGACCAGCAGCTCTCCGGCGGTGGGTTCGATCAGGCGGTTTATGTGCCTGATAAGGGTCGACTTGCCGCTGCCGGAAAGGCCCATGACACAGAATATCTCGCCGTGCATCACCGCGAAATTCACGCCGGCAACCGCGACGATTGCGCCGAATTCGTCGAGCACTTGTTCCTTGCTCAGGGCGTGCGATCGTATCGCCTCGAGCGCGTGCTCCACATTGTGTCCAAATATCTTCCAGACGTCTCTTCCAGCGACCGCGGGTTCCTCTCGTTCGCTCATTTCGAGCTCCCGCTATCGTCGCAGCGAAGGTTGGGCGCGCGTCCGGATCACGGAACGTCCGGACAGTGCGCGCCCTCTTCAACGCCGCGGAATAACCCGCGACTGAGGTTACTGACCGGCGCCACGCGCGTCGGCCAACCAACCGTCAAACAATTCCTGGTTTTGTGCGATCCAGTCGTCCGCGTGGCGGCGGACATCCTCGAACGAGTCCTCGCCTTGGTGGATCTGGTAGTTCTCATCGTTGACGTCGCCGATCGGGATGCTGACCAATTCGAACCAGCGTGCCGCATCCGGGTGTTCGCTCAGGAAGTCGTTGTTGGCGATGATCCTGATCGTGTTCACGGAAAAGCCGATATTGCGTCCATCCGGCAGCATGGTGTCTTCCTTGGCATCGTCCGGAAGCGCAGTGAAGGGCACCTCCAGCCATTCCACCTGGTCTCCGGGCCGCAAGACTTGGGAGACCCAAAGCGGGGTGTAGGTGTAGTAGAGCACCGGTTCGCCCGCACCGTGACGGGCGACCACATCGGCGGCCATCACCATGAACTGCCCCTGGTTGTGCGTCACCGTATCGCGAAGGCCATAGGCATCGAGGTGGTGTTCAATGACCCTCTCGCAGCCCCAGCCGGGCGGACATCCGGCAAGGTCGGCCTTGCCGTCCTCGTCGGTATCGAAGATTTTGGCGATCTCCGGGTCCTTGAGCTGCTCGACATTCGCGATGCCGTGCGCCTCGGCGGTCGCGGAATCGATCAGGTATCCCTGCCCCGCGCCCTCGACCAGCGCGCCGAGCTTGGTCATCGCGTCCGTTCCGCCGGCCTTGTCGAAATAGACGTTCTGAAGAGGCTGCCAGTGAACGGCGACGAAGTCGGCCTCTCCCTGGCCGACCGCGACGTGCATGGCCGGAATATCGAGGTGCTTGACCTTTTCCACGTCGAAGCCCAGGCGTTCGAGGCCGATGTTGACCACTTCCGTCTGAAACAGTCCTTCCAACAGGCCGTCATAGGCCGGGCGGACCGTGCCCTTGTCGCCGGCAATTGCGGCTGACGATGCGCCCAGGCCGATCAGCACGAGCGCGAAGGCCGTCAACCGTCCAGTCCGGTGAAGTCGCTCCCAGATAATCATGTCGTGTATCCTTTCCTATGGTTTTGGGTTGGATCATCGGGCTCGATCGCCCTTATGAGGCACGCGCGGTTTGAGCCCCTCTGCGTTGGGTCAGGCGTAGACAAACGCCGACCGGGCCCCGTTCCCTCCAGTTTGTTCTGTCACGAGTGGAGGACGCGGCAGCCTGAGTTATTCGGTCTATGATCATGGCGAGGACGACAATCGCGATGCCGCCTACGGCAGCCAGTCCCATGTCGAGACGGCCGATACCGCGCAGCACCATTTGCCCCAGGCCCTCGACGGCAATCATCGAGGCGTAAACGACCATGGAAAGCACCATCATGAGCGTCTGGTTGACGCCCGCCATGATGGTTCGTCCCGCCAGCGGAATCTGGACACGGAACAGCACCCGCGTTTCCGAAGCGCCGAATGCTCTCGCTGCTTCGAGCACGTCGGGCGGGACTTCCCGCAATCCCAGGTTTGTCAGCCTGATGACGGGCGGCAACGCAAAAATCACGGTAACGATAATCCCGGGCACATTGCCGATGCCGACAAGCATCACGACCGGCACCATGTAGACGAATCCCGGCATCGTCTGCATCACGTCGAGAACCGGCCGCAGCGCCGCCTCTACCCGGTCGCTCCGCGCGGCCCAGATGCCGAGCGGAACCCCGATAACAACGCAGAAAAGCACCGAGGTCAGAACCAGGGCTATGGTGGTCATGGCCTCGTCCCACACCCCGATAAACCCCAGGAAGGTCATCGCCACCGCGGCGAAAATACCGATGCGTAGCCCGGCAATCTGCCAGCACAATAGGAAAAGAAGCGGCAGGAAGAGCAGCGGCGGGACCGCCAATAGAGCTGTTTCTATCCCGTCCAGAATCGCACCGACGGGCCCACGAATCGCATAGAAAATCGAGCGGTATTCCTGTACCAGGTAATCCAGTGCCGTCTGTATCCAACCGTCCAGCGGGATGTGGTAACGGTCAAATATGTCGGGCATCGTGCCCTCCCATTCGCCTGTCGCCGGCACGCACGATCACGGCAATCGGGCTCACCCGAATTCCTGGTCGACCCTCTCGTCGGATTCGATTTGCTTGAGCCGGCGGACGACACTCTCCACGCGCTCGTCCTCGGGCAGCCCCTCGGCTTCGAATTGCGCCTCCATCACGGCTTCGCCGACTGCGCGCAGCAGTGCGCCGTCGTCGCTGCCATTGCTCGGCTTGTGGAGGACGGTGTCGCCGCCATACGTTGGGATCGGGCTATCGTGCCAACCGTCCGCCGCCTGCACCGGCTCGGTACCGTCCTGCAGAGCGCGAACGAGTGAACGCAGACGCTTGCGATAGCCGACGATGCCCCGGTCGCTGGGCACAAGGTGTTCCTTCTCATGCTCGGTAACGGTGCCCATGCTCTCGGTGGCTTCCGCATCCGCCGGGAAGAGCTTTTTTTCCTCGTCGGATCGATCGAATAGCTCGCCCTGTTCGATCAGTTCGCAGCCTTCGGGCGTGTTGTATTCGGGCGGGTCGGCACGGTCGCCGAAAACCGCCCAGGCAAAACACGTCGTCTCTTCGTCGCTGAGCGGAACCACCCAGCGCACAAATGCGGTCCGCCCGTAATAGCGCCGCTCGCTTCCGTCAGCGGCAAAAGCCGCACCGGCTTGGGTGAAGTTGGGGAGCACCAGCTCGTTTGTGCGGACCCAGACGTTCTCGCCGACCCTGCGCGTGGAAGTACCCAGGAAACTCGTTGTCCGGTCGTAGAACTTCATCTCGCCGATTTCCCCGAACCCTTTCGAGAACTGCTCACGGCTGGTGCGTGAATGCAGGAAAGCGGTGTGAAGCGGGTCGACGATTGCGTCGAGCACCTGCAACCAGTTGCAGTGAAACGGCGCCTTGTAAGGCACGAGTTCCTGTCCGGGAAGATCGAAGGTGTCGTAAACGGGAAATGCGGGCTTTAGTTCGGGCGGCCCCAGATAGGCGAATATCAACCCCTTGTAATCCTTCACCGGATAGGCACCCAGGGTCACGGTCTGACAAACCCGTTCTTCCACCTTCTTGGGCTGCCCCGGTACCTCAAGGACTGCCCCGTCGATATCGAAAAGCCAACCGTGGTAACAGCAGCGGATACCTCGTTCTTCCGGAACGCCGTACTCAAGCGAAGAGCGCCGATGAGGGCAGCGGCGGTGCACCAGGCCGATGCGGTCGCTCTTGTCTCGAAACAGGACAAGATCTTCGCCAAGCACCTGAACCAGCCTGGGCCTCGCACCAAGCTCTGACGCCAGCGCCACGGGGTGCCAGAACCGTCTCAAGTACTCACCGCATGGCGTATTCGGGCCGATCTCGGTCAACTCGGCATCGCTCTTCCCAATCCATGTCTGGTGATAGCCGCCATGGGCAAGGTCTTGCTTCGGTCGGTATCGAATGGAATCGGTCATATTTGTGCCCCCGGATCGTTCGACGCGTTCTCCACCGTGAGCGCGCTCGGGCTGGCGTCGAGGGCCTCGGCGGCAGGGAACGCGCGCGAACCGTTCATGGCGTACTCCGGAACCCGTGGTCTCGGTGCCGGTTCTCGACACGAATGCCGCGACGGCCGGCGCGTGCGTTCTGCCGTCGAGAGGGCAAGAGAACTCCACGGCGGATGCGCGCCGACCGCCACACTCGGTATCTATCTCTTACAAGTATACCGGCATATCAACGAATATTGTGCGCATAATGAGTTGAATTAGGCGAATAATTAGAGAATTTCTGCCGTCCCTGCCTCGGGCATGACCGGGGACGAGCGCGGCCGGATGCTGGGGTGACCCGCAGGGTCGCGAGCCGGCGGGACGGCCGCTACACCTCGTCGCGGCGCGGCATGCGGTATCCGACGCGGCGCTCAGTGAGAATGTAGGTCGGCTTTGTGGTGTCGTCGCCGAGCTTGCGGCGCAACCGCTTGACGTAGGCGCGCACGAGCTTCGGATTGGCGTGGCTCCGCCCGCTCCACACCTGGCGCAGCAGCGAATCGTAGGTCGCGACCCGTCCCTGGCCCAGCGAGAGAACGCGCAGCAGATCGTATTCGGTCGCCGTCAGTTCCACCTCGCGGTCCGCGAGCGTGACCCTGCGGTGGGCGTAGTCGATCGCGAGTTTCCCCAGAACGAACGGGTCGGGCTCGGTGCGACGGCGAAGCGCCGCCCCGATCCGCGCCGTGAGTTCGGTCGGAGAGAAGGGCTTGACGACGTAATCCTCGGCGCCGGCCTCGAGCGCCCGCGCGATGGTCTCGTCGCGCCCGTAGCCGGAGATGAAGATGACCGGCAGGTCCGCAAGCCCCGGCACCGTCTCCATCAGCTCGATGCCGTCGGTGCCGGGCAGGACCAGGTCGAGGACGACCAGCACGGGCTTTTCCGCCTCCAGCACCTCGGCAAGCTGATGATGGTCGGCGGCGACCAGCGGGGCATAGCCCTCCCCGAGCAGCGCGTCGCGCAAGAAACGAAGCATCTGCGGGTCGTCGTCCACCACCAGGATGCGCGGTTGCTCCCCGGTTCGACGCGCCGCCGCGCGCCGGCTCTGCACCATGCCGGTTTCGTCGCCCGCCTCCTCAGCCAGGGGGACGGTGAAGGTGAACCGCGACCCCTGGCCGGGCCCTGCGCTCTCGGCCCGGATGCGCCCACCATGCGCCTCCACGAGGCCCTTGCAGATGGCGAGCCCCAGCCCGCCCCCGACACCGGGCCCGCCGTCGCCGGCGCCGCCGTACTTGCGGAACAGGCGCGCCAGGCGCTCCGGCGACATCCCCCGGCCCTCGTCGACCACCGAGACCGCAGCATGCATGCCGTCGCGCTCCGCGACGATACGGATAGGGACACTCTCCGGGGAGTGCCGGGCGGCGTTGACGAGCAGGTTGTTCAGCACCTGCACGATGC
Source organism: Alphaproteobacteria bacterium (assembly GCA_022820945.1). Taxonomy (GTDB): domain Bacteria; phylum Pseudomonadota; class Alphaproteobacteria; order UBA828; family UBA828; genus WTGU01. The sequence continues at coordinate 6,386 of JAJEEP010000003.1, read as the reverse complement.
GCCCCCGGTCGGCCATCACGCGCGGAAGATCCGCCGGAAGGTCGATGTGCACCGTTTGCCGGCCGTCGCCGGAGAGGAACGCGGTGCGCGCCTGCTCGACAAGCTCCCCCACCTCCGCGGGCTCGGGCGCGACCGAGAGCGTGCCGGTGTCGATCCGTCCCGCGTCGAGCAGGTCGCCGATCAGCCCGCTCATGCGGTCGGCCTGCTCGTCGATGATGCGGAAGAACTGGCGCGTCTCCGCCGGGCCGAAGCTCTGTGGGGTCCCCAGCACCGTCGCGGTGGAACCCTTGATCGCGGCGAGCGGCGTACGCAGCTCGTGGCTGACCATCCCCAGGAACTCCGCCCGCATCCGGTCGATCGCCTCGAGCGGGGCGAGATCCTGCACGGTGACCATCACCGATTCGACCGTGCCGTCCTCGGCATGGATAGGAGTCGCGTTGACCAGCGCGCTGACGCTGCGCCCGTCGGCGGTCGAGAGCACGACCTCCTCGGCGCGCAACGTCTCGGCGCTCTTCAGCCGTTGGGCCAGAGAGAGGCGGTCGAGTGCGATCTCGCGCCCGTCGGAGAGGCGGCAGGTGACCGCCTCGATCATTTCCTCGATTGCGCGGCCGGGCGTGCGCAGGACTTCGACGAGGCGCCGGGCCTCGCGGTTGAGCACCACCGGCTGGCCGGTGTGCGGGTCGAGCACCAGGACGCCGATCGGCGAGGTCTCGACCAGGGCCTCCAGGTCGGCGCGGGCGCGCTGCTCGGCGCGGTAGGTGCGGGCGTTGACGATGGCGGCCGCGCCCTGGGCCGCGAACAGCAGCAGCGCCTCCTCGTCCTCGTCGGTGAACTCTTTCTCGCCTTGCTTGTCGCCGAGGAAGAAGTTGCCGACATGGGCGCCGAGATGGTGCATCGGCGTGCACATGCAGGCGCGCGACAGCATGAACTCCCAGCTCATGCCGAGCGACTGCGCGAAGGTTGCGAAGTCCGCGATCCTGAACGGGCCCGGCAGGTCGCGAAGGTGCCGGAACATCTGCTGCCCGTCGGCCCATTGCTCTATCTGGCGGTGCTCCTCCTCGGTCATGCCGGAGGTGATGAAGTCCTGTGGCTCGCCCGTCCCGTCGATGGTGACGATGCATCCGTCCTTCGCGCCGGTGAGCGCGCGGGCGCCGTCGATCACCTCGCGCAGCACGGTCTCGAGGTCGAGGCTCGCACTGATGCGCAGCAGCGCCTTGCTCAGGGTCGACAGGCGCGACTCGTCGGGCGTCGGGTTCTCGGAGGGCGAATCGGGCGGTGCGGTCATCGGCTGGTCCCTGGCTCTTGTTTGGCGCCCTGCGCGGGTAGCGCGGGGATGGGTGGCGCGGGAGAAAGTTTCCTTATATTCGCATAACTAACCCCGCTTTGGTCATACAATTCGTATAACAGCTTGTATACTTGCGAACCACTGAAGTGTCGACCGCAACGGCCGGCGCGCACGCGCTGCGGTGAGTGCTGGTTCGGGGGAGGGTACATGCTGAACAGCGCGGGGAATCGCGGCATGGGCGGCATGGCAGTCCGCCGACGGAATTGCAAAGAGTGAGTCGAGACGTCAGGGCAGGGCACGTCAAGAGATCCGTGGCAATCACTGCGCACTGCTCTCGTGGCGTGGACGCGGTAGCGAGCGGAGCCGGTATCCCAACACGTCGTTGGAGACTCGTCCAAGTAATCCACCCAGTGTCCGGGATAAACCCTCTTGCCGGTCCCTGCCATGGAACGCACTGAAACGGGCGTTCGGCAAGAGAGCGTGGGCAGGCCATCTCTCGGCGGTGAAAGAGATGACCAGACGGCTCAACGCCTAGCCTCGGAAGGGTTCCTCCGCTTCATCGGTGTCAAGAAAAGCTACGACCGCAGGACGCTGGTCGTGAAGGGCTTCGATCTGGACGTCGCCAAGGGGGAGTTCATCACCCTGCTGGGGCCGTCCGGCTCGGGCAAGACGACGGTGCTCATGCTGCTGGCCGGCTTCGAGAGCGTCACAGGCGGCGACATCCTCATTGGCGGCGCTCCCATCACCCGCACCGCGCCCAACAAGCGCAACATCGGCATCGTCTTTCAGAACTACGCGCTGTTTCCGCACATGACGGTGGCGGAAAACCTCGCCTATCCCCTCAAGGCCAGGAAGGTCGGACGAAGCACAATAAAGACCCGGGTCGAGGAATACCTGTCCCTGGTGGAGCTGGGCGAATTCGGCAACCGGCATCCGTCCCAGCTCTCCGGCGGCCAGCGCCAGCGCGTGGCACTCGCCCGCGCCCTCATCTTCGAGCCGTCGCTGGTCCTGATGGACGAGCCGCTGGGCGCGCTGGACAAGAAGCTGCGCGAGCAGATGCAGTTCGAGATCACCCGGCTGCACCAGCGGCTGGGCTTCACCGTCATCTACGTGACGCACGACCAGACCGAAGCGCTCACGATGTCGGATCGGATCGCCGTGTTCAACGACGGCGTCGTCCAGCAATGCGCCACGCCCGACGAGCTCTACGAGCAACCCGGAAACGCCTTCGTCGCCGACTTCATCGGCGAGAACAATATGGTGCCCGGCACCGTTGCCGCCTTGGAAGATCGCACGGTGCGGGTCTCCATTTCGGGCGATCAGCACGTCGAGACCGCCTTGGCCGATGCCAAAGATGTCGGCGCTCCGTGCATCGTATCTGTGCGGCCCGAGAAGATATTTCTGGAGGCGAACGGAAGCAGTCACGACAACGAAATTAAGGCGCGATTTATCGTCAGACACTACGTCGGCGACTTCATTCGCTACTACTTCGAGTTGGAAGACGGGACTGAGATTACCGTGAAACTGTTGAACGATTTAACGGCACCGAAGTTTCAGGAGGGGGAGTACGCGCGGCTGCAGTGGCAACGAAGCGATTGCTTTTCCTTCCGCAAGATGTGAGCGCGGACGACACTTTTTGAAGCGACCGAGGATCAACCTTTATCAACGAAAGGGAGAAAGAAGATGAAACTCAAGATCCTGTTGAGCGCAGTGGCAATCCTGGCCGTTGCTGCAACGCCCGCAATGGCGCGGGACCTGACCGCCGTGTCTTTCGGCGGCGCCTATGGTGCCGCGCAGAAGGAGCACATGGTCGACCCCTACATCGCGGCGACCGGGAACAACGTGCTGTTCGAGGACTATTCCGGCGGCATCGCCGAGATCAAGGCGCAGGTGGAAGCCGGAAACATCCAGTGGGATGTCGTCGATATCGAGGTGATCGACCTGGAGAGAGCCTGCTCCGAGGGCCTGCTGGAGATCATCCCCACCGACATCCTGCCACCGGGCGATGACGGCACGCCGGCCATGGAAGATTTCTTCGAGGAGGCGCTGGCCAATGAGTGCGGCGTCGGCGTGATCTTCTGGACCATCATCTACGCCTACAACACCGAGACGATCGAGGGCGGTACGCCCAGCACGATCCAGGACTTCTTCGATACCGAGACCTTCCCCGGCAAGCGGGCCATGCGCAAGCGGCCGCAGGTCAACCTCGAGTGGGCGCTCATCGCCGACGGCGTGCCGCGCGACCAGGTCTACGAGACGCTGGCGACGGACGAAGGCCAGGCGCGGGCCTTCGCCAAGCTCGATACCATCAGCGACGACCTCGTCTGGTACGAGTCCTGGTCGCAGGCGCCCCAGCTCCTGAACGACGGTGGGGCGGTCCTGGTGCAGTCGGCCAACGGCCGCATCTTCAAGGACATCCAGGACCATAACCGTCCCTTCGTCATGGTCTGGGACAGCCACATCTTCGACCTCGACGTGTGGTCGGTGGTGAAGGGATCGCCGAACATGGAGCAGGCGATGGACTTCGTGACGTTCGCGACCGGCACGGTGCCGCTTTCCGGCATGCAAGATGTCGCCTATGGGCCGACCCGGCGGTCCGCGGCGGCACTTGTGGATCCGGCGGTGATCAACGATCTGCCGACTGCGCACATCGACATAGGGCTGAAGGCCGACGGCATCTTTTGGGCCGATTTCGGCGAGTCCCTTGGCGAGAAGTTCAACGAGTGGCTGCTGCAGTAGCCTGATCGCGGCATGGACGGCGCCGGGAACGGGCCCGGCGCCGTCCTCCGCCTCCCACCGTCGATGACCGAGACCGCGCTTCAGCCTGCGGCCGCGCCGGGTGCGCGCGGGCTCACCCGGGAAGAAGCGCGGGTCGCGTCGCGGGCGCTGAACCGCCGGCGCCTGGTCGCGCTCGCGTTGGTGCTGCCGTTGCTGGCCTTTGTGGCCTTCGCCTTCTTCGCCCCGGTCGCCACCATGCTGCACCGCAGCGTCCACAACTCGACGGTGGTGGAGCTGATCCCCGACACGCTGGAGATCCTGCAGGGCTGGAGCGGCGAAGGGACGCCGTCAGACGCCGTGCTCACCTCCATGGCGGTCGATCTCAAGCGTCTCGCCAACGAGCGCACCTCAGGCAAGCTCGCCGAAGAGCTCAACCGCGGCCTTCCGGGCACCTCGAGCGTGGTGAAGGCGACCGCCCGCAAGATGCGCCGCGTCGCCGACGAGGAGCTTGCGGCCGACGGCGCCGCTCTTCTGCTCGCCGCCCACAAGAAATGGGCGGACCCCGCTCTCTGGTCCACCATGCGGGAGGTTGGCCGCAGCTATTCCGAGCGCAATTTCCTGACCGCGCTCGACCTCGAACGAAGCCCCTCGGGCGGCATCCAGCAGCGCGAATCCGCGCGCATCTACATCCAGCTCTATCTCAAGACGCTGAAGATCGCCCTGATCATCACCGTGCTCACGCTCGTCCTGGGTTACCCCCTCGCGTACGTGATTGCGGGTCTGCCGGCGAAGGCTGCGGGCATCATGTTGATCTTCGTGCTGTTGCCGTTCTGGACGTCGCTCCTGGTCAGAACGACGTCGTGGATCGCTCTCCTTCAGACGAACGGCGTGGTCAATTCCTTCCTCATGGGGATCGGCATTACCGGCGAACCCCTGGAAATGATGTACACGGAATTCGCCACCATCGTGGCGATGACGCATATCTTGTTGCCCTTCATGGTGCTGCCGCTTTACAGCGTCATGAAGGGCATTGACCGGAGCTACATGCGTGCCGCGCTATCCCTGGGCTCCGGGCCGATCGCCGCCTTCATCCGGGTTTATTTCCCGATGACCCTTCCGGGTCTCTCGGCCGGCGCGCTGCTCGTCTTCATCATTTCCGTCGGCTACTACATCACGCCCGCTCTGGTCGGCGGGACCGACGGCCAGATGATCTCGAACATCATCGCCTTCCACATGCAGCAGTCGAACAACTGGGAGCTTGCGGCCGCGCTCGGCACGCTCCTCCTCTTCGTGATCATCGTCCTTTACTGGCTCTACGACCGTCTCGTCGGGGCCAAGAACATCAAGCTCGGCTGAGCCATGGCGAGCTTCCCCGAGTACTTCACGATCTGGAACAAGCTGGGGGTCTATGCGCTGCGCGGCTGTGCCGGCGCCGTGCTGTTCTTCCTGATCCTGCCGATCCTCGTCATCGTTCCGCTGTCCTTCAACAGCCAGCCCTACTTCACCTTTACCGAGGAGATGCTGGCCTTCGAAGCGAGCGCCTATTCGCTGCGCTGGTACGTCACGATCCTCGAGACTCCCAACTGGATGCTGGCGATACAGAACAGCTTCATCGTCGGCATCTTCGCGACCGTCGTGGCGACGATTCTCGGCACCGTCGCCGCCGTCGGCCTCGCCAGCTCGGACATGCCGTTCAGGCGGACCATCACCGCCTTGCTGCTCTCGCCGATGATCGTGCCGCTCATCATCATCGCGGCGGGCATGTTCTTCTTCTACACCCGCTTCGGGCTCGTCGGCACCTTCCCCGGTCTCATCATCGCCCATGCGGCGCTCGGCATCCCCTTCGTCATCGTCACCGTCACCGCCACGCTCACCGGCTTCGACCGCGGGCTCTACAACGCAGGGATCAGCCTCGGCACCGGCCCGGTCCGGACCTTCTTCCGTGTCGTTCTGCCGCTGATCCGGCCGGGCGTGATATCGGGCGCGCTCTTCGCCTTCGTCACCTCGTTCGACGAGGTGGTCCTGGTGCTCTTCCTCGCCGGGCCGGACCAGCGCACCATTCCCCGCCAGATGTTCTCGGGCCTGCGCGAGCAGATCAACCCCACGATCCTGGCAGTCGCCACGTTGCTGATCGCGGTCTCCATCTGCCTCCTCGTCACCATCGAGCTGCTGCGCAGGCGATCGGAGAGGCTGCGCAGCCGCTAACGACCGCGGTCCTTGCTCTTGTGCGGCGCCCCGGCGCGGCTAGTGTCCTGTTTCATAAATTACTAGCCAAAGCTGTTGGCCTGTGATTCGCTGTGCTTCGGGTCATCGATTCGGAGGGGGCCATGGCGCGGGGCAAGGCGGTTGCGATTGTTCTGAGCGATGCCGAACGGGGTGAGCT
>JAJEEP010000115.1 GCA_022820945.1 Alphaproteobacteria bacterium | reverse complement strand
GCGGCGGGGATATCGACAACTCAATATATCTACTAGGCACTACAACGCGACTTGACCGACCCCAACTGCTAAGTCATTGTCTTTGCTCAAATCTCCAGACGGGAGATCAGCCGAAATCTGGCCCAACCGTCGAAGTCAGGGGGCGAGCGCTGCGCCGCGATGTTTCTCGTCACGCTGACGCCGAAGCCCGACTCGCCTTACCGCGACGCGGGCGTGCAGCGGCTGCGCAACTGCAACTTCTTCCGCTGCCGGGATGGCCTGATCCACGAGATGACCATCTACTACAGCAACCCCGGCTCCGCAGACGGCGCGGACGTCCACGGCTCCCGCCCGACCGGCTTTCCTCAGGCCTGACGGCGGTGTCTAACCCTCGCCGCTCCAGCCCTGCGGCGGGCGTGCGAACCACACGTGGACCTGCCCGGTGCCCGCTGCATTCTCGTAGTCGCTGAACAGCATTCCCGTTGCGGTGCAGGCGCGCCCGCCCAGCGCGGCGACCATCATCAGGTAGTGCCCGAACAGCCCCTCCGGCTTGTGGGGGCGGAACGCCTCCATCGAATCGATGACTGCCGCGTGGTCGCCCTCTGCCCACCGGGCCAGGCGCTCCAGGTCCGCCTCCCGCGCCTCGGGCGTGCGGATGTGGATCGGGTCCGAGGCTTCGTGCCGGTCGATCTCCGAGAGCGGCCAGAAGCGGTGGCTCATCCCCCCGCTCGCGAGCAGCACAACGCGTTCCTCCGAAGCGGCAATCGCCCGCCCCAGCGCCGCCCCCACCGCAAGAAAATCCTGGTCCCGCGCGGTCTGGCAGATGCTGACGGAGACCCAGCGCTCGCCCCGGTTCAGGTAGTGGGCAAGGTTGACGGTGGGATAGTGGATCGGCAGATGCGCGTCGTCGTTGGCGATGCAGGGGATGCCGGCGTGCTCGCGCACCGCGGCTGCCATGATCACCGCCAGCGCCGGGCTGCCGGCAAGGTCGTAGGGCAGGCCGTGAATGCCGCGCGGGAGCTCGCCCGAGGTATAGCGGCCCCGGCGGCGCTCGTGGGCGCTCACGATGAACTCGACGGTGGTGAACCAGTGGGTGTCGAACACCACGAAGGTGTCGGGCTTGAGGACGTCGAGCACCTCGCCGCGCAGCCGTTCGAGTCCGGGCACGAGGCTCAGCTCGCGCCCCTCGTTCAGCTCCAGCCGGACCTCCTTCGGCAGCATGATCGTAGGCACATGGGACAGGAAGCCGGCGCCTGCGATGTCTCCCACGTTCACTCCCCTATCGGACCGCCTGCGCCCCGGAGCCCGTCCGCCGGCTCGGGCTGTGGCGGATGGGGAACGAGGCCGGTGGACAGGTCGTTCGCATCCGAACTATCATGCCGCCGACCGGTTCGCAACCAAACGAGACTGCCATGTCCGCGCTTCTTTCGCCCGAGCCGGAGGGCATCGCCGACCTCTCCTCCCACGACTCCTTCGTCGATTGCGTGCCGCACAGGACCTTCGAGGCGCTGAGGCGCGACGACCCGGTCTCATGGTTCGACGAGCGCGATGCATCCGGGTTCTGGGCCATCACCCGCCACGAGGACATCGTGAACGTGAGCCGCAACTTCCGGCAGTTCACCACCCGCCACGGCATCCGGCTCGAGGAGATGACGGAGGAGGAGCGGATCGCGCGGCTCACCATGATGGAGCAGGACCCGCCCGAGCACACCCGCCTGCGCCGCCTGGTCAACCGCACCTTCTCGCGCCGCTTCATCGAGACCTACCGGGACCGGGTCCGCGCCATCGTCTCCCGCGTGCTCGACGAGGCTCTGACGCAGGACGAGTTCGATTGCGTCGACGCGATCGCGAAGCCCCTGCCCATGCTGATGCTCGCGGGCGTTCTCGGGGTGTCGGAGGAGGACGGCGCCTGGCTCGCCGACAAGGGCGACGAGATGATGGCGAACAGCGACCCGGACTTCACCGACCACGTGGTCGACCAGACCGACACCGACGCCTTCCGTCTCATGCCCTTCCGCTCGCCGGCGGGTGCGGAGGTCTTCGAATACGCCGAGCGCCAAGCCGCGCTCCGGCGCGGCAAGCCCCGCGACGACGTGATCAGCATCCTGCTGGAACCCGACCGGGACGGCGAGCCGCTCACCGACCACGAGTTCAAGAACTTCTTCACGCTGCTGGTGGTGGCGGGCAACGACACGACGCGCTACGCGGTGGCCTCCTCAGTCGACCTGCTGGCCCGCGAGCCCCGGCTCTTCGAGCAGCTTCAGGGCGCCGACGACGCGCTCTGGAACACGGCGGTGGAGGAGCTGCTGCGCATCTCGTCGCCGACCATGCACTTCCGCCGCACCGCCGTGGAGGACTTCGAGATGCACGGGCGCACCATCGCGGCGGGCGACAAGGTGATCCTGTGGTTCATCTCCGGCAACTTCGACGACCGGGTCTTCGACGATCCCTACGACGCCGATTTCGCGCGCGATCCGAACCCGCAGATGGCCTTCGGGCGGGGCGGCCCGCACCTCTGCCTCGGCCTCTGGCTGGCGCGGCTGGAACTGCGCATCGTGCTCGAGGAGCTGACGCGGCGGGTGCGCACGCTCCGGCCGGCCGGACAGGCGCTCCGGCTCCGCTCCAACTTCATCAACGGCATCAAGTACTTGCCCGTATCGGTGACCTGCTGACCGGCACGGCCGAGCGATAGGGCGCCTGGCATGAGCGACTATGAACGCATTCGGGTCCTGTTCTGCGACCACCTGAACCTCGCGCGCGGCAAGTACGTCCCGCGCGCAATCGCCGAGTCCGGCACGCTCCGGCAGTGCGTCGGGGTCTACGCGGTGGACTACGAGCGTGCCCTGATCCCCGCCCCCGGCTCGGGCGTGCCCGAAGGCCTGCCGGACATGGAGGCGGTGTTCGACCTCGATAGGGTCCGGCCCGGCTGGGAGCCCGGCACCGGCGTGGTGGTGGCGGACCTGGAGAAGGAGGGGCAGCCACTCGGGCTCTGCGCACGCGGCGCGCTCGCGCGCGCGATCGCCGCATGGCAGGAGGCCGGCCTCGCGCCTTTCCTCGGCATCGAGCTCGAGGCCTTCGTCTTCGAGCGCGATTCCGCCGGCAGCTGGGTGCCCTACGACACCCCCGGCGCCTACGTCTACGGCACCGGCGCCGCGGTCGACCCCGCCGGCCTGGTCGACGACATCTGGTCGCAGGCGGAGGCCTGCGGCTTCCCCGTGGAGGCGATCAACAGCGAGTTCGACTGGCCGCAGTTCGAGTTCACGCTGCGCTATCGGGACGCGCTCGGCGCCATCGACGACATCTTCCTCTTCCGGCTGATGGCGCGCGAGGTCGCGGCGAAGCGCGGCTACCTGCTCACCTTCATGCCCAAGCCGCTCTCGGATCGGGGCGGCAGCGGGGTCCACCTCAACCTCAGCTTCGCCGACAAGGACGGCAACAACGCCTGCGCCGACCCCGCGCAGGAGGACGGCCTCTCCGCACTCGCCCGGCAGTGCATCGCGGGGCTCATGCACCACCACCGCTCCATGGCCGGGTTGATCGCGCCCACCGTCAACTCCTACCGCCGCCTCCGCCCGGCGAGCCTCGCCGGCTACTGGGCGAACTGGGGCTACGACCACCGCGGCGTCGCGGTGCGGGTGCCCAGCGAGCGCGGCCCGGCGACGCGCATCGAGCACCGCGTCGCCGACGGTGCCGCCAATCCCTACGTCGCCGCGGCGGCCATGCTGCAGGCGGCCCGGCTCGGGGTGGAGAAGGGCTATCCCCTGCCGCCGGCCGAGACCGGCGACGGGCTGGAGAGCGTCGATACCGACGTGACCGTGCCCGAGAACCTCGGCGCCGCGCTCGACGCCCTGGAACAGGACGCCGCGCTGGTCTCCGCCATCGGCGCGCTGCTGGTCGCGAACCACGTCGGGATCAAGCGCAAGGAGAGGGACGACTACCTCGGCAGCACGACCGACTGGGAGATGTCGCGCTACCTGAACTTCCTCTAGCCCCGCACCCGCGCCCCGGCCTGGAGGGCTCCGCCGCCTGACCCCGCGCCCCGGCGCCGAAAGGGAAGCGGGCTTCTCGGGGATACGCTGGGATTCCCGGGCCCCGACCGCCGCCGCCCGCAACCCCCGCCAGCCGGCACACCCGTTCGTCCTCGCTCATCGTGGCGCCAATCTGGCCTAGGTGCCGCGCGCCGTGCACCGCACCATGGTCCGGGGTATCCGGCGAGATGGGCGGGGCGCCTCTTCATTTCCATCTCGCGAGTGACGCAGCCTAACCCTGGCGTTCTGCTCGCTTCTGCGCCCGCGCCCAGGAATCGCGCAGGCCCACGGTCCGGTTGAAGACCGGCCGCTCGGCCGTGGAGACCGGGTCGGGGCAGAAATAGCCCTGCCGCTCGAACTGCACCGTCTCCCCCGGCGCCGCATCGGCGAGGCCGGACTCCAGCCGGCAGCCGGTCAGCGCCGTGCGCGACACCGGATTGAGGTCATCCCACAGCTCGCCACCGTCCGCACCCGGTAGCGGCTTGGCGAAGAGCGAATCGTAGAGCCGCACCTCGGCCTCCACCGAGTCCGGCGCCGAGACCCAGTGCAGCGCGCCCCTTACCTTGCGCCCGTCCGGCGCCTGGCCGCCGCGGGTCTCGGGGTCGTAGGTGCAGCGCAGCTCGGTGACCGCGCCGGTCGCGTCCTTGACGGCCTCTCCGCAGGTCACGAGATAGCCGTAGCGCAGCCGCGCCTCCCGGCCCGGCGCCAGCCGGAAGAATTTCTTGGGCGGGTCCTCCATGAAGTCGTCCGCCTCGACGTACAGCTCCCGCCCGAAACGGACCTGCCGGGTGCCGGCCTCCGGGTCCTCGGGGTTGTTGAGGGCCTCCACCCACTCGCCCTCGCCCTCGGGATAATTCTCGATGGTGAGCTTGAGCGGGCGCAGCACCCCGAAGCGGCGCGGCGCGGTCTTGTTCAGCCGCTCGCGCACCGCATGGTCGAGCATGGCCTGCTCCACCAGGTTGTCGCTGGTCTTGGAGATGGCGAGCAGGCCCACGAAGTCGCGGATCGCTTCCGGCGGCACGCCGCGCCGGCGCAGGCCGCGCAGGGTCGGCATCCGGGGGTCGTCCCAGCCGTCCACCCTGCCCTCCTCCACCATCTGCGTCAGCCGGCGCTTGGAAAGCACGGTGTGGCTGAGATTGAGGCGCGAGAACTCGTATTGGCGCGGCACCATCGGCACCGGCAGGTGCTCGATCAGCCAGTCGTAGAGCGGGCGGTGATCCTCGAACTCGAGGGTGCAGAGCGAATGGGTCACGCCCTCGATCGCGTCGGACTGCCCGTGCGCGAAATCGTAGGTGGGATAGATGCACCAGTCCTCGCCGGTGCGCGGGTGGGCCGCGTGCAGGATGCGGTAGAGCACCGGGTCGCGCATGTTGATGTTGCCCGACACCATGTCGATCTTCGCCCGCAGCACCCGCGCGCCTTCGGGGAACGCGCCCGACCGCATGCGGCGGAAGAGGTCGAGGCTCTCCGTCGCCGGGCGGGTGCGATACGGGCTGTCGCGCCCCGGCTCGGTGAGCGTGCCGCGATAGGCGCGGATCTCCTCGGCCGAGAGGTCGTCCACGTAGGCATCGCCGCTCTGAATCAGGTGCTCGGCCCACTCGTAAAGCCGCTCGAAATGGTCGGAGGCGAAATAGAGGTGGCTGCCCCAGTCGAAGCCGAGCCAGCGAACGTCCTCCATGATCGCCTCGATGAATTCGTGCTCCTCCTTGGTCGGATTGGTGTCGTCGAAACGCATGTGGCAGCGCCCGCCGAACTCCTGCGGTACGCCGAAGTTGAGGCAGATCGACTTGGCATGCCCGATGTGGAGATAGCCGTTGGGCTCGGGCGGGAAGCGCGTCACCGCCTCGTCGTGCCGCCCGGCTTCGAGGTCGGCGCGGACCACCGCCCGAATGAAGTCGTCGCCTGTGCTCATGTTATGCCGTGATGGCTAAGGGATGTCCGATGAGTCGACGATCGTCGGTGAGAAGTTTTAGCCCCTCCTCCTGGGCCTGCACCAGAAGAAGCTCGTCGAACGGGTCCTTGTGAGGAATTGGGGTTTCGAGATCGCACGCGGCGTGCCGCGCAGTCATCGTCAGGAACGTCACACCCTGTCGTTCGAGTGCAGCGACCACATCGTTCGGATCGTAAGGACTCTTGCGCGCGCCGGACGGATGGAGAGCCCAAAACTTGAGCCGCATCTCCCAGATCGACACGGCGCTCACGTAGAGCCGTGCCTCCCACGTGTCGAAGAATCGACGCTCCAGCTCGGATATCCAGCCTTGGGCCCGCATGAGCTTGTAGAGGTATGACGTATCGAGAAGTACGCGCACCGGTGTTCGTCCACTACTCTTCGTCTTCCAATCCAAGCACCCGACGGCTCAGCGCCGGATCGTGAAAGGCGGCAAACATTGCCTCGGCTTCTTCCGGGGAGGCGTCCTCGATCCCAAGGCGCCGACGATCCGCTTCCAGCTTGTCGAAGTCGATTCCGCCCTGTCCTTGGCAGCGCACGAGTTCGACGACCGGCTCGCCATGCTTGGTGATGACCACGCGTTTGCCGTTCTGAGCGTCCTTGACGAGCCTGGAGAGGTGCGCTTTCGCGTCGCGCAAGGCGTATTCCATGGCCGGTGCTTTCAATGGCCCGAGCGATCTTAGAACCCTACGCCGCTTGATGGCCACGCGCAAGACTACAGTGTGACCACATTGCCCAATTGTTGGGAAACTGGAGGCTACTGGAAGTGCGGCATCACCTCGCTGGCGAAGAGCTCGAGCGAGGCCAGCGAGTCGGCGCCTGAGACGCCGGGCATGTGCATCCAGCAGATCATCTCGCTCGGGTTCACCGCCGCCCGGTAGTCCTGGATACGGCGAATCGCGAACTCCGGGCCGCCGATGATGTAGCGGTCCTTGAAGGTCGCGAACGCGACCTCGGTAGGATCGTCGATCACGCTGCCGTCGTCCCGCCGCAGCACCCGGTCGCCGGCGGCGGACGCGGCGCCGTAGAGCTCGCGGTAGAGGTAGTCCACCGCAGGCGCGGCCTTGGCTTCCGCCTCCGCCATGGTCGGCGCGACGAACACCTGGCGGATGACCGGCCGCTCCGGAATCTCCCAGCCGGCGTCGGCGGCAGCCGCCTCGTAAGGCCGGTAGTGTTCCTCCAGCTCGGCGAGTCCGTGGCGGGGCGACATGATCTGCACGCAACGCCGCGCCGCCGCCCGGCGCAACGAGCCCGGCGCCGAGACCCCGTACCAGATGGGCGGATGCGGGCTTTGCACCGGCATCGGCGTCACCCGCCCCTCCGGCACCCGATAGTAGCGCCCCTCGAAGGAGAAGGGCTCCCCGGTCCAGGCCTGGATCATCAGGTCCAGCGCCTCCTCGAAGCGGCCGACGCGTTCCTCCCGCGGCACGCCGTGGGCGGTGAATTCCTGCGACACGTAGCCCGGCGCCACACCGAAGACGAAGCGCCCGCCGGAGAGGTTGTCGATCACCGCGATGTCCTCGGCGAGCCTGAGCGGCGCGTAGAGCGGCACCAGCAGTACCGCCGTGCCGATCCGCATGCGCTCGGTCACCGCCGCGGCGCCGGCCATCGCCACCAGCGGGCCGGGGCAGAAGCCGTCCTTCTGGACATGGTGGGAGCACTGGAAGGCCGAGACGTAGCCCAGCTCCTCCGCACGCGGCAGGCAGCGCAGCATGTCCCGGTAGGTTTCCTGGCTCGCGATGCCGCTCTCCGGCGGCACCTGGTGAGCGAAGAGCAGACCGAACTTCATCGCGCCGTCCTCGTCGTGTCCGCGCGCTCGGGTCTCAGTGGAACGCGGCGCCCGAAATGCCGGCAAGCCAGCCGTCGTCGACACTGAGATTGATGCCGTGAATGTGGGCGGCATCGTCGGAGCAGAGGAAGAGCACGGCTGCGGCGATGTTTTCGGGCTCCATATAGCCGGTGCGGGTCGCCAGCATGCGCGAGAGGCCGGTGGTGAACGCCTCGTCGGTCCACTGATGCTCGGTCATCTGCGTGCGGATGAAGCCGGGCGCCACCGCGTTGACGTTGATCTTGTCCGGCGCGAGCGCCATGGCGAGCGCCCGCGTCAGGTTGAGGAGCCCGCCCTTCGCCGCGCAGTAGGCCTGGGCGGTGCCGAACCCTTGGCCAGCGGCAATCGACGTGATGTTGACCACGCGCCCGCCGCCGCGCGCGCGCATCTGCGGCGCCACCGCCTGGATCAGGAAGAACACGCCCTTCAGGTTGATGTCGACGTTGCGGTCCCAATTCTCCTCGGTGGTCTCGTCGAACAGTGCCTGCTCGAACACGCCGACGCAGTTGGCGAGCAGGTCGATGGGGCCGAGATCGCCCTCCACCTCGGCGGCGAGGCGCCGGCACTCCGCGACGCTGCTGAGGTCCACCTGGTAACAGCGTGCGCCAGCCACAGGGCTCTCGCCCGAGACCGCATCCGCCAGCGCCAACTCTGCCCCTTCGGCGGCAAAGCGCTCGGCAACCTTGCGGCCGATACCGCCCATCGCGCCCGTGATCAATGCCCGCTTGCCCTCCAGCCTCATCGCTCGCCTCCCCTCGTTATGCCGTTGACGCAGCCTATTCCATCAGCGCGACCTTCTCCGGCTCGATCCTGACGATCACGCGCTGCTCGCCCTCCTGGCGGTAGGGATAGCTGTCCAGGTCCAGGTATTTCTTGGCCATGGCGTCGATGTGGGCGTCGGCACCCTCGTGCTCCATCGCCACCACGCGGCCCTGGATCATGGCCTGCTGGTAGGGGTTCTCCATGTCGAACACGGCAATCGCGACTCGCGCGTCGCGGCGCATGTTCTTGGGCTTCACCCGCCCTTCCGCCGTGTTGAAGACGATGTGCGGGCCGTCGGTGTGAATCCAGATGACAGACGCTTGGGGCCTGCCGTCCCCCATCACCGTTGCCACGGTCGCAAAGTTCTTGCCGTCCAGAAGCCGTCTGGCCAGATCCGGCAGCTCAACCATCCCTCGTCTCCCTCTCGGTCCCGCCGTCGCGGCGCCACCATACAGCCGGCGCCGGACCAAAGCACGTCCCACGGCTGGTCTCGGCGGCGGTGCTGACCAAACCGCACTATATGGCTTCGGCTGGAGTGCGACGGTCCGATATCCTATCCTTCCATTGTCCCATCGACCCAAAACTCGGGGGAAGATCGGCATGACCAGATTGGTCGATAGTCCGGCTCAGGCGATCGAGAATATTCATCGCTATCAGATCGAAATTCGTTCGTCCCGAGAGCTCGCCAGGCGCATGACGAGTGCGCACGCGTGGTACGCTGTCGAGTCGGACGACGGAGCGTGGCTCTTCGGACCGTCAAAGTTCATCGGCTACGTCGGACTTACTGCGGAGACATATTTGACGATGAGCGCCAGACATTACGAACCGGCGGAGGATCGCCTTGACGGCAGAAAAACCGAGCCCGTGCTTAGACGCTGGTTTGAGCCTTCCACCCGTAATGGCGACGTGCTTAGGGACTCCTTGCGGAGTTTCCTTACCGAATGTCAACAGCATGCCCGGCCGAACGCGAAAGCCCGAGTTTGTGTCCTCAAGAAAGAGTTTGTCAGCGTTCTGGATGCGCGATCGGCTCACTCAGGCGGGGACCGCATCTGCATCGACCAGGCAATCTGCGGTGGGAGGCCGCATATCAGGGGCACACGAGTCCGAGTGTCAGACATTCTCAGCATGCTGGCCGAAGGCGCGTCTCAGCGGCAGATTCTCGCTGACTACCCTTATCTGGCCGCCGAAGACCTCAAGGCCGCGCTGGCCTTCGGCGCAGCTGCCAGCGAACACCGGATCGTCCTCGCCGCCTAGCTGTGCGCTTTCTCATCGACGCCCAGTTGCCGCCGGGTCTGGCTCGGTGGCTAACCGCGCAAGGGTATCCGTCCGAGCATGTCAATAACCTTGGCCTCGGCGCGGCTCCGGATAGCGAGATTGAGGCGAAAGCGCGGGAGTTGCGGGCAGTCATCTGGTCTAAGGATGCCGGCTTCGCCGATCGGGCTCGGCAGTCCTCCGGGCTGCAGGTCGTCTGGTTGCGCATCGGCAACACCACGAATGCCCGCCTCCGAGCGAGGCTGGCGCCGCTCTTGACGGTTATCGCAGACGCCTTGGAGGACGGCGAAACCGTAATCGAAATTCGCTGACCGCGCCCAGCCTCAAGCAACCCACTCGTTGGCGTCGTCGCTGTCGCCGGCGACGGTGGTGCGCACCATGTGACGCGGCTGGTCGGGCGGATGGCCGAGGCCGCGGTGCAGCACGCAGCGGTTGTCCCATATGACCAGGTCGCCGACCTGCCACTTGTGGATGTGGATGCGGGGCGGCCGGCAGGCTTCGGCGCACAGCTCCTCCAGCAGGCGGCGGCTCTCGTCGAGGTCCTCGCCCACCATGTGGCTCGCATGGCGGCCGATGTAGAGGTTGCGCCGCCCGGTCGCCGGATGCGTGCGGATCACGGGTTGTTCCACCGGCGGCAGGTCGTCCCACTCTTCGGGGGTGATGGCCTTCGTCCCACCGACCTTGCCCTGGCTGTAGGCGTAGCTGTGCACGGCGATCTTGTCCGCCAGCCACTCCTGCATTGCGGCGTCCAGGGCATCGTAGGCCGCGCGCATGTCGGCGAAGGCGGTCTCGCCGCCAATCTCCGGCACGATCTTCGCCGAGAGCAACGAAGCCTTGGCCGGGATACGCTTGTAGGAGCTGTCGGTATGCCAGCGGTTGTTGCCCTTCAGCAGCATGCTCACGCTGTGATCGGCCGGCAACAGGCTGCCGTCCTTCTTGACGTTGGAGAGGTGGATGATCGCGGGGTCGTCCTCCACGTGGTTGGACGAAAGGCTCCGCTCCAGCGGGCCGAAGCGGCGGCTGAAATCGACCTGTTCCTCTAGCGAGAGATTCTGGCCGGGGAAGACCAGGACCGCGTGGGCGTGCCACGCCTCCTCGATAGCCGCAAACGCCTCGTCGTCGAGCGCGTTCAGCCGGACGTTGCCGATCACTGCGCCGAGGGTGGCGTCGCTCGGTGTGATTTCAGGAGTCATCCGCGCCCTCCCGTTTCGTCGGCTTACTCCCTGGCCCAGCCGGGGATGTAGCAGGGGCCCGGTATCGCGGGATAGCGCTCCAGCACCGCCTCGTCGATCTCGATCCCGATGCCCGGCCCGTCCGGCGGCTCGATATGGCCATCGACGACCCCCGTATAGCCCTTGGCGAGGTCGGTGCGGAAGGGGTTTACCGCCGCCACGTCCGCCTCGTAGATCAGTCCGTTCGGGATCGCACACAGCAGATGCGCGTTGCCGGCGGCGCTCAGGATGCTGTGGCTGGTGTGCGGCGCCATCGGGATGTGCCAGGCGGCGGCCATGTCCGAGATCTTCTTGAGCTCGCTGAGCCCGCCCGACTTGCAGAAATCGGCCTGGCAGATGGAGATCGCCCGTCCCTCGAACAGCGCGCGGAAGGCCGGCCTCCCGTAGTGGTTCTCGCCGGCCGCGATGGGGATCGCGGTGCGCGTGCGCAGCTCGGCATAGGCCGGGATGTTGTCCGGCGTGAAGGGCTCCTCCAGCCAGTACACCCGGTTCTCCTCGCAGTAGCGCAGCACGTCCGGGATATCGAGCAGGTCGTAGCGGGTGGCGGCGTCCACCGCGATGTCGAGATCGTCGCCGAAGGTCTTGCGGATGTGGCTCACGCGCATGGCGTCCCGTGCCGGATGGTCGCCCACGCGCATCTTGATCGCCGTGTAGCCCTCCGCCACCAGCGCGGCGACCTCTTTCTCCAGATCTTCCGGAGGCTTGAAGCCGAGACTTAAACCGCCGGCATAGGCGCGGATGCGCTTCTTGGCCCCGCCCAGGAGCGTGTAGACCGGCAAGCCCAGCAGCTTGCCCTTGAGGTCCCAGAGCGCGTTGTCGATGCCCGCGAGCGCCGTGATGCTGCCGGCGCCGAGGCCGTGGGTCACGATCTGCTGACGCTCCAGCCGGTGCCAGATTCCCTCGCTGTCCAGCGGGTCGGCGCCGATGATGAGCGAGCCGAGGCCATCCTGGATCACCGTCGCCATCGCCGTGGGGTTCTGGCCGTGATGGGCCTCGCCCAGGCCGACTGCGCCGCTCTCGTCCGTGATCCGAACCAGCACGATGTCGCGCTTCGTGTTGGTGCCGAGGCCCAGGCGCACGAGATAGTTGTCGAGCGGGCACGAGTGCGCGCTTGCACGAACCTCGACAATCCTGGCCATCGCTTCCCTCCCCTGCCGCCGGCTGCGCTGCCGGCGCGCCGAAGCTATGCCGCGGCGGGGCCGCCCGCAAGCCGCGCCTTCCCTTCCGCCTCCTGATCCCGTGCGCACGGCCGTGCGGGGAGCGCGTCGCTGCACCGAAGTCCGCGAAGCCACGCCGCCGACATGCCCAACAGGTATAACGATGATTTTGAATCGTATGGCCCAACATGGACAACTTAATGGATAGTTCGATTCACGCCTTTCAGCACGGATACGGCCATGACGCGGGCACACGGGTTCCCATTCGGCACGGCGGCAATGCTGCTTGCCGCGCTTGCGATCGTAGCCGTCGATATCGCCAGTTTGGGTCAGGCCTTCGGCGCCGAAACCTGGCGCGGCCTCGTCATCGCGCCGGAGGATCGCTGTACCCCTTACGACCGGGACGACTACCGCTATTCGCAGTCGGTGGAGGCCGAGATCGTCGCCGCCATGGGCGGCCGGGTCTACGGGCCCTATACAGGGCGCCACTATTCGAATACGCGCCGCACCGACATCGAGCACATCGTTGCGGTCTCGGAGGGCCATGACAGCGGACTATGCGCCGCAGGCCCGTCGGTCCGGAGTCGCTTTGCCTCCGACCTGCTCAACCTGACGCTGGCCGCGCCCGAGGTGAACCGCTGCGGCGGGACCGGCAAGTGCGCCCATGACGCTGCAGAGTGGCTGCCAGACATGAACAAGTGCTGGTTTGCCGCGCGCGTCGTTGCGGTCAAATTCAAGTATTCCCTGACCGTCGACCGCGATGAGGCCATCGCACTGCAGCGCGTCCTTTCGGACTGCACCTCCACCGACATCGTCTTTACCGACGTTGAGGCGATCGAGCCCACCGTCATCGCAGTGGCCTTGCGCCTCTATGACGACAATCGCAACGGCCGCATTACGTGCGCGGAGGCGCGACGTCACGGCATTGCGCCCGTGCCGCGCGGCCATCCGGCCTATCCCTACATGCGGGACGGGGACGGCGACGGGGTGGTCTGCGAATAGCGGCCGGCGCGGCGCCCTCCGCCATCGGTCGCTTGCCTGGCCGGGATGTCTCGGGAACAATCCTGCGCCGGGAGGGACCATGACTGCACCTGAGAGCGAATCCGGCGCTGACCGCGTCACCCGCGAGATCATCCGCGGCAAGCTTCTGGCGCTCGCCGACGAGATGGGCATCGTCATCGCCAAGACCTCGATGAGCCCCGTGATCTACGAGGTGCTCGACTTCGCCTGCGGCCTCTGCGATGCCGACGGCGAACTCGTCGTGCAGACCAACGGCATCACCCTCTTCACCGGCACCTTCGCGCCGCAGGTGCGCTCCATCGTGCGCCGCCACGGCGAGACCATGCGGCCGGGCGACGTGTTCATGACCAACGATCCCTTCGAGGGCGGCACCCACAGCTGCGACATCGCGCTGATCAAGCCGATCTTCGTGGAGGGCCGGCTCTTCGCCTTCGCCATCTCCGTGGCGCACTGGAGCGAGGTCGGCGGGGCGGTGCCCGGCAGCATCTCGCCCACCGCCACCGAGATCTATCAGGAGGGCGTGCGCTTCCCCGGCATCCGGGTCTGCCGCGACGACGAGACCATCGACGACGTGATCGCGCTGATCCGCGAGAACGTGCGCCTCCCGGTGCAGTCCCTCGGCGATTTCAACGCAGGCCTCGCCGCCGTGCGCATCGCCGAGACGCGGCTGCGCGAGGTCCTCGCCCGCTACGGAGAGCGCGCGGTCAAGGCCACCTTCGGCCATATCCTGGAGACCAGCGAGCGCCTGAGCCGGGCGGCTGTCGCCGCGCTGCCCGACGGCGACTACGCCGCGGAGGACTGGATCGACGGCGACGGCATCTCCGAGGAGCGCTTCCGCGTCGCCGTCGTCGTGCGCATCCGTGGCGATTCCATCGCTTTCGACTTCACCGGCACCAGCCCGATGGTCAAGGGGCCGATCAACTGTGCCTTCGGCGCGCTCGATTCGGCGGTCAAGACCGTGTTCAAGTCGCTGGTTGACCCGCAGGCGCCCTCCAACGAGGGCTGGTTCCGCCCGGTGAGCCTGGTGTGCCCGCCGGGCACCGTCTTCACCGCCGAGAAGCCCGCGCCCACCGGCTGGTACTACGAAGGCTCCGCCCACGCCTCCGAGCTGGCCTGGAAGGCGCTCGCCGGGGTCGCGCCCGAGCGCTTCAGCGCCGGCTCCTACATGAGCCTCGCCGGCACCTATTTCTACGGCCGCGATCCGGAGAGCGGCGAAGTCTACGTCCACATCGAGCCCGCCATCGGCGGCTGGGGCGCGACCGCGTCGGGCGACGGCACCAGCGCGCTGATCGCCACCACCGACGGCGACACCTACAACTACTCGGTCGAATTGTTCGAGGCGAAGTTCCCGCTGGCCATCCGCCGCTACGCCCTCAACGTCGAGGACGGCGCCGGCGCAGGCCGCCACCGGGGCGGCTTCGGCGTGGTTCGCGAGTTCGAGGTGGCCGGCGCGGACGCCCACACCTATTGCAGCATCGGCCGCTCCATCGAGCGACCCTGGGGCCTGGAAGGCGGCGGCGAAGGCTCCAACAACTACATGCGGATCGAGAGCAACGGCAGCGTCAAGCGGGTCGCGCGCATCCCCTACGAGGCGCTCAGCGAGGGCGACCGCGTCGCCGTAGTGACCGGCGGCGGCGGCGGCTTCGGCGACCCCCTCACCCGCCCGGCAGACGCGGTCGCTGCCGATGTCGCCGACGGCTACATCTCGGTCGAGCAGGCGTCCAGCAACTACGGCGTGGTGATCGCCACCGACGGCGCCGTGGACGAAACCGCCACCGCTACGCTCCGCGCCCAACTGCGTTGACCGGAGGGAGACCGTCGATGGCCCGCAAGTGGAAATGGGGCGTGCTCTTCAGCGGCGACAACCTGACTCTGGCCGAGACCATCGACTTCGCCCGAAAGGCCGAGGACGCGGGCGCGGAAAGCCTCTGGACCACCGAGCTCGGCCGCGATGCCTTCGTGCCGCTCGCCGGTATCGCGGCTCAATGCACGCGCGCGCGCCTCGGCACCGGCGTCGCCGTCTTCGCCCGCCCGCCGGCGCTCACCGAGATCAGCGCCATGTCCATGGCGGAGCTTACGGAAGGCCGCTTCGTGCTCGGCCTCGGCACCGCGCCGCCGGCGTGGAACGAGAACTGGCACGGCCTCCCCTACCGCCGCCCGGTGCGGCGCATGCGGGAGTACGTCGAGGCGATCCGCCTCATGTGGACCGCCAACCCCGAATCGCCCATCGAGTACGAAGGCGAGATCATCACCATCCGCGATTACCGCCGCGTGCTGGCGCCGCCCTGCGAACCGCCGCCGATCTACCTTGCCGCGGTGCAGCCGGCGATGCTGCAGCTTACCGGCGAGATTGCCGACGGCCTGCTCGCAAACCTGCTCAACACGCCGCGCTACTTCACGGACATCGTGCTCCCGAATATCGACAAGGGTCTCGCCAGGGCGGGGCGGACCCGTGCCGACATCGAGCTTGGCTCGCTCAAGGTCTGCTCCGTGGACCGGGACCGGCAGCGGGCGCGCCGACGCGCGCGGGGGCCCATCGCGTTCTATTCCTGCCTGCCCTATTTCGACCAGGTCCTCGACCCGGCGGGCTTCACGCGGGAGAAGCTCGCGATCCGCGATGCCTGGGCGCGGGCCGACCTCGCCGCCATGACCGATCTCGTGACCGACGACATGGTGGACGCCCTCGTGCTCGCCGGCACGCCGGACGACGTGCGCGGCCAGCTCGACCGCTTTGAAGGGCTGTTCGAGACCGTGCTGCTCTACTGCCCGATGCCCTTCATCGAGCGCGAGGAGTCCCTCGCGAACCACGAGGCGATGATCGAGGCCTTTGCGGATTGAACGGGGTCATCTCGCTAGGGAAAATATGAACGACCGGACCGCAGGTCCGGAGCGCGCGACTGCGCGCCGCGCCGAATGGCGCGTAGCGTCGCGCGACCACGCGCGCGGAGCGCACGATCGAGCGGAGCGAGCGCCCGGCGCCTGAGGGAACACGAAAGAGAGAATCCGATGACCAGCTATGCCGCAGCCCCGCGCCTGCCGCGGGCGGAGCGCGATGACCTCTCAGCCGAGCAGGTGCCGATCTGGGATCACGTGGTCGCGACCCGCAAGCTCGCCTTCATGCCCAACATGTTCGCGGTCATGGGACAAAGCCCAGAGGCGCTCAGGGCGGTCGCCTCGGTGGGCGAGCACGTGCGCTGGCACTCGGCGCTCGATAACGACTTGCGCGAAATGGTCATCTGCACGGTCTCGCAAGCCGTCGGCAACGTCTTCGAGTGGGACCACCACATCCACAAGGTGCCGGAACGCTTCCAGGCCGTGGTCGGCACACCCGCGATGGACTCGGAGCCCGCGCCCGTGGGGCCGGCGCTCCGCCTTGCCCGCCTGGCGGCCAGCGGCGAAGACGTGGACGACGCGCTGGTGGCCGAGCTGCGCACGGAGCTCGGCGATGCGGGTCTCGTCGATCTGGTGGTGATGATCGGCTACTACCAGCTGCTCGGCAGCTTCTGCGCCGTGCTCGGCATCGAGGTCGACGAGGGCGTCGCCCACGTCCCCTTCAACGACTGAGGTTTTCGCCCTCCGTCCCGCTTTTCACCGCGACTCACAAGGCCAAAGCTTTTCGCTTCGGTAAGTCGAAGCCTTCTTCAGTCGGCGTTGTGGAGCTCGCGCCAGGTGGTGAGGTCGTGAGAACCGGCGAGGTGGAGGCGCATCATCTCGGCAGCGTCCTCGCGCCGATTTAGCTCCAGTGCTCTGTGGCTCTCGCAGGGCGCCGGTCAGCGAGCGGGCGGTCCGGCCCCCCGGCAGGCGTCCACGAGCTTCCGCTTTACCGCTGCCGACGCCTCGGACTGCAGGCCGGGCCGCTCCAGCAACTGGATCGGGGCGCTGCCGAGCGGCGGCAGGATCGAGGGATCGGATATCGCCCTCAACGTCTCCGGAACGGTGCCTTCGGCCATGACGGCAACGGCGGCGCCGGCTTCGACGACGGCCCGGACGACGCGTGAATCGGCACTGCACAGGACTTCGCGATAGGCGACGCCCCGGTCTTGAAGCGCTGCAGCCGCAGCGGACCGGAAGAGGCAGTTGTCCCGGTGCCAGGCGATCGGTACCGGCATCGACGGCGCGAGCTCGAACCCCGACGCAGCGACCCAGTGGAGCGGCGTCCGGCACAGCGTCACCGCCGACGGCGCTTCCTCCAGCAATGTCACGACTGCCAGATCCAGCGTGCGTGCCTCGATCATCTGCTGCAGGCGCCAACTCGGCTGGCACCGGATTTCGAGTTCTGCGGCGGCGTGGTCCTGCCACATGTGCTTGAGCAGACCCGGCAGGAGCGTCGCCTCGTACCCCTCGGCCACGCCGAGCCTGACGCTGCCGAATTCGCGCGACGATTGCGTGCGCTCGTACATGCGGTCCTGCATGTCGACGAACGCCCGGAAATCCGGCAGCAGATCGCGCCCCTCGGCCGTCAACGTCACTTCGTGAGGTCCGCGCTCGAACAGGCGGATACCGAGCGCGTCCTCCAGCTTTTGGATACGGATCGACATGGTCGCCTGGGAACACCCGATTTGCCGGGCCGCCCTCGAGAAGCTCTGTTCCATCGCAAGACAGAGGAAGGAACGGAGCTGCTTGCTGTCCAAATCGATCACAAAAATCGAATATCAAAATGCAGAGCATGAGTCTATTTTATCAAATAATAGCAATATGTTATTGTTATAATAGTAGATTATATTTGATGAGGCAAAGAAGTAACAAGGGGAGCTGCAGCGGCGCCGCACCTTTGCACCGGCATGAATGCGGGTCGTCGGGACGCGGGCCTTCCATCTCACCGAGGTTGAACAACGTCCAAAACGCCGCTAGCGTCCGGCCAGCCCGATTGGGCGTCGCCCGAAGAGCGTGATGCAGCGCGGCGATGTCGCTCCGCCGGACTTTCCCATCCCATTGCGAACCAGTGCGGGGATCGACGAAGAGCCGCACTGGACGGGTATACCCGTCGGGCCGGCAAGCCGCGCCGCCCGGACGCGCTCCCGGCCGGCCTCCATCGGGTCGTACCGGCAGGGTTCACGGGAGCGTTCTCACATGAGCGGACTGAAGCGGCTGTGCGCGCGCATCGTTGCGGCGCCGGCGTTCAACGTGCTGATCATCGCGATGATCCTGATCACCGCGCTTGGCCTCGGACTGGAGACGAGCCGGTGGTTCGATGCCCGCTTCGGCCACGCCATCGAGTGGGCCTTCCACGTGGCGCTCGCGATCTTCGTGGTCGAGGCGGCGATCAAGCTCACCGCCGTCGCGCCCCGGTTCGAACGCTATTTCAAGGACGGTTGGAACCTCTTCGACTTCGCCATCCTGGTGCTCGCTTTCCTGCCGGATGCTGGCGAGTTTGCCCTCATCGCCAGGCTCGCGCGGTTACTGCGTGTGCTGCGGGTGGCGACAGTGGTGCCGCAGCTCCGGGTCATCGTCTCGACCCTGATCCGCTCGCTACCGGGGCTGGGACACGTGATGCTGCTGCTGTCTGCGGTCTTCTACGTCTATGCGATTGCGGGCGTGCACCTCTTCCGCGATCACGACCCCACCCACTGGCGCAACCTCGGCATCGCGCTGCTCTCGCTCTTCCGGGTGATGACGCTCGAGGACTGGACCGACATCATGTACGTCGCCATGGAGCTCCACCCGATGGCGTGGCTCTTCTTCGTGAGCTTCGTGATGCTGGCGGCGGTCATCATGATCAACCTCGTGATCGCGGTCGTGATCAACAACCTGCACGACGCGCGCCTCGAGGTGAGGCCGGTCAGGGGCGACGAGAGCGAGGACGAGGCGACGCTCAGAACCGTCCGAGAGGAGGCGGCGAACGCCCGCGCTGCGCTGGAGCGCGTCGAGACCATTCTCGCCAAGCTGAAGAAGTAGGCCGCCCCTCCCGCGGGCCGGCCTGCTCGGGCGCTATGGGTGCGGGCCGAAGGGAGCTTCGTTCAGCAGCACGACCTCCTGCGTCAGTACCGATGGGCGGGCCTTCCCGGCGAAGCGCATGAACGCCTCGCTCTGGAAGAGCCGTGCCCAATGGGCGCGGCGAGCGGTGTCGTCATCGAACTTCCAGATGTGCACCAGCCGGTTGATGGTGCCGGTGTCGGCAACGAAATAGCCGACCAGGTTGGCGCCGAAGCCCTCCTTCTCCAGCACCGGCCAGCCTTCCTCCTTGTAGAGCGCGACCACCTCGGCGAGCTTGCCGACCTGAACCGTGTAGGTCCTCATTTCGTAGAGTGCCATGCTGTCCCTCCCGTTTGGCTTCATGCCGGAGACTGGCGCCGGCGGCTCTTTGCGTCAAACCGCCGCGCCTTCGACCGCCATTGCCGCCGCCACCCCGAGGCGGGCAGACTGACGCGACCAGACGGCCTCCGGGGAGCCACGCTATGGAAGAGACGGGCACGCGGCTCAGCACGCAAATCGATTTCGACCGCGACGGCAAGCAGTGCGACTATCTGCGCCTGCCCCATTCGGTCCACCGCTCGGCTTACGGCTGGCTGCCGGTACCGCTGGTCTGCGTCAGGAACGGGGAAGGGCCGACGGTGCTGCTCACGTCCGGCGTGCACGGCGACGAGTACGAGGGGCAGGTGACGCTGACCAGGCTCATCCGCACTCTCGACCCGGCCGACGTGACGGGACGCATCATCATCCTGCCCATGGCCAACTACCCGGCCGCGAAAGCGGGGCTCAGGACGTCGCCCGTCGACGAGCTGAACATGAACCGGGTCTTTCCCGGCAAGCACGACGGGCGCCTCACCGAGATGCTCGCCCACTACGTCGACAGCGAGCTCACGCCGCGCGCGGATTACATGCTCGATCTCCACTCCGGCGGCAGCTCGCTCAAGTACCTGCCCACCACGATCCTCCGCGATGCCGCCAACCCGCCGGACATACAGGAGAAGATCGTCGAGCTCGGCCGGGTCTTCGGTGCGCCCTACGGCTTCCTCTTCCCGGCAGTTCAAGGCATGACCGGCACCAACATGCGGGCCGCGATCGGCCGCGGTGTGGTCGTGCTCGCAACCGAGATGGGCGGCGGCGGCACGGTCACGCCGGAATGCCTGCGCATCTGCGAGGCGGGCGTGCGGCGCGTGCTGCGCCATGTCGGCGTCTGGCACGGCCCGGTCGAGGACGACGAGGAGCCGGCGGTTGAGCCTCGTCTGCTCACCGCCGAGGCGTGGGACTTCTTCAGCTACGCCAGCGAGGACGGCCTGTTCGAACCTATCGTCGAGCTCGGCGCCGAAGTGGAAAAGGGGCAGCTCGCAGGTCTGATTCACACGCCGGAGACGCCGTGGCGAGCGCCGACCGAGGTTCATTTCGACCGGACAGGCCTGGTCGTCTGCAAGCGCGTGCCCGGACGGGTGGAACGTGGCGACTGCCTGTTCCATCTCGGTGCCGATGCAGAAGACGAGATCCAGTGACGGGACGCCGCACACGGCGGATGAGGGAGACACAATGAGCGCGCAAGAGACCGACGAGAGCTGGCGCGGCAAGATCGGCAAGATGAGTGCGGAGGAGATCGACGGCTTCCTGGCGGAGCCGTTCCTCGCCCGCGTCGCCTGTCTCGACGACAACGATTGGCCCTATGTCGTGCCCTGCTGGTACCAGTGGGATGGCGCGGCGCTCTGGGTCGTGCCGCGGGCACGCTCTGCCTGGGCGCACTATCTTGAAGCACGGCCGCGCTGTGCGGTGACCATCGACGAATCCTCGGCTGCCGACCGCGATTCCGATGCCGGCGTGCAGCGCCGCTTCCTCGCCCAATGCGAGGCCGCGATCGTCGAGCGACCGAATGCAGGCGGCCGCTGGGTGGAGATCGCCCGCGCCATGTCGATCCGTTACTACGGAGAGAACGGCCCGAGCTACCTGGAGCCCACCATGAGCTGGAAGCGCTGGCTGATCCGCCTCGATCCCGTTCACACCCGGACCTGGCAGGGTATCGCCTGGCCCAAGCGCTACCTGGAGGGCGACGCCGTCGCCCGCTGAGCAGTACCTGCGCACTGTCACTCGCGGACGACTGGTCTTGCCCGTCACCCAGCCGGGCCAGCGAGTTGACGACGCGCTCGGACGACGGTTAGACTTGATGAAAGCTCGAGGAAGAAGTCAACAATAACAATACGTTGTGGGATGGCCAACAAAGCGGCGATTCGCGGCGGCCGGGGGGCACGGGAGCGGTAGGGAGCGGCATGAGCGACATCGCCGTCGATCTGATCAACGTCACCAAGCGCTTCGGCAGGGACATCCTCGCCGTCGACGAGATGACGCTCCACATCGCCCAGGGCGAGTACATCTCCTTCATCGGCCCGTCGGGCTGCGGCAAGACCACGACGCTGCGCATGATCTCGGGCTTCGAGGAGCCTACGGACGGGCAGATCCTCATCGCCGGGCGCGACTGCACCCACCTGGAGCCGCACGAGCGTAACACCGCCATGGTGTTCCAGCACTTCGCGCTGTTCCCGCACATGTCGGTGGCGCAGAACGTCGAGTTTGGCTTGCGCATGCGCAACGTGTCGTCGGCGGAGCGCAGCCAGCGCGCGCTGGAGATGCTGCGCGCCGTGGACATCGAGGACCTGGCCGACCGGGCGATCCAGCAGCTCTCCGGCGGCCAGCAGCAGCGTGTGGGCCTCGCGCGGGCGCTGGTGACACGGCCGGACGTGCTGCTGCTCGATGAGCCGCTGGGCTCGCTCGACGCGAACCTGCGCCTGCGGATGCAGCGCGAGCTGCGCCGCCTCAACACCGACTTCGGCGTTGCCTTCGTGCACGTCACCCACACCCAGACCGAGGCCTTCGCGGTCTCAGACAGGGTGGTGATCATGAACGTGGGTCGGATCGAGCAGATCGGCCCGCCCGAGGAGGTGACCCACCGCCCCAAGAACCTGTTCGTCGCCCAGTTCGTGGGCAAGAACAACATCCTGGCGGGCGAGATCACCGGCGTGGAGAACGGTGTCGCCACCGTTACCGGACCGGCCGGCACCTTCCGCGCGCGCATCGGCGACGACGCCCCGGCGCGCAAGGACTGCCACGTCGTGGTGCGGGCGAGCCTGACCAACCTGCTGCTGAACGGCGAGACGCCGGAGAACACGGTGGAGGGCGAAGTGTCGTTCTCCATCTTCGAAACCTCGCAGATCGAGTTCAACGTCGACCTGCCGAGCGGCGATTCGATCCGCGTCGACGAGCACGAGCCGCCGCCGGCGATCACCGCGCTCGGCCACGGCGACCGGGTGAGAGTGGGCTGGAACACCGACGATGCGCTGGTGGTGTTCGAGTGAGCGCATGGACCGCAGCGGCACCGGCGCGCTGGCGGCGATGACCGGCGGAGCACGGACCAGGTGACGGACGTCGCCCAAGCGCCGGCCCCGGCAGTTTCGTCCGGGATGACGCTCACCAAGAAGCGCGCGCGCCAGGCCCTCTTGCTGGTCGCGGCGCCCACCATCGTGATGGCGCTCTTCTGCGGCATCCCGCTGGTCTCGGTCGTGGTCTTCAGCTTCTACAAGCCTTGGGCCTACGGCATGAAGCCGGGCTTCGTACTCGAGAACTACATCGAGTTCTTCACCACCGCGACCTACCTGCAGACCCTCGGCTTCACCTTCCTCATCGCCATCATCGTGCTGCCGCTGATGGTGCTGCTCTGCTACCCGGTGGCCTACTACGTCTGCTTCTTCGTGAAGAGCGAGCGGCTCAAGCTCTACATCCTGCTGCTCTGCATCGTGCCGTTCTGGACCAGCGCGCTGATCCGCATGGTGGCGTGGCTGCCGCTGCTGGGACGCAAGGGCCTGATTAACCAGATCCTGATGGGGATCGGCATCATCGACGAGCCGGCGGAGATACTGCTCTACAGCGAACCCAGCATGGTCTTCTCCATGGCGATCATCTGGTCGGTGTTCATGATCGGGCCGATCTACTTCTCCATGGCCAAGATCGACCGCCAGGTGATCGAGGCGGCGCGCGACCTCGGCGCCTCGGCCTGGACCACCTTCTGGAGAATCATCGTACCGCTGACCAAGCCGGGGTTGGCCACCGGCATCCTCTTCGTCTTCGTCGTGATGATGGGCGAGTTCGCGATTCAGAAGTTCATCGGCGGCGGTAAGACCACCATGCTGGCCAACGTGCTTATCCAGCAGCAGGGCCTGCTGCAGTGGCCGGCGGCGTCCGCCGTAGCGGTGGTCATGGTGCTGGTCTCGATCCCGGTGATCGTGCTGATCTTCCAGTTCGTCAATCTGCGACGGGAGCTCTGAGCCGTGCCGGAGCCAACGAGCTATCACGTCGCCAAGTTCGGCTGGGTCAAGATCGTCCTTGCGATCTACGTGGTGCTGTTCGTGCTCATGCTCTACGGGCCCTTCATCGTCATGGCGATCCTCTCCTTCCAGGGCGAGGACGGCGGGCCCACCTTCCCCATGCAGGGGACGAGCATCTTCTGGTACGAGCGGCTCTTCAACCCCTCGGGCACGGCGCGCGACATCGGCGAATACGTGGGCGACTTCGGCAATGCCGGCCTGCGCTCGCTGGTGCTGGCGATCCTCGTCATGTGCATCTCGACCGTGCTCGCCACCATGGCGGCGCAGGCGATGCGCGCGCGCTTCATGGGCGCGGGTCCGATCTTCTACCTCTACCTGGTCGGCATCATGATCCCCGGCGTCACCGTGGGCCTGGGCCACGCGCTGTTCTGGCAGGGCATCGGCATCGACAAGCACTGGCTGGGCACCACGCTGCCGGTCCACATCCTCTGGACCTTCCCGTTCTGCTTCATCGTGATGCTGACGGTGTTCAACCGCTTCGACCGATCTACGGAGGAGGCGGCGATGTGCCTCGGCGCCAACAGCTGGCGCACCTTCTGGCACATCACGCTGCCGATCATGAAGCCGGGAATCATGGCGTCCGCGCTCTTTGGCTTCACGCTCTCGTTCGACGAATTCGCCCGCACCGTGCTGGTGGCCGGATCACAGAACACGCTGCCCTTGGACGTGCTGGGCGCGACCACGATCCGCATCACGCCCCGCATCTTCGCGGTGGGCGTCATCATTACGTTGATCTCGTTCGCGGTGATCGGCATCTTCGGCTATCTGATGACCGCGAGCCGTTACCGGCCCCGATTCCGGGGGCAGGAGGAGCACCAGGTTTAGTCAGGCCGGCCAGGCGAACGCCGGGGCTGGGCACGATCAGGGAGCGAAGACCTCACAAGGGAGGGAACTGTGGACAGCAAACATCTTGAGAAGAAGTACGAGAGTCTGTCGGACCGGATGGATCTCCATACCGCGATGGCGGCCGAGGAGAAGGCGATCAAGCGCTTCCGCGACGCCGATGCGGAGGCGCATGAGGGTGGAGGCATCGACCGCCGCACCTTCCTCGCCGCAGCCGGCGTGACTGCGGCCGCAGCCGGCACCGTGCTCGGTGCAGGGACAGCGAAGGCGGGCCTTGCGGAGCGCGTCGCCGGCATCACTCAGGACGACCCGATGCAGACCATCGGCCTCGGCGTCTCGGTGCAGGAGCGCTTCTTCAACAGGTTCAAGGAGGACACCGGCCTCGATGTGACCGGCACAGTGGCGGGCTTGAGCGAGATGATCACCAAGTTCATCACCGGCGGCAACAAGACCTACTCGATGGTCGAGACCAATGCCTACCGGCAGCCCGCGCTGCGGGAGGCCGAGGTGATCGTGCCGATCCCGGCCGAGAAGATCACCAACTGGGAGTTCGCCGATTCGCTCTACACCCAGCCCGGCCACATCGGCGCCGACGAGGTGACCGGCTGGCCGTCCAACATCGTCTACTGGGACGAGAACAAGGATTCGTTCTACGGCGTGCCCCAGTTCTACAACATGGACGCGCTCGGCGTGCTGCCGCACAAGTTCGCGCCGACCCAGCCGGACTTTGCGATCCCGGATTCGCTCGGGCTGCTCTACACCGGCAAGTGGCGGGACGTGGATGCGGTCGGCAAAACCTCGATACAGAACGACGAGCTGATGGGCCCGCCACGTGCCTACAGCTTCCTCTGGAAGAACGGGATCATGGACCCGCCCAAGGTCGGCAACTCCGACATGGAGCCCGACGAGGTGGCAGGCGTGGTGGACTACCTCATCGCCGCCAAGAACGACGGCGTGTTCCGCCTCATCTGGAACAACTACGGCGAGGCCGTGAACCTGCTCGCCTCCGAGGAGGTGTGGGGCATGGACTGCTGGAACCCGGTGGTCGAGGACGTGAAGAAGCGCGGCATCCCGTGCTGGTATGTCGACGTCTTCGAAGGCACGGCCGCATGGGTCCACACCATGTGCCTCTCCAGCGAAGCGCCGGAGCCCGAGGTCGCCATGGCCTACATGGACTGGTGCCTCGACGGCTGGTGGGGCTCGGCAGTGGCGCCGCAGGGCTACTACTCGCCGTGTCCGGACCCGGTGCTCGACTACCTGACCGAGGACGAGTACCGCACCTGGTACATGGGCAAGGGCCGCGATACCGGGCCGAAGACCCGGCGGCAATCCAACATCGCGTTCTGGATGGTGTGGCCCACGCATGTGACCAGCTACATCAAGGAGTGGAACCGCTTCAGCGCGGCCTGATCCGCTCCCGTTCGACGAGGCGCGGCGCGGCCGGGACCACCGGTCGCGCCGTTGCCGTTGACTACCGCTCGTTTGCGCGGACTATCGCCGCATGACGTTGGTGCGGCCCAAGCACATCAAGACTGGAGCCGATGCCCGCGAGGCGTTGATGGCGGGCTTCGGCCATGCCGCGAAGCTCGCAGGCCTCACGCTCGGGCCCCACGGCGGCAGGGTCGTGCTGGAGCGCGCGGACGACTTTCCCGAGCTCACCCGCGACGGCTTCACCGCCATCCGCGACCTGGAGGACGCGGACCGCTTCGCGACGCTCGGTACCGAGCTGCTCAAGGCCTGCGTCAAGAAGACCCGCGATGCGGTGGGCGACGGCTCGACCACCACGGCGCTGCTCGCCGGCGCCTTCGCCGAGGCGGGCCTGCGCCTGGTGGCGGCGGGCATCGATCCGCCCTCGGTCCGGCGCGGCTTCGAGGCGCTCACGCACGAGGCGCTCACGGCACTCGAGCCGCAGAGCGGCCCGGTCTCGGACCGCGCGATGCTGGCGCAGCTTGCCGGCGTTGCCGCCGACGGCGACGCGGAGATCGCGGACCTCGTGGCCGAGGCGGTGGAGCGGCTGGGTGCCGAGGGCGTGGTCAACATCTCCTACCACCAAGGCGTCGATACGACGGTCGACTACATGCGCGGCATGGCCTTCGAGCACGGCCTGCTCTCGCGCAACTTCCTGCTCAAGGCGGGCGAAACGGAGGTGAAGCTCGACCAGCCGTTCCTGCTCATGTGCCAGGGCGAGCTGACCGAGACGGCCCAGCTTCTGCCGGCGCTGGAGGCGGCGCGCGAGGCCAAGCGGAGCCTGCTAGTGCTGGCGCAGGACGTCTCCGACCAGGCGCTCGCGGTCATGCTCACCAACCACCGCGAGGGCACGGTGCACTGCGCGGCAGTGAAGGGGCCGGAGTCCGGCATCTACCGCCACGCCGCGACCGACGACGTCGCCGTGCTCACGGGCGGGCGCATGGTCGGCGAGGACACGGGGTTGATGCCGGAGAAGGTCGATGGCGCGGCGCTCGGCAGCGCCAAGCGGGCGATTGTGGACGGGGTCTCGACCACCATCTTCGGTGGCGGCGGCGCGCAGGAGGCGGTGGAGCGCCGGGCCGAGCAGATTCGCGACGCCATCGAGCACGAGCGAAAGAGCTACGACCGGGGCAAGTACGAGGCCCGCCTCGCGCGGCTGGTCTCGGGCGTCGCGAACATCCGGGTCGGCGGTGTCACCGAGACCGCGTGGAAGGCGCGCTACAAGGCCTGCGAGAACGCGTTGAGCACCGCGCGCGCGGCGGCGAAGGACGGCGTGGTGGCGGGTGGCGGCGTGGCGCTCGCGCGCGCGGCCTTCGCCATCGAGAACGGCGCGGTCGGCGCCGGCGAGCCCGAGCGCCGCGCCTTCGCCCGCGCCCTGAAGGAGCCCTTCCGGCGGATCGCAGGCGCTGCCGGGTGCGAGCCGGCCATGGCCCTGGAAGCATTAAGGGAGGCGCCGGCGGAGATCGGCTTCGACGCGCGGGTGGGCGCCTTCCGCCCCTACCGGGAGGCAGGCGTGATCGACGCGACCCGCGTGACAACGACGGCGCTCGTCAACGCGGCCGTAACCGCCGGCCAGCTCCTGTCCACGGGCTGCGCGGTCGCCCTCGCCCGCCGGCCCGACGCGGTTTAGAGCACTATCCGATCAGACGTGGTCATATCCTGCAGCAGCGAAGTAGTTTTCGCATTCTGTTGTGGTGAAGTTGTCTGTGGCTTCGCCGATGGCCTCCCAGAGTTCGTTGACGGAGCGGGCGGCGCGTCGTTTGAGGGAGGCCTTGAGCTTGGAGAAGGCCATCTCGATCGGGTTGAAG
>JAJEEP010000136.1 GCA_022820945.1 Alphaproteobacteria bacterium | reverse complement strand
CACCTCCCGATATCGCCTCTCGGCCATGGCGGCGATCCCATATGTGATCGTTCCGATTGCTGACGAGGACAACCTATACAGGCCGCACGAGAACGCCCACTGAGTCGCATCGTCGCTCGCGGCAATACTTTCACAGTCTCTTCGGCGGTCGCCCGTTTTTTCTGCCATCGGTTCGGAGTCCGGTCCCGGCCGGGCCTCGCGTGCGCGCTCCGCGCGCCGCGGGGACGCGCCGCTCGACACCGCCGCGCTCGCCGGGCGCGTGCGCTGATGGCGTCCCGCCTCCGCTGCGCGGGAGGAAAGGAGAGCAGGGAAATAGGCAAGGCCCCCAATGGAGAGAGGAGAAAGACGATGGACGCCGCCGCGATCCCGAGCAGCACCCCGATGGCGCCGCGCTACGTCATCCGCACCATCGACGAGGACTGGATTGACCTCTTCGACCCGCCGTCGCGCATCGAAGAGAAGCGCGTCGCGTGGGACGAGGCCCGGCGCCGCGTCCTCGAACACCCCGAGCTCAAGACCGTCGTCCTCGACCGCTACACCGGCGCGACGCTGTGGCAGAGCGACCCGCACATCGAGCCCCGTTACGAGGTCGTCGCGGTCGACGCCACCGTGTTCTACGCCCTGGAGACGGACCTGCTTCCGGGAGACGTGCTCTCCGCCCACAAGGAGAAGGACGACGCCTGGACCGCGTTCTACGAGGCCATCGCGGAAGCGGTGGGCAACGACATCATCGTGCTGCGCGACACCATCCCGGAGGAGACCGTCCTCGCCTCTTCCGACGACGACCTCTACAGCACCGATGCGGCGTGAGCGCGGCGGGTGGCGCGGCATTCGAAGAAAGGATTGGGCGCGTCGCTTCGCGACCGGGCTTTCCGCTCCAATCTCCGCTCGCTGCGCTCGCTCCAATTTCCACTGCAATCCCTCGCGCCTCCGCTCCCTGCGGTCGCTGCGCGCTCCGCTTGCCAGGAACGGCAATGGGGGGATGGGCACTCCTCCCGACGTATGCCCATTGTCCCACACGTGCTCACGCACCTTCGGTTCTAAGTAGCTGAGTCGATTGCGATAGTCATCCGTTTCTATTGCCACAGGGCGCGGAATTCAAGCCGATTCCGCACCCCTCTGCAACAGATCGGAGACGCGCAATCATGCCAACCATCCGACTCACCCAGCGAAGGGTCGACGCCCTTCGGCCCGGCCGCAAGGTGCGCGATGTCCGAGACGCCGAGCTGAAGGGGTACGGCGTCCGGGTCATGCCCTCGGGCGCCAAGCGCTACTTCATCCACAGCCAGCACAGGGGCAAACGGGTCTGGAAGATCATAGGCGACGCGGCGGCGATCGCCGAGCCCGAGGCGCGGGCCAGGGCCAGGTCGATTCTCGCCGCGTTGCGCGACGGCCGGGAGCCAGATGCGGCGAACCCCGGCGGCACCCTCTTCGAGACGGTCGCCGAGGAGGTCTTCAACCGCTACGGGCGCCGCTGGAAGCCGCGCACCCTGAAAGTGAACCGCGACTACCTCCGTCGGCAGATACTGCCCTTCTTCGCGGGCAGGTCTATCGGAGAGATAACCCGGGAGGACGTGCGGGCCTGGTTCCGCTCTCTCAACGCGACGCCCGCAGCCGCGAACCGCTCGGCACCGGTCCTCTCGGTTATCATGCGACAGGCCGAGGCTTGGGGATATCGCCCGGAGAACAGCAACCCCTGCGCCGGGATTCGCCGCTACCGGCAGGGGCGGTCCGAGCGCTTCCTGACCCCCGAGGAGTACCGCCGCCTCGCCGAAGTGCTGGGCCGGCACGAGGCCAGCCGCCCCCTGCACGTGGCCGCCTTGCGCCTTCTGTTGCTCACCGGGTGCCGCAAGTCGGAGATCCTGACCCTCCAATGGCGCTCCTACCGGGACGGGCGAATCTACTTGCCCGACAGCAAAGTCGGCCCGCGCACAGTCTGGCTGTGCGGGGCGGTGCGCGATGTGCTCGACAGCCTGCCCAAGTCGTCTGAGTTCGTCTTCCCGGTTTCCGGTTCGCGTACCCCGTGGCAGTGGCTGGATCACTTCTGGCGCGGCGTGAGGGAGGAGGCCGGGCTGCGGGATGTCCGCCTGCACGACACCAGGCACTCGTACGCCAGCATGGCGCTGCTCTGCGGCGAGAGCGTGCGCACCGTCGGCCGCCTGCTCGGTCACGAGAACGCGGCGACCACCCTGAAATACGCCCACCTGTCCGACGCCACGGTCCGCGACGCAGTCGAGACACTGTCTCCCCTCTTGTCAGGGAGGCAGGCGTGAAGGGGCGGAAGGTCCGGCTGACCGACGCGGGCATCGGCAAGCTGAAGCCGCGCACGACGGAATACGCGGTCTGGGACAGCGAGGTGCCCGGTCTCGGCGTGCGGGTGCGCCCGTCCGGGCATCGCAGCTTCGTCTGGCACGGGCGCGTCCAGGGAGAACCGGTCAGGAGAACTGTCGGCCCGGCCGCGCTCATGACTGTCGAGGACGCCCGGAAGCGGGCACTGGCGCTTCGCCTGGGAACCGTCCCGCGCAAGGCGGAGGAAGGTTCCGGCGCTCTCCTGTTCCGCGACTTCGTCCAGAACGAGTGGCGGCCGGCGTACCGCCGCCGCTGCGCCCCGTCGTCCTGCCGATTCGCCAATCGTGTGCTTGAGCGGCAGCTGATCCCCGCCTTCGGCCGCCTCCCGCTGGATGCCATCCGGCGCACCGACGTCGAACGGTGGTTCGATACCTACAGCCGCACCGCTCCGGGCGGAGCCAACAAGGCCCTTGAGATTCTCGGCCAGATCATGAACGCCGCCCTCGCCGCCGGGCATGTCAGGACCGCTCCCGTCAAGGGCATCGCGAAGAACCCCCGTCCGAAACTCACCCGGTTCCTCTCCGCCGAAGAGATCGAAAGGCTTCACCGCGTCCTCGACCGGCTGGTCGACGAATGGCCCTCCCGCCGGCAACAGGCCGACATCGTCCGGCTGCTCCTGCTCACCGGCTGCAGGAAGGACGAGATCCTGAAGCTCCGATGGTCGGAGGTCGACGGCGACCGCCTCAACCTCGCCGACACCAAGACTGGACCGCGAACGGTCTGGTTGAGCCAGGCCGCGCAGACCATCCTCGCCCGTCAGCCGCGCGCAACAAGCCCTTACGTGTTCCCGTCCCCGAGGCATCCAGACAAACCGCTTTCACCCACATTGCACCTGTGGCATCGGGCGCGGAAGGAAGCCGGGCTCGACGACGTCCGCCTGCACGATCTCAGGCATACCGTTGCCAGCCAGGCCGTCGCCCGGGGTGTTCCCCTGTCCACTGTCGCGCGCATGCTCGGCCACGCCGACCCAGTGATGACTCTGCGATACGCCCATGTCGGCGACCGCGATCTGCAGGCCGCCGCCGAGCGCATCGGAAAGTCCATCAGGGCCGCAATGGCGGGTGGTGGCGAGGCGCCAGCAGAAGCGTCGTCCTGAAGGCGACCCGCGCAGGCCAGGGTTTCGCCGTCCACGACCGTGAGATCAGCGTGTGTCAGAAAACGAAAAACCTGTTGTGCGTCCGCCCCGACAGTCGGGCACTTCCCCTCTTGCAACTGGTTTCACCGTGCCCTGCAACAACGACTTCACTAAGCGATCACCAGTACTTCTTGGACCACTCCCGAAACCATCCTACAGTTCTGCCGAGGATCACAGCGGGTACGACCATGTCAGACATAGCCACCCTCTCGGCCGAGTACCAAATCTCGATTCCCAAGAGAATACGCGAGTCTCGCAACTGGAAACCCGGCCAAATCTTCGCCTTAATTCCCAAGGGAGCAGGCGTCTTGCTCGTCCCCGTTCCAACCGACGACGAACTCTTCGGAAGCGCCAAGGGCGCCAACACCGACAATTATCGCGATCGCAACGACCGCTACTGATGCGCGTGATCGACACCTCCGCCGGGATCGAGTGACTCATAGGCTCGCTCGTCGGGAGACCGTCGCCCTGCAACTTCAGGAGTACCGAACCGCCGCGCCTCTCGACTCACGGCGATATTCTCACAGGCAAGCCGCGTGCGCGGCGCTGCCGCCATTCCTCGGCCCGCCGTGCCCCGAGGCGTCGGCGGGACTGTTCGTGTGGCTTCCAGTTGCGCTCCATAGGGGGCCACGCCCGCATGTCATCCTCGGCACCCGGCTGCTCCGCTGGATGCCACATGCGGGCGTGGCAATCCCCCTGATTGTCCTCGATGCGAACTCGAACCGAGAGAGCCTGGCAGCCCCATCTGTCACGGCCC
The DNA here is from genome assembly GCA_022820945.1 of Alphaproteobacteria bacterium. GTDB lineage: Bacteria > Pseudomonadota > Alphaproteobacteria > UBA828 > UBA828 > WTGU01. The sequence goes on along the minus strand of JAJEEP010000136.1, from coordinate 36,051 downwards.
CGGACCACCCGGGGGTAGGCCTGGAGTTATCTGCTAGCCATCCGCGTGGGGAGATGCGCCGCCTTCCACGCAGCCATGCCGCCACGATACCAATAGAGGTTGTCGTAGCCGAGCGCGTCGAGACGCAGGGCGGCATTGTAGGACAACCAGCACTTGGCATCGAGGCAGTAAACCACGATCGGTCGTGCGAGATCGTCGTCGGTGATGCTCGCAATCGACGACGCCAGGTGAGCCTGGAACTCATCGTCGAATGCGCCGCCTTGACCTGCGGCGGGCAGCCAGATCGAACCGGGAATGGATCTGACCTGCTTGTCGCCGGATACGGCGTTGATCGTCACCGGCGGGTTAGGACCGATGAGTATGGCATGCAGGTCCTTGGTGTTGATGACCGAGGCCGCCGGATGCGTCGACGGTGTCGGTGCGTGAAAGCTGTCTTGACGAAGCTGGTCCGTCTCAGGAATGCCCCAGTCCTCGGCTTCGATACCGAAGGTGGGCTGGGTCACGGTGGCTTCCTGCAGCGTGACGGCCTTGCACGCCGACAGGGCGGCCAGCGCGACTGCTAGAATGGCGATACGTCCGATAGTCATGATCCCCTCCGCGTCGGTTCCGTTCGACCCGGCGGGTGCCGGGCCGTTGCAATCGCCATGCGTGTAAGCACAGGGACCCTGCCTATTCGCCTGAGCGCGGGGAGCTACCCCGGCCCGGTCTAGAGGCTGTGGTATTCGGCAGGCGACCCGACAGAGCGGGACGCATGGCGATTGCAGGGTGAAGCGTAGGGGCGTGGCGCAGCCACGGTCAAGAGGCCGCCGGGAGGCTGCAGTGGCGTCCTTGGTTGAGCGCGTCCGCCTGAGCGATGTCACCCCGCTCGCGGTGCAGCCGCGCGGTCGCGAGTACACGATGAATGCGACCGAATGTGACGTACCTGCCCGCTATTGTCTCTCACAACGCCGAAGTGGAGCGAGACATGCTGACCGCCTACGAAACGAGACTGCTCACCTCATATCTCGCCAACATCGCCTCGTGCCTGAAACGCCGGGATCCCGAGGCCCGGGCACTGGTCGACTGGATCGCCGATCGGGACAACCGCATCGCGCTGTACGCCAGTAGGAGGCGCCGGCGGCGGCGCCTTGAGCCGGCCCTTGAAGAGGAGAATATCTCCACGAAGACGCTGCGCGGCGTCGAGGAGGCGCTGCGAAAGGAATGTTCGGATATTCCGGCGAGACGAGACTGGACAGCCATGCGCCTCCAGCGGCTCGGGAAGACAGCGGGACTCAGTCGGACGGATCTCGACATCCTCGAGCTCCTGCTGCGCTACGAGACCCACGCAGTATTCGAGTCCATGATCGACGACATTTTCGAGACTTCCGGCCCGTCGATGAATGTGCTCATTCCGCACGGCTGAGCGATATCCCTGATTCTCGGATTGACGCCAAGGACGATCCAGTCCCGATTGCAGGACGGCGCGCCCCTTGTCCGCTCTGGGCTCGTCTCGACCGACAACGACGGCGACCTAGCAATCCCGCCCCGGCTCCGTCGCATCGCCACCGCGCCTGGCGACGGGAGCATTGATGTCACCCGTCTGCTTCTGGACGTCGCGCCGCCTGCCGACCTCGAATGGACCGATTTCAACCATGTCGCCGCCGATCACGACTGTTGCTCCGCGTTGTAGATTGACTCCTCGGAATAAAGGCGACTCAACGCCTTACCACGCCGATCGGCGTCCAATATGCGCGCCGAACAACATCCAATTGATTCTTCGTGGCGCCCATTTGCGACCGAAGAGATTGACGACCAGAGGAATCGGTACCTGCCCCGGGCCGAATCTCCAAGACTTGTCAGACCACAGTGGGGTTCCAAGCCGACACAACCACGCTATTATGCGCCGCTGCCCCTAGGCACCGCGACATTTCCGGCCCGAGCCAAACCCATGACTTACGGGGAGATCCCCACGAGCCATCGCACCGACCCCCTCACGCGACTCGCCTTCTCCGTTTACGGCAGTCCCGGTGTCTATGCTCTGCTTGTCGGCTCGGGACTCTCGCGCGCCGCAGGGATTCCCACGGGCTGGGAGGTGACGCTCGACCTGGTCCGCCGCCAAGCGCTCGCACAGGGCGAAAGCGACCAGCCGAACTGGGAAACTTGGTACAGGACAAAGTTTGCGACGGAGCCCAACTACTCGGATCTCGTCGCCGACCTCGGGTCGTCTCCGTTGGAGCGCCGAGCCATCCTGCACGGTTACATCGAGCCAACCAGTGAGGATCCTGAGAAAGGCCGAAAAGTGCCGACCCGTGCGCACCTTGCGATAGCCGATCTCGTGCGCGACGGTTACATCCGCGTCATCCTCACGACCAACTTCGACCGCTTGCTGGAGAACGCGCTACGCGACCGTGGGGTGGAGCCGACCGTCGTCGACTCTGTAGACGCCCTCACGGGAGCCGTGCCCCTGGCGCACACGTCGTGCTACTTGGTCAAGTTGCATGGCGACTACAAGGACGCGCGCATCCGCAACACGGATGCCGAACTCGCTCAGTATCCCCAGGAGTACGGCACCCTGCTGAGTCGCATATTTGACGAGTACGGCCTCGTCGTCTGCGGATGGTCCGGAGAGTGGGACGAAGCTCTGCACCGCGCCATCATGCGCAGTCCCTCGAGACGCTATTCGCTTTTCTGGGCGACGCGCGGCCAGCTCCGCGACGCTGGCCAGACGATCGTCGCGCACCGGCGAGGCCATGTGATACCCATAAGCGATGCCAACGACTTTCTCGGAAGGTTGCGCGATCAGGTTCAGGCTCTGGCCCGAACTCATCGCGCGGAGCCGAGGACCGTTGAACTTCTCGTCAACAGCACGAAGCGGTTTGCCTCTAGACCCGAGCACACCATTGAACTCCATGATCTTCTGGAGTCCGAACTCCAGAGACTCTCGCAACACCTCGAAACGTCCACTCCGCAAGTCACCCGCAACGCCGAAGGCGTTCAATTGCTTTGCGACTTCTACGAGGCGGCCACTGAGCCCCTTGCCCGCATATTCGGGGTCCTTGGGCGATGGGGCAAGGCCACCGAGCATGATGTCGTCGCCAATGCCGTTTTGACCCTATGGACCCAAGCACACATGGGGGTCTCCGGCCTCGCCCACTTGCGGTATTATCCGGCAGTCCTCCTACTTTGGTCCTACGGGACGGGCCTCACTCTCGGAAAGCGATGGCCGACTCTGCATGATCTGCTATCCCACCCCACCGCCGGCGACAACGGCAATCCAGAACGCATGGTGGACCTTCTATCCCATTGGCTCTTGGAAGGGTATCGCAACGAAATTTGGAAGTGCCTGCCAGGGCTCAAGAATCACTGGACTCCGGCGTCAGATCATTTGTTTGCTGTATTGGACGCGTGGCGGGAAAGCTTCGCCGCCGTACTTAACGACTTCGAGGGCGTCCACGACACTTGGGAGATTCTCGTCGCGCTAACCTATCTCGAAACTCGCGTTGACGAGCAAGCTGACAACAACGCCTGGCCGCCTTGGGCGCCCGCAGGCCGCAATTCTTGGCGGCATCAACCCCGCCAGCGTATTCTCGATCGCATCGCGGGTGGCGAACTTCATCGCGATCTCATCGCTGGAGGTTTCAGTGGAGGGCGGGAAGAGCGCCTTACAGTGATCGTCAAGACTTACGTCGATATCGTAACCCGACTCGACCGGTGGTAATCGATTTTTCGAATTTCGACCCACTAAAGTTATTGAGCGCGCTCCTTTGACCCCTTGCAATCCCACAAGACCAATGGATTGTCGCGCCCATCGGCACCGAAACTGTGCTTCGGTCAACTGTCGAGGAAGTTGTCCTGCCGCTCGTCCGCACCGCCACCACGGCCGGTGCTTGAGGAGTCGAAGGCACCACTGGCACGGAGATCGTCGCCGCTGAGAAGGGTGCCGTCGCAAATGTGGTCGAGCAGATCGGCCTGGCGAGGCTCAAGCGCTACCAGGCGACCAAGGACGTGAAGCACGTTCATGAGATCCGTCGTGTACTCGGCCAGCCAGCCAGCAGGCTGGATTCTTTCGAGGGGAGAAGGCGGACGGCGGTCGCCGATAATGGGCCGGGAGCGGTCGCGGCGGCGGTAGCTGAACCACTGGACGAGCACCTGCTTGCCCGAGACCTCGTACTCCCACACCGCTCGCGACACGTTATCGATGAAGCCATCGCCGATCCGCAGGCGGGAATTGGTGGCATCGTAGTCAATGCAGTCGGGGAAGCGATCCGGATCGGTCGGGATCGCGCCGTCCCTCGGAATGACCGGCCGCTCGCCCGCCGGCATGCGCGGCGCGCCGTTGGGCCGGCCAGCATTGGGATCGGCGAAGCGCTCGCCGAAACAGTGCAGCCAGATCACCTCGCGCCCGATGTTAACAGCCTCGGTGAAAAGCCGAGTGTCAGCGGTCATCGGAAAGCGCAAGCCTGGCTGGACGAGGTGGGATCGAAAACGTGCCGTGTACACGGGATGCGCCGCGACAGCCGCAATGTAAGCCATCAGGTCGGGAGCGCTGATAGTGACACGCAGAGCATCGCGCATGTCGCGGAGCAAACCTGTCTTGAGGTTCGACTCTTGAGCACTGCGGTCAGCCCATAGGGGAAATGCGCGTCCCCCGCGTCCGTGGTAGTGATCCAGATCGGGTATCGCACCAGAGAACGTCACTGCAGGTCCCGCTGAAGGCGCGTGTGCGCGCAGCGCTGTCAAGTAAACCTGCTGGCTTGAATGAATTTTCCAAAGCGTCGGATTCGGTCGATTGATAATTCGCCCGTCCGGGATAATCCACTGCCGATCGAAAGAGCGATGACCATACCGGGCAGGTCTAACGACAGCTCCCGTATCGGAACCGACAGAACCCCCACGAAACTCGTGACCGTAGATTCCCTGCCGGGGCGTCTTGTTTACGTGCTTGTCCCCCACTTCGCCGCCGAGAAGATGCGGATGAAAAAGCTTTTCCTTCTCCTGAGGATCGGTTTCCGCCTGAAGCGCCTTCCATCGACGCTCGAGCGAAGAGCGATCCGGAGCGATAACCCATGTCCGACCTGGCATCACACCGGAGCCATCGTAGGCGAACAGGTCCTCAAGTGGAGCAAACTCCACCCAAGCCCCAGCGGCCCTGGGGAAGAATGAGGCGCGGGGTCCAGACGAGCTTTCGGTCCATCCGCTGTCGTCGAGCGTGACTTCACCCAGCGCGGCGAACTTGTCGTCTCGGTGGCCCGACGGCAGCGCTCGATATCGGACCCGCGCCGGGTCAGATGACCCCTCGTCCGTGTATCGCAGCGCCATGACGATACACACAGGCTGCTGCACGCCTTGGAAAATGCGCGTCCGCACCCCTGGCTGGTGGCCTTCGGGCGAGCAGTCGATCACCCAGATCTCGTCTGCGTCGCGGCGCAAGTCGGCGCGCATCTTCTGGAAGCCGGGCCCGTTGAGGAAGCCTGCAACAGTGATGAACGAGACGATGCCCTTCCTGTCCGCCTTGCGCCCTTCGATCCGCGACGGGTCGCCGTCACCGAACACCTTCCATGTCGCCCATCGCCAGAAATACACATAGAGGTTGCGCAGATGCTTGGCATGAGCGCCGACGCTCCAGTCGTTGGGCGGCATCCATTCGCCGAGAGGCGGTGTAGGCACATCGGCTGTTGTGCCGCTCTCGATCCAACCGCCAAGGCCCTTCGCCTTCTCCTTATATGGCGGGTTGCCGATAACGACGGTGATCTTCTCCTGCCGCTTAATCTCGTTCGCGCGTCTGCGGGACTCGCCAAGCGGCAGAAGGATTTGCGGAATGTACTCCTCCTCGGCGTAGGGATTGCCGAGAGTGTCGGTCACGAATAGGCGCATAGTGGGTGTTGCGCCGGGGTCGTCGAGGAGCGATTGCAGCTCGGCAAGGATGCGCAACTGCGCCACCGCGAAGGGGCCAAACTGAATCTCGAACCCGATTAGGCGAGACAATGCGGCCTCGACCACGCCGGGAACCGCTCCGGGCCCTTGATCGGCTTCCGTCGCCTCTGCGATTCGGCGGAGAACGCCGAGCAAGAATGTGCCGGTCCCGGTGGCTGGGTCGGCGACGGTCACGTCTGCGGACGCAAGCCCCTCCGACAATCCGAATCTCTCGTCGAACCGCAGCGCCTCGTCGACCAACCGGACCATGGCTTGGACAACCTCCGGCGGGGTGTAATAGGAGCCAGTCTTCTTGCGGAGTTCGTTGTCGTAGACGCTCAGGAAGTCCTCGTAGAAGTAGAGCCAGGCTTCGGAGTTTCCCTTGCTGACAGCCGGCCAGTGAACAGCGTCGAGCACGCGCGAGAGCGTAGCCAGCGACGTCTTCAGCGTTGCCTGGCTGTCGGCGTCATCGGTGAGGAGCCGAAGCGCCGTACCAATCAGCGTGTTGGTCTGACGCAGCTCGTAGGCGACCCGGTCGAGACCGTCGGCGAGAGTGATGTCACGTGCCCGCGCCATCAGGAGGCCGAACGTGACCGCCTGCGCGTAGCCGTCCGCAAACGCTCCATCAGTTGCGCTCGGAAACAGGAGCTTTCGCCAGCCTGTCGCAAGGTTCGTGAGCGGCGCCGATCCTTGGTCCAATTGCTCTACGACCTCTTCGCGCAGCAGCCGGCAGAGTCGGGCCGTAACGACGGCGAGTTGCGCCGCCGAGCGCGGTGGCTGCGGTTCCCATTGGAAGAAGTCGGCGAATAGCAACACCAGCCCGTCAGGCGCTGCCAGCTTGTTGCCGGCTCTCGCGACATCGCCCTCCAAGTGAACGACCTGCCCCTCAAGCTCACCGTTCCGCCACAGGCTGAACGCGGTGCCATCGGTGTAGATCAGGTTGGGGAGGGTCTGAAGCTTCGCCCACTGCTCCTTGTCATGCTTGTCCTGAAAACGGCGGGGATCAGCTCCCTTGCCCGGCGCCTTCACTTCGATAAAGCCAATCAGGGCGTTTCGGCGTGTGACGGCATAGTCGGGCCGCGTCTTGAGATCCGCGAGCGAAGTCTCCCCAACTGCCACGATCGTACCGGCAGGAAGTCCCGTGAGCTCGGCGAGCTTGCCAATAAGCCCTTCCAGCGGCGAGCGCAACTGGTCCTCAGGCGCACCGCTCGCGCCGGGGTTCGAGAGCTTCGATTTCGCTTCAGCGCCAAACGTGGAAACAGCTTCTTGAAGTGTCATGCTCGATCACTGGTGTCGAGTCGTCCAACCACCCCCCTCAGATACCCGAACATGAGAGGCGAAACGATACCTTATCCCTGCATAGTGACTCGCCCTAGCCAGCGCCCCGCCAAGTCATCCGGTGTCAACGTCAATTATCAGCCGACAATGATCGCTCAGTCCCCACTCATAAATCTCATTGAGGGCGCGCACCCTGCACCTCTTCATGAAATCTGCGCGAAGCGAAGGCGTAGTCGAGCTGGACCATGGCGTCGGCGGCGGACTTGCCAACGGGATAGAAGGTCGGAGCGTTCCTCGTTTCCGCCGGCACGTCGGGCGGCGCCACCGAGGCTTGGCTACTCTATTTGGAGCATTTGCTCCATTCTGGGAGGCCACGCCATGCCGAAGCCGACGCTCGACAATCGCACCTGTGACCTAGCGCGGGAGATCAGCCGCATTGAGGGGGTTCTCGACCGGGAGAGGCCGCTCCCCCGCTCGCAGGCCGGAGAAATCCGCTACGCCGTCATGGCGGGCGCCGTGCGGGTACTCGAACGCGCGAAGGGCCATGCGCGCGCTATTGGGGAGGCGGAACGGGTCCGCGCCGCGCGCGAAGGCCACAATGAAGAAAACTGCCGTGCCTTGGGGCACAGCGCGGAAATGACAGCGCTCGAGGCTCTGTTGGGCGACCGGCAAGCTTGGGACTGGATAAAGCGCTGGGGCCTGAACGAGGGTGGCTGGGCCTGAACCGATGCCCGCCTGCGACGGCACGATGATGCATACGAGCCAGAAATGTCATCATGAGCGACTCTTCAGTGCTGGCTGTTCGTCGCGCTTTCTCAACTGGTGCACGACTTTAGAAAGATCATAGGAATGGCCAATGAGGACATTGATCACATGCAACCATGACCACAGGCGATGTGCAGGCAATTTGGCGATAGTGGTTGTTTGTCCATAATGTTCACGGTGCGCAATATCCCGCTGATTATTCAAATTTGTATTTTCTAGAGCGCTGTGGTCAGAAATTACGGCTCTATATCGGCTGGAAACCTCGTGGTGTAGGCGGCTTCTCTCGTAGTGTTTCTTGCTCACGATAAACCCATAAGCGTTTATCAGCGCCAAGAACACAGCAAGAAAATACTGGATTGCCGGCGTGGCGACGCCTGAAGACAACAAGCCAAGTACGCCGGCGGATAAGACGACAACTACATTGGTTGAATGAGTTCGTAGTATTTCGTGGTGTCGAATATGGCGAATTTGCTCCTCGTACATTCGCAGCCAAATCTCGACAGTCTTATCGTTCATGTCAATTTCAACATACTTCTGTTGGGATAAAGCCGTGTCACGACGGCAGGAGTGCACGCCTGACCGCTTCGGGCTCCTTCTGGATCACCCGTAGCAGTGTCGCGGCAGGACCGCTGACCTGCCGGACTCCTTGTTCCCACTTGCGGTAGCCGGACAGGCTCATGCCCATCAGGGGGGCCATCTGCGCTTGGGTGAGTTTCGCCTGCTTGCGAACTTCGCGCGGTGTCACGGGCGCATGAGTGATGGCGGGACTTTCGCCCCTGGCATGGGCCAGCGCCTCGTTGAGGGACTGGATCAGGTCTTCTCCGAACGTGCTCATGGCTTCTCCTTTCGGGCTCTCCTGATCGCCGCGACGATTCCGGCCACCGCTCGCCGCTCTGCCGGGTTCAGGTCCGTTCTGACAGACTTCGCATAGGCGAGGAGCGCGTATATGGGTATGTCCTCCCCTCCGTAGAAGTAGACCACCCGCGCGCCGCCTCGCTTGCCCCGGCCCAACGCCGCGAACCGCAGCTTTCGGACGCCGCCGATTCCGGGAATCTCCTCGCCCGCCAGAGGATTTTCGGCCAGATGGTCGATCAGGGCGCTCCGCTCTACCTCGGTGAACAGCTTGTCCGCCTGGCGTGTGAAGGTCGGGGTCTCGGCGACCGTCTGCATTAGGCGACATATAACCCATTGGGGCATTCACAACAAGCTGGGCGGATTGGGCCACATCTGCGAGCTTTCGGACTCCTCCGCCGATGTTTCGGCCTCGAACCCCATATGGATCCCCGCCCACGGTAGACATACGCCCCTCGTGCTTGACGGAATGCGCGGAAGCCGGTCAGGAAACGGAGCCGCCAGCTTCATGTCCACCGCCAAATGAGGTCCTTCGAGATCTGCCTCACAATCCTGTCACGCTACCGCTCCCGGCCGTTGTGTATAATGACGGTGTCAAGCTATCCTGCACCCTCCATTAGCACTAAACACAACCAACAATTGCACTTCAGCTAACAACCCGCGGACGCTTCACGCAAACCTATTCGTGGATCGAGGTCAGCTTCTATCTGAACCTTATCGGCGCTCCGCAAGTCTTGTGGTAGCGTTCGCCGCCTGCCGATTTGCATGCCTAGCGTCTACCTCAACGGAGCCATCGCTGAAGGCAGTTCCTCAGGCTAGGTATCGTTATTGTATCGTCGAAACGCACATCAATGACCGTAACGCCGTGCTCCTTGCACAGTGCCCTTTTGCGCCGGCCGCGCTCTCGCGTCTTTTCCAATGCGCTTTCTCCGCCAAGCGCACGGAGAAATCACTCGCAATATCCGCATTTACCTCAGCACTCTACTATTGTTCCGCACGGCGGAATGACGCCCATGGGCGCGATAATCTATTGAGTAAGCGAGAATTTGAGAGGTCAGCATTGGACGCTCAACAACATTGCTGGACGAAACAGGCACGGTGGTCGGTCACGTAGCGAAGAGTTGTCAGCCGCTACACGGGATGCGTTGCCGCGCATCCACCGTGCTCGCCGTCGTGGGCTGGAGCGGCGAATCATCAGAGCCCCAATACCGGGACACCATCAAGTGCGACGTCTGGGAGGTGGTCGTGCTCGAACTGCTGTTCCAGCTCCGCTGACCGATAGTCCAATTGTCTTGCCGGACTGCGAGGTGTCAGCAAGGTGTGTTTGGCGAAAGCTAATCGGAGAGCTCAGACCGGGAGCCATCCGAGCCATGCTCAAGCTCCCGCAAATTGCCAAGAGGGACTTCTCATGCTCTACGTCTATCCGTGCGTTCTCGAAGCTGAAGACGAAGGAGGTTTCTCAGTCTTCCTCCCGGACCGGCCTGAAGCGCTCACGTGTGGTGACGATCGCCAATCCGCCCTTGAGATGGCAGAGGACGCATTGGTCGTCGTACTCAGCGCAAGCATCGACGATCAAAAGCACATTCCCTTGCCAAGTGCTGCGTTGCGAGGGCAGGACTCGGTTGCGGTTCCACCCCGATTGGCCGCCACGCTTGCACTTTACAGCGGGATGCAGAATCAGGTTGCTCCCCCTGAATAAAGGAGTCACTGGTCGCAGAACAATCTCTAGAGCCTGCTAAAGTCAACATGCCCCTATGGATGTCTTGGGGCAATCTGGAAAGCATATTGAATACAGATCAGCGTGTCGATCTACGGCATAATTCGTCTGACGATCGTCATTCTGGTACTCCAAAGATCAGCGAGAATGGTCTCCGAGACGGAGTCAACTCCGTCCCGGACTGACACGGCGAAAGCGAGTATGGGTATCTAACTCGGAGTAATCCCCCGCCTCACCAAGCCGATCAACGGCCCGAAACGGGATAGCGTGACATTCATGCGAGAGCGTGAAGATTTCTGGTGTACGAAGGAACGGAGGCGGCCGTAACGCCGGCATCAGTGTGTTGGGCGTATGCGACCGCGATTTCCGCTCTAAAGTGGGTAATGGAGTGCGTATTGGTCGAAATCCAGGAGACCGGACAACAGTTGCGGGGATTGAATTGGCTTGCGTTGCACTAAGCCTTGGCTCTCTCGACGATGATTCGTCCGCGTCCGCGCCGGATGTGATAGCCACCGCGCGGGATAGACAGTCTGCCCAGCTGAACGAGTGGCCAAAGCGTGTCCACGATCAATACTGCGTTCTCGTCATTGCTGTCCTCGCTCGAGGACTGCGCGGCAAGCCACTCCACAAACGCCTGCTCTCCAATCGCGTCGCCGACCGATTTTCTCAGGGAATTGAGCTTTCGGCGTTGTCCCTTCGTCAATGTGGTTTCATCTATCCGGGGCGATGACGGTTCGCTGGTCATAGTCGCGTTCTCCTGAATTGTTTGCGAGTCGCAGGTGCTCGGCAGTGTAACAGATGCCGTAATGGGGCACGGCATCAACCTGCACCGTTGGAGCCTGTGCCGATGGCGGCGAATCGGGGTGTCGTTGCCCTTACACGCTGAGCGTGTCCGCGGGGTCTTGCCGAAAGGCGCGCCCCAATTCCTCGAAGGAAAGGGCAACGACAATGGATGTCTATATCGGGCTGGATGTATCGCTGGCAAGCACGACAATCTGCGTGATCGGCGAGAAGGGCAGGATCGTGACGGAGGCGCAGGTCGCCAGCACGCCTAAAGCGTTGGTAGCGTTCATGGGCAAGCTGGAGCACGAGGTCGCCGCGATCGGCCTCGAGGCCGGTCCCCTGTCCCACTGGTTGCACAAGGGGCTGACCGACGCCGGCTTTGAGGCCGTGCTGATGGAGACCCGGCGGGTGAAGGCAGCGCTGAAGGCTATGCCGATCAAGACGGATCGTCGGGATGCCGAGGGTATCGCCCAGCTCTTGCAGATGGGCTGGTTCCGGCCGGTGCACTGCAAGTCGGTGTCGTCGCAGGAGATGCGCGCGCTGCTGACCTCGCGGAAGTCCGTGCTGAGCGCGCTCACCGATATGGAACTCTCGCTGCGCGGCGTGCTGCGCAACTTCGGCCTAAAGCTGGGCCAGGTCTCCAGGGGCTGCTACGAGGCCCGTGTCCGGGAGTTGATCGCAGGCAACGCGATGCTGGAAGCGGCTGCGGAGCCGATCCTGCGCGCGCGGGTTGTTCTGCGCCGCGAGCTGGCGGGTCTGGAGAAGCTGGTCCGCAATCTTGCCAGGGAAGACCCGGTGTGCCGCCTGCAGATGACCATGCCCGGCGTCGGCCACGTCATAGCCCTGACCTTTACGTCGGCGATCGACGATCCCGAGCGGTTCCGAAGATCGAAGGATGTGGGCCCCTGGGCGGGGTTGACGCCGGGACGATCCCAATCTGGCGAGCGAGATATTCTCGGCGGCATCACGAAGGCCGGCGACACAGGTTTGCGCACGACGCTCTATCACGCGGCCACGGTGATGCTGCACGGCACCGCCGGCCCGAACTGGTTGAAAGCCTGGGCGCTACGTCTGGCGAAGATGCGCGGAAAGAAGCGCGCGACCGTTGCCTTGGCCCGACGCATCGGCGTGGTGCTCCACCGCATGTGGCGGGATGGCACCGAGTTCCGCTTCACCCGCGAGGAGGCGATGGCGCTCAGGACGGCATAGGCGCGGCTGCATCCCACCGGCAGTCAGCAGGGAGAGGAGGAACGAGCCGCGCCTGAAGGTGGCGATCCACCGGTGTCCCTTGCCCGGACGCGGTTCCCGATGATGCACGCAGTGTTTCTCGTTTGCCGAACCGTCTTGTGGCGTTCGAGCACGCAAAACAGATCGGCACTTGGGAATCGTCTTGGACCAGGCATGCAGTTGGCGGCCGCCGCGCCGACCACGGACGGAAGCAAGAGCCTGGCGACGGACACATCCGGGATCCCAGCACCTTCTCTGCGCCGCTCCGCCGAGTCGGTCACCCGTTTCCATCACTATGATGGCCACGCCTGCGAGACGATCCGCCGCAGACGACCGTGCTTCATGTTCGAGCGACCGTGCCAGGCCGGAAGATTTGTGAAGATCGGTGTTTGACATCAAACGCCCCATTACGGAAGAAAAAGGGGTCCGTTCGTCGTGATGTCGGATTTTTTTCCACACGGGGAATTCGATGCTCGTTGGCCTGTAACCCGATCAGCTCACTGGTGCGGCCGCTTCGAGTGGGGCGCCCGGCACTCTCCCACATAATCCCCGATAGTCGTGTGTCGTCGCAATCTTGGCGCCGGTTCCCCGCGCGATTAGCTCCGATCCCACTTTGTCGTGCAAGAACAGGCGCCGACTCCATAGCCAGCGAACGCCGCCGATGCCCACCGCCTCCAGCGTAGCCGCGATCGGAAACATCTTAATCAGGGTAAAAGCCACAGCCATCCACGCAAACAGCGCTGGCGCGCCGTATCCGAAATCTAAAGCCCTCTCTAAACCGCGAATCTCACAGCGACTAGCCTCACATCATGTCCCCACAGCGCGAAGCAATGCAGCGTGCGCCTTCCAAGCCGGGCTTCTATCGGAAAGACCATCATAAAATAGTTGGCTGAGCTCATCTATTGGGTTTAATGGTATTTTCAAAAAAGCTGGCTGTACAGTTCATCAAGTACGCCCTAGCTTCCACTATCGATGAGCTGGCCGGTTCCACTTGTGCTCTACGATCAGCTCCGTCGCACAAAAAATCGCCCTTCTCTCTATCGTAGCACACAGCCTCGACATTAAGTTGCATAGTCAGCGTCTTGTTCTCCTCATCAATATCGAGACATCCGGGATAGGATCGAGCAAGAGCCGCGGGAAACTTTGGCTTCTGTTCGCTTATCGTAACATTATCACAAATGCGCAATTGGGTCGCGGCACCATTAAGTGCCCAAGACTCGGGTATTAGCGTCTCATTTTTCATCCATTGCAGACTACCGCGAGCACAGCGATCACCAAAATGAATATCCACCGAAACCGTCTGATCTTCCGACAGCCATTCCAATGCTGTTACAAATCCTCCTATGCCAACAAACCCAGCGATCCAACCTAAAATCTTGAAGACTGACTTGAGCCGCATATACCGTGCGTGAACAGCAGTTAGAACCCGCTTCATGCACACTGAGCGCCCCACCACGTCGGACTTTCATTCACAGACCGACCTTAGGGCACAATGTCGTAGAGCGGTTCACGTAAGTAGTAGACGGAAACATCATTTACGTCCACTTTGAGAGTAAGCCAACCACTCCGGTGCACCCCACATCCGAACCTATCGTCTTGTATGAACTCCTCATCCACCATCTGATCTCGTACGACAAAATTCTCCATGCACCGAACTAAAACCTTCTCACCCGCAGTTAGAGCTTCGCTAAGGGCGTTTCTAAGATCATGTTGAGGAATATCCGCCACATTCTGCAGAACAGCAGCCCCATCACCCCACTCCGTCCACCAATAGAAGTGTTCACTTAGCAGTTCGGTTAGCATGTCGTAGCTCGAATGCTCGATAGACTCTTTGAGCATCATGTCAAAGCGCACTTCGTCTTCGGAAGCTTTGGACGACACTAGCGACTCGACATCAAAGATGCACCAGTCTCGTTCTTCGTCGGTAACAAGAAAGCATTTGGCGGCGTTTGACACCTCAGCACCGTCGTTCCTGTCGTTAGCTGTTGCAAGGTCGCATTTGCACTTTTCCTTCGTTGCGCCTGCATCAGCTGAAACCGGCAAGATTAGCAGCACAAGCATAACCCCAAACAGAAGGGGCTTATGACCCTTACTTGACATTCTGGCTTAGACTCCCTATATTCCAGTCATCGGCAACGGAGACTGGTCATGGCGAAGAAAGCACCCGGAAAGAGCCACCGCGAAGGGCTGACGCCGGTCCAGGTCATGAACATGTTCCCCACAGAGGAAGCCGCCACCGAGTGGTTTGAGTCGGTCGTTTGGGAAGATGGTCGCCACTGCCCCAAGTGCGGCTGCACCGAGACCAAGGACGTGCCGAATGCCAAGCCCATGCCCTACTGGTGCAAGGGCTGCCGGTCCTATTTCAGCGTCCGCACTGGCACTCCGATGGCGCGGTCCAATATCCCGCTGCGCAAGTGGGCGATCGCCATCTACCTGTGCCTGACGAGCCTCAAGAGCGTGTCCAGCATGAAGCTGCATCGGGACATCGGCGTTTCGCAGCGCGCGGCGTGGTTCATGCTGCATCGCATCCGCGAGGCGTGGGGCGAAGATGACGGCGAAGAGCCGTTTGACGGTCCTGTGGAGGTTGACGAGACCTACATCGGGGGCAAGCGCAAGAACATGTCGAACACGAAGCGGAAAGAACTGGCGGGAACGGGCCGGGGAGCGGTCGGAAAGACGGCGGTCATCGGCATGAAGGACCGGGCCACGAATCAGGTTCGCGCCGAGGTCATCACCGAGACGGACGGCGAGACATTGCAGGATTTCGTCGAGGAAAACACCGAGGAAGACGCGACCGTCTACACGGACGAGGCGGCGGCCTACAAGGGCGTCGAGCGGGAGCATGAGGCGGTCAAGCACCCGGTTTCCGAGTACGTGCGCGGGCAGGCTCATACCAACGGAATCGAGTCCTTTTGGTCCATGTTGAAGCGCGCTCACGCCGGCACCCTCCACAAGATCAGCCCCAAGCATCTTGACCGTTACGTCCGGGAGTTCGCGGGCAAGCACAACGTGCGGGACTCAGACACGATCGCGCAAATGCGGGATACCGTCGTGCGGCTCATCGGTCGCAACCTCCTCTACCGGGACTTGGTCGCGAGCAACGGACTGTCGAACGCGGGCCGGTAGCGGCCCCGTCCGGCGAAACAACGCCTTCGCCAGCTTCTCAGGGGTCGCGCCCACAAGGTGAACCTTTGGATCCAGTACAGGAACGCCTCTGGTCATTGCGCGGCCCTCCATTCGGCCATCGATAGAGAGTAGATTATTGCAATCTACCGCTTGCGGCCGAATATGCGTTTGCGCTTTCTGTGGTGCGCTTCGCAATGGAATTTCTTGTTCCCGATCTCTTGAAACCTGCGCAACCACCAATCCGGCTTCTTGATTGTCAAATGGCTGTGGTTGTCGTCAAAGCACGCTATGACGTGATGTTGAGCCGGTGCTGCAAGCAAGATTTTCTCGATTAGCGCGTCCAATTCGTCCTCCGGGAAGTGCTCCAGCACGTCGCCCGAGCAAAGAACATCTGCTTTCGGGATCGGTTCCGACAACAAATCGGTTCGGGAGAAAGTTACATTCGAAGGCAATCCGTCCATACATGGGCTGATCGCCCAATCGATGCCGTGGACACTCTTAGCGACCTTGGACGCTTCCCTCAAAAATCGCCCGTTTCCGCAACCGATCTCGATAACAGTCTTCCCGCGAATCATTTCCCCAAGGGGTCTTTCTCCAACCAGCCAGTTATTCTTCTGGTATCCCTCGGACGCCTCATGCAGGCCCTGGTAGTAACTGGCATTGTTTGTTGCTGCGCGGCGCACGGATCGACCGGGATCGGTCAGACGCTGCATGAGGTTACACATATCGGTTCGGCTCAGCCATCTTCGCCCCGCAAGTCGCGCGCAGCTTGTTCCATTCTCTCACGCACCTTGGCCGGGTCTACCCGCGTGACCTTCGCGGTGGAAGCCCCTTCAACCGATGTTGCGCCAATCCCTTTGATGCTCACCGGCCTAGCGAGCGTGGTTTGGGTCACAACCCGCGAGCCGTCCGGCTGCTCTCGATAGGTGGTCGTGTCGTTCAGGCGGATTTCTGGGCCGAGTCTCGACCGTCGCTCGCGGCGGCGCTGTAGAAAGTAGGCGACTCCGGCCACGCCAAAAGCGATGGCGGCCAAGACAAGCCATCGCCAATCGCCCATCGGGAACAGGGGTTCCATGGCGTAGCTTATAGCGATCCAGCCGACGCCGATAGCCGCGCCGATGCAAACCGCAATCCACATTCGCCCATCATGCTGATTCCGCCCCGTCCGTCAAGTAAGGGTCATAAGCCCCTTTGTATGGAACTCGGCGATCACGGCGTCGGGGGTCGGGATTGCGGCTGCGCGCCGGGTGCCGTCTCCGCGGCCGCGCCGTTCCGGATAGATCCCGACCGGCAGTGTCCAGGGGCGCCCGCCGAGCACGCGATGGTTGCCCTCCGGCCGCGTGACCGGCCCGGGCGTCTCGATCCGCCTTCCCGCGACCGGCAGGTTGGCGAGAGGACGCCTCGCCGTCTTGGCGAGGAAACGGCCGTAATGGATATCGACCTTTAGCAGCGTCGCGAGCTGGTGAAAGAAGGGTGCAAGCCCGCGAGGATCGCGTCGCAGAAAAATCCGGCCTCACCGCCTCCACGTGCACCTTGCGGTGGTGACGTTGACCTTGGGAGAGACGCGGGCCACCTCGTAATCGCAGGCGCCGGCGATGCCCTCGTACTTTCCCGTGCCGCCCAGCAATTCGCTTCGGCCCGTCGTCCCGGTCCTCTTCGAAACCAGGTACAGCTCGCCGTCCGTCGACACGGTTCCCGTGCAAAGCGCCTTCAGAGTCGCTCCGCTTGCCGATGCCCTGCCGTAGACGACGCATTTCATCTCGATGTGACCGCCGACCGCGAAAGGATCGCCGCTGCTTTCCGTGATGACGCTGGCGCCCTCCGAGGGACCGGCGAAGACAGTCTCTCCAGGCTGCTGGAGCGTAGCGAAGGACGAGGTCAAAACCGTGATCGCCGTAAAACTGCCGCTCTCGCCGGCCACGGCATGCTGAGCCGCGCACAACAGTCCTCCCGCAACCGCCAGCGTCGCGCCGATCCGTTTTCCCGAAACCATGTCACGCCCTCGATTCCTGTTCGTCACCGGAGGAAGCACAGGGTGTCAAATCCGGGCGGCCGGAACAAGCCAACCAGTTGCACCGTGCACACACGATATGATCGCGGAACTTTTGCGCAACGCGCCCGAGGTCTCGAAGGTGTTCGCCGTCGGAGGCTACGGAGTCCCCAAGCTGCGCGATGCCCTGGCCCGGCGGGATCTGCCGGAGCTCATCGAGATCGTCGAAAAGCCTAGGAAGATCAGCGCTTTCTCCGTTCTCCCCCGACCCTGGGTGGTGGAGCGGACGTTTGCATGGATGGGTCTGTGCCGAAGCCTGTCCAAGGACTTCGACCGCAACGAGGCAAGTTCACTTGCCTGGGCAAGGCTGGCCGGATGCCGCTTTCTGATGCGTAGGGTCGCACGAGAACCAAACGCCTGAAATGACACACAAAAAAATACAATTTCTGACATATGAATTAAACTCTTAGGCACAGCCTTGACGAAATCCACACCCGGCGAGAAAGTCTTGTAATCAACCTGACGTAAGTGCTCCCGCGATAAGGAGTGAAATGCTCATGACCGACTTCATACAGAACCTGCTATTTCCCCTCCTTTTCGGGATAGGTGGTTTAGTGGGATTCGCTATTAAGGTTTTCTTAGACAAACGCCTCGTGACCAGCGATCGGATAGTTCCGTTTCGAATCCTCGTCGAAAGGTACGATCAGCGGCGCTTGGGCGAGTATGGCAAGAAGCGTCTTCGCAAACAGCTTGACCATGTCTGGACAGCTTTGTCGGATCGAATGAGGCCCAAGCCAGGGAATTGGCCTCGGCTCAAGAACTGGCCAAGCGGATATCAGATTGTCGTTCGGCAGGCTTCCCAGTTGAGCGCAACGCTGTGTCCCGCGAAAGTTGACTCCGAAGGCACACCTACGAACAACAAACTACTCTACATGGAGATCACAAGTGACCGATCCGCACTCGATAGCACGGGACTGGCAGCTGCTGTGATGAGAGAAATAAAACGGTATACTGACGAGGTTCAGCACTCACAGCTATATCTTTCCACACAATCTCCTGATGACACGACAATTTATCTCTGGATTGACGCCCAGACCGCTATCTGGTCGCACGGTGTAACATTGGGGGAAGCGGTTAACGATTTGGATCGTGAGCTAAGTCGGTCGTTTCCAGCCATGGCGTTTGTGCTGGAAATCACCGCGGCAATAGACGTGTTAAAGGACCTTAAGGTACCCTATGACAAACCTGTACTCGATACCACACCCACAGCTAAGACACCTCCCAATCCGGCCGCTCGCTATGTGGCGTTGAGAGACCAGTTCCACGACCAACTACAACGTGGGTTCTGCGTTTGGCGACAGGAAGCACCAAAGTCCGAAATGCTCCTGCCTGAAGCAATTTTGGAGAAACGCGTCGCAGCGGTTCGAGCATTACTGGAAGACCCATGGAAACGTTTGACAATTTATGGACCTGCGGGAGCGGGGAAAACACAAACTGCCAAGCGCTTATTGCAACGCTTGGCAGAGCAAGGAACCGGAATTGTCGTCGAAATTTGTGCTGACGACATCTCCCTCGGCGAAGAAGCTTACGCTGAAGAAGCAACAATTGACGTACGCGTGGTTTTGAGACAGATGCTCACTGATGCACTGTCACGTGGAATAGGGACCTCACGCGATGAGATTACGGTTAGCTCTTGCAGAGACGTAGTCAATCGGTATGTAGATAGTTATCCCGAGCGGATTATTGCCTTCGTCGATGATCTTGACAATTTTCGACAACTCAGAGGATGGACAACGACGATGCCAGGAGAACCCGTATCTCCTGACGAAAATGGTGTCAGGATGGTTCGGGTGATACGAGCCAAGGTCCAGGAGGCACCAGTAACAACACATGTTGAGCACTCTTTCGAACCATTCACAAACGACGAGTCCCGGCAGATACTTGCTAACAATCTTTCGCACGGGACATCTCTAGATCGTGTCGACGAGCTTATCTCGCATACGCCATTTGCACACTCTACTGGGGGTATGTCGCTGTACGCATTGCGTATCATCAAGGAATTCGAAACCCCTCCCGCCTCACCAGATTCTACTATGAGACAGTTCCCAGTGGACTTGCTCCGTTCTACGATCCTGAGAATTGTTGAGCCAATAAACTCGCATATCCGCGGAAGCGGCGCATTGCCCTACGATGAGCTATCCACCGCCGTAGAGCGTATACGAACGCTTCTTGAGAAGGGCGAACTAGTTGCTGCGCAAGTTCGCGATCTATTGCCCGCGCCCAGCGAGTTCGATCTAGTCGACGTGCTAGGGGATTTGGCTTGGTACAGCAAGTATCGGGAACAGGAACCCTTGGGGCCTTCCTCGATAGTCCATTGGACAGGGCGTGCCATTAGGGATGAGGCCGTGGCAAAGGAGCTGCTCGAGCTGGGTATGGAGGCTGGTATATTCGGAAAGGGTCGAAACGAAGCATTTTGGCGCGACCAGCTGGTAGCAGACGGATGCGCAGTGATGCGAATGCGTGCTCAACAGCATGATGGCACTGTCGCGGAGATGGCCAGAACACTCGTAAATGGTAACGCATCTGAAATGCTCTGGATGGGGTCCGATTTCGGGGTTTTCGAAAAGATCGTTAACGCCGTATCAAACGGCGACACCGAGTCGATTTCCGTATTGGACGCAATATTGTCCGAGCAGGCAGTTGCTTGGCTGGCAATGGACATTGTCACAATGCAAAAAACTGAGCAGAGGCTCATCGAACTAGGAAACCGCATAGAACGCGCGATTCGATCGGGTCAGCTTTCCCGTCTACATGGCTTAAAGCACCTAGCCCAACTTTCCAATCCGCTCTCGCGACTCGCCCGGAAAGATATCGTGTTGAAACAGAAATGCTGCGCGCTGGCCGGCATTGGAGATAGCGGCGATCTAGATATGATGGTAGTTGCGCGACTCTTTAGTCCGCAGGACTTCCAAGTCCAATTCGCGGACCGTGGGACGAGCGCTCGAAGAGCTGCAGCGTTCACTTGGTCGCTGAGCGAAGGAATGCGCCTATCTGATTGGTGCATTGCCTCCAAGGAAATGACCAATTCCACAGCACGAGAGTTCTATACGTATTGGTGCGAGCGGCATCGCAGCACAGATCTCCTAGATATGATGATGCAGCGAGTTGAAACGACCAACAGCATCAAAACTGTATACGACGAGCCGGTAGTTTCAGTGACACTTGAGGTCTTATCTAGACGCAGGTTGCCAAAAGATGTCTGCAATCGTCTGGTTGCGACAGTCGTCACCGCTTTGCCGCAATTGCCTACAAACTCCTTTAGCCACTCGGTGGGAGCAATTGTGCGTGTGCTAGAGTTGTTGGGTCGATTTATGGAAGACGATCTGGAATGGATACGAGTTGGCACTGGAGCCTATGCTCTGTCCTCGAGACCGCTGCGCCCAATGACAGTGATTGATGCACTCAATTGCCTTTTGGACAGACGCATTCGCCTGCCGAAGTCAGCAGACCTCAAGAAGTGCAATACTGAGTATCTCGGTGAAGAGTGGGTCGCAGACGCAATAGCCGAAAGCCGTGATTTCCCTAATGACGTCTTTGGTGATGACAAGAAGGTAAGATTGTCAGATGCTTCGATATTACAGGTGTGGAATGGCAGCTGCACCATCCCGCTGTCCCGCCAACGGAGGCGCGCAATGGAGAGCGAGCGGCTGCAGTGGCGACCGAAGATTGATATCAAGGCATTAACGAACTGAGTCTTCCCAATCACCACCGGAGCAAAGCAGAAAGCCTCGTCTGCATCGCGATGTGACGATAGTATTCTTACGCGAGCATTAGCTGCGAGTCGGGTGCCAGGGACGACGTTCCACGGCTCGGTGTTTCATTCCGCATCCAGCCTACCTAACGTAACCGATGGAGCGGACGCTCCTCCCGACGGCATCGCGATGTGCCATGTTGGCGGTGGTGTTACCGCCAAGAGAGAAAAGAGGTGTCCATGGACCAAGCTACCATGATCGGGATCGATCTGGCGAAGAATAGCTTTCAACTGCATGGCGCGCGAACCGACGGATCGTTGGTGTTCCGCAAGAAGCCGAGCCGGGGGAGAGTACTGGAGTATCTAGCTTCTCAGCCGAGTTGCAAGGTGGCGATAGAGGCCTGCGCAAGCGCTTATTACTGGGGCCGGAAGATCGGCGATCTGGGCCACACGGTGAGGTTGATCCCACCCCAGTATGTCAAGTCTTACGTCGGGTCTGTCGGCGGCGACACGGGTCGGTCGTGGTGCGCGATCGCCGCGGCGAGAAGAGGGGCGACTGCCTCGCCCCATGTCATTATCCGGTGCATCGTCCCATTGAACGGATGCTCCGGCCACTTGCAGGCGAGCGTCAAGAACGTCCAGCTTTCCTTCAGGTGGCCACGCACCGGCCCGGACCATGCCCCGTTTGGCCAGCCCTTGGCCTGAAATCCCGGATGCAGCTTCCCGATGTCGTGCAGGAACACCAACGCGGACAGCCGGTGGCGTTGCGCGTCGCTCAGCGGCGTTCCCGCCGCCTTCTCCAACCGGTCGCGAAAGGCCGGCAATTCGATCATCCGCGCAAAGACCGCCGCGACATCCATGCGGTGATGCGCGAGCGGATGAATCTTCTCGCCGTTCAGTTTGCCCCACGCTTCACGCATCTCGCCTCATTCAGCCACCTTAGATACCGATCGTAGAGCTTCCGTCTCGCACATGAATTCGCGTTCAATGCTGCGCGACTATGCGTCGGTGAGCTCGAGCCCGCAATGCAGGCTGCTGTCGCTACGCTACGCGCGGGATAAGGAGGAATGCTAGCATCTCGACAGCGGCCGGCTGGGTTGACGTCTGTGCGGTAAGCGCCGAAGCCCCTTCATCACCTAACTGTGGCGCACACGCTGGCGGCGGAAACGCCTGCACCGCACATCCCTGTGCCGATGCTGGCCAATGGCCGCTCGGCGCTCGCCTGGCCCTATGTCCAGCGCACCAGTCAAATCATTTCAAGCAGCGCGTCCGAGCCCAGGGGCCTGCCCCAATTCAGGGTCCGATTTGACCGCGACTTTTTCTACGTGCCGCTATGATCGTGCGTCATGGTCGCGACGGTCCGCAACCTGACCTCCTCCTCCGCCACCTCGGAGTATTTCCGCCAGGACGGTGGCTACTACTTGAGGAAGGGCGAGGACGCGGCGGACCTTCGCGCCAAGCGGGCCGAGCACCGGAACGCCAGCGCCTGGCATGGCACGGGCGCGGTTGCCCTGGGATTGCATCCCGGCAAGCCGGTCGCGGCAGGCGCCTTCGAGAAGCTTCTACAGGGCCATGTGATCGGGACGAGCACTCGGCTCGGGCGCCTGCGTGACGGGCAGCACGAGCACCGTCCGGGCTTCGACATCACGTTCTCCGCGCCGAAGTCGGTGTCGCTGGCGGCGCTGCTGCCGACGGAGGAGCATCCGCACGGCGACCGGGCGGTCGTTCGCGCCCACAATGCGGCGGTGCGCGAGACGCTCGACTGGATCGAGGGTTCGCTGCTGGAGACCCGTGGCTGGGACCCCGCCACCGGCAGGCGGCCGCGGGTGAAGGCGCCCTCGATGGTGGCGGCGCTGTTCCGCCACATCGCGAGCCGCAACCTCGATCCGCAGCTCCACACTCACGCTGTGATCGCCAACATGACCCGGGACGAGGACGGGCGGTGGAAGAGCGTGGAACCGACGCTTCTGCACCGCAATGCGCGGCTGATCGGGGCGTATTACCGCGACCGGCTGGCGCGGCAGCTGATGGAGAAGGGCTATTCGATCCTGCCGGCGATGGTGGGCCGGCTGCCCAGCTTCGAGCTCGCGGGCTATGGCCGGGAGCTTCGGGAAGCGTTCTCGACGCGCAGGCACGAGATACTGGCCTATGTGGACGAGAAGGGCTGGGACCGCGGCGCGGCGGCGATGCAGGCGGCGACGCTGGCGACGCGCAAGCGGAAGGCGGAGCCGGTGCGGGCTCAACTGCAGGAGCTATGGCGGGACCGCGCGCAGGAATTGAGCCTCGACACGGCGCTCGCGGAGGCGCGCTCCGGGCAGGCGATCGCGCTGCCGGAGGGCCCGTCGGCGCTGGCGATCGTGCGCCGCTGCATGCGCCAGCTGGAGGAACGGCAATCGGTCTTCTCCGAACACGATCTCGAGGCGCTTGCTCTCGGCCATTCGCCGGGCCGGCATTCGCTCGGGGAGATCCGGGACGCGGTCGCCTGGCTGGTCCGCGACGGCCACCTGGTCGAGGCCCAGCTGCGGCGCGCCGACCGGGCCTTCGTCACCGACCGGGCGCTGAAGGCGGAGCGGTCCACGATCGCCATGATGAAGGCCGGGATCGGCGCCGGCACAGCGCTGGCCCGGGAGAAGGACGTGACCGCGCGTCTCGACGGCGCCGGGCTCACCGAGGGACAGGAGGAGGCGGTTCGCACGATCCTGCTGGCGCGCGACCGGGTCGTCGGCGTGCAGGGCCGGGCCGGGACCGGCAAGACGACGATGCTGCGCCACGTGCGGGCGCTTGCCGGCGAGAAGCCGGTGATCGGCCTCGCGCCCTCGACCGCCGCTGCCGCGGTGCTGGGGCGCGAGACCGGCATTCACGCCCGCACGCTGCAGTGGCTCCTGGCGCGCCGCCGGGCGGCGGGCGGCAACGGGCAGGCCCTGGAGGCGTTGAGGAAGACCTTCGGCGGCGCGGTGCTGGTGCTGGACGAGGCCTCGATGGTGTCGACCGACCAGATGCGCTCGCTCCTGCGTGCGGCGGACGAGCTCGACGTTTCCCGCATGGTGCTGGTGGGCGACAGCAGCCAGCTCCGCGCGGTGGAAGCGGGCCAGCCGTTCCGGCTATTGCAGCGGGCGGGGATGACGACGGCCACGATGGACGACATCCTGCGCCAGCGGAACCCGGAGCTGCGGGCGGCGGTGCAGGCGGTCCTGGCGGGCGATCCCGGCGAGGCGGTGGAGCTGCTCGGCAGCAGCGTGCACGAGGTGGCGCACGAAGAGCTCGGCCAGAAGGCGGCGCAGGCCTGGCTGGCGCTCGACACCGCCACCCGCGACAACACCCTCCTGGTCGCGCCCACCCATGCGCTGAGGGAAGAGATCAACCGGACCGTCCGGGAAGCGCTGGCGAGCGAGGGGGTGCTCCGGGGGAAGGCGCTCGGGATCGAGCGCCTGGTCAGCCTGGGCTTGACCCGGACCGAGAAGGGCGATGTGCGCAACTACCGGGAAGGGGACCTGGTGGTGTTCCACCACGACCTGATGAACTACCGGCTGAAGAAGGACGAGATCCTGACGGTGACCGGGATCGACTACGACCGGGTGATGCTGCTGCATCCCGACGGCAAGCCGCGCTGGATCCGCCCGGCGGGTTCGGTCCGATACCAGCTCGACGTCTACGAAACCCGTCCCATGGAGATCCGCGCGGGCGACCGGGTCCGCTGGACCCGGAACGACAGGAAGCGGTCGCTCGTCAACGGCGAGCGGGCCGAGGTGGAGGGGATCGACAAGGGCCGGGTGCGGTTCCGGTTGGATGACGGGCGGGGGCTGTCGCTGCGGGTGGACGATCCTCAGCTGCGGCATATCGACCACGCCTGGAGTTCGACGGTGCACGGCGCGCAGGGGAGCACGGCGGACGGGGTGATCGCGGTGCTGGATTCGAGCCACGGCGCGCTCGCCGACCAGTCGACCTTCTACGTCGAGATCAGCCGGGCGCGGGACCGGGCGGTGGTGCTCACCGACAACGCCGAGGAGCTGGTGAAGGTTCTGGCCGACAACACCGGGGAGCGGCCGACGGCGCTTGAGGCGGTCGACGCGCCGATCGAGCTCGAGCCGGAGGAGATCGTCCGGCTGCTGGCGGAGGGGGAGCCGTTCTGGTCGCTGCGCGACGAATGGGAGGCCCTTGAACGGCGGGCGCGGCGCGAGGCTACGGTGTTGTTCCTGGTGGAGGGCTACGGGGCGCTGATCGGACGCGCGCAGGAGCTCGCCGGGAATCCGGACCTGCCGGCCCTGACGCGGGAGGTCGTGGACGGGCTGCTGGCCTATGACCGCGCTTGCCGGGAGGGGGACAGGGCGGCGGTGGAGTTTCTCGGGCTGCTCGATGGGCATGACGCAAGGAGGCGCGGGCTGGACGAGTCCGCCGAGTCCGCAACGTGCCCGGTTGCCGGGCTGGAAGACTACCCGGACTGGCGGGAGATGTCGGGGCGGCTCGCGGCGAACGGCGAGGCCCTGCTCACGGTGCTCGGCGAGCGCGCGGGCGAGGCCGGCGGCACGATCTCCCGGCGCCTCGGGGAACTCGCCGACCTCCTGGCGGTCGACGACGCGGTTCTCGAATTCGACACGCTGCGCCGCGAGGTAGAGGCGCGGGCCGCAGCGGACGACACGATTGCGTTCTACGCCGATGGCCATGACGCTCTCGTCGGACGGGCCACGACACTTGCCGGGCTGTCCCCCCTGCCGGCATGGGCGCTGGCGTCGGCCAGGGAGGTCCTCGACCATGCAGAGGTCTGCGAAGAACGGAAGGCGGCAATCGTCGCGCTTCATGGCGTGGCGGCCGGGCTTCTGGACGAGCGCACGACGCTGGAGGACCGCGCCCGCACGGCTGGCCCGCCCCTGTTCACCCCGCCCACCGAACTGGCGGGCTATGCCGGCTGGCTGGCGCGCTGCGGAGAGGCGGGCGAGGGCTGGCGGGCCATGCAGGATGATCCGGATACATGGCGACCCCATGATGCATGGCTGCCCCATGATACATGGCAGCCCCATCTCGACCGGATGAAGGATGAAGCGGGGGAGATCGCAGCCGCCGTCGATCGGCTCGACCGCCTCGGCGACCACGACCTGGCCTGGGCAGGTGTGTTCCAGAAGCGTCTGGCGATGGCGGAGCGGGCGAAGGCGGAGAACGTCATCGCCTTCTATCTGCCTGGCTGGGAGGAGCTCGTCGAGGAGGCGCGCGTGCTCGGCAAGCGGGAAGGTTTGCCGGACCAGGCCGGGGAGATGGCGCGGCGGGTGCTGGACTACGACCGCGAACGCGGCAGGGAGCGCGCCACCGTCGACGGTTTCCTCGAAGGAGCCGAGCAACATGCGCAGTACTGGAAGGACATGCAGGAGGAGGCGGAGCAGTGCATCGGGCAGGATCCGGACTTCCTCGTCACCGGCCTGCCCGGCTACCGGTCCCTCAGCGACTTCGCGGAGAAGCTGCTGACGACGGGACGCAATATCCACAGGGACCAAGATACCTACGGTCCCCATCTCGACCGGATACCGGACGTCAGGGAAAAGCTGGCTGCCGCGCTGGACCGGATGGAGAGTCACCATCTTCTCGACCGCTTCGCCTCGGTGAAGGCCCAGATCGAGGGTGCGAAGCAAAGCGCGCTCGAGCAGGGCATATCGCCCGCCGACGACGAGGGGTACGACAAGGCCATCGCCCGAGCGAAGCGCCTGGAGAAGGAACAGGACCTTGACGAAGCGGCCCGGCGCTGGCTGCAGGCCGAGATCGACGACCATGCTGCGCTGTCAGCCGATTGGACGACGTTCCAGCGCCTGTTCCGGGAGGCGAAAGAGCTGGACGAACAATACCGCCATCTCGAGGAGCGCGCGGCGCGCGAGGCAGTGCCGCTGTCGCTGCTTGCCGAATGGCCGGCATGGCAGGAACGAAGCCGCGACTTCGAGGAAGACGTCCGGTGGGCGCGATACGAAGACGAGACCCAGGAGCGCTGGCAAGGACGCCCCGAGATGCTTGAGCGCATAGAGCGGGAACTTCGGCACGCAAGCGAGCGGAAGACCATTCCCGAACGGGAGCAGGACTGGATCGCGGACATGGTGGGGGCCGAGCTTGCCCGGCTCCGCGACCCCGGCGCCTCACACGCATTCACCAGACCCTGGAGGGGGCTGGAGCCGCTGCTGGCGGGCGAGCGGATCAGTCTGCAGCGATCGGACGACGGGCCGCGACTCGAAGCGGTGGTGCGCCGGCCCGGACGGGCGGGTGGATGGGCCCCCGACGACGTGGTGGAGCTCGAGTGGGTTGCGGCGGCGACGGGCCGCATACCGGAGGAGCCGGTGACACGAATGTCCTGGCTGACGCTCGCGGGCTGCAGCGTCCTTCGGGCGGAGTGGAGCGACGAGAGGCTCCGGCAGGCGGAACTGGAGCGCCAGCGGCCGGAACCCCCGATCGACTATCCGCTCGCCTGCTCACGGGATACCACCAAGGGCGACCGGTTGTGGTGCAGCGAGGTCGTCGAAACGGAAACGGCTGCGCCGGAGAGCACGCGCCTGGGCCGCCCGACGGTCGTGCAGGTCGAGCTGGAGGTGATCGACAGAACGGCGGGGAAGACAGAAGCGGAGGACATCTGCACGCTTCGCGAGCTCTCGCGTTCGGACGACGAGCCCTGCCGGGAGTTCAGCCTTTTGCTCCACGAACTCATGGCGTTCGCGCGAGCGCGCGCACTCCGGGACGACGAGGACGAGCGCTGGTCCGAAGCGCTCGCTCAAAAGATGGAGCTGGCCCAGAGACGGGCCATACTGCAGCAGGAAGGACCGCACTATGTCATGAATATGAAGCCCTAGAGACCGATCCTGCCCGCACCGTCTGCATCGATGAGGATTCTCAGGACCTGTCGCTCGTCTCTTGCACTCTCTGCCGTGAAGGGGGCCGGCGAACATCTCGAAAGGCACTTTTTCCTGATCGCCGGGTTCGGGTCGCCGCATACGCAGCGCCGCCGGCGAGCTGCTCACGGCACGGCCCAGCCCGCCCGGTGCCTGGCCGCGCCGCCGAAGAAGGCAAGGCACGCCCGCGCCAGCGACCTCTGCCTCCCCGCCTCCGTGAGTAGGGCATGGAAGCACCTGCCGGTCTCGACGAAGCCGCCGGCCTGCATCACCAGAGTGCCGGCCTCCACGTGCCGTCCGATCAGATGACGCCAGCCGAGCACGAGGCCGCGGCCGGCAACGGCCGCTTCCAGCGCCTGGGCGTGGCTCTCGACGACTTCGTAGCGGGGGTCCGGGGCCGGACGGCCCACGGCCTCGAACCAGCGCTCCCAGGACGCTCCGCCCTCGTCAGGCCCCGCCAGATCGAGAAGGGTCAAACCGCTCCAGCCCGCCGCAGGTTCGTTCAGAACCTGGGCATTGGCGGCGGCGTAGCCGGGAGAGCAGAAAGCGCCGACGGCTCCCTTGGCGATCGTCACGCGGTGCCTGGGTGCGGCAGTCTCCGCGTCCCAGGTCAGCATCACATCTGCGGCGGTCTCCGGCGGGGCGGGCGCCGATGCGTTCGTGTGGGCGAGGATGCGGATCCGGACGTCATCACCGAGCGCCGCTCTCAGCGCCTCGTAACGCTGCATCGCGAAGAGTTGCGACAACTCCCCCTGACAGGAAATCGCCACCTCAGTCCCGTCCCCGCCGGAGTGTTCCGCAATCTCTGCAGCCCCGTCATGGAGAGCCTTGAGAGCCGCAAGGACCGCCTCGTGAAAGCGCAGCCCCGCATCCGTCGGGCTCACCCCGATCCGGGAGCGCTCGAACAGCCGTGCCGAGAGCTGGTCCTCCAGGCGCGCAATGAGCCGGCTGATCGCCGACTGCGAGGTGCCAAGCTCCCGCGCCGCATGGGAGAAGCTGCCGTGCCGCACCGCGCTCTCGAAGGCGATCAGGGCGCTCATGGAGGGAAGCCGGTAAGGACTGCGATCACTCAAGGGCGCGCGGGCGCGGCCGGTGCGCGCGTTCCCGTCCCCGCGTTGCTCCACACGGCGCGGCTCTCCGTCCTTGGCCATGCCTCCCTCCCCGGCACGTACCGCCCCGTGCGCGCGGTCTCTGCCGCCGCCAGGCGCTCAGGCCGCGAGAACCCCGCCGGGCCTCACTCCGCCTGCGCCGGCGCCACGCGCTGCGTCAGCATCACCACGTTGCGCCCGTCCTGCCGTCGGTAAGCCACCGTGTCCATCGTCTTGTGCACGAGATAGATACCGAGACCGCCCTAGGCGCGCTCGTCGAGCGAGGCTCCCAGGTCCGGCGCCGGCGCCTGCAGCGGGTCGAACGCCCTGCCGTCGTCTGCGATCTCGATCGTCAGCGCTCCGCCCTCAAGGCGGAGGACGAGATCGATCCAACGCTCCCCATCGTCGTCGTAGCCGTAGCCGATCGTGTCGGTCAGAAGCTCGTCGACCGTCAGATTGACCTCAAAGGCAATCTCTGCCGCCAGCCCGTGCGCCACACAGAATGCGTCGATGCTCTCGGCGGCGACGGCGATATTCCGCGGATCGTTGACCAGCGAGAGCTCAAGAGCGTCGCCGGTGCCGGCGGCAGCCATTCGCCGGTCCCCCGGGCCCGCCTCGTGCAGCACGCGCCCGCCGCCCGCGTCTCCGGCGGCCGCTACCGCCTGGCCGGCTCGACAATGATGCGGCCGCGGCCACGCCTGACGAGGTAACCGCCACGCGGGATCGAGAGCGTGCCCTGCTGAACCAGCGGCCATAGGGTATCCACGATCATGGTTGCATTCTTGTCCGGCGCCGACCCCGCGGCCGCCGGCTGCGCGGCAAGCCATTCCAGGAAGGCCCTGTCGGCGATATCTCTGCCGATGGATTTTCGCAGCGCATTCAGCTTGCGAGCCTGGCCCTTGGTCAGGCCGCTCTCGTCAATCTCGATACCGGGCACGGCGATCACTCCCTCCGATGTCGCTCAAGGCCAAGCGTTATAGCAGATCGCGCCGACGGGCATCTCCACCGGCCTCACGATGACGTAGCCGGACCTCCCGTCTCCCGCCGTATTCCGCTCTCTGCGCCGCGTTCACTTCGGCGCGCCGCGAGGAGTCGGAGTCTGGCCGAAACGAGGGCGCGGCGGGTCGTGTCCCGCGAGAGGGAGGCGTCCCCGCCGCCTCCACCAAACTGCCAACGGGAGGCGATGTCATGCGGGCATCCGGCACGGTTCATCGGCACGCGCGAACTTTCCTGACCCACGTATTCGGGCGCGGTCTCGACGACGAGCGCTATGTCGTCGAGAGATACGAGTCCGACATCGAGGGCCAGATCCGGCCCTGGAGGTCGGGCAAGGGATCGAAGGGCGCGCGCAAGGAGGCGCGGAAGGTGATGAGCCTTCGCGCCGTGCAGCGGCTCCGGCCGGAGCGGAACGAGATCATAATCGCCACCGGTGTCGAGCTTGCCGGCGGCGTGCAGTACTACGGCGAGTACGCAATCTGGCCCCATATGTTGCGGCGGCATCGGTGATCGAAGTTCGGCTGGGGCGTCTCACCGGGCGCCCCGGCCGTCGTCTTGCGCCGGAATATCGGCGGACAGGCGCGCTCCTTGACCGTCGTCAACACGAAGGATCGTCGATCATGCCCTACGCCGACATCGAGAGGCGGAGAGCGCTCCAACGCGAGCGTCACCGGAGCCGTATCGTCGAGCGGGCCGCCCTCGGGCTCTGCACCCGATGTGGAACCCGCGCCGTGGCGCCCGGCCGCCGGCAGTGCGAGCCCTGCCGCCGAAAGGCGCGCGCCGCCGAGCGCGCGCGCTATGCTGCGGGCAAAGCCAGGGGCAAGCTCTACGGCGGCCGCCGGGTGGCAACCCGCAGACGCGACAGCCGCGTGCGGGGCAGGGAACGCCATCGCGCCAGGCGCGCGGCAGGAACCTGCACGATGTGCGGCCGGACGCCGCCGGTCGAGGCTGCCGCCGTCTGCGAGAGTTGCAGATCCGTCCGGCGCGCCCGCGAGCGCGAGCGCTACGCCCGCCGCAGGGCCGGGGGACGCTGCGTCCGCTGCAACGACTCAGCACCGGCCGGGGCCTCGCGCTGCCAGCAGTGTGCTGCCAAGGAGGCGGCGCGGCCGAAAGAGCGGAAGAACGCCGCCGATCGAAAGCGCTATGCCCGCCGTCGCGCGCGCCGGAATTGCACGCGGTGTGGCGCGTGGTCGGGTGCGGCCGCCACATGCGAGTCCTGTTCGCGGCAGGCTCGCGTGCGCTCGCCCGAGTATCGAGGAGTACCGTTGTCTCAGCCCCTCTTCACCTTCGTCGAGATCGCGACCGGTCTGGAGTTGGACACGTTCGAGACCGAAGCCGAGGCAGCGGCCGCGCTGGCGTTTACCGGTCTCGGCCCCGGCGACGTCGAGATAGTCTCGGACAACACGGCCGCGCTGACCGCGTGGTAGCTGCCGGTGTCGCATCCGCCGTGCCACGCACAATCCCTCAGCGCCTTGCGAGACCCTGACCAGTGCCGGCTGGAATCTGACCGCGGCCTACGGCGGACATGCGCCCCCCGGCTCGACGGAGTGCGCGGGAGCCGGCCAGGACAGGGATCGTCGGCTCCCGCGCTCTCCCGCGGAGACCCTCATGGGCAGCCCGAGGTTACATCCCGGCGTGCGGCTCCGGCAAGGCGCCCGCCTCCCCCGACGCGCCGCCGGTTCGGCGATTTCGGGGCAGGGGGTCTCAGCGCCACGGCAACCGGCACCGCCGGCTTCATGTCCACCGCCACAGGAGGTCCTTCGAAATCTGCCTGGCGATCCTGTCGCGCTGGCGCTCCAGGCCGTTGTGCGCTGACCCGAACTGCCGCCCCTCCAGCCGGATCACCCTGCCGATCCGCTTCATCAGGCGGTGGGTCTCTTCCTTCTTCTTCTCGTATTCCGCGTTGCCCATCCCCATGACCTCGATCACGTAGCGCACCTTGTCGCTGCCGTCGAAGGAGCCGTCCGGGTGGCTGACGGTGAGAAGGACGTCCGGATGACAACGGCCGTCGCGCACCCTTATCGGGAAGAGCGGCCTCTCAAGCTCGACCCGGACGACACCGCCGAGCGCCTCCTGCAGCTCCTTGCCGCGCCGCAGGTCCTCGACCAGTCGTGCAAGCGACAGGAGCGCCTGGCGCTCGTAGTCAGAGTCGACCGGGATCGGCAACTCCGGCGCGGCAATCGGCTCCGCGTAGGCCATGCGGCACTCCCATCCGTGCATGTCTGCGGACTGCGCCAGCGCGCCCAGGAAGAGATAGGGCCCCTCCACCCTGTTGGTGTGGATCTCCCGGGAGACCACGGGAGACGTCACCCTCACATGGCCGGCGCCCCCGGTCCTGCCGTTGATGTCGTGGCCCTCCACATCGTGCGCGACCCAGCACAGGTAGCCGCAGGGCGGGGGATCTTTCGGCCAATGCCGCGCGCGCTCGTCCAGCCTTTCCCGGAACTCACCCGAGTGCCAGCTCGCGGGGGCCGTGCACAGCACCTCCGACGCCGGAACCCCCGGCGCGACGGGGAACGCAACTGCGGCGCGTCTGAGTTCCGCGAGCCAGTCCTCCGGTGACGGAAACCGCTCCACACCGGCCAGCGTGTGCAGCCGCGCCTCCCGGATGAAGCACTTGAGCATGTAGGCCACGACCGGGACCGACCGGCCCGGCCCGCTCCAGGGCTTGTGTTCCAGGTCGCGTTCTGCCGAAGCCTCGACGTCCCGCTCGTGCGAGAGCGGATTGAAGAAGAACCTGGAGGCGCCTTGCAAGTGTTGCAGGCGGAAGACGCAGTTCCCGGCATGCGGCACGGAAGCGTCGGGAAGGTTGCCGAGACGCATGCTGCGCCGTCCCCGGCCGGGCACGATGACAGGCTGCTCCAACCCATCGGGCAGACAATCGCACAGCATCCAGCAATCCGCGTCGCAGAGGGCCCTGATCACGGCGTCGTGGAGCTTTCGCGCCGCCGGGTCCTCCTTCCGGCGTCTTACCCTTGCGTCCTTGACCTTGCGCAGGGCGTATTCCTCGAGAGACTCAAGCCAACGGACGTGCTCCCGGCTGAACGCCCTTATGACCTCGAGAGCCATGATCGTCCCTCCGCTGCGCTTCACCGGCAGGAGCGCCGGGACGCCGGCGCCCGAAACGATCGCGGGAAGGGTGCCAGCGCCTGGCCCCGGCCGGTTCGATCCAACGCGGCGAGCGCTCCAGCCATTCGTCGACCAGGTGGAACCCGTCCGTCCCGGCCCTCGCCTCGATGATCAGAGGACGCCATCGGAAGTGTCCCCGTCTTCTCAGCCGAAACCATCGACAGTACAAGCCCACTCGGGTCGACCTCGCCCACCTCTCTGGACTGCCGCACTTGTTCGTCCCATCTGCTTGCCTGCAATCAGAACAACTCGCCCTGACCGGAGTCGCGGTCCGGCTTCCTTCGGGGCGCCTTCCCTTTCGGCTTCCGCGCCGATACGGGCGTTGTCCGTATAGTCGGCATCAAAGCGGCGGCGATGATTGCCGCCCGCTCGTCGCCGAACACTTGTCCAAGGAGCGCCTCGGCGTCGCTGCCCCGGCCCTGCCGCACCATCGTCTCAAGCCGCGCCTTCAGCAACGCGCCGAGGTCCTCCGTGACCTGCGAAGGCGCATCGATGTCCGAGCGCAGGCTCCGCGCATGCTCGCTCACGGCCCGCGAGACAGACCTCTGCTGTTTCTCGTCGAGCACCAGCCGGCGATGTTTCCGCGGCAAGGGATCCACCGTCAGCACGCAATGGACCACCCAGGCCGACACCGACATTCCGGCCTCGTCCGCCCCCGACTGGACGTCGTCCCACTCCTCGTCGGTCGCGGAAATCGTCTGCGAGGTCCCCGCCCTGCGCACGCGCCGCCTTTTCATGACCCCCGCTCTTCTTCGCAGAGCAGCAGAAAGCGCACCACTTCATGGATCGCCAGGCTCGCCTTCCCGCCTTCCTGCGCATCGACAACGATGCTCTTCGACCGGGCGAGAACGCGGCTGTCCTCGTGAAGGCGCCGCTGCGCGTCCTCGGCAAGCGCCAGCGGATGACCGGGCGGCTCCGGAGGAGCGCTCGCGCTCGCAGCCTGGCGGCAGCACAGAACGATCAGACGCGAGAGCGACATCCCCGCCTTCCTGGCCCGCCGCCGCATCTTCTCCCGCGCCTCTGGCGAGCAGTAGATGCAGCGCTTCTTCGCCAGGATCACGGCACCTTCCGCTTCATCCCAGATCGCCCTCGCCCTCGATCCAGGCGTCCACCGCGCCCACTGCCCTCCGCCACAGCTCTTCGCCCATCTCGCCGTCGTTCACGAGACGCAGCCTTTGCAGTTCTTCGAGGATCAACACCGCCTTCACCGCTCGCTGCAGCACCGGCGAGGGCAGAGCGACATCGGTCGTGCCGGCCCGCGCCTTGCCGTCAAGGCAGCACCTGATGACGTAGTCGGAGTTCGACAATCCCGCTGCTTGCGCGCCTTCGCTGATCTCGGCCCATTCGGCATCGGTTGCACCGACCCAGCGCTGTTTGCGCTTTTCGCCCCTTTGTCTCGCCGGCATCGGCCCGTCCACGCTTCTATGGAGAATATCAGATACAATCCTTGAACGAACCAGTAGAACCATACGGTTAACATATCGACCTTCGGCCGTCATCCCGTAGATCGCAGATTACCGCGCATATGATGACCTCATCAACACCCGAGTGTCACTATCGCAACGGGACAATGAATTTCTGCCATGGTCATATGACCACAAACACCATAGTTGACTTCATGATAACAGACTGATATAACACACTAGAAACGGACGACCATCGCATATCGAATCAGTTCGAAGAACCACCGCGTCGTCGATTAAGTTTTCTACACGTGCTCAGTGCGCCAACCCCTGCGGGGTCCTCCGCTTCGCTCCGGCCGGGACTCGCAGGGCAACGGCGCTGGCGCGCCTAGACCCGTCGGCGCGCGCGACCGTGGCTCAGTCGCTTCGCTCCCTGCGCCCGCACCACTCGCGCACACCGACGGGCCATGCCCTGCGGCCCCGGTGGCTCCCCTGCGCGCGCGTGAACCAATAGGCACACGTCGGGAGACGAACGCCCCGGCGCTTCCGGGCCACAAGGCTCACGCAAACAAGGAGACGGTCATGTTCGACATCGACAGCATCGACACCGAGAACCAGTCAGCCACCGCAGCGATCTGCGAGCAGGCGCAGCTCTTCGGCGCCACGCCCGAGCGCGGCGAGTTCGACCCCCGCGAGGTCTGGGACGCGGACGACGCCACCGCAGCGGTGAGCGAGGCGTTCCGCATCGTCGCCGAGGGCGTCGCACCGGACGGCTTCCAGCTCGCCGACGAGCGCGAGAGCCTGCTGTGGGGCTTCGTCCACATGCTCGACGCTCAGGTGCGGCGCCTCGACCGCGCCGTCGACCGGCTCAGCCCGGAGCTGCGCGACCTGCAATCCGCGCAGGACGGCACCGAGGTGAAGTCCCGCAAGCTGGAGCTGGTCACCGACCGCGCGCAGAACCTCGGCGACCGGCGCGACGCGTTCGAGAAGATGCGCGACGCGGTGGCCGGGCAGTACCGCGCCGAGACCGGCGAGGTCTGGCGTCCGCGTCACGGCAGCCACGTCTCGCAGACCGGGAAGCTCACCGCCGCCAGCATCGACGCGCGCGACTTCATGTGCGCGAGGAAGGATCGCGAGACCCGGGCGCACCTGCCCGAGGGAACGCTGGTCGCCATCGCGGGCGGCAAGGACGTCCGCGAC
>JAJEEP010000017.1 GCA_022820945.1 Alphaproteobacteria bacterium | reverse complement strand
GAACGCCAAACATCACCGGCATTACGAGTCTTGCCGTTCATGATCGCCCCCTTCGCAGCCCTTCCTTCTCAGACAAGCGCCGCCTAGATTGAGGCGGCGCTCTCCGTCAATGGCCGACAGACGCTGACGTTACTCTGCAGCGCACGGATTGCAGGGATTGCAGGCGTCCTCGTCGTCATCGGCCGCACAGGGGTTGCAGGGATTGCACGGGTTGCAAGCCTCGTGCGAGTCCGCGACGACAAGCGGCGCGTCCACTGCGGACACGGCCGAAGGCGCGAGCGCGGCGCCGGCCGCCATGGTTATGACTGTCATGGCAACGACGGTTTCCTTTAACATTGCGTTCTCCTCCCCGCAGGTTCCCGTTGAGACAGGGTCCTCCGCAGCCGCTGCGGGCGCCGGACCGCGTGAAGCCCAAGCCATTTTCCAGGTAGGGTCGTGGTTGCAGGGCAGACGAGCGCTCCTGTGGCGATGTGCATCGTCGAATCTGCGGCCCGAGTTTCTCGAAGGCTTGCAGCGGCGCGAGCAGCCCGAACCGGCAAGGCCTTCGCCGACTGCGCTCGGCGCCCCGCCCGCCGAGCGAACGGCAGCGCAAGCCACTCTGGCGGCGGTCAGTATGCCTCCTGAAGGGTGTGCTTCAGGGCCTTCATCTCCTCAAGACAGCGCCCGGTGCCGTGAGCGACGCAGCGGAGCGGCTGGTCGGCGATCGAGATTGGCAGTCCCGTGGCCTGGCGCAGCACATAGTCGAGGTTGCGCAGCAGCGCACCCCCGCCCGTCAGCACGATACCCCTGTCCACGATGTCCGCCGCAAGCTCCGGCGCGGTGTTCTCCAGCCCCACCTTGACCGTGTCGATGATGGCGCCCACAGGCTCCGCCAGGCTCTCGGCTATCTGACGCTGGTTGAGAACGATCTCCTTGGGAACCCCGTTCATCAGGTCGCGACCCTTGATGTTCACTCTCTCGCCGTCGCCGTCCTCGGGCGGGCACGCAGAGCCCATCTCCTTCTTGATCCGCTCCGCACTCGCCTCGCCCAGCAGCAGGTTATGGGCACGGCGCACGTGGGCAATGATGCCCTCGTCCATCTTGTCGCCGCCGACACGCACCGAGCGCGAATAGACGATGCCCCCCAGCGAGAGCACCGCGACCTCGGTGGTGCCTCCGCCCACGTCGACTATCATCGAGCCGGTCGGCTCGGTCACCGGCAGATTGGAGCCGATGGCGGCCGCCATCGGCTCCTCCATCAGGAAGACGCGGCGCGCACCCGCGCTCTCTGCCGATTCCTGGATCGCGCGGCGCTCGACGGCGGTGGCGCCGGAAGGCACGCAGATAACGATCTGAGGGCTTGCGAAGCTGCGCCGCTGATGCACCTTGCGGATGAAGTGCTTGATCATCTCCTCCGCCACTTCGAAGTCGGCGATGACGCCATCGCGAAGCGGGCGGACTGCCTCGATGTGTCCGGGTGTGCGGCCAAGCATCCGCCTGGCCTCGTCGCCCACTGCAAGCACCTGCTTCCTGCCCCTGTGGGTGATGAGGGCCACCACCGAGGGCTCGTCGAGGACGATGCCCTGCGACTTCACGTAGACCAGCGTGTTCGCGGTCCCCAGGTCGATCGCCATGTCGGCGGAAAGGAACCCCAGCAAGCTCGAGAACATGCGCTACGCCTCCCGAACGGCGACGCGTCGCAGAAGCCGCGTCCGACGCCCACAGGCTCAAGGCTCCTGAGGCCGTATCCGGGCTCCTAGACCGATTCGCGGCTTGCTGGCAAGCAATGGGGCTCATCTGCTGATCTCGGTCGGGCGGAACACACCAGGATGCGCATCAAGATGGCGTCTCGATACTGGCTCTGCTGCAGGGCCTCCGCAAAGGAGACAGGTGACGCTGCCCGTGTCGATTTACACCTTGGACAGCGGTCGCGGACGCCCAGATTCTCTCCCGCAGCCACCTGCGAACCGGGGGAGGAGGAATGTTCTTGCTTATGGAGACGGTAACCGGCATGGAGGCGGCATCCGGTATCGACTGACGCTTGCGCTATGCCAGCGAGCGAGCACCGGTCCATATCCATTAGGAGGATGTTGATGATTTCGATGAAGATCAACGGGGTCAGCCGCCAGTTCCACGGCGATCCCGACATGCCGCTCCTCTGGTATGTCCGAGACGAGCTCGGACTGACAGGGAGCAAGTTCGGCTGCGGCGCAGCGCTCTGCGGCGCGTGCACCATGCACGTGGACGGCGAGGCGGTCCGCTCCTGTGTCACGGCGGTATCGGAAGCCGACGGGAGCGAGGTGACCACCATCGAGGGTCTCGACGCCGACGGCAACCACCCGGTGCAGCGGGCGTGGCGCGCGCACAACGTGCCGCAGTGCGGCTACTGCCAGTCCGGCCAGATCATGTCGGCGGCGGCGCTGCTCAACGAGAACCCCGACCCCAGCGACGAAGAGATCGTTGACGGCATGTCCGGCAACATCTGTCGCTGCGGCACCTACCAGCGGATCTTCTCTGCGGTCCGCACAGCGGCGCAGGAGGTCTGATCATGCTAGGCGTGCAGAACATCAGCCGGCGCACCTTCCTGAAGTCCGCCGGCGTCACGGGCGCCCTCGTGCTCGGCGCCAACGCCGCCACCGGCTCCATGATCGGGACGGCGCGCGGCCAGAGCAACGGCAGCTCGGTCAAGCCCAACCTCTTCGTCCAGATTGCCGACGACGGGACTGTCACCATCACGTGCAGCCGCTCCGAGATGGGGCAAGGCGTGCGCACGGGCATCCCCATGATCCTGGCCGACGAGATGGAGGCCGACTGGCAGCGGGTCAAGATCTGGCAGGCGCCGGGCGACGAGACCAAGTACGACCCTGCCGGCAAGGATGCACAGAACACCGACGGCTCGCGCAGCACCCGCCACCACTTCGACGTGATGCGGGAGCTGGGCGCCGCCGGCCGCTACGTGCTGGAGCAGGCGGCGGCCAAGAAGTGGGGCGTCGACGCGAGCGAGGTCTACGCCAAGGATCACCGCCTCTACCACACCGGCACGGGCCAGTGGTTCGACTTCGGCGAGGTGGTGGACGCCGCGGCCGACATCGCGGTGCCCACCGGCGACGCCGCGCCGAAGCTCAAGGACCAGTCGCAGTGGAAGTACATCGGCCGCGACATGCCGGTGGTCGACAGCTACGACATGAGCACGGGCGGGGCGACTTACGGCGCCGACATCAGCGTGCCCGGCATGAAGATCGCCGTCGTGGCGCGGCCGCCGGTCTACCGCGGCAAGGCGAAGTCCTTCGACGCCACCGAGGCGCTCAAGGTGCAGGGCGTCGAGCAGGTGATCGAGATCCCGGCGCTCTCCGACGCCATGCCGGCGCAGTTCCGTGCGCTCGGCGGCGTCGCCGTGATCGGCACCAACACCTGGTCGGTGATGGAGGGGCGTGACAGGCTCGTCATCGAGTGGGAGGACGGCCCCAACGTCAGGCACGATTCGGGCACTTACAACGACGAACTCATGGCCTCGGCGCGCGCCGGCGGCCTCGTCATCCGTGACCGGGGCAACGTCGACGAGGCGCTGGGCTCGGCCGCCCAAGTGATGGAGGCTGAGTACTTCGTGCCCTACTTCATCCACACGCCGATGGAGCCGCCGGTGGCCCTGGTGGACGCCACACAGATGCCGGTCAAGATCGTGAGTTCCACGCAGGCGCCCAACGAGACCCGGCAGTATGTTGCGGAGGCGCTCGGCATCGAGAAGTCTGATGTCGAATGCCAAGTTACGCTGCTGGGCGGCGGCTTCGGCCGCAAGTCCAAGCCCGACTTCGCGTGCGAGGCGGCGATCCTCTCCAGCAAGATCGGCGCCCCGGTGCGGGTGCAGTGGACCCGCGAGGACGAGATCCGGCACGGCTACTATCACGCAGCATCCGCCCACCAGCTGAAGGCGGGGCTCGACGCATCCGGCAACGTCACGGCGTGGCATCACTCGGGCGCGTGGCCCTCGCTCGTCTCGCTCTGGAATCCGGTACAGCGGACCGGCTTTCCCGTCGAGTTCGGACTCGGCCTCATCGACACACCCTATAACCAAGTGCCGAACCTCCGCATCGAGAACGGCGAGACCGACGCCATGATCCGGGTCGGCTGGTATCGCTCGGTCAACAACATCCAGCACGCCTTCGCGATGAACTGCTTCGCGAACGAGCTGGCGGAGGCCGCCGGGCGCGACCCGGTCGAGTTCCTGCTGGAGCTGATCGGCGAAGCGGACGTCATGGATCTCACGGCGGACGGCGTGGAAGGCCACTGGAACTATGGCGACGCGATCGAGGACTGGCCGATCATGCCGAAGCGGCTTTCCAACGTGCTCCGCGTGGTCGCCGAGAAGTCGGGCTACGGCAAGGCGATGTCGCCAGGCCACGGCTTAGGCATCGCGTGTCACCGCAGCTTCCACAGCTACGTGGGCACGGCCGTGCACGTCGTGGTGCGGGAGGACGGCTCGCTCCACATCCCGCAGGTTGACATGGCGATCGACTGCGGCCGCTACGTCAATCCCGAAGGGGTGCGGAAGCAGATGGAGGGGGCCGCCATCTACGGCCACTCGGTCGCGATGCACGGGCAGATCACCACCACGCAGGGGGCGGTCGACCAGAGCAACTTCCACGACTACACCGTCACCCGCATGGACGATGCGCCTCTCGATGTGCGCGTGCACATCGTCGAGGATTTCACGCATCTGAGGCCCTGCGGGGTTGGCGAGCCCGGCGTGCCGCCTTACACGCCGGCGCTGGTCAACGCGATCTACCAGGCAACCGGCAAGCGCATCCGCAGGCTGCCGATCGGCGATCAGCTCGAGTCTGCGTAGCGCCTCGGACGACGGGACGGCGAGGGACCTCGGATCCCTCGCCGTCCCCGAGCCCGTTCGCTCAAGCAGGCGGCGGCGTCCGCCGCCTCACTCGGCGCCGGTGGCTTCCTTGAGATAGGCGATCAGATCCTGGCGGTCTTTCTCCCGCCTGTACGACCCCGAACCTTGCCGGCGAACAAGCGACAGGCGATGCTTGTGCCCGTGCAGGCGGCCGCAGTGGATACAATTGTGTCCGGTCTATTCCGCGCCAAGCCGTAGGCGTCGCCGACTTGCCGATGAGGTCGGGAGGATGCAGCTCACGCGATACAGCGACTATGCGGTGCGGGTACTCATGTACCTGGCTCTCAACGGCCGCCACCGCTGCACGACCCGGGAGATCGCCGACGCCTATGGCGTCTCTGAGAGCCACCTCACGAAGGTGATCCATCACCTGGGCGAAAGCGGCTTCATTACGACGATCAGAGGCGAGGGCGGCGGCCTGGAGATGGCGAGACCGGTGAGCGGGATCAACCTCGGCGACGTTTATCGCGAGTTCGAGCCCAACTTCGAGCTGGCGGAGTGCTTCGCAGGCAAAGAGAAGTGCGCCTGTCCGATCGCAGGATTCTGCGAGCTGACCCGTGCGTTGGAATTGGCCCTGCAGGCGTTCCTCGACGTCCTGGACCGGTACACGCTGGAAGACCTCCTGAAATCGGCGCCCGCACTGAAGGGAATATTGATCGACAATGATGAGGACGGGCCCCGGTGTTGACGCCGGTGAAGAGGCGCGCTTATTCGCCGGTTTTCCAGCGCGTGAGGCTGTTTTCGGCAGACGGTTGAGCGCCGACGCTGTTGGTTCGGTGACGAGGGCATGATTCTGTAGTTGGTTTCGGCCGCGATCGGGCG
>JAJEEP010000111.1 GCA_022820945.1 Alphaproteobacteria bacterium | reverse complement strand
CGCACGGCGACTCGGGACTGCTCATGTCGTTGTTGAGTCATTTCCCGAAATTCCCGTCAAGCCCTTCGCGCCAATTCCGAACGAGACACGCCTCAACCCACTGGATCAAAATGACAAACCAGACCACCTGGGCAGTTACCGCAAATTTCCGCGAGGCTTTTCAGGCTCGCGCGAAACAGACCGGGACCGCGATGAAATGAGTGCATGGCGCCACGTCGGAAGCGGTTGTCCCCGTTGCTCGTTTTGGCGAGACTTCATCGGAGAGAGCTGCTTTGGCAGTTACGCGCGATCGACGACACCGTGCGGATGAACGGGAATGAACATGACGCCGACGCTCCGCCGCCCCACGCTCGTGTCGTGAGACGCTGGACTCCCTTTGCTCTGGCAATGCTTCTGGTTGCGCTGCCGGCGCACGCGGAGCCGCTGGTCTTGGAATGGCCCTCGCGCGGCGACAGCGGGGATTGGGAGATCGAGGAGTTCGAGGGCGAGACCCGCTACCGCGTGGTCGAGCACGACGGGCGGCGCGTGCTCGAAGCCGACAGCTCTGCCACGGCGTCGAGCCTATACCTCGAACGGGAGATCGATATCGCGTCGACGCCGATCCTCGAATGGAGCTGGCGAATCGAGAAGCCGCTTGCGGTCGACGATGAGCGGATCAAGGACGGCGACGATTACGCTGCGCGGGTCTATGTGGTCGCGCCGGGAGAGGGACTGTTCGGTTTGCCCCGAGCGATCAACTACGTGTGGGCCAATCGGGCTAAGGTCGGCGAAAGCTGGCCCAACCCGTTCACCTCCAAGGTGATGATGGTCGCGATGGACACCGGGGATGCCGAGGCGGGCACCTGGCGGACACACCGGCGGGACGTCCGCGCCGACTTCCTCCGCCTGTTCGACATGGAGGTGGAGGAACTCGAAGGCATCGCGGTGATGACCGACTCCGACAACTGCGGGCAGAGCGCCCGTGCCTGGTACGGCGAGATGGCGTTCCACGCCGAGTAGCGGAGGCCGCCTTGATCGGGGCGGGGGGCTGTGGTTGTTTGGCCCGAGCCATTCGTGAGTCCCCATGAATCTGCACCGCACCTACCTGTTCGCCCCCGGCAACCATCCGCGCAAGGTCGCCAAGGTCTTCGGCGCCGGCGCCGATGCCGTGATCCTCGATCTCGAGGACGCGGTCGCTGCGGCGGAGAAGGAGGCCACGCGGGCAGTTGTGGTGGAGGCGCTGCAGGCGCCGCGCGCGGGCCTCGGCTACGTGCGGGTGAACGCGCTCGATACCGACTATTGCTACGGCGACTTGCAGGCGGTCGTCGCGACGGGGGTGGACGGCGTCATGCTGCCCAAGGTCGAGTCCCCGAGCCAGCTGGAGACGGTGGACTGGCTGCTGGGCCAGCTGGAGCGCGAGCGGGGGCTGGAGCAGGGCGCGATCGACCTGGTGCCGATCATCGAGACCGGCCAGGGCGTGGCCGCCGTTCAGGCAATCGCCGGCGCGGGGACGCGGGTGCGCCGGCTCTCCTTCGGGGCGGGCGACTACACCCGCGACATGGGCATGGTCTGGACCGGGGCGGAGGCCGAGCTTGCACACGCGCGCGCCTGTATCGTGCTCGCCTCGCGCGTGGGCGGGCTGGAAGCGCCCATCGATACGGTCTTCATCGACCTCGCGGATGGGGAGAACCTGGAGCGCTCGGCCCAGACCGCGCTCAGCTTCGGCTTCCAGGGCAAGCTCTGCATCCACCCCAAGCAGGTGGAGCCGGTGAACCGCGTGTTCACGCCGAGCGCCGAGGCCGTGGCGCAGGCGGAGAAGCACGTCGCCGCCTTCAAGGAGGCCGAGGCCGCGGGCTCCGCCTCGATCCAGGTGGACGGCTACTTCATCGATTACCCGATCTACGAGAAGGCCGAGCGGGTGCTGCGGATTGCCGAGGCGGTCCGGCAGCGGGACGCGCAGGCCGGCTGAACGGGAGACGCGGGATGCTGATGTCCGGCGAGGAGTACCGGGAGTCGCTCAGGCGGCTTGCGCCCATGGTCTATGTCGATGGCGACGAGGTCGCCTCCGTCGCGGACGAGCCTCGCTTCGGGCCGGGAGTCGCAGCGCTCGGGCTCGTCTACGACTTCGCGCGGGACGAGCAGCACAAGCACACGATGGCGGCGGTGGAGGAGAGTACCGGCGCCACGGTCAACCGCTTCCTCCACATCAACCGCTCGACCACCGACCAACTCCACAAGCTGGAGGCGGTGCGCTTGGTCTGCCAGTACACCGGCTGCGCCCAGCGCTACCTGACGCAGGACGGCCTCAACGCCATCCACCAGGCGACCTGGCGCATGGATCAGGAGAACGGCAGCGCCCTGCACGAGCGCTTCCTCGCTTACCTCCA
Organism: Alphaproteobacteria bacterium; assembly: GCA_022820945.1. Lineage (GTDB taxonomy): Bacteria > Pseudomonadota > Alphaproteobacteria > UBA828 > UBA828 > WTGU01. The sequence continues at coordinate 8,526 of JAJEEP010000111.1, read as the reverse complement.
CCGGGTGCAGGCGGAGGACCTCACGCTCGGTGTCGCCATGACCGACGGCAAGGGCGACCGCTCGCGCCGGCCCCATGCCCAGACCGTGCGCGACTCGTACGTGCACATCACGCGGCGCCGGCCCGACGGCATCGTGATTCGCGGGGCGAAAGCGATCGTGACCGCTGCGCCCTACGTCCACGAGTACCTGGTCATGCCGTGTCGCAACATGACCGAGGACGACAAGGACTTCGCGCTCTGCTGCGCGGTGCCCGTGGATGCGGACGGCGTCACCGTCGTCGCGCGGCCGGCGGGCCGGCCGGGAGAGAAGGCGGCCACGTTCAGCGCGCGTTACGGCCAGTCCACCGGCGTGGTGATCTTCGACGATGTGTTCGTGCCCTGGGAGCGCGTGTTCCTGGCCGGCGAGTGGGAGCATTCGCAGTTCCTGACCCAGGCCTACGCGACCCATCACCGGCATTCGTGCATCGGCGCACGCGCGGGCTTCGGGGACCTGCTGATCGGCGCCGGGGTGCTGATGGCCGAGGCCAACGGGCTGGAGGTCGAGCGCACCTCGCACCTGCGCGACCGCATGGTGGAGCTGATCAAGATCGTCGAGGGCTTCTATGCCTGCGGCGTCGCGAGTTCGGTGTACGCGACGGCGGACGGCTCCGGCTGCGTCGAGCCCGACCGGGTGTTCGCCAACATCGGCAAGCTGCTGCTGTCGACCCAGATCTACGACATGCACCGCATCGCCCACGAGGTTTCCGGCGGTCTGGTGGTGGCCCTGCCGGGGCCGGACGAGGACCACAACCCGGCCACCGCCGGCACGCTCGCCGAGGTGCTGAAGGGACGGGAGGACCTGCCCTACGGCGAGCGCATGGAGGTCGCGCGCCTGATCGAGGACCTGACCGCCTCCGGCACCGCCGGCTGGTACTCGGTCATCAGCCTGCACGGCGGCGGCTCGCCGCAGGCGACGGGGCTCGAAATCTTCCGCAGCTATCCGGTCGAGGACAAGGTGGCGCTGGTCGAGAAGCTGCTCGACCGGGGCGTGCTCGCCGACGAGAGCGGTGAGGAGAGCCGCGACCGCCAGCCGGGGCGGTGCTGCCCCATCGGCTGCAAGGAGCCGACAGAGGCGCCGGCCCTGCCGAAACGCGCACACAACTGAAGCAAGTGACCTGAACAGCCAAAGGAAAAACAGACCATGTCCGTCGAACAACGCCTTCAACGTCTTGAGGATATCGAAGCGATCAAGCAGCTCATCGCCCGCTATATGACTGCGGCGGACAAGAATGGCGATCCGGAGTTGATGGCGCCCTGCTTCACCGAGGATGCGGTCTGGAACGCCGAAGGGATCGGGCGATGGGAGGGCCGGGACAATATCGTCCAGGGTCTGCACGAGACCTCCACCAAGGTACTCTCGTGGGCGCTGCACTATGCGACCCAGCCGATCATCGAGGTGGCGGACGACGGCCAGAGCGCCACCGGCGAATACTACCTGTGGGAGCTCGCCAAGGCGGCGCAGGAGGACGGTAGCCCGGACCAGGACACCTGGATCGGCGGCTGGTACGAGTCGAAGTTCCGCAAGGAGGGCGGCGACTGGAAGTTCAGCCACATCGAGCTGATCCTCAAGCTGCTGAGCCCCGCCAGCGCGGCGACGTGGGAGACGCCGATTCCGCCCTGGAAAGGGTAGCAACGCGCGGGAGGTGCCCGTGAGTATCGAAGAGCGGCTGCAGCGCCTGGAGGACATCGAGGCGATCAACCAGCTGATCGCGCGCTATGCCCAGGCCGTGGATCACAACGGCGACCCGGCGCTGGTCGAGCCGCTCTTCACCGAGGACGCGGTGTGGCATTGCGACGGCATCGGCCACTGGGAGACGCGGGCGGGGATAATCCGCGACATCCGCCCCAACTGCACCACCTTCATGCCCTGGGCCATGCACTACATGACTCAGCCGGTCGTGGAGGTGGCGGCGGACGGCCTGCACGCCACCTCCAACCACTACCTGTGGGAGCTCGCCAAGGTGACGCCGGAGGGAGGCGGCCCGACTCAGGACACCTGGGTCGGCGGCTGGTACGACTCGCAGCTGCGCAAGGAGGGCGGCGCCTGGAAGTTCGCCCGCATCGACCTGACGCTCAAGCTCTTCAGCCCGGCCGATGGCCGCGCCTGGGAGACCCGAATCTCCCCCTGGTCGTCGGATTAGCGAGCGGCTTCAGGGGCCGTCGTCAGTCGAGGATGTCGACGTAGCCGGGGAGCGCGCGCATGCGGCCGACCCATGCCTGGACGGCGTCGTATCCCTCCAGGCTGATGTCGCCGTCGCCGCACTGAGAGATCGCGGGGTATGCCGCCACGTCGGCGACGGTCGGATGATCCAGCGCGATCCACTCGCGATCCGATAGCCGCTCGTCGTAGAGCTTCAGCGCGAGGTCGCTGCGCTCGTTCACCGTGTTGGCGTTGACGCAGAGCCACGGGAAGAGCTTCGCGAGCCGTGCATCGTAGGGCCCGAGGCGAATTTCGTAGGCGGCGGCCGACAGCCAGGCATTGACGATCGCCTCCCGGTCGGGATCGCGCGGCAGCCACGAATCGTCGCCGTGCTTGCGCGCGATCCACACCATGATGGCCTGCGAATCGCGGAGCACGAGCGATCCCTCCGTCACCACCGGCAGCTGACCGAAGGGATTGAGCGCCAGGAACTCCGGGGTCTTGTGCTCGTTCTCGAGCAGGTCGATCGGTTCGCGCCGATAGTCGACGCCCAGCAGCGAGAGCAGCAACCGCACCTTGTAGCAGTTGAGAGCGAGAGGCATGTCGTAGAGCGTGATCATCGCTGACCTCCGACCGTCAACACGTCATTCGGATTCTACACCGCCTTGCTACGCGGCGTGAGCTACCTCGGCGCCATCCGGAGCGCGCCGTCGAAGCGGATCACCGAGCCGTTCATGAATGTGTTCTCGGCGATGTGCACGGCGAGCGCACCGTACTCGTCGGCGGTGCCGAGGCGCTTCGGGTAGACCGTCGTCTCCAGCAGGGACTGCTTCACCGGCTCGGAGAGGCCCGCCATCATGGGCGTGTCCATCAGCCCCGGCGCGATGCAGTTGACGCGGATGCCGTCGCGGGCGAGTTCGCGCGCCATCGGAATGGTCATCGCCGCGACGCCGCCTTTCGACGCCGCGTAATCGAGCTGGCCGATCTGCCCCTCGAAGGCCGCGACCGAGGCGGTGGTGACGATGCAGCCGCGCTCGTTGTCCTCCATCGGGTCCAGCGCGGCCATGTCGGCGGCGGCGAGGCGGCACGAGTTGATCGTGCCGATCAGGTTGACGTGGATCGCGCGGGTGAGCTTGGCCAGCGGGCTCGCGTTGCCGTCGCGCCCGACCAGCTTGGCGCCAGGCGCGATGCCGGCGCAGGCGACCATGATGCGCGCGGGCCCGAGTGCGTCCCGCACCTGCGCGACGGCGGCCTCGTGGCTGGCCGCATCGACCACGTCGCAGACCGCAGCCGCACCGCCGATCTCGGCCGCGACCTTCCGGGCCAGCTCCTCGTTCATGTCGAGGATGCCGACTTTGGCGCCGGCGGCCGCAAGGTGCCGCGCCGTCGCTTCGCCCAGCCCCGACGCGCCGCCGGTGACGATCGCCGTTTGCCCGTTGATGTTCATGTCCAGCTCCCTCCGAATTCCGGGCGCCTACATAGCAAACCGCCGGTGTGTGCAAAAGCCGCCTACGGGCCGATGGCGGTGGGGCGGCGGCCGGCCAGGAGCGCTTCGCGGCGGGCGATGTAGACCGCGCTCGCCACGATGAAGACCGCGCCGACCCAGGTCCAGATGCCGGGAAACTCGCCGAACGCGAACCAGCCGATCGCGACCGCGAAGGGGAGGCGGGTGAAGTCCAGCGGCACGATGGCCGTCGCTTCCATGATCGAGAGGGCGCGTGCCATGGAGAAGTGCGCGATCGTGAGCACGCAGCCGATGCCGAGCAGCCAGCCCAGTTGCTCCATGGTCGGCGTCTGCCACCACCAGAGCGCGGGGCCGAGCGAGATGGGGGTCATGATCAGGTTCATGTAGAAGACGATGGCCAGCGGCGATTCCGAGCGCGCGAGAAGGCGCACCAGCGCCATCGAGGTGGCGAAGAGCAGTGCCGCGAAGATCGCAAGCAGGCCGCCGACGGACATGGTCTCCGCGCCCGGTTGCAGCACGATCAGGACGCCGGCGAAGCCCACGACGGTGGCGATCCAGCGGCGCGGGCCGACACGCTCGCCGAGCATCAGGATCGCGACCGGGATCATCCAGAGCGAGACCGTGAAGTTCAGCGTGATCGCTTCCGCGAGCGGTGTGATCTGCAGCGCCGAGTACCAGGCCCACATGGCGAAGACGCCGATCCCGGCCCGAATGGCGAAGAGCTTGAAGCGGCCCAGGTCGAACGAGCCGAAGCCGATGCGGAACATGAAGGGCACCAGGATCAGGGTGCCGATGCCGTTGCGGATGAAGGCGATCTGAAACACCGAGACTTCCGCCGAGATGTGGCGGATCGCCGCCGACATGCCGGCGAAGCAGGCGCAGGTGAAGACCATCAGGAGCACGCCTTCCCAGGTGCGCCCGATGGCGCGCCCGCCCGCCCGATCCGTCGACTGCGTGCTCATGGCGGGCGGCCTGCTCCCCTGCGCCGCCCGCCCGGTGTCTTCCCGCTAAACGAGTATCAGTGGGCGCGAGTGGCGGATGCGTTCGTGCCCCCACCATGCCACATCGGCCGGGCAGCCGCAGCGCGGGCGGCGCGCGCGGTCAGTGCTACGGCCGCCGTCTCAATACTTGTGACAGCCGAGGCAGGTGAGTTGCTGAACCGTCTCCGGCGTGTCGAGCTGGCGTTGTGCCATGAGTGCGTAAGGGGACTCCGGCAGCTCGGCGACGATGCGGTTCAGATAACCCTCCGCCTCGTCGCGCCTCTCCAGCAGCCACAGGGCCGAGGCGAGCGCGCCCAGCAATTCGCCCCGGCTGTGCACCGTGAGGGAATCGAATACGGGCGCGCGGATTGCGAGAACCTTGGTGTAGTCACCGACCACCGTCTCCAGGAGCCGGTTACGCGTTGGGGCGTGTTCGACGTATGGAGCGGCAGAGAGGTAGACCGCCGCCCGCGGGATCAGCGTCTGCAGGCTGTCCGGCGCGAGAGCCACCGCGCGGTCAAATTGGGCGACGCTCTTGTTGTAGAGCGTCATGCCGCCTTCCGTGTCGCCTTGGGCGAAGGCGAAGCTGGATTCGTAGAACCAGCCGGACGCTTGCCAGACCAGTGCGCCCGGATGATCCGGATCGGCTGCCAGCGTCTCCTCGACGATTGCCATGCCGCGTCGCAGCGCATCCTCGTTGCCGGCGAAGCCCGCGAAGAAGTGCTCGCGGACCCTCTCGTCGAAACGCTCCGGCTCCTGCGCTCCGGCAGGGAGGGTGAAAACGAGCGCCACAACCAGCGCGATGAGGCCGAGGACGAGACCGCCCCGGCGTCCGCCTTTCGTCCTGATATGCATGTCGTCTCTCCCTTGGTTCAGGCGCCGGCGCCTTCGCCCTCCAGAATCTCGCGCAGATAGGCGACGTGGTTCTGGAAGGCGCGCCGGCCCGGCGCGGTCATGCGGACGCGGGTTCTCGGCCGCTTGCCCACAAAATCCTTCACAACGGTCACGTATCCGGTCTTCTCCAGGGTCGTGAGGTGGGATCCGAGGTTGCCGTCGGTGGCGCCGGTGATCGCCTTGAGCCGGACGAACTCCAGCATCTCGCGGCGCGGCAGGGCGTTGAGCGCGGACATGATCTTCAGCCGCGTGGATTGGTGGATGATCTCGTCGGGCGCGCTCATCGGATGCGCTCATCAGGCACGCCGCATCCAGACGCCGCCGAGGATGAGGGCGGCGCCGCCGGCGAAGGGAACAATCGAGCTCAGGTACGCGGGCGCGAGGACGAAGACCCCGATGGCTACGCCCGCCAGTGCGATGCCCACGGCTGCATAGCGCAGGCCAACCCAGCACCCGACGATGGCGTAGACCGTCGCCACCAGCAGGGTGAAAAACATCAGCACCTTGCCGCCCGAGATCGGCGCGAAGACCAGCAGAGTGAGTCCGACGAATGCCGCGAGCGCGGCGGCCGAACCCACATAGCGAAGGAGATGGATACGCTCGCTGCGCTGGCCACAGCGCCGCGCGTGTCGAACGATAAGCCAGGCGGTGGCGAGGAGGCCGAAGATATCGACCGCGCCCCAGACGATGCCCGGATTCGCGGTCGAGAGGGCGTCCGCGGCGCCGGCGACGATCCAAAGCGCACCCCACAGCAGCAGGTAGGGGCTCGCCAGTCCGTACCCGAAGAGCGTCCGGCTGCGGCGTTCCGTCGCCTCGACGTCGTGCAACGCCGACTGGGCGTCGTCCTTGCTCACGCTCATGGCTCGCTCCACGCCTCCGGACCAGTGACGACGGGCAGTATACGCGATTTTGCTCTGCAGTGCAGAGTAATCTGTATGCCAAAATATCTTGATTCGGGCCAGCGCAGTTCCCACATGGAGGGATGAGAAGCGGCCGGCCGCACCACGGCGACCGCGATCGATCGCTTCAGGGCGCGCGCCGCTACCGGGCGCACCCACCGACACTCGCTCGATGGAGGAGGGCACGGCGATGACACGCGTTTCACCGTTCGGCAGCCCTCTTCTGCTCGGTTTCGACCGCCTGGAAGAGATGGTCGACCGGCTCAGTCGCTCCGCGACCGACGGCTATCCCCCCTACAACGTGGTGCATCTGGGGGATGAGCGGCTGCGCATCAGCCTCGCGGTGGCCGGCTTCGACGAGGCCGATCTCGACGTCACGGTCCAGCGCAACGAGCTGCATATCAGGGGCCGACAGACCGAGGACAACGGCGCGGTCTACCTCTACCGGGGCATCGCTGCGCGCCAGTTCCACCGCACGTTCCTGCTCGCGGACGGGATCGAGATCGACGGTGCGCGCCTCGACAACGGATTGCTTCACATCGAGCTGACCCGCCACGCCGCACCCGAGATCGTGAAGACGATCGCGATCGAGAGCGGCAACGGGGCGGACAATGACTAGGGGAGGAGCTTCGAACGTAACCGGCGCGGCGGGCGCTTGGGCGGCTTCCGCGCCCAGTCCAGAGGAGGATGGTCATGAATGATGGCGATCGGGCGACCGCTGGTGAGCAGAAGGAATACGTCCACTTCCTCACCGGCAACGAAGCCTACATCCGGGAAGTCCTGGTGGACGGTGCCGTCGTCTTCGGCATCCACGCGCCGGACGGCCGCCTCCTCGGCGTGGCACCAGACCGCGACATCGCGTTCGCCGCGGCCCGCCAGCACCAGCTGGAGCCGCTCAGCGTCCACTGAGCGCGGATTTCTCACGAGTGGGAGGTGCATCGGGGCTCTGCACGTGAGAAAGAGCTTCTGCGACAAAGGTCTGATCAGTTGCAGAGGATCTCCCCGATGCCCGCAGAGTGTAGCCCTCCCGCGATGCAGTTTGCACGTCTCGATGGCCGTTCGGTTGTGGCCGATTTCGGCGGCGGCGTGATGACCTCGGACGCGGGCGCCCTGCTGCTCGGCGCCACGGACCGGGCGATCGGGCTGGTGGACCGTTTCGCCGCCTGCTTCTCGGACGGACGCGCGGCCGGCCGTGTGGTGCACGACGTCGCCACCCTAGCGGGCCAGCGGGTGTTCGGGATCGCGCTGGGCTACGAGGATCTGGCCGAGGCGCGCTGGCGGGAGAGCGGCCAGCCGGCACGCCTGTTCACCGAGTTCCGCTATCGCACGTGCAAGACCTGATCGCGCCCGCGCCGGGTCGTCGCCAAAGCCGAGTGGATGCCGGGCCGGGGCGCCAACCCTCGCTTCGTCGTCACATCGCTGAGCACCGCTGCCATCGACCGGCGGGAGCTCTACGAGACCCTCTACTGCGCCCGCGGCGCCATGGAGAACCGCATCGAGGAGTGCCAGCTCGACCTCTTCGCCGACCGCACCTCAGCACAGACCATGCGCGCCAACCAGCTCCGCCTCTGGCTCGCCGCCATGGCCTACGTGCTGCTGGCGGCGCTCAGACGCATCGCGCTCGCCCACACCCGCCTCGCCCGCGCCACCTGCGGCTCGATCCGCCTCAAGCTGCTGAAGATCGGTGCCCAGGTCCGCCTGAGTACCCGGCGTATCCGCGTCGCCATGGCCTCAGGCGCAACCCACGCGCCCGAGTTCACACGCGCCCACGCCCGACTATGCGCCTGAGCCGAGCCTCAGACCCGCTGCCACCCTCCCGCCAACAACGACGAACCCGCTCCAGCCTCAACCGCGCCCCCCGGCGCCACCGCTACGGCTGAGCCCACGCCCCGCCAACACCGCCGTGAAACAACGCAGCCCGCCGCAGTCGCTCCGACTACCCACCAGAGGGTACTCGTGAGAAATGCAGGCTAGTGTCCTGTTTCATAAATTACTAGCCAAAGCTGTTGGCCTGTGATTCGCTGTGCTTCGGGTCATCGATTCGGAGGGGGCCATGGCGCGGGGCAAGGCGGTTGCGATTGTTCTGAGCGATGCCGAACGGGGTGAGCT
>JAJEEP010000073.1 GCA_022820945.1 Alphaproteobacteria bacterium | reverse complement strand
GCTCCGGTTCCTGACCGACCTCGAGGTCGGGTTCACAAACAACGAGGCCGAGCGCGACCTGCGGATGATGAAGCTGCGCCAGAAGATCTCCGGCGGCTTCCGGTCCGCGCAGGGAGCCCAGAACTTCGCCATCCTGCGATCAGTCATCACCACCGCCAGAAAGCAGGGCTGGAACATCATCGAAGCCCTGACCAGCCCATCGGATCGGCTCATCGCCACCGTCAAGTGCGCGTAAGCCCGCCCGGCAAGGGCTCTCCAACAGCGGAATTATGCCCATGAACCACCTGGGCAGTTACTTGTAATTTTGTGTTTTCGCCTGGCTCCCTTGACCGCCGCAGCTAAATGTCCAGGAAGCTGCGCAGCTTGCGCGAGCGCGAGGGGTGCTTCAGCTTGCGCAGCGCCTTGGCCTCGATCTGGCGGATGCGCTCGCGCGTGACCGAGAACTGCTGGCCGACCTCCTCGAGGGTGTGGTCGGTGTTCATGCCGATGCCGAAGCGCATGCGGAGCACGCGCTCCTCCCTGGCCGTGAGGCTCGCGAGCACCCGCGTCGTGGCCTCGCGCAGGTTGGACTGGATCGCCGCATCCACCGGCAGGACCGCGTTCTTGTCCTCGATGAAGTCGCCCAGGTGGCTGTCCTCCTCGTCGCCGATCGGCGTTTCCAGGCTGATCGGCTCCTTCGCAATCTTCATCACCTTGCGCACCTTGTCGAGCGGCATGCCGAGCCGCTCGGCGAGCTCCTCGGGCGTGGGCTCGCGCCCGATCTCGTGCAGCATCTGGCGCGAGGAGCGCACCAGCTTGTTGATCGTCTCGATCATATGCACGGGGATGCGGATGGTGCGCGCCTGATCGGCGATGGAGCGCGTGATCGCCTGGCGGATCCACCACGTGGCATAGGTGGAGAACTTGTAGCCGCGGCGGTACTCGAACTTGTCCACCGCCTTCATCAGGCCGATGTTGCCCTCCTGGATCAGGTCCAGGAACTGCAGGCCGCGGTTGGTGTATTTCTTGGCAATCGAGATCACCAGGCGGAGGTTGGCCTCGACCATCTCCTTCTTGGCCTGACTGGCATCGCGCTCGCCCTTCTGAACTATGGCGACGATTCGCTTGAACTCGGTGGGCTCCAGCCCCGTGTTCTGGACCACCGCCATGATGTTCTTGCGGAGGGCCACGATCTCGGGGCGCTTCTCCTTGGCGAAGCGCTTCCAGCCGTCGTCCTTCAGCCGCCCGACGCGGGAGAGCCAGCGCGGATCGAGCTCCCGCCCCACGTAGTGCTTCAGGAACTTCTCGCGCGAGACGCCGCTCTTCATGGCGAGGCGGAGCAGCTTGCCCTCGTGGTTCATCAGGCCCCGGTTGAGGCCATAGAGCTCGTCGACCGCCGCCTCGATGCGATTGTTGTTAAGCCGCACGCTCTGCATGAGCTCCACAAGCTCGCGCTTGAGCCTGTTGTAGCGCCGGGTTTGGGACTCGGTCAGCGTCTCGTTCTTCTGCGCAAGCTCGAGGCGTATGTCCTGGAGCCGGCGGAATTTCTTGTAGGCGACCGCGATCGCGTCGAAGGTCTCGATCACCTTGGGGCGAACCGCAATTTCCATCGCCGAGAGGGAGACGTTTCCCTCGTCGAAGTCGTCGTCGCTATCGCCCTTCTCTGCACCGTCCGCCTGTTCTGTGCCGTCCTCGCCGTCCGCCCCACCGTCGCCCGCTTCCGACTCGGCAGCCTTTGCCGACTCGGCGCGAGCAGCCGCACCTTCCGGCCCGCCGCCATAGGTCGCCTCGAGGTCGATCACATCGCGGAGCAGGATGTCGCCCTCGGCGAGCGCGTCCCGCCATTCGATGATCGCGCGCATGGTCAGCGGGCTCTCGCAGATGCCGCCGATCATGGCCTGCCGTCCGGCCTCGATGCGCTTGGCGATGGCGATCTCGCCCTCGCGGGAGAGCAGCTCCACGCTGCCCATCTCGCGCAGATACATGCGCACCGGATCGTCGGTGCGGCCGAGGTCGTCTTCGTCGACCGTCGCGGGCGTCGCGGCGGCAGGCGCCGCTTCCGGCTGTTCCTCGCTGGTGCTCTCCTCGGACTCCTCGCTCTCGATAACGTTGATGCCCATTTCGGAGAGCATCGTCATGGTGTCCTCGATCTGCTCGGAGTTCACCTCGTCGGATGGCAGGGCCTTGTTGAGCTCGTCATAGGTGACGTAGCCGCGTTCCTTGCCGCGCGCGACCATCTTGCGCACGGGCGCGGTGAGCGAATCGAGAATCGGGCTGTCGGCCTGCTCCTCGGTGCGTTCGGTGGTCTCGGCCTGTTTGACGGGCTTCGTCGCCATGCGGCTCTTCCTTTCCAGACCTCGGGATCGGGCGGGCACCGCTCGGGCTCGCGCACGCGCTGGACCCGGCGGACGGTTCGTGGCGCACCTGCGCCGCTCGCGCCCGATTGGGGTGATGTGGGGTCGGGGGCCTCCGGGTCAAGCCTCCCCTTCACCGAAACAGTCTGGAAAACCTGCGTGTGTAAGTCAAGCGCGGCGCGGCTACCGGCATAGCAGCGCCGATGCAACCGGGTGCTCCGCTACGCCCCGCTTGCCCTCGGCGCGGCACCCAAGTCGGGTATATCCGTATCCGCCTTGGCGGTCTCCTGCAGCCGCAGAATGCGCTCACGGGTGTGCTGCCACGCCTCTTCGTCGGTGTGGGCGGCCTCGGCCTCGGCCCTGGTCGCCTGCTCTTCGAGCCGTTGGTGCTGCCTCTTCAGGGCGTCCACGAACAGATCACGCGCGCGGTCTATGTTGGCTGGCCGATTCAGAAAATGGGCGCCCTGCCCCACCAGCTCTTCGACCACACCGTCCAGGCCCTGCCCGACGAGTGCCGCGCGCAACTCCGCGCCCTCGGGCTCGGGCCCCGATTCGGCCCAGTCGATCATTGCGGCCACGACGGCTGCGAAACGCGGCGTTTCCAAATGGAGCCCGGCCAGCGCCTCATGCTGCTCCAGTGCCAGCGCAGGAAAGCTGAGCAGGATCTGAAGCAAGGCCCGCTCGCGAGGCTGCGCGGTGCCTTGCCCGCCAGAGCCAAGCGCCTCGCCCGGTCGCACCGGCGGCTCGGGAGCGACGAACGACGGCGCACCACCTGGCCGCCGCCCCTGCCATGGCAGCCGCAGGCGCTGCCGGAAATCTTCCTGATAGCGGAAGCCGAGGTCGCGGTCGGGGATTTGCGCAATCTGGTCCTGGAGCTGCTTGTTGACCCGGGCGCGCGCCTCCGGCGTGTCGAGCGTGCGGCCGCCCGCCACCATATTCCAAAGCTGGTCGGAAAGCGGAATCGCGGCATCGACAATCTCGGTCATCGCCCGACGACCACGATCGCGCACCATCGTGTCGGGGTCCTGGCCCGCGGGGAGGGTCGCAAACCGCAGCGAGCGTTTCGCGCTAAGCCGGGGCAACGCCCGCTCGACCGCACGGGCGGCGGCGCGGACACCGGCCTCGTCGCCGTCGAAGCAGAGCACCGGATCCTCCGCGAGCCGCCACATCGCCTCCAGCTGCTGCTCGGTAAGCGCAGTGCCGAGCGGCGCCACCGCCTCGGCGATGCCCGCCTGATGCAGCGCGATCACATCCATGTAGCCCTCGACCGCGATCACCCGGTTGGCCTTGCGCGCGGCGGGAGCGGCGAGATGGTGGCCATAGAGCAGGCTGCCCTTGGCGAAGAGCGGCGTCTCCGGCGAGTTGAGATACTTGGGCTGGCGCTCGCCCAGCGCCCGGCCGCCGAAGGCGACGACCCGGCCGCGCCGGTCGCAGATGGGGAAGATCACCCGCCCGCGGAAGCGGTCGTAAGGAGGACGGTCGTCGTCCGGCGCGACGATGAGCCCGGCATCGAGCAACATCGCCTCGGTGATACCGTCCTTCTCCAGCGCGGTGCGGAGCGCGTTGCGGCTGTCGGGCGCGAAGCCGAGACGGAAGTGCGCACGCGTCGCCTCGTCCACGCCGCGGGCGTCGAGATAGCGCCGGGCTGCCGCGCCGCGCGAGCCCTTGAGCTCGCCTTCGAACCAGGCGGCTGCGGCCTCGATCACGCCAAAGAGCGAGTGCCGCTCCTTCTCCCGCGCCTCGGCGCGCGGGTCGCGCGCGGGGAGTGCCAAGCCGGCATCGCCCGCCAGGCGCTCGACCGCCTCCGGGAACGAAAGGCCCTCGTCCCGCATGAGGAAGCCAATGACATCGCCGTGGGCGCCGCAGCCGAAGCAGTGGAAGAAGCCCTTGTCCTCGTTCACCGTGAAGGAGGGGGTCTTCTCCTTGTGGAAAGGGCAGAGCCCGATCAACTCTCGCCCGCGGCGCAAGAGCCGCACGCGCTTGCCGATCACGCCTTCCAGCGGAACACGTGCGCGAATCTCGTCCAGAAATTGCGGTGGGAACGTCATCCCCTCACGCCTGGCTGAGCGCCCATCATGGCCCGGCTCGCGCCGGTTTCCCAGCCTCTGTGTCCCTCTCGGGGCGGGTCCCTCCCCGCCTGCCGTTGCCGAAGCAGCAGGCCTTGGCGGATCAACCGGAAGCGAGCAGCTCCTTCACCAATCCGCTCGCCTTGGCGAAGTCCATGCGGCCTGAATATTTTTGCTTCAGGCAAGCCATCGTGCGGCCCATGTCCTTGATCGTGCTGGCATTCAGGTCGTCCACGACGCCGCGCACGGCCGACACCAGATCGTCGCCCTCGATCGCCGGCGGCAGAAAGGTCTGAATCACGGCGATCTCCTCGGCCTCGCGCTCGGCGAGGTCGATCCGGCCGCCCCGTTCGTACTGCTCGATGCTTTCGCGGCGCTGGCGAATCATCGTCTGCAACAAGGCCAGAATCTGGTTGTCGTCCAGCTCGCCATTGCCCTTGCCGCGCTCGGCGATGTCGCGATCCTTGAGCGCCGCAAGAATGAGCCTGATGGTCGCCACCCGGCATTGCTCGCGCGCCTTCATGGCACGCTTAAGCGCCTCCTCCAGCTGCGGTCGCAGCATGGGCATCCCCCGTCATTTGGAATGGCATGGACTATAGAGGCCCCGAGTCGGCGATCAACAACGATTCATCCTTGACAAGAATCTCGTTTCCAGACGGAGCCTTCCGGTAACGGAGCTATGCCCCGCCGCGCCACAGGTGGAGATTTGGGGTCGATGCTTGACCCCAGCAAGGCCCCGACTACACTGCGGCCACCTCTGATTCGGACAGGGCGGCGATCGGGCGCGGCCGGTCCGCAGGAATTTCGATGTCAGGGACCGGATCGCCTACCGCCACTGCGGCGCTTGCGCTCGCCGACGGAACGATCTTTCGCGGCCGCGGTCTCGGCGCGCGGGGCGAGGCGGTGGGCGAAATCTGCTTCAACACCGCGATGAGCGGCTACCAGGAGATTCTGACCGACCCCTCGTACGCCGGGCAGATCATCACCTTCACCTTCCCCCATATCGGCAATGTCGGGACCAACGAAGACGACCTGGAGGCGGGCACTCCTGCAGCGCTCGGGCTGGTGCTGCGCGCGGATGTCACCGAGCCCTCGAATTGGCGCGCGGTGCAGCACCTCGAAGGCTGGCTGGAGCGGCGGGGACTTATCGGCATCGCCGGCGTCGATACCAGGCGACTGACCCGACTGCTCCGCTCAGGCGGCGCGCAGGACGGCGCGCTCGTGCATACGTCCGAGCCGCACGCCTTCGACGAGGCCGCGCTCATCGCCAAGGCCCGCGCCTGGCCGGGGCTCGAGGGCATGGACCTCGCCAAGGAGGTCTGCTGCCGCCAAGCCTACGGCTGGACCGAGACCACCTGGGATGTCGAGAGCGGCGCCTACGGCACGCTCGAGACCCCGCGTCACCGCGTGGTCGCGGTGGATTACGGCGCGAAGCGGAACATCCTGCGCTCGCTCGCGGCCACCGGCTGCGAAGTGACCGTCGTGCCCGCCACGGCAGATGCGGACACCATCCTCGCCCACGAACCTGACGGGATCTTTCTCTCCAACGGGCCGGGAGACCCGGCGGCGACCGGCGACTATGCCGTGCCGGTCATCCGGTCGCTCATGGCGAGCGGGCTGCCGATCTTCGGCATCTGCCTTGGCCACCAGCTGCTCGCGCTCGCGCTCGGCGCCGAGACCAGAAAGATGCCGTTCGGCCATCGGGGCGCCAACCACCCGGTCAAGGACCTGGCAACCGGGCGGGTCGAGATCACGAGCCAGAACCACGGCTTCGAGGTCATGGCCGACTCGCTGCCCACCGGCGTCACAGCCACCCATGTCTCGCTCTTCGACGGCACGCTTGAGGGCCTCGCCGTCGACGACCGGCCCATCTTCTCGGTCCAGTACCACCCCGAAGCCTCGCCCGGCCCGCAGGATGCGCAGCATCTCTTCGCCCGGTTCGTCGGGCTGATGGGCTGACGGCACGACCGCACCATGCCCCGCCGCACCGACATCGGCTCGATCATGGTGATCGGCGCCGGCCCCATCGTGATCGGCCAGGCCTGCGAGTTCGACTACTCGGGCACGCAGGCCTGCAAGGCACTGAAGGACGAGGGCTACCGGGTCATCCTGGTGAACTCGAACCCGGCGACGATCATGACCGACCCCGAGTTCGCCGACGCGACCTACGTCGAGCCGATCACGCCCGCCATCGTGGCGCGGATCGTCGCCGCGGAGAAGCCGGACGCCCTGCTGCCGACCATGGGCGGACAGACCGCGCTGAACACCGCGCTCGCGCTCGCCGACAATGGCACGCTTGCGCGCTACAGTGTCGACCTGATCGGCGCCTCGCGCGCCGCGATCGAGGTCGCGGAGGATCGCGAGGCGTTTCGCGAAGCCATGGCAGAGATCGGGCTGGAATGCCCGAAGAGCCGAATTGCGCGCTCGCTCGACGAGGCTCGTCAGGCTCTCGACCTGGTGGGGCTGCCGACCATCATCCGGCCCTCCTACACCCTGGGCGGCACCGGCGGCGGTATCGCCTACAACCGCGAGGAGTTCACGGCGCTTGCCGCAGGCGGCATCGACGCCTCGCCGGCCGGCGAAATCCTGGTCGAGGAATCGGTGCTCGGCTGGAAAGAGTTCGAGATGGAGGTCGTGCGCGACAAGGCCGACAACGCCATCATCGTCTGTTCCATCGAGAACGTGGACCCGATGGGCATTCATACCGGCGATTCCATCACCGTGGCGCCGGCGCTCACGCTCACCGACAAGGAGTATCAACTGATGCGCAACGCCGCCATCGCGGTGCTGCGCAAGGTGGGCGTGGAGACCGGCGGCTCCAACGTCCAGTTCGCCGTGGACCCGGCCACCGGCCGCCTGGTCGTGATCGAGATGAACCCCCGGGTCTCGCGCTCGTCGGCGCTAGCGTCGAAGGCGACCGGGTTCCCCATCGCCAAGGTCGCGGCCAAGCTCGCCGTGGGCTACACACTCGACGAGATCGCGAACGACATCACGGGCGTCACGCCGGCCTCCTTCGAGCCCAGCATCGACTACGTGGTGACCAAGGTCCCGCGCTTCGCGTTCGAGAAATTCCCCGGTGCCGAGCCCTTGCTCACCACCTCCATGAAGTCGGTCGGCGAGGCCATGGCGATCGGGCGCAGCTTCTGCGAGTCGCTGCAGAAGGCGCTCCGCTCGATGGAGACCGGGCTCACCGGGCTCGACGAGATCGCCATCCCCGGCGCCGATGAGGGCGATCACGAGCCGATCATCGCAGCGCTCGGCCAGCCGCGGCCCGACCGTCTGCTGGTGATTGCCGAGGCGCTCCGGCGCGGCGTCGGCATCGACGAGGTCCACCGCGCCTGTGCCGTCGATCCCTGGTTCCTGCGCGAGATCGACGCGATCGTCCGCGCCGAGGCGGAGGTCCGCGCGCATGGCTTGCCGGCCGACGCGGCAACCCTTGGCCGGTTGAAGGGCCTGGGCTTCGGCGACCGGCGGCTCGCTGCGCTTGCGGACACCGACGAGGCAGCGGTTGCGGCAAGGCGAATGGAGCTCGGGGTCCATCCGGTGTTCAAGCGGATCGACACCTGCGCCGCCGAGTTCGAATCGCGCACGCCCTACATGTACTCCTGTTACGAGACTGGGATTGGCGACGAGCCGCCCGAATGCGAAGCCGACCCCAGTGCCCGCCGCAAGGTGGTGATCCTGGGCGGCGGGCCCAACCGGATCGGCCAGGGCATCGAGTTCGACTACTGCTGCGTCCACGCGGCCTACGCGCTGAAGGAGGCCGGCTTCGAGACCATCATGGTCAACTGCAATCCGGAGACCGTTTCCACCGACTACGACACCTCCGACCGGCTCTATTTCGAGCCGCTCACGACCGAGACCGTTCTCGACATCGTGCGCGTCGAGCAAAGCGCGGGCGACCTGGTGGGGCTCAACATCCAGTTCGGCGGGCAGACGCCGCTCAAGCTTGCGAAAGCGCTGGAGGCAGCAGGCGTGCCCATCCTTGGCACGGCGCCCGATGCGATCGATCTCGCGGAAGACCGTGAACGCTTTCGGACGCTGCTCGCGGACCTCGGGCTCAGGCAGCCGGCGAACGAGACCTGCACGTCGAGCGAGGAGGCCCGGGCTATCGCGGAGCGTATCGGCTATCCCGTCGTGGTCCGCCCTTCCTACGTGCTCGGCGGACGGGCGATGGAGATCGTCAACGACAGCGACGGTCTCAGCCGCTACATGCACGACGCGGTGGAGGCCTTCGGCGACGGCCCGATTCTGCTCGACCGCTATCTGAAGGACGCGGTGGAGGTGGATGTCGATGCGCTGGCGGACGGCGAGAACGTGGCGGTTGCCGGAATCATGGAGCACATCGAGGAAGCGGGCATTCACTCGGGCGATTCGGCCTGCTCGCTGCCGCCGCATTCGCTGAGCGAGGAGACGGTGGCCGAGTTGCGCCGCCAGACCGTCGCGCTCGCCCGCGCGCTAGACGTGCGCGGCCTGATGAACGTGCAGTACGCCGTGCAGGCGGGGACCGTCTACGTACTTGAGGTCAACCCGCGGGCGAGCCGCACCGTGCCCTTCGTCGCCAAGACCGTCGGCGCCCCGATCGCGAAGCTGGCGGCGCTCGCCATGACCGGCGCTCCGCTGCCGGAGGTGATCCTGAACGGCGGTGCGGCGCCTGCCCACGTCGCGGTCAAGGAAGCGGTGTTCCCCTTTGGCCGCTTCCCCGGCGTGGACACGGTGCTCGGTCCGGAAATGAAATCGACCGGCGAGGTCATGGGCATCGACCGCGACTTCGGCAGCGCGTTCGCCAAGGCGCAGATCGGCGCCGGCATGCACCTGCCGGTCGCGGGCCGGGCCTTCATCTCGGTGCGCGACGACGACAAGCCGGCCGCTGTCGCGATCGCTCGCAGCCTGGCCGACCTCGGCTTCGACCTGGTCGCCACCAGCGGCACCCGCGCAGCGCTGGCGCGGGCGGGCATCGCGGCGGCGCACGTCAACCGGGTCCAGCAAGGCCGCCCGCATATCGTGGACGCCATCAAGGACGGCACCATCCAGCTCGTGGTCAACACCACCGAAGGCGCGCAGGAGCGGGTGGCGAGCTACCGGCTTCGCCGCGCGGCATTGGAGCATCAAGTGCCCTATTTCACGACTCTCTCGGGCAGCCGCGCGATGATCCGCGGCGTTGAGGCGCTGAAGGGCGGCGGTCTTGATGTGGCTCCGCTCCAGTCCTATTCTCAAGCCAACCAGAACGTTGGCGCCTAACGCCGACAGCGGGAGATCATCGAAAGGCTCGGGAGGGGACGCGGCCCCGGATGCGGGCACGCGGCAGTCCGACAATGGACAGACACTTGATGACGCCCGAGGGGCACAAGCGCCTCAAGGAGGAGCTCAGCCGGCTGAAGGCCGAGCGTCCCCGCATCGTGCGCGAGATCGCGGCAGCCCGCGAGCACGGCGATCTGTCGGAGAACGCCGAATATCATGCCGCGAAAGACCGCCAGGGCCTTACCGAAGCGCGTATTCTGGAGCTGGAATCGAAGCTCGGCGGCGCTGAGGTGATCGACACCAGCACGCTCTCGGGCGACCGGGTGCAGTTCGGCGCGACGGTCTCCATTGTCGATGAGGACACCGAGGCCGAGAGCACGTACCAACTCGTCGGCGCCGACGAGGCCGACGCGAGCGAGGGCCGGCTCTCCATCACCTCTCCGTTGGCGCGGGCGCTCGTCGGCCGCACCATCGGCGATTCCGTGGAGCTCGAAACCCCCGGCGGCCGCCACACCTACGAGATCACCGCCGTCCTTTACGGTTGACCCTACTTGTTGACGTCGACCACGACGCGGCCCCGGTGAGCGTCCTGATCTCGGCGCCGACCCCATCCTCCTAACGGTCGACGACGAGCGCTCTGTAACTGTCTGACAGCGTGCGTTCCGCCCCGTTCTCAAGTGCCCCGTCTCTTATCCGGCCGGGCGGAGTCAAGCAACCGTTAGCGGTGCGTCGCGCGCTTCTCTTTTGCAGACTGGACAAACTCGACATGTCTGGCGTGGGATTCCGCCGTCACGGGGATTGCAGCCGCCAGTATCTTGGTGTGGACGGTCTCCATCCTCTCACGCGTCAAGCCCGGATTCGATGGGGCGTCAACCGAGAAGGCGATGTAGCGGTGCAGTTCTGCCAACCCCATGCAGATGACGCCCCGCATCCGCCATGTACGATTCTGAGTCGCTATCTTCTCGTGCTCATCAAGCGGCAGGAATTTGTCCGCGGTTTTCAGTTTGGCGTCTCCTACGAACAACACGATTGGCCGAAGCTGCCCAAAACCAGCGATGCCGAGATTAACAAGAGCGTTTGCGTGGCCCTCGTTTTGTAGTAACGGATTGTAGAATGTGAACTGCTTCGTCCTGATTCCTGCCTTGCGAGACCAACGGCCCGCCGCAAACGATTGTGTCCACAGCTTCTGGCCAGGGCTGCCAAATATCCACCCGTTCATGTCCTTGGTCTCAATCAGTATTACACCGGCCGGAGACACCAGAATATGGTCGATCTGCGCAGTTCCTTGTCCGGATGGGAGCAGCACGTCATTCAACAGAATCCAATCGCGGTAACGTCGCATCAACTCCCGACGAACCAATAGTTCTCCATCGTTTGCCTTCGGCGCTGGACGAGGCTGAACAACAGGAGCGGATTGCGGCTGGTGGGACGATGGGGCACGAGAAACCGGGGCCGCAGCACCGCGTTTTCGGCGGAATAGGAACACAAGAAGCGCCAGAAAGATAACGCCCCCTATCCAAACACCCCAATCGCCAACCACCGAGTCAGAACCGGGCGCATCCACCAGGTTGTAAACAACAATCTCCTGACCAACCTGCACATAGTCAGGATTTTCGATGTGGTTCCATCGCTGCAATTCCTCGACGCTGACGTTATACCGAGCTGCAATCTCAGATAGCGTCTCTCCCGGACCGACCTGCGTTACTATGGTCTCGCTCACGCCCAGCTCCAGCGCCCCAACTCCAGCACCATCGCGCCATCAACTAAGGATATAGTCCGCAATGGAAAGTCTTGTCGAGCGCCAGCGCGCCGCAAAGCGCGTAGCGTCGCGCATCCGCGCGCGCAACGGCGCGCGATCGAGCGGAACAAGCGAGCGGCGCCTGAGGGAAAACAAGATTCAGCATCAACAAGCCTTCCTTGACAGGCGAAGCGCCGCGGATAGAGTGCCGCGACTTTCACCGAGCAAGCAGGGATTCGACGCCGCCGCAATGCCGACACTCTCGTTGCCGGACGGCGCGGCGCGCTCGTTCGACGCCCCTGTGACAGGCGCCGACCTCGCGGCGTCGATCGGACCCGGACTCGCTAAGGCAGCCCTTCTGGTCGAGGTCGACGGCGAGCTGCGCGACCTCTCCCGGCCCATCGAGGACGACGCGGCCGTGCGCGTGATCACCGCGCGCGACGAGGACGCGCTCGAAGTCATCCGGCATGACGCCGCGCACCTGCTGGCGGAAGCGGTGAAGGAGCTTTACCCCGACGTCCAGGTGACCATCGGACCCGCCATCGAGGACGGGTTCTATTACGACTTCGCCCGCAACGAGCCCTTCACGCCTGCGGACCTCGAGAAGATCGAGGCGCGCATGGCCGAGATCAAAAGCCGGAACGAGACGGTCGAGCGCGAGGTCTGGTCGCGCGACGACGCGGTCGAGATGTTCCAGGGCATGGGCGAGCTCTACAAGGCGGAGCTGATCGCGTCGATCCCGGAGGAAGAGTCCATCACCCTCTACCGGCAGGGGGAGTTCGTCGATCTCTGCCGCGGGCCGCATCTGCCCTCCACCGGCAAGGTCGGCGCCTTCAAGCTCCTCAAGGTCGCCGGCGCCTACTGGCGGGGCGACGCGCGAAACGAGATGCTCCAGCGCATCTACGGCACCGCCTGGCCTGACGACAAGCAGCTCAAGGCCTATCTGCACCGCCTCGAGGAGGCGGAGAAGCGCGACCACCGGAGGCTCGGGCGCGAGATGGGCCTCTTCCACTTTCAGGAGGAGGCGCCGGGCGCGGCGTTCTGGCACCCCAAGGGATGGACGCTCTTCCGCACGCTGGTCGACTACATGCGCGCGCGCCAGGATGCCGCCGGCTACCACGAGGTCAGCACGCCCGACATGATGGACAGCGTGCTGTGGGAGGCCTCCGGCCACTGGCAGACCTTCCGCGAGCACATGTTCACCTCGCAGACCGAGGACGGCCGGCACTACGCGATCAAGCCGATGAACTGCCCAGGCCACGTGCAGGTCTACAAGCGCGGGATCAAGAGCTACCGCGACCTGCCGCTCAGGATCTCGGAGTTCGGCAAGGTCCACCGCTACGAGCCGTCCGGCGCGCTACACGGCCTGCTCCGGGTGCGCGCCTTCAGCCAGGACGATGCGCACATCTTCTGCACACCTGAGCAGACCCAGGAGGAATGCCGGGGCGTGACCGAGCTCTGCCTCGACATCTACCGCGACTTCGGCTTCGACGACGTGCAGATCAAGTTCGCCGACCGGCCGCCCAAGCGCATCGGCGCGGACGAGGTCTGGGACCGACTGGAAGCGGCACTCCAGGGCGCGCTGGAGAGCATGGGGATCGACTACAGCCACAATCCCGGCGAGGGCGCGTTCTACGGGCCGAAGCTGGAGTTCGTGCTGCGCGACGCCATCGGGCGCGAGTGGCAGTGCGGCACGCTCCAGGTCGACCTGAACCTGCCTGAGCGCCTCGACGCCGGCTACATCGGCGAGGACGGCGCGCGGCACCGGCCGGTGATGCTGCACCGGGCGCTGTTCGGCTCGCTGGAGCGCTTCATCGGCATTCTGCTCGAGCACTACAGCGGCCATCTGCCGCTCTGGCTCTCGCCCACGCATGCTGTTGTCGCGAGCATTACCGATCAGCATGCCGACTACGCCAATGCGGTGGCGGAGCGCCTGCATGGCGCCGGGCTTCGCGTCGACGCCGACCTGCGCAACGAGAAGATCGGATACAAGGTGCGCGAGCACAGCGCAGCCAAGATCCCGCTGATCCTTGCCGTCGGCGGGCGGGAGGCCGAGCAGGGCACGGTCTCGCTGCGGCGGCTGGGCTCCAGGGATCAAGAAATTCTTGCGCTGGACGAGGCCGTCACTACACTTTGCCAGCAAGCGGCCAGCCCGCTCAGCCGGTTGGCCGCAGGGGAGGGTTCGGGTTGACGAGGCGCTGGACCAGACATGACGGTGCCGCCGCCGGCCCGAGAAGCGCCACGATGAAGGGAGGCGGAGGATAGCGAGACATCCGGTCGCAGCACCACCGACGCGTGAAGGACCGCGCGTCAATGATGACATTCAGGCGGCAAGTGTCCGCCTCATCGATCAAAACGGAGGGCAGGTCGGCGTCGTCGCCGTGGAGCGCGCTTTGGAGCTCGCGGACGAGACGGGGCTCGACCTGGTCGAGGTCGCACCGGATGCGGAACCGCCGGTGTGCAAGCTCCTCGACTTCGGCAAGTACAAGTACGAGGCCCAGAAGAAGGCCAGCGAAGCCCGCAAGAAGCAAAAGACGATCGATATCAAGGAGGTCAAGTTCCGGCCCGGCATCGATGCGGCTGATTACGATGTGAAGCTGCGGAACATCCGCCGCTTCCTCGACGAAGGCGACAAGGTCAAGGTGACCATGCGCTTTCGGGGTCGCGAGATGGTTCACCAGAATATCGGCATGAACGTGCTGATGCGCGTGCGCGACGACCTCGAGGATCTGGCGAAGGTCGAGCAGATGCCGAAGATGGAGGGCCGTCAGATGACCATGGTGATGACCTGCAAATAGCCGTCGGGCGCCGCACCGGCGCCCGAGCCCCTAGGCGGCGATGCATGAGCGAGGCCGGCGGCCCGTCATGCGCGGGTGAGTCCGCGCTGAGTGTGGCTTCTACCCTTGAATCCCGCCGGTACTGCGAGTACAAGGGCGCGCGCCCGTCGCGCCCCATCCCTTTTCGTGTAACGACGAAGATCGCGAGACGCTTATGTCCAAGCTCAAGACCAAGAGCAGCGCCAAGAAGCGGTTCTCCGCCACGGGGCGCGGCAAGCTTCGCCGGCGCACCGCATACCATCGCCACAACCTGACCAAGCGCGAGAAGAAGGTGAAGCGCAATCAGCGCGGAGCCAAGGTGCTCTCGGGGCCGGATGCGGCGATCGTGCGGCAGTTCCTGCCCTATCTCTGAGCGCGTCGGAGGACCATTCCCATGGCACGGGTAAAGCGGGGCGTGACCACCCACGCCCGGCACAAGAAGGTATTGAAGCTGGCCCGCGGCTATCGCGGGCGCGGCCATTCCAGCTACCGCGTGGCCTTCGGGCGCGTCGAGAAGGCGCTGCAGTACGCCTATCGCGACCGCCGCACCCGCAAGCGCCGCTTCCGCGCGCTCTGGATTCAAAGGATCAACGCCGCGGCGCGCGAGCACGGGCTCACTTATTCGCAGCTCATGCACGGCCTTGCGCTCGCCAAGGTGGACATCGACCGCAAGGTGCTGGCGGACCTCGCCGTCCGTGAGCCGGCGGCGTTCGCGGCCGTCGTGGAGCAGGCACGGAGCGCGCACGGCGCGACCGGCTGATCGGCCGCCGCGCCATCGTGGCTCGGCCGTCGGAGTAGGGTCCTTGGAAGACCTTCACGCCCTGGAAGAGCGGATGCTGGCCGGGATCGAGGCGGCCGGCGACCTGCCCGCACTGGAGCAGGCGCGCGTCGCCGCGCTCGGCAAGAAGTCGCCTCTCTCCCAAGCGATGAAGGGACTGGGCGGTCTCGACATCGAAGCCCGCAAGGATGCCGGCGTCCGGCTCAACCGGATCAAGCGCAGGCTCGCCGACGCGGTTGACGAACGCCGCGCGGCGCTGGAACGCGTCGAGTTGGACCGCCGCCTCGCGACCGAGCGGGTGGATGTCACGCTCCCGCCTCGCCCGGAGGCGGAGGGTACCGTTCATCCCATCAGCCAGGTTCTGGACGAGCTGATCGCGATCCTCGCCGACATGGGCTTTCGGGTCGTCGAAGGGCCCGACATCGAGGACGACTTCCACAACTTCACGGCGCTCAACATCCCGCCGGAACACCCGGCGCGGCAGATGCACGACACCTTTTATTTCGGCGCCGACGAGGCGGGCGAGCGCATGCTGCTGCGCACCCACACCTCGCCGGTGCAGATCCGCCACATGGAGGCCGAGCCGCCGCCGCACCGGATCATCGCGCCGGGCCGCACCTACCGCTGCGATTACGACATGACCCACACGCCCATGTTCCATCAGATCGAGGGGCTGGTGATCGACGAGAGCACCCACATGGGCCATCTCAAGGGTTGCCTGATCGATCTGGCGCGGGCGTTCTTCGAGGTCGAAGACCTGCCGGTGCGCTTCCGACCGAGCTACTTCCCCTTCACCGAGCCCTCCGCCGAAATGGACATCGGCTGCTCGCGGGAAGGCGGGGGCCTGCGCATCGGCCACGGTGCCGACTGGATGGAAATTCTGGGCTGCGGCATGGTGCACCCGAAGGTGCTGGAGATCGTGGGGCTCGACCCTGCGCGCTACCAGGGCTTCGCCTTCGGCCTCGGGGTCGAGCGCCCGGCCATGCTGAAGTACGGCATTCCCGACCTGCGCAGCTTCTTCGACGCCGACCTGCGCTGGCTGCGCCACTACGGCTTCGCGCCCTTCGACGTGCCGAGCCTGGCCGGGGGACTGAGCGCGTGAAGTTCACCCTCTCATGGCTGAAGACGCATCTGGAGACGGAGGCGTCGGTCGACGATATCGCGGCGAAGCTCACCGCCATCGGGCTCGAGGTGGAGGAGGTCCGCCGGCCCGGCGACGATCTCGCGCCCTTCACCGTCGCCTACGTGGTCGAGGCGCGGCAGCATCCCAACGCCGACAAGCTCAGGCTCTGCACGGTCGATACCGGCACGGAACAGATCGAGGTGGTCTGCGGTGCGCCGAATGCGCACACGGGCATGAAGGGCGTCTTTGCCCCGCCCGGTACCACCATCCCCGGCACCGGCGTCGTGCTCAAGAAGGCGAAGATCAGGGGCGTCGAGAGCTGCGGCATGCTCTGCTCCGAGCGCGAGATGGGCCTGAGCGACGAGCACAAGGGGATCATCGAGCTCGACCCGGAGGCCCCGGTGGGCGCGCCCTTCGCTGAAGTGATGGGCCTGGACGATCCCCTGTTCGACATCGCGATCACGCCCAACCGGGCCGATTGCCTGGGCGTCTACGGCATCGCCCGCGACCTCGCGGCAGCCGGGCTCGGCCGCCTCAAGAGCGCCGAGATTGAGCCCGTCGCCGGCACGTTCACGAGCCCCATCGACGTGATCCTCGACTTCCCCGGCGAAGGGCCGAGCCCGTGCCCCCTCTTCCTCGGCCGCTACATCCGGGGCGTGCGCAACTGCGAGAGCCCGCGCTGGCTCAAGGAGAGGCTCGCCTCGGTCGGGCTGCGCCCGATTTCCGCTCTCGTGGACCTCACCAACTTCCTCACCATCGACCGCAACCGTCCGGTGCACGTCTTCGATGCCGGCAAGGTGAAGGGCGACATCTGGCTCCGCCTCGGCCAGGGCGGCGCGCCGTTCGCCGCGCTCAACGGCAAGGACTACGTGCTCGACGACGCCATGACCGGGATCGGCGACGAGAGCGGCGTGATCAGCCTCGCCGGCGTGATGGGCGGCGAGCCCACGGGCTGCACGATGGAGACGACCGACGTCTTCATCGAGGTCGCGCTCTTCGATCCCGTCCGCACCGCCGCGACCGGGCGCACCTTCAACCTGGAGAGCGACGCCCGCTACCGCTTCGAGCGCGGCGTCGATCCGGCCTTCGCAGGGCCGGGCATGGAGCTGATGACCCGGCTCGTGATCGAGCTCTGCGGCGGCGAGGCGAGCGAGGTCGTGATCGCGGGCGCAGAGCCCGCATGGCGGCGCCAAATCGCCTTTCGCCCCTCCAGGGTCAAGGCGCTCGGCGGCGTCGACTGCGAGCGGGAGGAGTCGCTCGGCATCCTCACGGCCCTCGGCTTCGCGTGCGAGGAGCAGGACAACGGCACGGTCTCGGTCGCGCCGCCGCCCTGGCGGGGGGACATCGCCGGCGAGGCCGACCTGGTCGAGGAAGTGCTGCGGATCGCGAGCTTCGACCAGATCCCCGCGGTCTCCCTCAGTCCGACGGCGAGCGAGCGGGCGCGGCCGGCGCTCTCGCCCACGCGCCGCCGGCTCGGCGCGGTGCGCCGCTCGCTCACGGCGCGCGGCATGTTCGAGGCGGTGACCTGGTCGTTCATGCCAAGGCAGCACGCGGCGCTCTTCGGCGATGCGCCCGATTCGCTGGTGCTGGCCAACCCGATCAACGCCGAGCTCGACGCCATGCGCCCGTCGATCCTCCCCAATCTGATCGAGGCTTGCCGGCGCAATGCGGACCGCGGCTTCGCCGATACAGCGCTCTTCGAGGTGGGACCGGTCTATGCCGGCACCGCGCCCGGGGAGCAATCCACCGTCGTCGCGGGCGTGCGGGCACAGGCGGCGGTACCGCGCAACTGGCACGGGCCGGAGCGCCCGGTGGACCCCTTCGATGCCAAGGCCGACGCGCTCGCCGCTCTGAACGCGGCCGGCGTCTCGCTCGGCAACCTCCAGACCAGGGCGGAAGGCCCGGCGTGGTACCACCCCGGCCGGGTCGGCACGCTCGGTCTCGGCCCCAACGTGTTGGCCACGTTCGGCGAGCTTCATCCGGGCGTCGTTGCCGAACTCGGGGCCGAGGGGCCGATGGTCGGCTTCGAGGTGATGATCGACGCCCTGCCCCGGCCCAAGGCGAAGGCGACACGCGCCAAGCAGGCACTGGCCGCCTCCGACTATCCGGCGGCGGAGCGCGACTTCGCGTTCATCCTCGACAGCGCGGTCCCCGCTTCGGAGGTCGAGCGCGCGGCCCGCAATGCCGAGAAGTCGCTGATCAAGGCGGTCACGGTATTCGACGTCTATGCCGGCCCCGGCATCGAGGCGGACAAGAAATCCCTCGCGATCGCCGTTCGCCTCGAGGCCCAGGACCGCACGCTGACAGACCCGGAAATCGACGCGGCGGCCGCGAAGATCGTCGCCAACGTGGAGAAGATGACCGGCGGCGTGCTGCGCGGCTGACGCACACCTGCGCCGGCAGACTATTCGGGACGGGCCATGACCGATCTCGCGCGCATCCGTAACGTCGCGATCATCGCCCACATCGATCATGGGAAGTCGACGCTCGCCGACCGGTTGATCGAGAGCTGCGGCGGCTTGCAGAAGCGCGAGATGACGAGCCAGGTGCTCGACTCGATGGAGCTCGAGCGCGAGCGCGGCATCACGATCAAGGCGCAGACCGTGCGCCTCGCCTATCGCGGCGCCGACGGGTCCGAGCATCTGATCAACCTGGTGGACACCCCCGGCCACGTCGACTTTTCCTACGAAGTCAGCCGCTCTCTGGCGGCATGCGAAGGCTCGCTGCTGGTTGTCGACGCCACCCAGGGCGTGGAGGCGCAGACCCTCGCCAACGCCTATCAGGCGGTGGACCACGACCACGAGATCGTTCCCGTCCTCAACAAGATGGACCTCGCCTCGGCGGAGCCGGAGCGGGTGAAGCAGCAGATCGAGGACGTCATCGGCATCGACGCATCGGGCGCCCTGGAGGTCTCGGCCAAGACCGGCCACGGCATCGAGACCGTGCTGGACGCGCTCGTTGCCCGCTTGCCGGCGCCTGCGGGGGACGCCGATGCGCCGCTCACGGCGCTGCTGGTCGACAGCTGGTACGACCCCTATCTCGGCGTGGTGATCCTGGTGCGCGTCGTGCATGGCCGGCTCACGCCACGCATGAAGATCAGGATGATGGCCTCGGGCGCGGAGCACGAAGTCGAGCGGGTGGGCGTGTTCACGCCGAAGAGGACGCTGGTGGAGAGCCTGGAGCCGGGCGAGATCGGCTTCATCACCGCCGCCATCAAGGACGTGGCGGACTGCGAGGTCGGCGACACGATCACGGCAGTCAGGCGTCCCGCAGCGGAAGCGCTGCCGGGCTTTCGCCCCAGCGTGCCCGTGGTCTTCTGCGGGCTCTTCCCGGTCGATTCGAACGATTACGAGCGGCTGCGCGAGAGCCTCGCCAAGCTCCGCCTCAACGATTCGAGTTTTCATTACGACGCCGAGAGCTCGCCTGCTCTGGGCTTCGGCTTCCGCTGCGGCTTCCTCGGCCTGCTCCATCTGGAGATCGTGCAGGAGCGACTGGAGCGCGAGTTCGGCCTCGATCTCGTGGCGACGGCGCCTAGCGTGGTTTACCGCGTGACCTTGACCGACGGGCAGGAACTATCGCTTCACAACCCGGCGGACATGCCGGACCCCACACGGATCAGGCGCATCGACGAGCCATGGATTCACGCGACGATCCTGGTGCCCGACGAGCATCTCGGCGGCGTGCTCGCGCTCTGTGAGGAGAAACGCGGCGTCCAGCTCGACCTCACCTATGCGGGCAACCGCGCGATGGTGATCTACCGGCTTCCGCTCAACGAGGTCGTGTTCGATTTCTACGACCGGCTGAAGTCGGTCTCGCGCGGCTACGCGAGCTTCGATTACCGGCTGGAAGACTACCTGGAGAGCGACCTGGTCAAGCTCGCCATCATGATCAACGGTGAGCCCGTAGACGCGTTGGCCCTCATCGCCCACCGGAGTCAGGCCGAGCGGCGCGGCCGCGCGCTTTGCGTCCGCCTCAAGGAGCTGATTCCGCGCCAGCTCTTCAAGATCGCAATCCAGGCCGCGATCGGCGGCAAGATCGTCGCGCGCGAGACCGTGAGCCCCCTGCGCAAGGACGTGCTCGCGAAGTGCTACGGCGGCGACGTGACGCGCAAGCGGAAGCTTCTGGAGAAGCAGAAAAAGGGCAAGAAGCGCATGCGCCAGATCGGCAACGTCGAGATTCCGCAGGAGGCGTTTCTCGCCGCGCTCAAGATGAGCGAGTCGTAGGCGGTTACCGGATTATGCGAGTTGGCGGCGCCGGCGCCTTGCCAGCACGAGCAGCAGCGCCGCCGGCACCAGGGGGATCGCCCAGGCGGGGCCGAGCAGCACCGGCAGGACGATGTCCGACCAGAGCCAAGGTGCGGCACCCTTCTCGATCAGCGCCTGGAAGCCCACGAGGCTGTTGGCGTCGGACCGCGCCCAGAGCTCGCCGGCGCTGACCAGGCGGTAGCCGCCGACGCTCGCGAACTTGTAGATCTCATGGCCGAGCACCGCGAGGAACACCAGGCCGAGCACGAGCCCGACGAGCCGAAGAATCACCATATGACCTCTCCTTTCGCCCTATATGGTGTCTCCGATATTGCAGCGCCAGGGGTTGTTGCTATTGTTCCGCCGCCGCGGAGGGATGGCCGAGTGGTTTAAGGCGCACGCCTGGAAAGCGTGTTCACCGAAAGGTGTCCGGGGTTCGAATCCCCGTCCCTCCGCCAGCCCCCTTCCCTGAGCGTTCTCGGGAGTTCTAAAAAATCTTTTTATTTCGGCACGTTGCCGAGAATACTGCTCTCGTATGTTCCCAGCGCTTTGCATACGTTCCCAACATTGGTGTTGGCATGAATGTGGGGATGGGAAATGTCGAAACTGACAGCTGCGGGGATACGGAGCCTGAAGACGCCTGGCATGCACGACGGAGCAGCGCTAGCGACGTCGGGATCCGCACCGCAATACCCGTTCGAGCGGCTGAGCAAGCTGAGGGCCTGGCGAGGTCAGTCGTCTTGATCGGCGTTGTTCCGGGGGAAGTCGCGATCAATAGCCGAGAACGCTGTAGTTGCCGTTCAGGATCAGGCGAACGGAGACGTAGAGTCCCAGCAGGGCGAACAGCACCCATGGGCAATTCAGTCCCCAGATATAGATGTACATATCCTTGCGGCCGAGGCGGCGTTGCTGCTTGGCCACGAAGAAGCTGACCCAATAGACCGAGGTTGCGTAGATCAACTGCCAGAACAGCATCGCTCCGATGATGCCGGCGACGAGGGCGGGCAAGAAATCGACGGTAAAGGCCGCGAAGAGGATCAGTGTCGGTACCGGCGTTACGAAGCCGTTGGCGACATCCGCGTTGTAGCCATACGTGCGCCGGTCGGCGTAGGAACCGTCGAATTGGGCATACGTCGCCCAAACGTCGGCCCATACCGTCGACGACAATATTCGCGTCAACGGAACCCTTCCAGTAAGGAATTCGACGGCCGATGTCCGGCCCGTTTCGTCTCGACGCTCGCGCCAGTATTCGGCACGCTTCTCGATATAATCCCGCCTGAAGAAGAGGCACACCTCCCAGTGGCATATCACCAGGTTGATCGAAAAGAAGAGTATCAGGAGTACATGAAAGACGTCGAAATCCCCGCGAACGCCGTAGCGTGCACCGATGCCGGCCGCTGTCAGAATCGCGATGATCAACCCGGTGAACACGATCGGCGATATTGCCAACCAAGTCCGGTGTGCGCCGTATTCGGAACCGGCTCGCTCGGTTTGCTCCTCGGGCATGTGATCCGATCCTGTCAGAGTCTGCGGCGTGGCGGCTCGCTGCATTGTACCCTGCCGAGCGCCCGGAGCTCCGGACAAAGGTGACGCGCTCGGAACGCCCTCGATATCGGCCTCATGGAGCGAGCTACCGTGGCTTCCCATGATTCTAAAGTCTTGGGTACGGCGCGCGGCTCTGGCAAAGTGCACGGATGAATCGCACCTCGGCCGCACGATCGAAACCGCGCTCCCTCGCGAATCTCGCCCCAGACGACGTGAAGTCCACGGTCGATGGATACACTGACATCTACGACGCCGGCCTGGAGCGCAGGAAGGAGCATTATCGCTCGTTCGTGAATCGCTACTACGACCTGGTCACCGACTTCTACGAATTCGGCTGGGGGCAATCCTTTCACTTCGCTCCCCGAAGGCGGGGCGAGAGCTTCAAGGCGTCGCTACTGCGGCACCAGCATTTTCTGGCCGAACGGTTGTCCCTGAAACCGGGCATGCGAGTCCTCGATGTGGGGTGCGGGGTCGGCGGGCCGATGGGCAATCTGGCGCGCCATTCAGGGGCCAGCTTTGTCGGAATCAACAACAACGCCTACCAGATCGAGCGCGCCAAACTTCACACCCAGGATGTCCAGTCGTTATGCCGCTTCATTCACGGCGACTACATGCAGATTCCTGAGGAAGACGACCGCTACGACGCTGCCATTGCGATCGAGTCCATGCCCCACGCGCCCGACAAGACAGACGCGTTCCGGGAGGTCTTGCGCGTGCTGCGCCCCGGAGCCTGCTTCGCAGGCTACGATTGGTGCCTCACCGAGAAATTCGATTCGGCGAACGCGGAGCATCTGCGAATCAAGAACGACATCATGGTGGGCGATGCGCTGCCGGACATCGCTTCCACGTCGGAGGTTTCCGCCGCGTTGCAGACGGCGGGATTCGAACTCCTGGAAGCGCGCGACCGCGCACCCGATGCAGACCCGGAGATGCCCTGGTACCGTGCCTTGCAGGGTCGGGACCTCAGCCTTTCAAGCATTCCGCGCACGCCCGTCGGCCGCGCGCTGACCAATCTGACCTTGCGGGTCGGGGAAAGGCTTCGGCTCTTTCCCGAGGGCTCCCGTGAGGTCTGCACGCTCTTGAACGCGGCGGCGTACGCGCTGGTGGACGGCGGCAGGTCCGGCGTCTTCACGCCGATGTTCTTTTTCTTGGCCCGCAAGCCCGGGCCCCCGCGCGACTGATCCGAAGCGGGCCGTCTCGACCGCGCGCGACTGCGCCGGAACGCCGACGCTCAGGACCGGGATCAGGCTGCAGCCGCCTCCGACGGAGCTGCAGGCGCATCGGCAGCGCGCGGGGCGGCGGCGAGACCCAGCCGCTCGCGGCGGCGCCGCTCGTAGAGAGCGAGCGCGTGCAGCGGGAAATACTGTCGATAGAGCACGTAATCCAGGAGCGCCGTTCGGAAGAACACGCCCGCCATGTCCTGCTTGGGCCATGTTCCGTCCGCGTCTTGCGCGTCGAGCAGGAAGCGGGCGCCCCGCGAGATCGCAATCCAGTTCATTTCGTTCGCCTCGAGGAGTGCAATCAAGGCCCACGCGGTCTGGATGACCTGGCTTTCCTCGTGCGGCACGTACCGGCCGGTCAGGCATCCACTGTGGTGCTCGCCCCATCCGCCGTCTTCCCGCTGGCGCTCTAGCAGCCAGCGGCAGGCCGAGCGAAGCGCCGGATCGTCGGGGCCGGCTCCGGCCGATAGAAGACCCCTGATTCCGAAGAGGGTTCCGTAAATGAACTGAACCCCCCACACGCCGCGCCACGACCCGTCGCTTTCCTGGGTCCGGCGAAGCCAGGCATCGGCCCGGGACATGGCGCCCGTCACGGCTCCATCCGCGATCTGCGGAACGTCCTCCGCGCAGGCGGCGAGCGCCGCGAGGCAGGACGCGGTGCACTCGACATAGGATTGCTCGGTCATCGAATCGCCGAACATCTCGGCCGGATTCATCCACTCCAAACCGAAAGCCGAGCGTCGCGCCTCGTAGCTGCCGAATCCGCCATCGCGGTTCTGGCAACGCAGCATGAACCCGACCGCATCGCGCAACGCGCTCGCGTGCACAGCGCCGCGACCGGCAGCGTGAAGTCCGAGCACCGCTTCCGCAGTGCAGTCGCTCACCGGCCAGCCATGCCATCCCCCGGCAAAGCACCAGCCGCCCCTGGGGTCGGTTCGATAGGCCTCGCGAAAACCGTCGAAGCTGGCGGCAATCTGTTCTCCGAGTAGGAAGTCGGCGCCGCGCTGCAGCGCGTCCCCGACCCCGTCGAACGCGGGCGCTGCTGCCAGTGCCTGCAACGCGAAGCCGCTGTCCCACGAGGCGCTTCTCGCGCCGACGACACGCGCACCCTCTTCCTCGTCTTCCCAAAACCAGTCGTCCAGCTTCGCGAGCGCCTGGCGCAAATCGGCGTCGTCCGGATCGCGCAGCCACAGGGCAAGCATGTTGAGAAGGCCGCTCACCGGAGAGATGCTCGTATGGCTGGTGGTCTGCAGCTCCCATCTGATCTGCCGGACGATCGCCTCCGTGCATCGGGCGCGCAGGCGTTTGTCGTGGAGCCGATCGAACACGCGCGCAATCGTGTATCCAACCTTAAGCCACACGCTCGGCCGCGCGTAGAGGTCGGCCTCCCGCAGGGAATTGCGGGTGGCGGAGAAATCGACGTCGGCAAATCCTTGGGGAAACAGCTCTTCCCGCAGCGCCGCGATCGGGGGCGTGACGGGCGCCTAGAAGCGGTGCGCGTAAACCGCCGCCATTGCCATGTAGATGAGCCGCGTGTGGCAGTACCAGTTGGAGGGATGCAAGGGTATGCGCCGCGGCAGGCTCCACAGCTCCGGCAGGACGGCGTTGACCCCGCGCCAGTCGTAGAGGTTCAGCAGCGCCAGCCAGAACTTTCCCCAGCTCGGAATGGCCACGATCCCCTCGGCCTGTATGAAATGCCGGGCCGGCTCGACAAGGGGATCGTCACGCTCGACGCCGAGTAGTCTCGCCGCGACGTAGACCAGGGCGGTGACGAAGAGGTGGGGCGACGCGTGCTCGTGCAGGCCCCACGCGCCGCCTTCGAGACGGGTCCGTTCGAACGAGCGCAGCACGCGCCGGCGCCGGCCGGGCTCGAGCGGCCGCACGATGATGTGGTGCAGCAGCACGTATTGCGCTGTGAGCATGGGGCACCAGACCATCTCGCCTTCCCAGTCGCCGTCCTTGCCCTGGAGACTGAGGAGCTGCGCCGTCGCGCTCTCCAGTGCCGGACTGGCATCGGGCGCCTCGGGGTCCTTCGGCCGGCCGGACCCGGCAGCGTCGAGCCCCGGCGGCATGGAGTGCAAGAGTGCACGGGCCAGGCTGTCCAGCGACCGATCATCATTCTGCCCGCCCTCGCGTCTTGACCGGCGCAGCTGCAGACCCCAACGCAAGAGCCACCAGAGACGAACGGCGAGCGCACCGAAGATCTTCAGACCCCGACGCGGAGCGAACTGGCGGAGGGAAAGCGGAATCTCCACGGCCGCCGCCCGGGCTGCCGTTCCGAAAAACGCGAGACCCATCCCGAGCGCGGATCGGTCTTCGCAGGCGAGTACCCGCGAGGTCCGCTCCCGGTAAACGGGGTTCGTTCGCAGCCCCCGGTAGACCGCGTGTCTCATCGCCACCGCCTCGGGCCGATGATCGGCAAAGACCTCGTAGAGCCCCATGGCGAGCAACTCCGGCACATGGGTCGCCCGGAAGCGCTCGGCGGCGAAGTCGCCAAAGTTCCCGCCCTCGGCGAGGGCGAGCGCATCGCCGAAACCGAGGGTCATGCCGACCGCCGTCATAGGGTGGTAGTGTCCGGCCGCGTCGCCGATCAGCACGCGACGCGGGGTGCCGTAAGTGACGCGTGGCCGCAACTGATTGGCTGCAACGTGGAATTGCCCCGCCCGCAGCGCCTCGACGAACGCCGGCCTGAGAGCCTCCGGCAGCAGGGCTGCATAGGATTCCGTCAGGAAGCCGACCCGGTCCTGGCGTGACCAGCGGTCCAGCGGAACATCGGCGATGATCCGGACGCAATCGTTTGCCAAGCCGTAAGCGAGTATCGGCCCCGGGCCGCCGAGCAGCACATGGCCATGACCTTCGAAGGGCAGGCTCACACCGCTCACCGTGACCCCCAGCATGCGCGAGCAGAGCATCGGCTCCGTCGACAGGCCGAGCGACTGGCGCACGATCGAGGCGCGGCCGTCGGCGCCGACTATTCGTGCGGCATCGAGGGTGTGAACCGTGCCGTTGCTGGTATAGACCAGCCGGCCGTCTTCGACCGCACCGACCCGCGCGGGGGTGAAGAAATCCACGTCCGCTTCGTTCCCGATGGCGTCCCGCAGCTTCGAGACGAGCAACGCATGCTCGCAGGCCAGACCCTGCGAGCCATTCACGTAGGGAAGGACGATCGGCTCCGAGCCGTCATCGGGAAACACCACGAAGCCCCTGCCCGCGGCGCTGCGGGGCAGGGTGTCCAGCCCGATCCCGAAGTCCTGCAGTATCTGGACGCCAGGCGGATGCAGCCATTCGCCCGCCAGACGCTGGGACGCCTTGGGATTCGCTTCGAGAAGGGCCACCCGGGCGCCCTTCCGCGCGTGAGCGAGCGCGCACAAGCTCCCGACCGGCCCCGCGCCGACGATGGCCACGTCGTAAGGCCGCGACGCGGCGCCGCTCATGAGAAAACGCTCGGCTGCGCGCGGCGACGGTAGCGGACGCGGCACGGTCTCTCAGGCCCGGTCACCCAGCTGCCGTAGTTCGGACGTGGAAACGCGCCGCTGAGAGAGAAATCGAAGCGATCCAGTAGAACGGTCCAGATCGCCTTGAGCTGCATGTACGCGAAGTTCTTGCCCATGCACGCGTGCTTGCCGCCGCCGAAGCCGATCAGGGCGTAGTGGTGCTGCTTGTCCTCGCTCGCAGGAGGGGCGAACCGGTCCGGAAAGAACCGCTCCGGGTCGGCGAACACATGGGGCAGGCGGTGAGAGACCGCCGGCGACACCATCGCCATGGTGCCTGCGGGCACCACGCAGTCTCCGTAGCGCAGGGGTTCGAGCACCTTTCGGATCAGCATTATCAGAGGCGGATGCAGGCGCTCGCACTCGCGGACGGCGTTCTCCAGAGCCGGCAGGCGCTGGAGGCTGTCGATGCTCATGGACCCCGCTTCGCGGTAAACCTCCTGCACCTCGTCTCTCACCCGTGCCAGGTACGCCGGCGCCCTGAGCAACTCCAGGCCGGTCCAGGTCGCGAGCACCGCGCTGGTGTGCTGACCCGCGAAGAGCACCGTCAGCAGGATCCCCGTGATCTCGTCGTCGCTGAGCGCGCGGCCGCTCTTGTAGCGGGCGTTCATCAGCGTCTGCATGAAGTCGTCGGGGCTGGCCTCGGCGTTCCGGCGCGCATCCATGATTCCGCCGAAGAGCTCCGCCACCCGTCGCCGGGCCTCGTCGCGCTTTCGATGCGCTGCGACGGGAAGTCTGGGGAGGAAAAATCCCAGGGTGTTAAGGCCCTTCTGCAGGTCGCGATAGATCTCGGCAAAGCCGGTGTCCACCCGATCGCGGACCTCCTGTCCGATCAGGCAGCGGCTGGCGATCTTGACCGTGAGCTCGTTCATCGCCTGCGGCAGATCGATATCCCCCTCCTTGCCCAGGGAGTCGGCGAACTGCCGCGCCTCGTCGAACATGATGAGGGCGTATCTGCGCATGGCCGCCTCGCGGAGCGCCGGAAACAGAAAGCCCAGCTGCTCCGCCATGATGTCCGGGGAGGTGTCGTAGGCCACGCCGCGTCCGAAGATGGGTACGGTGAAGCGGTAGACGGCCTTGGCGTTCAGCTCTTCCTCGGGCCTCCTGAAATAGAAGTCGTGGGCTTCGGGGGCAGGTCAGCACGAATCCCGACAGGGCAAAATCTATTCAATTTAGTCATATAACGTCCAAGAGAATACGCTTATGGCGCTCATAAGTTATGCCAACGTATCGCATTGGTGCGTCGCGCTTCTACGCACTGCCGATCCCTATTCTCGCCCAGCCCCCTTGGCAAAGTCTGTCGAAATTCCCGAAACGCAAATATCCCCCTTGGAGATGCCGTAATGGGGCTTGGCTCCGGCCTGCACTGCGGCGGAGTAAAATTGTACCAGGATCTCGGCGTCAGCTTGTCCGCGTAGTCCACGGGAGGGCCCCGCGCGCGGGGCGACGCGCCTCCGCGCGGCTGGCCGCCCGCGCGCAGGCTGGGCCTGTGGGCCCACGGGGGCAAGCGGGATTATTCGGAAGGAGACCGGCGCCGCGATCAGCTCTGCTTGAACCGGTAGCTGTCCGCGTTCATTTCCAGGATATGGAGGTGGTGGGTGATGCGGTCGAGCAGTGCGCCGGTATCTTGAAACACATTTCCAAGCGATTGAAAATTCTAAGAATTCTCTAAGATTGAAAAATGCCCTAGTACGCCGATCAGCGTCGAATCTACGCGCCGATCGACGGCTACAAACCCCAGGGTGAGCGCGATGGATATTGGTTTCCAGAGTGTCGACCGTATAAGCTTGCCAAGCGTGCCCACCTGTCGCCGCCCGGCGTGTGGGTATCAATGTGGGGACAGAGGAACCGTCCACCGGGAATATGGCGTGAATACAGTTAGTTGCATTCTATTGATGGTGGTCCGTCCGTTGCCGGCCCCTTTCGGCATACCCTGCGACCGGGTGGGCTTTGTCGCCGCCGGGTATGTCGCCGAACGCTGAGAGGACGAATCGATGGAACTGTACGAGGCCATGCGCACGACCTTCGCCTGTCGCGACTTCACCGACGATCACCTGCCCGACGAGGTGATCTACGAGATGATCGAGAACGCCCGCTTCTCGCCGAGCGGGGGCAATCGCCAGGGTAATCGGGTCATCATCGTGCGCGACATGGCCACCAGGCAGCGGCTCTCGGACCTGACCGTGCCCGTCGCCAAGCGCTACCGCGCCCAGATGGACGCAGGCGAAAGCCCCTGGAGCGCCTGGATTCCGACCAAGCTCACGCCCGAGCAGATCGAGGCGACTTCGGCGCCGGCCATGCTGACCGAGCCATTGATCAAGTCCTCTGTCGTGCTCGTGGTCTGTGTCGACCTCAAGGTCGTCGCCGCGACCGATCAGTATCTGGACCGCGTCGGCGTGATCGGCGGGGCCTCGATCTATCCCTTCGCCTGGAGCCTGCTGTTGGCAGCCCGTCAGAACGGGTTCGGCGGCACGATCACGACCCTCCCCATCGCCCACGAGCCCGAGATCAAGACGCTGCTCAACATCCCGGAGGATCACGCGGTCTGCGCGGTCATGCCTTTCGGGCGCCCGGTCAAGCAACTCACCAAGTTGAGGCGCCGCCCGGTGGAGGAGATCGCCACCCGCGAGCGCTTCGACGGCGAGATGTTCACGCAGAGTTGATGCGCGCCTGAAGCGTCGGCACGGTGCTCCGAACACAAACGACGAGACCCCGCCGGGATTGCCCTTCGGGGTCTCGCGTCCTTTGGCGGGCCGCCCGCGCCGGCGGCCCCGAAACTGGCTCCCCGGGCCGGACTCGAACCAGCGACCCAGCGGTTAACAGCCGCTTGCTCTACCAACTGAGCTACCGGGGATCATCGATCGCTGTTTGGCCGCTCACCTCCCGGCTGAACGTCCAATTGCGGGCCCTATATAGCACCAAGCCGGCCGGCATTCCAGATACCGTCGCCTTGGCGGCGTCGGCGGCGGGGGCCGGTTGCACCGCGTTCTGAATCGTGGCAAATCTCGCCCGCACGTGGGCGCATAGCTCAGTTGGTAGAGCAGCTGACTCTTAATCAGCGGGTCCTAGGTTCGAGTCCTAGTGCGCCCACCACCCTTCTCCTCGATTTACAAAGACAAGCCCTGGTTCCCTGACTGCGGCCTTCCGCCTGTCATCGAGATCGGGAATCCATTGGGAAGCAGCAAGGATCAAGAACCAGCGCACGCGCACGTAAACGGCGTCGCGTTCGTTTCGTGACCTGCGTGTCCGGCGTGCGGATTGGCAGCGGTGGCTGCCCTGCGTCCGCAGCAACGTCCCGCGTCTGGGCGCCGAACCGATGCCTGGCTCTTCAGCCTCCGCGCTCGTCCGCGCCCAGCAGGTTTCGGGGAACCTTGCCGTCCAGCCATCGGCGCACGTTGCGCGCGCCCTGGCGCACCGCTTCGACCTGCCCGCCGGGCACGCTGGCGGAGTTGTGCGGCGCCGCGATCACGTTGGGCAGGTCCAGGAACGGATGGGCGATGCGGAACTCGCCGTGCCGCACCGGTTCGATCCACCACGATTCCAGGCAGGCGAAGAAGCGCTCGTTGTCGACCAGATGGCGGTAGAGCGCATCCTGATCGATGATTTCGCCGCGCGCGACATTGACCAGGATCGCATCGTCCTTCATCCAGCCGAGCTCGCGCGCGCCGATCAGCCCCGCCGTCGCTCCGGTCAGGGACAGCGAGATGACGACCACGTCGGCACGACAGAGCACATCTTCCAGCGCCGCCAGGGTGCCGATGAACGCCACCTCCTCGTCGGTCTCACCGCTGCGGTTGATCGCGTGGATCTGGGCGCCCAGCAGCCGAAACAGCCGGGCCGCAGCGCGCCCGGCGCCGCCGAAGCCGAGGATCGCGCACGCCGCTCCCTTGAGCGTCCTGTTGTCGACGAACTGGTTGAACCGCCCCTCGCGCATCTCCCCGTGCTCGACCGACAGCCGCTTGGCGGCAGCCAGCGTCAGTGCCAGCACGAACTCCGCCATCTGGCCGGCGTAGGCGCCGGCGTTCGAGGCAATGGGCAGCTCGCGCGGGAAGAGATGCAGCGGCACGTGATCGACGCCTGCGGGCAGGAGCTGCACGAAGCCGAGCGCCGTCATGGCTGCGACATCGTCGGCCGTGATCTCGATCCGAGGGTTCAGAGCGATCAGCGCGCGCGCCCGCGCCCGCGCAGAGTCCCACTCCGCCGGAGCGAGATCGGACCGAAAGAGCAGTTCGCAGCCCGAGCCGAGCTCGTGCCGGTAGGCGGCGCGCGCCTCCGGCGACGGGTCGTGAGTGACGAGAACGCAGGGAAGAGTCGTGGTCATCCGGGAAGGGCCAACTGGTAGCGGACGGGCGCGCCGAGAGTGTTCAGCAGACCTACTGCGACCGACAGTAAACGCTAATTGGCGTGAAGCCCATGCCCGTAACGCCGTCTGTCGTCCGCATCCAGTCTACACCGGTCTCGAATTGTCGGCGCCCGCACGGTACGCGCCATTCGATCGGCCAGAGCTACCGCGAACCATCTCGTCTTGCGCGCGAGACGGCTATTCCTGTCCCCGTGCCGCGCGGCTCCCACGCGGGAAGACCCGACAAGAAATCAGGAACAGCATCGCGCCTACTCACTCGGGCTCGGGACAGACGGGGTCTGTGGGGCAATTCGGTCGGCTCGACCGACGCCGCTCGGCACATATGACGCGCTGAGCAACGAAATTGCGATGAAGGCGCCTCTCAACCGGCGTTGGCTCAGGTGCCGACGGGACGGACCGAACCCTTGACGATGAGCAGCTACGCGGGGGGAGGCCGATCTACATCCTACGCGGCAGCGCCCGATTCTACATGGAGACTTACGGCCCGACCGTTCTGGAATCGGGCGACTCGGTGCGTTTCGATAGCTTGATGCCGCACGGATTCGTTTCCCTGGGCGATGAAGAAGCCTCGATGTTCTCGGTGTCGGTGTCCGACAATGAGAGAACCAGAAAGATGATGGAGGAGCCCTCCGGCGAACCCGAGGGGAGTGGCGTTAACGTGGAGGAGAATTAGGGGGCCGTCCATCGCGAGGGGCCTCGATGTCGCCTCGCTGACGCAAGAAAAGGTCAGAGCTTCAGCCGATAGGCGCTTTCAGCTGTTGTCCCTCCACGCCTGGACAGCCTGGCTTGGCGGAAAATCGGGCGATGCAGTAGCATTCCAACCAAGTGACTCAGCGGGGCCGCTCATGCTGCACGGCGGCCCGGCGCGCTTCGATCCAACCGATACGAAAACGTCGCATAGAGGGAGAGATAGCCATGAAATTACTCAAGATATGCACCCTGGCAGCCGCCGGGCTGTTCTTCGCGGCATCGGCGAGCGCCGACTACGAGGGCGTTCCCCGCACCTTCCTGTGGAACCCCGGCAGCGTCGACATCTACGACGCGGCCGAACACAAGAAGGACGGCCCCTACGTCATCGGCTTCTCCAACGCGAGCCTCTCCAATCCCTGGCGCGTGGCCATGCTGCACGGCATCGAGGCCGCCGCCGAGCGCAACAAGGACAAGCTGGAGCGCTTCATCATCACCGACGCCAACGACAATCCCTCCAAGCAGGCCGCCGACATTCAGGACCTGCTCGCTCAGGGTGTCGACATTCTCCTCGTCAGCCCGGCGACCGCCGAGGCGCTCGACCCCGCGCTGCGCCGGGCGAACAAGAGCGGAGTCCCGATCGTCCTGGTGGACCGCGAGGTCACGTCCAAGGACAGCTACATCACCTTCGTCACCGCCTCCGACCAGGCGCTGGGGCGCATCTCAGCCCAGTGGCTGGCGGAGACGCTGAACTTCGAGGGCAAGGTCGTGATGCTGGGCGGCCTCGCCGGCGCCTCGCCGGCTGAGAACCGCATCAAGGCGGCGCATGAGGTCTTCAACCAGTATCCGGGCATCGAAGTGCTGGAGGTCCAGTACACGTCCTGGTCGCCGGCCAACGGCAAGACGATCATGTCGGCCCTGATCCAGAAGTACGGTCAGGACATCGCCGGTGTCTGGGCCGATTCCGGTCTGCAAGGCTCGGGCTCGATCGAGGCCTTCCTCGCCGCCGGATACGAGACCGGCGCGATCCCGCCGCACACCGGCGGCGACTTCAACGCGATGTATCAGCTGAGCGTGCAGAACCAGGTACCGATGGTTGGCATCGATTATCCGCCGGCCATGGGCGCGGTGTCCTTCGAGCTGCTGTTCGATGTGCTGGCCGGCAAGGGCATCCCGCGCCGGATCGAGGTGAACCAGCAGATCGTGGTCTCCGAGGGCGCAGAGACCGCCTCGGTGCAGGCCGACGTCTACGTCAAGGACTATGCCCTGATGGACAAGCCGGGCTCGGTCATCATGTCGAGCGGCGTGGGCCCGGACTACGATCCGGAGACCTTCTCGGCCGACTATCCGAGATAAAGCGCCTGTGACGGTGGACGGCCCCCCGGCCACGGTAGTCGGGGGGCCGTCCACCACCGCGGCCGGAAGCCGCCGCCCGGAGGAAAGGCGACATGGCTGATCCGGTGCTTGCCGCACAGGGCATGACGAAGCTCTTCGGCAGCAACGAGGTCCTCCGCAACGTCGATTTTGAGGTCATTGCCGGCCGGACCATCGCGCTCTGCGGCGAGAACGGCGCCGGCAAGTCGACCCTCATCAAGCTCATGACCGGCGTCTACACGCCGTCGGCCGGGCAGGTCTTGGTCGATGGCGAACCGGTGGCCTTCGCCGGCCCCAAGGAAGCGATCGCCGCCGGCATTGCCGTCGTCCACCAGGAGTTCTCGACCATC
This sequence comes from Alphaproteobacteria bacterium, assembly GCA_022820945.1. Taxonomy (GTDB): domain Bacteria; phylum Pseudomonadota; class Alphaproteobacteria; order UBA828; family UBA828; genus WTGU01. Next base: position 29,920 of record JAJEEP010000073.1, on the reverse strand, counting down.
TCGGCGCTCACCGTGGCCGAGAACGTGTTTCTGGAGAAGGAGCCGCGCAACCGGCTCGGCCTGGTCGACCGGCGCGCGCTGCGCCGCGACTGCGCGGACCTGCTCCAGGAGCTCGGCATCGATCTGGACCCCGACACAACTCTCGACAGGCTGAGCGTCGCCGAAGCGCAGATGGTGGAAATCGCCAAGGCGCTGCGCTCCCGCGCGCGCGTGCTCATCCTGGACGAGCCGACGGCGGTGCTCTCGCACCGGGAGATCGACCATCTCTTCCGGATTTTGGGTGACCTGCGAGAGCAAGGGATGGGGCTGGTCTACGTCTCGCACCGCCTGGACGAGATTTTCGATGTCTGCACCGACATCTGCGTGCTGAAGGACGGCGACGTCACCTCCGCGGGGCCGATCGAAGACTACGATCATGACAGGGTCGTCGCCGCGATGGTCGGCCGCAGCCTGGGCGAGCTCTTCCCGCCAAAGAGCGGGCCGGCGAGCGATGTGGAGCCGGCGCTCTCGCTGCGCGGCCTCGTCGCAGAAGGCGGCGCGCCGCCAGTCGATCTAGATCTCCGCCCGGGCGAGATCGTGGGGCTGGCGGGTCTGGTCGGCTCGGGGAGGACCGAGCTCGCGCTCGCGATTTTCGGGGCGGCGCGCGGCGCCGGCACCGTTGCACTCTCAGGCAGGACCTACCGCAGGCGGACACCGGGCCGCAGTCTCGCCGGCGGTCTCGCCATGCTGACGGAAGACCGTAAGGCCAACGGCCTGTTTCCCGACGCGTCGGTCGCCTGGAACTTCGCGGCGTCGACGCTCGGCAAGGGCGCCCGCGCGCTCGCACTCTCGCCGCGCAACGAGGAGGAGCGCTCCCGGTCAGTCGTCGAGCGCTTCAGCGTCGTCGTGGATCATGTCGGACAGCCCATCTCGGCGCTCTCCGGCGGCAACCAGCAGAAGGTGTTGATCGGCCGCTTGCTCGAGAATGCCCCGAGGGTCCTGCTTCTCGACGAGCCGACGCGCGGCGTGGACGTCGCCACCAAGGCCGAGATCTACCGCACCTTGCGCGCGCTTGCCCGCGACGGCGTGGCGATCCTGGTCATCTCCTCCGAACTGATCGAGATCGTCGGGCTGTGCGACCGGGTGCACGTCATGCGCGACGGCGCAATCGCCACCGAACTGCTGGGCGACGCCATCACGGAGGACGGAATCATGGCGGTGGCCGCCGCCGCGACGGGCGGCGGCGAGCCCACGCCCCATGTCTGATATCGCGCGGGCCGTCCGTTTCCAGAACGTCCATCTGGCGATCGTCGGGCTGATCGCGGCAGTCTTCATCGTCGGCGTGTTCTCGTCGGACCGCTTCGTCACCGTGTTGAATATCGCCAATGTCCAGGACCAACTGGTGGCGCTCGCGCTGGTGGCGCTCGCCCAGACAGTCGTCATCCTGTCCGGCGGCATCGACCTCTCCTTCGCCGGTCTGCTCGGCCTCCTCTCGGTCCTGTTCGCTACGTTCGCCGGATCCGATCCGGACTCCTTCGCCGCCGCCTACATCGGCATCCTCGCGCTCGGCACGGCGATCGGTGCGTTGACCGGCGGAATTGTCGCCTATAGCGGCATCCACCCGCTGATCGTGACGCTCGCGACATCGACCATCATGGCCGGCGCAGCGCTGCTCCACACCAAGCAGCCGTCCGGCTCCGTGCCGATCTTCTTCGAAGACATTGTCTATGCCCGGTTCTTCGGCTTCCTGCCGTGGGGAACGCTGTTCGTCATCGCGGCTTACGTGATCGTCGGCTTCGTGCTCTGGCGCACCCGGTTCGGCATCCGGGTCTACGCCATCGGCGACGACGAGCGCGCGGCGCGGATTTCCGGCGTTCCGGTCAAGCTGACCAAGGTGCTGATCTATGCGCTCTCCGGCTTCATCGTCGCTCTGGCCGCGATCTACCTGGTGGGCCGGTTCGGCGTAGGCGATCCGCGCGCCGGAATCGGTTTCGATCTGCGCTCAATCACGCCGGTGATCGTGGGCGGCACTCTGCTCGCCGGTGGCCGCGGCGGCGTGCTGGGCACGCTGCTGGCGGTCATCCTGCTTGCCCTTCTCGCCAACGTTCTGAACTTCTTGAACGTCTCGAACTTCTATCTGTGGATCGTCGAGGGCGTCATCATCGTCGTCGCCGTCTCGCTGTTCGTCACGAGGGCACGGTCGTGATGGCACGCCTCCTCGGCGGCGTCGGCACGGTCAGGGGCCGGAAAACCCGCGAAGTCCTGTTGCTGCTGGCTTTCCTCATCGTGATCTGGGCGATCACGACGGTGCTCTCGCCGCGCTTCCTGAGCGTCAAGAACATCACCGATATTCTGATTCAGGCCGCGCCGCTCGGCTTCGTCGTCATCGGCCAGATGATCGTGATCGTGGTGCGTGGCCTGGACCTCTCCGTGGCCTCGATCATGGCAACCGCGGCAGTGCTCTCCATCGGCGTCTTCGACAATACCGCGACCGCATTCGTCGCCGCCTTGCTGCTCGGTGCCCTGGTGGGCGGCGTCAACGGCTATCTCGTCAGCTATCGGCGGGTGACTCCCTTCCTCGCGACGCTGGCGACGATGATCGTGCTGCAGGGGATCCGCTTCGCCTATACCAAGGGCGCGCCCAGCGGCTCGCTGCCGGATACCTTCCGATACCTGGCGACGGGTGACATCGGCGGCGTTCCCGTAATCCTGATCGTGCTGATCGCGGTGGCCTTCGTCGCGCACTGGATGCTGGAGCGCAGCGTTCCCGGACGACAGCTCCTGCTCTACGGCGACAATCCGGAGGCGGCACACATGGCAGGCCTGCCGGTCAAGCGCATCGTGATCTCGGCCTACGTCATCTCCGGCGTACTCGCCGCCATCGCCGGCCTCTTCCTGGTCGGCTACGTCGGCATCGTCGACAACTGGACCGGCCAGGGCTACGAGCTGGACAGCATCGCGGCGGCAGTGATCGGCGGCGCCTCCCTGCGTGGCGGCAAAGGCAGCGTGATCGGCGCCCTGCTAGCGGCCCTGATCCTGGTCTCGCTCTTCAACATCGTGGTGATCCTGGGCCTCTCCATCGAGTTCCAGATGGTGGTGAAGGGCGCGCTGATCCTGCTCGCGGCCGCCGTCTATATCCGGCGCACCCGCGACTGACGGCCGCCAAGATCATGCAGGTTAACAATTGAGCATGAATGTTGACTTATGATTTATTCGGGAATACCTGATTTGAATGATCGATTTGGATACCAAACAGCTTCACTCGTTTCTTCGCCTTGCCGAGACTCGCAGCTTCTCCAAGGCTGCCCGGCACATCGGCTGCTCTCAGGCCACGATGTCGGTTCGTATCCAAAAGCTGGAGGAAGCATTCGGCGCCCGCCTGTTCGAACGGAGCCATCACGAGGTGAAGCTGACAGCCGAAGGGAGCGATCTGCTGCCCGACATCCGGTCGCTCGTCGATCTGCAGGACCGAATGGTTGGGCGTTTGCAGTCCAAGCGGATCATCGGCGAGGTCAGACTCGGCATTGCCGAGGGGTTGGAGACGCCGCTTCTTTCGGGGCTTCTCGGCTACATGCTGCGGAATCACGCCGCTGCCGAGCTCGACGTCCATTGCCTGCCCAGCTGGCGGCTACAGCAGATGACGGAGTCCCGCGCGCTGGATCTCGCCGTCGTCGCGTTGCACGAGGAGGCGCCGGCGGCAGCGGTGCTTAGTCGCCCGCAGCTTCATTGGGTGCGTGCGCCCGCGTTCGCGCTCGACCCGTCAATGCCGATCCCGGTCGCCTGGAATACGGACAACTGCTTCCTGCAGGCCGCGGCGGCGGGCGCCCTCGACGATGGGGGCATCGCCTATCGCGAGGTGCTGCGCAGCGCCGATCCGCGGGTCGTCCAGGCTGCGGTCGAAGCCGAAATGGGCGTCACCGTCATGGCCGAAGGGACCATACCCCGGTCATTGAGCGTGATGTCAGAGCCCTCGGCCTTGCCGCCGCTGGGCAGGGGCTGCATCCAGTTGCTGGAGGGGCTGGATCGTCGGTCCGAGGCGGTCGCAACGGTCAAGCGGCAAATCGAGCGCGCGTACACGGAGGCCGAAGCAGCGGCCGCCTGAGGGGCGAAGCGCGGGAACACCCGCCCCTCCTCTCTCGGATATTCACGTCACGACACGTTCAGCGACGCGCCCGAGCGAGTCACGCCGCGCACGAAAGACCGCTCTCGCCGCTTCTTCGCTTCCCAGACCCTGCCGTCTACAATCCAGCCGCGCCGGCAAATCAGTGGAGGGAAACGGGCAATGGAAATGGTCATGCGCAGCTACCCGAACGACTGGGTCGCCGACTCCATCATGCACCGCAAGGGCATCGGCGGCGGCTCGTCGGGGGTCACGCACGAGCTGACCGAGGAGACGCAAGGTACCTATCTCTACACCATCGGCCCCTATGCCGACCCGGTGCTTTCCATCGAGCCGGGCGACCGGGTGATCGTCGAGACCCGCGACGCCTTCGAAGGCAAGATCACGAGCGAGAGCGACGTGCCCTCGGAGCTGCTGGAGGTGCCCTTCCTCAACCCGCAGTGCGGCCCGATCTTCATGGCCGGCGCCGAGAAGGGCGACGTGCTCGCCGTCCACATCGAGAGCATGGCGCCGCGCGGGCCTCAGCCCCGTGGCACCTGCTGCATGATCAAGGAATTCGGCGGGCTCACCAGCACCTACTACACGGCCACGCTCAACGAGCCGCTGCCCGAGAAGGTGCGCAAGGTGAAGGTGGACGAAGAGAACGTCTACTGGAGCGACCGGGTCACCCTCCCCTACAAGCCGCACATCGGCACGCTGAGCTGCTCGCCCCAGATCGATTCCATCAACTCGCTGACGCCGGACGACCACGGCGGCAACATGGACCTGCCGGACATGGGGCCCGGCACGATCACCTACCTGCCGGTGCGCGCGCCCGGCGCGCTGCTCTACATCGGCGATGCCCACGCCTGCCAGGGCGACGGCGAGGTCTGCGGCGTGGCCGTGGAGTATCCCACCACGACCGCGATCACCGTCGACCTGATCAAGGGCTGGACCATCGACTGGCCGCGGCTCGAAGCGGACGACTTCATCATGGCGATCGGCAGCGCCCGGCCGCTGGAGGATGCGACCCGGATCGCCTACCGCGAGCTGGTGCGCTGGATGGTCAAGGACTACGGCTACGACCAGTGGGACGCCTACATGATGCTGAGCCAGTGCGGCAAGGTGCGGCTCGGCAACTTCGTCGATCCCAAGTACACCATGGGCGCCGCGATCTCGAAGACGTACCTGTAGGCAGCGCCTGCCCTACACGACCCGCACCGCGTCGCCCCGCTTCACCGTGCCGCCCTGGATGACGAAGCCGTAGACGCCCGCGCAGGGCAGCGATTCGCCGTCGAGCACGGGCACGGGGAGCGTGTTGTGCTCGACCAGAGTGCGGAGGACCTGCGGGTCTTTCTCCAGGTTCTCCTGCGCAAGTGTCGGGACCGAGCAGCGCGGCGTCGGGTCGGAGATGCGGAGACGCACCTCGTCGCCAATAGCGACCTCTCGCCCGACCCAGTCGTTTTCGACGAAGCCCGTTTGGTCCTCGGGCGTCGCGATCGTCACGTTGGGGCGAAAGCGGCGTGCACTGAACTTCGAGTCGGGGCGGAGCTCGGCAAGGCGCGCCATGGTCGCCGTGGTTATGAGATGCAGCGCCGCGTAGTCGGAGAACCGGCCTGCCATCATCAGCTCGCCGATATCGACGATGGTCTCGTCGGCGGCGAGCGGGTCGAGGCGTTCCAGGCTGGGAGCCTCCGGGCGCTCCGTCGTGAGCGTGACCGGCCGCCCCAGGGTCTCGGAAAGGCGCGCGTCGGGGTCTCCGCCGTCGCTGACGCTTGCCGTGCCGTCAGGCCAGACAATCCGCACGGGCGGCAGCGGCGCGCCGGGCTCGGGCGGCTCCACGAAATCGGCGGCGAGCGCCATCAGCCCGGCCCATTTCTTGGGGGTCTTGGCACTCCCCACCCGGCCGCTGGTCCGGTCGATCACCGCATAGGCACGGTCGCCCAGGATGCCGCCCTCGGTAACCAGCGCCTCGTCGAGCTTGGCGCCGGCCATGGACTTGACCGGATAGCGCCAGAGCGCCTTGACGGTGCCGCCGTTCGTGCCTTGCGATGCCATGTTCCCCTGCCCTTCACAAACAAACCGCCGTGCGGGGCCGACCTATACCAAGCGGGCGACAGCGTGGCACGCCCCCATCACGGGTCGAGGAGATCGCGGCTGCGGTGCCAGTCTTCGAGGGACTGATCCGGATACTCGGCAAAATGCGGATCCCGCTCGCCAGACGGAACCCTGACCCAGCCCGGCGCGTAGTCGACCATGATGTGGCAGCGCTCGGGCGGCGCCGGCAGCGGCGTATCGATGGCCGACGCGAAGGGGTGGATCAGCTCCGGCCAGCGCGGATCCCAGACCCAGAGCGCGCTGCCGCAGCGGCCGCAGAAGCGCCGTTCGGCCGGGCTCTCGCTACCGTCCCCGAGCCGAGCGCGATAGATCTTCAGCGCGCGCCTGCCCGTGACGCTCAACGTCTCCGCCTCGCCGCCGAGATTGATGGCATAGCCGCCGCCACCGGCGGTCTTCCGGCAAATCGAGCAGTAGCAATGCATGTACGGCAGCGGCGTCTTCGACCGGAGCGAAAACCGTACCGCACGGCAATGGCACGAGCCTTCCAGAAGCATTAAACCCTCCCCGTTTCGCGCCCTCACACCGCCCTATTTCACGGACCGATCGACGGGACTCGAGCGCGGGCGCGGGATCAGCATGCGGATCAGCGTCGATCCCTTGTCGATGAAGGTGTGCTTGAGGGCCGCGATGGCGTGAATGCCGACCAGGGCGATGCCGCCGTATGCCAGGTAGTAGTGGAGATCGATAGCGAGGTCGCGGGTCCCTCCCGAAACGTCGAAAAACGCGGGCACCTCGAAGAGCCCGAACACGTCGATGCCCGCCCCTTCCGAGGTCGAGATCAGGTAGCCGGTGACCGGCAGCACGATCAGGAGCGCACCGAGAATCCAGTGCGTGGCGGTGGCGCCGGCGCGCTCGTAAGCGCGCACCTCCGGCCCGTATCCGGGTTTGCGGTCGATGAGCTTCCAGCCGAGCTTGGCCAGCGCGAGCGCCAGCACCGCGATCCCGATGGCCTTATGGAGCGCGAGGGAGTCGTTGTACCAGGGATCGTAATAGGTGAGCCCCACCATCCAGGCGCCGAGTCCGACGAGGCCGACGAAGGCGATGGCGATGCTCCAGTGAAAGCCGATGGCGACGAGCCCGTAGTGGTCCCTGCCGCTTCGCCACATGGGCGCCCCCAACGGCAGCGCCCGAGCAGTCGCTAGTTGCGGGTGCCTTCGATGAACAGGAACAGGTCCATGGTTTCGGCCGCCGGACCCAGGTTATAGCCCATGCCGAAATCCTTGCGGGTGATCGTGACCGAGCCTTCGAAGCCGGCGCGGTAGCCGCCCCAGGGGTCCTTCCCCTCGCCCACTTTCTTGACAGCGACGGCGATGGGCTTGGTGACGCCGTGGAGCGTCAGATCGCCCGTCATCACGCCGCTCTCGCCGTCGCCCTCGTAGCCGGTGCTGACGAAGGTCGCCGTGGGGTACTCGTCGACGTCCAGGAAGTCCGCCGAGCGCAGGTGCTTGTCGCGTTCCGCATGGTTGGTATCGACGCTGGCGGTATCGATCTCGACCGCGATGGATTGCTCCTCGGGCCCGGCCTCCGAATCGAAGGTGAAGCTGCCGGACACCTTCTCGAAGGTGCCGATCATCCAGGACACGCCGATGTGGGAGATCTTGAACTGAACGAAGCTGTGACCCGAATCGATGGTGTAGTCGGCGGCCTGAGCTGCCGCGCCAGAGATCGCCAGGCCGGCCGCGACCAGAACGGCCCCGAGAGTGCGTTTGATCATGGTCCACGCTTCCTTTCGGATGATCGAAGAAATTTGCAAACGTCCGCCTGCCCAGTGCGGACGGTACTGCTCACGCCTTGTTGTCGCCGGTGCGCGGCAGGTCGATAACCCGGCCGCCGTCCTTTCGTGGATCGAAGTCGTAGCCCTTGCGCACCTCGACGTTGCGCAGGATGACCTCGAGCGCCGTCGTGTCGAAGGGATCGACGTCGATGGGCACGAGGTACTTGGTCCTGAGACTATGCAGCATCTCGCGCTCGTTGGGCATGAGGCTCTCCTCGACCGCCTCCGCCGCCTCAATCAGGCGCTGGAGCGCGACGTGGGCGACCAGTTCGACCATCGCTCGATCTGTCTTCGCCGGCCCGGCCTGCGCTACCTCTGCCAGGTGCAGTCCGCGATCATGGCGACCCAATTGTCCGGCAAGTAACCGACATCGTAGGTGCAGCTGCCGCTGATGCCTGCGTAGACGCCGGTGCCGCCAAGAATCTCCATCGTGCCGGGGCCGCCGCCGCCCGTCTCCACGGTGCCTGTGCGCCGTTTCGAGTGGGTGTACCACGTGTCGCCCGAGGGGGCGGTCATCGTGCAAGGCGCGTCGAGATCGATGCCCGCGTCCGTGCTCTTCGCATGGACCACGCAGGTGATCCGCTCATGCGTGCCCTCGACGAACGGGCCGCCACTGCTCTCTAGGACGGTGACCGAGCCCTTGAGGGAACCGCCAGTGTAGCGCGCATCGCCGTGCTCGATGGTGGTGTAGTCCTGAACGTATGCGCGAATGATGCGTAGGGTGCCGCTCTCCTCCGCTGCCGCGATATGCGCCGCACACAGCATCCCTGCCCCGGCGACCAGCATCGCAGCAATCCTTGTCGCTGAAACCATCCCAGTCCTCGTCTGTCCAGTGATCGGTGGCGGGATGGTATAGGCGCGAATGCCGTCGGAGCAACCGCGGCAACGAGCAAGTGTGGCCGGTCGTGGTGCGAATACGCCACGCGCCTTCAGTTGTCGTCCCCGTCCTTTCGGCCGCGCCCGCTCAGGGCGTCGAGCTGCGCCTGCATCTTGTCGAGCCTGTCGAGGACGGCGCCGACATCCGCCGCCTCGTCGCCGTCGCCGTCGGGCTTCGCCTCTTCCCGCCGCTCGCCGGCGGGAATGCCCGCGAACATCTCCATGGTCCTTTGCATCAGCGCCATGTTGCGCTCCGCCATGGCCTCGAACTCGTCCACAGGGAACATGCTGCCGAAGCTCTCGTTCATCCGCTCGCGCATGTCCCCCCGATTGCGCGCGAAGGTCTCCATGGCGAGCTCGAGATAGCTCGGCACGAACGCCTGGACGTTGTCGCCGTAAAGCTGGATCAGTTGCCGCAGGAAGCTGAGCGGAAGCATGTTCTGCCCCTTGGCCTCCTGCTCGACGATGATCTGCGTCAGCACCTGGCGGGTGATGTCGTCGCCGGACTTCGCGTCGCGGACCACGAAGTGCTCGCCGTTGCGCACCATGTCGCAGAGGTTGTCGAGGGTCACATAGCTTCTGGTGGCGGTGTTGTAGAGCCGGCGGTTGGCGTACTTCTTGATGGTGACGATAGCCTGCGCGGCCTCGTCGGCCTGATCGGTTGCGGCCATCCCCCCGGCCCTCGCGCGTGCTACTCGGCTGCCTCCGGCAGCGGTGCGTCCTCGCCGTAGCGCGCGACCCAGGAGGCCTCGTAGCCGTAGTCCCGCGCCGCAGCCTCGACGCTGACGTAGCCCTCCAGCACGTCCTCTACCACCGCGCGGGGGGCGCGCTCGCGGGCTTCGCCGTAGCCGCCACCGCCCGGCGCCTTGACCGAGACCCGCTCGCCGGGGCGGATCGGCACGTTGGAATATTTTGTGGTCGAGACCTTGCCGAACGCCTCGCCCACCGTGGTCCAGCGGTTGGCGCCTTCCTGCTGGTAGAGCGTGGCGCCGGCAACGCCCTCGCCGCCGCCGTTCAGACCCCAGGCGACCTTCTTATGCTTGTTGGTCATCTGGCTGATCATCACCGGGCCGGTACAAAGCATCGTCTTGGAGATGCTCAAGCCGCCGCGATGCGCGCCGGCGCCGCCTGAATCCGGCCGCAGCGCGTACTCCTCGACGATCCACGGGAAGCGCGTCTCGAACACCTCGGTCGGCGTGTTGGCGCAGTTGCCGTTGATCGAATCCGTGGCGTCGTTGCCGTCGGCGAAGCTGCGCCCGCCATAGCCCACGTAGGAGAAGTCGAAGGCGCCGATGGGCTCGTCGTTGCGCTCGTCGTAGCCGCCGAAGACGAAGCAACCGTGCGTGGTGCCTTCGGAGGCCATCACCCGGTCGGGCGCCGCCGGTGCCATCGCCCCCAGGATGATGGCGACGATGAGCGGATGGGTCTCGGTATTGCCGCCGACCTCGGAGCCCGGATAGTCCACGTTCATCACGGAGCCTGCCGGCGCGATGACCCGGATCGGCCGGAAGCAGCCGGAATTCTTCGGAATGGTCTGATCGGTGAGATGCAGCATGGCGTTGTAGGAGGCCGACCAGGCGACGCCCAAGGTGGCGTTGATCGGCCCCAAGGCCTGCGACGAGGAGCCGGTGTAGTCGATCACCACCTCGTCGCCCTGCACGTGGACCGCGCAGCGGATGGTGTACTCCTTGTCCTCGATGCCGTCGTCCTCGAGCCCGTCCTCGAAGCGGTAGCAGCCGTCGGGGAAGGCCCGAATCTCGGCCCGCATCCGGGCCTCGGAATAGTCCATGAGGTCGATCACAGTGCGCTGGAAGGTCTCGCGGCCGTATTTGCCGATCAGCTCCTTCATCCGCGCCTCGCCGAGATCGACGGCGGAGATCATCGCCCTGATGTCGCCGTAGTTTTGCCGGGGCGTGCGGACGTTCGCGAGCATCAGCTTCCAGACCTCGACCACGTCCTCGCCCCGCTTCTTGATCTTGACCGGAGGTACGCGCAGCCCCTCGTGGAAGATCTCGGTGGCCTCGCCGGGGAAGCCGCCCGGCACCATGCCGCCGACTTCGACGAAATGGCCGATGGCGACGGCGAAGCCCATCAGCTCGCCTTCGACGAAGATCGGCTTGAACATGGTGTGCTCGGGCGTGTGCAGGCCGCCGCGATAGGGATCGTTGTGGACGATGACGTCGCCCTCGTCGATTTCGGAGAGGGAAATCTCCTTCACCATCGAGCGCACCAACAGGGGCACGCCGCCGATCTGCGCCGGGCAGAACTCGGCCACGGCTATCATCTCGCCTTCGGTATTGGCGAGCGCGCAGGTGAAGTCCTCGGCCTCGGAGAAGATCGTGGAATAGGCGGTCTTCTGCACGTTGACGCCCATTTCGCGGCAAATCGCGACCATGGCGGATTCGATGATGTTCATCGCGACCATGTCCATGACGGGTTCCTTTCCCTGCCGCGCGCTCCCTGCTCGAAGCTCAGACCTGGCGCGCGATTTCGCCGATCAGAATATTGCCGTACCGGTCGATCCGCACCGGCTGGCCGGGGCGGACGACGGTAACCGACGCGGGCTCCTCGATCAGCGCGGGGCCCTCGAAGCGGTGTCCCTCGCGGAGCGCCGCACGGTCGTGGACCGGGGTCTCCGCCCAGCCTTCCTCGAAGAGCACCGGCCGCGTGCCGGCCGGCTCGGGCGCGCCGTCTGCCCGGCCGATCTCTGCGAGCTGCGGCTTGTCGGTCACCGAAACCGCCGTGACCTTGACCGAGGTCATCTCGATCTTCTCGCCGGAAATGTCGAAATTGAAGCGGTCGTGGTGGGCCCGATGGAAGGCCTCCCACACCCCCGGCAGCGTGCTGTCGTCGAAGCGATCGAAGGTGATGGGCACGTCGAGCTCGTGGTTCTGCCCGAGATAGCGCATCTCAAGTGACCGCAGGATCTCGATGTTCTCGGTGTAGCCCTGCTCCTCGAGCGCCGCGACGCCCTCGCGCATCAGGTCGGACAACACGCGGTTGGCGTGGTCCCGATCGAAGGCGGCCGAGGTCATCTGCGCCGTCCGCTCCAGGTCGACCCGAGCGTCGGTCATCAGGAAGCCGAAGGCCGAGAACTGGCCCGGATGGTTGGGCACGATACCGCTCGGGATGTTGGCATGGACCATGAGGTCGGCGACATGGACCGGGCCCGCGCCGCCGAAGGCCAGCAACGTGAAGTCGCGCGGGTCGAGGCCGCGCTCGGTCAGCACCGAGCGGAGCGCGCCGATCATGTTGTTGTTGGCGATCTGCACCATGGCGAGCGCGGTCTCCTCGACCGGCTTGTCGATGGCGCCCGCGACCCGGGAGATTGCCTTTGCGGCGGCGTCCGCATCGAGCGCCATGGCACCGCCGAGGAAGTTCTCAGGGTTGATGCGGCCGAGCGCGAGGTTGGCGTCGGTCGCGGTCGCCTGGGTGCCGCCGAGGCCGTAGCAGGCCGGCCCCGGATTGGCGCCCGCGCTCTCCGGCCCCATGCGCAGCATGCCGCCCTTGTCGATCCAGGCGAGCGAGCCGCCGCCCGCGCCCATGGTGCGGATATCGATCATGGGAATCTGGATGGGCAGGCCGAACTCGATCTCAAAGCTGGTGGTGAAGCTCTCGGTACCGCCGACCACCGTGGAGACATCGGTTGACGTGCCGCCCATGTCGAGGGTGACCAGATGATCGACGCCGACGCTGCGGGCGATCTGCTTGGCACCGACCACGCCCCCGGTGGGGCCGGAGAGGGTCATCTGAATGGGATGGCGGGCGGCCCCCTCCAGGGTCATCTCGCCGCCGTTGGATCTGATCACGGCGATCTGACGGGTGACGCCCTTCTCGTCGAGCCGCGTCCGCATGGCGCCCAGATGGTGGCCCACGACGGGCTTGATGTAGGCGTCGGTGATGGTGGTGGACGAGCGCTCGAACTCCTTCCACTTGGGTAGCACCTCGTAGGAGATGCTGACCGGGACGTCCGGGCATTCCTCGGCGAAGATTTCCCTGGCCGTGCGCTCGTGGTCCGGCGTCACGAAGGAGAAGAGGAAGTTGATGGCGACCGCCTCGACCCGGCCGTGGGCCTTGATCTCGCGGGCGACGGCGCGGACGCGGTCGGTATCCAGCTCCCGATAGACCTCGCCCCGCGCCAGAATCCGCTCATCCACCTCGTAGCAGTGGCGCCGCTTCACCAGCGGCTTCGCCTTGACCCAGGTAATGTCGTAGTGGCTCTTGCGCTTGCCGCGCTGGATGAAGGGAACGTCGCGAAATCCGGTGGTGGTCAGGTAGGCGACCGTCGCACCCTTGCGCTCCAGGATCGCGTTGGTCGCGATGGTGGTGCCGAAGCGGATGTTGCCGATGGCGCCGACGTCGCCGGAGCGGTCCAACCCGTCGATGATCCCGTCGATGGGGTCGGCCGGGGTCGACAGTGTCTTCCAGACGTCGACGGCCTGGGTGTCCGGATCGTAGCGGACGAAGTCGGTGAAGGTTCCGCCCACGTCGATCCCGACCAGATCGCTCATGCTACCCCGCCCCTTTGCACGGCCAAGTGATTGGAGGAGTCGAGCGGCGCTGTGCGCTCAGCCGGTCTCGTGGATACCCTGCTTGGGAAGCGGAATGCGCGGCTGCTCGACACCGTCGGCCCGCGCCGTGAACCACTGGACACACCAATCGGAACAGAAGAGCTGGTCCTTGCCCTTCACGGTGGCAGAAATGCCCTCGTCGTAGATGAGCACGCCGCAGTTGTCGCACTTCACGTAGCGCTCGATGTAATACCCGTTGTCGGAAAAGCGCATGCCGTCTCCCTCCCCGTCCGGCTCCCTCCGCCGGCCTCAGCAAGCGGCCGGAGTGTGGAGAGGAAGGCCGCCCGAGTCAACGGCTTGCCACCTACCGGCCGGTCGGAATCCGGCTGAACCCTTGGGTGTCACCTGCGTACCAACCGAAGACAGAAAGCGTCCGGACAAATCAAGTATTGAAAGCGTCATACGCGTGACGTAATATGGAGCGCAGTATGATTCGATCCTTCGCCGACCGGCGGACGGCGAACGTCTTCCACGGCGCGAGCGAACCCTCGTTCCCGCCGTCGATCGTGAAGCGGGCACAGACCAAGCTGGATCGGATCAACTACGCTGAACGCCTAGACGATCTGCGAATACCGCCGGGGAACCGCCTCGAACGGTTGAGCGGGGATCGCGGGGGGCAATACAGCATCCGCGTTTCCAGAGGCTGGCGGATTTGTTTTCGTTGGCGTAATGGCGACGCGTACGACGTGGCGTTGAACAACCACTACCATTGAGGCGCAGGGAGCCACACCAATGACAGTGCCCTCGCAACGGATAGCAACGCACCCCGGTACCCTCTTGCGCGAGCAGATCGAGGAGATGGGGCTGACCGTTCACGGCGTCGCACGGGACAGCGGCCTGCCGGCGACCCGACTGCACGAGATCGTCCACGAACGGCGCGGCGTGAGCGCGGAGACCGCGATCGCACTGGGTGCCTTTTTCGGCCAGAGCCCCGAGTTCTGGATGAATGCCCAGAAGACCCGTGAACTCTCCAAGGCTTTGGTTGAGCAAGGCAATGACATACGCGCGCGCGTTCGCCCTCACTCCGAGAACCGGGCGGTTCCGTAGCGCGCCACGTTGGCGTCGCGACCGCTTATTCCGCTGCCTCGTCCGCGCCTGGGTCGTAGCCGTAATCCCGCGCCGCCTCGGCCTCGGTCAGGTAGCCGCGGGCGAGGTCGGCCGCGACGCGCGAGGGCGAGCGGGCGAGCGGATCGCCGAGGCCGCCGCCGCCGGGGGTCCGCACCTGCACCGTATCGCCCGGCGCCAGGTGGTAGCCCTCGCCCTTGGAGAGGTGCGGCGGCTCCTCCACTTGGTTGCCGCGGCGGACCTCGATGCGGTTGCAGGCGCCAGGCAGGCCGCCCGCGAGGCCATGCGGGCCGGTGCGGCCGTGGTCCATCATGAACGACGCCTTCGCCTCGCCGCGCAGCAGGCGCACGCGGTAGCTCACGCCGAAGCCGCCCCGATGCCGACCGGCGCCGCCCGAGCCCTCGCGCAGCGCATACTCCTCGAACAGGATGGGGTAGTGCTGCTCCAGGATCTCGGCCGGCTGGGTCTTGGAGATGCCGACTGAGGAGCAGCCGTTGGTGAGCCCGTCTCCCTCCCACCAGCCGCCGTAGCCGCCGCCCGAGAAGATGTACATGACGTATCGGCGGCCCTCGGCCGGGTCCTCGCCGCCAAGGCTGAAATTGCCGCTGGTGCCGGCGGGGGCGGCGAACATGCGCTCCGGCATGGCCTGGCCGATGGCGCCGAAGACCGCCTCCATGATCCGCTGCGCCGTCTCCGCCGCGCAGCCCGAGACCGGCCTCGGGTACTCGGCATAGAGGAAGGTGCCGTAGGGCGGCGTGACGCCGATCGGGCGGAAGCAGCCGGCGTTGATCGGAACGTCTGGGAAGATGTGCTTGATCGCGCAGTAGACGGAGGCGAGCGTCGTCGCCCAGACCGAGTTGACCGGCCCCCGGCAGAGCGGGCTGGAGCCCCCGAAGTCCACCGCAAGGTCGCTGCCCTCCACCGTGACCCTCGCCTGGACTTCGAGCGGCTCGTCGTCGACGCCGTCGGAATCCATGTAGCTGGAGAAGACGTAGGTGCCGTCGGGAACGGAGTCGATATGGGTGCGCATCCGCCGTTCGGAGCGCTCCTTGAGCACCTCGATGGCGGCATTGACCGTCTCCTCCCCATGCTTGTCCAGGAGCTGGGTCAGGCGCCGTTCGCCCACGGAGAGCGCGCCGATCTGGGCGCGAATGTCGCCGATGCGCTCCTCCGGAACGCGGATGTTCGCGAGCACGATCTGCAGAATGTCGTCGTCGAGCACGCCGCGCCGGTGGAGCTTCACCGGCGGCAGCCTGAGCCCCTCCTGCTGGATTTCCGTCGCCTCGGAGGGAAAGCCGCCCGGCACCATGCCGCCGGTATCGGGCCAGTGGCCGGTGTTGGAGAGATAGGCCCAGAGCCGGCCCTTGTAGAAGAAGGGCTTCACCATCTTGACGTCCATCAGATGGGTGCCGCCGAAATAGGGGTCGTTGACCATCACGATGTCGCCGGGCTCCAGGTCGTCACGCGCCTCGATCACCGCCTGGGTGGTAGATTGCATGACGCCGAGGAAGATCGGCAGGCCAAGCTCGCCCTGCGCGATGATCTGGCCGGTAACGGGGTCGTAGATGCCGTTGGAGCGGTCGAAGCCCTCCGAGATCACCGGCGAGAACGAGGTGCGCTGGTGCACCAGGTCCATCTCGCTCGACACCTGTTGGAGGCCGCTCTCGATCACCGCAAGGGTGACGGGGTCGAGCGCGTCGGCGTCGCCCACCCGCATCTCCGCCGCAGCCAGTGGCACCGTGAGCACCAGGTTGCCGAGGGCATCGGCGCGGGCCTCGGAGCCCGGCTCCACCAGGATCGTGGTGTCGAGCTGCTGGATGACCGCGGGCCCCGTTAGTGCCGCATCGGCCGGCAGCCGCTCGCGCCGGTAGATGGGCGTCTCGACCCAGGCGCTCTCGAAATAGACCGGGCGAGTCTCGACCATCGCAGCTTCCAGCGTCGCCCCGCTCTCGTCGGCCGCGAGCGCAAGATCGAGCGGCGGGCGAATGCCGCGCACGGTGGTCCGCAGGTTGACCAGGATCGGCTGCATTTCCGGCAGCACGATGTCGAAGCGCTCGCGGTAGAGCGCCGCGAAGGAGTCGCGGACGGCCGCCGCGTCGAAGCCCCCGTCCCCCACGGACACGCGGAAGACATGGCTCTGGCCGCGATAGAAGAGGTCCGCCTCGTGCGCGACCTCGACCGCTGCGACCGTCACGCCTTCTTGCGCGAGCAGGGTGCGGCCCTCCCTACCCTGCTCCGCCAGGATGCGGTCGGCCGCCGCCGGGTCCACCTCCTCCAGCGGCTGGTGCAGGGTGCGCACGAAGTCGTGGCGCACGTCGGCGAGCACGCAGCCGAGCGCCGACGTGATGCCGGGGTAGCGCGGTACCAGCACGTGAGGCACGCCGAGCTCGCGGGCGATGGCCGTGGCGTGCATCGGCCCGGCGCCACCGAAGGCGAAGAGAGCGAAGTCACGGGGATCGTGCCCCTTGTCCACGGAGACCAGCCGCGCGGCGCCCGCCATCTGATGGTAGACCACCTGCAGGATCGCAGCGGCGGCCTCCGCCTCGTCGAGGCCGAGCGGGTCTGCGATCTTCTCGCGCACGATCCGGCGCACCTCGTCGATATCCGGCAGGCTATCCAGGCCGCCGATGGCGCCGGGGTCGATACGGCCGAGCAGCAGATTGGCGTCGGTTACCGTGGGCTCCCGCCCGCCGCGGCCGTAGCAGATGGGCCCTGGCGCCGCGCCCGCGCTCTCAGGACCGACGCGCAGGATGCCGCCCTCGTCGACCCGCGCGATGCTGCCCCCGCCAGCGCCGATGGTCTGGATATCCACCATCGGCACGCGCAGCGGCATTCCGTAGGCGATGTCCTTCTCCGTCGTGGTGGCGGGCACGCCGCCCTGCACGATGGCGATGTCGAAGCTGGTGCCGCCCATGTCGCAGCTGATGAGGTTGGGGAAGCCGGCGGCGGCGCCCAGGTGGGCGGCGGCGATGACGCCGGCGGCCGGCCCGGACATCACCGTCTGCACCGCCTTCTCGCCGGCGATGCCGGCGGTCATCATGCCGCCGTTGCCCTGCATCACCAGCAGCTCGGACTCGACCGCGCCGGCCTTGAGCCGGCCCGCGATCCGCTCGAGATAGCGAGTCATGATCGGCTGGATGTAGCCGTTGAGCGCTGCCGTGCTGCCGCGCTCGAATTCGCGCACCTCGCGCAGGATGTCCGAGCCCAGCGTGATGTGGACGCCGGGCCATACCTCGCGGGCGATGGCGCGGGCGCGCCGCTCGTGATCGGGGTTGAGATAGGCGTGGATGAAGTGGACGATCAACGCCTCGGCACCGCTCGCCCGCGCGGCCCCGACCGCCTCTCGCACCCCGTCCTCGTCGAGGGGAGTGAGCACGGCGCCCGAGGCGTCGATCCTCTCAGCCACCTCGAAGCGGCGCTCCCGCGGCACGATGGGATCGAAGCTGCCGAACATGCCCCACGGGTTGGGCCGGGTGCGTCGGCCGAGCTCCAGCGTGTCGCGGAAGCCCTGGGTCGTGACGAGGGCGCAGCGCACACCCTTGCGCTCCAGCACGGCGTTGGTGCCGACCGTGGTGCCGTGAACCACTGTCTCGAACCCGCTTGCCGCCTCGCCGAGCGCGCCAAGGCCCGCCATGAAGCCGTCGGACTGGTCCGCCGGGGTCGACGGCACCTTGGCGATGCGCATGGCCGCCGAGTCCGGATCGACCAGCAGCAGGTCGGTGAAGGTGCCGCCGACATCGACCCCGAGCCGGCCGCGGGCGGATGCCTCGCTCATGGGTTGCCGCCTGCGCCCGCCTCGGGCGCCGGCAGCCCCAGGCCCTCCAGTGCATCGCGCATGAGCTCCAGCGCCATCCGCAGCAGGCGGTAAGAGGCCTCGGCGGTCATGAAGGCGGCGTGAGGGGTCAGCGTCACGTTCTCCAGCGCCGCCAGGGGATGGCTCCCGTCGATGGGCTCGTCGGCGAAGACATCGAGCCCGGCGGCGCGAATCCTGCCGTTCCGCAGCGTGTCGATCAGGGCCGCCTCGTCGATGACCGCGCCGCGCGCGGTGTTGATCAGCATGGCATCGGAGCGCATCAGGGCGAGGCGGCGCCCATCGACGATGCCCCTGGTCTCGTCGTTGAGGCCGAGATGAAGCGAGACAACGTGGGATTCTCCGAGCAGCGCGTCGAGGGTTTCGGCCGCCCGGCACGGAAGATCGGCGGGCACGCCGCTCCGGTTCCAGGCGATGACCTCCATGCCGATCCCGTTGCCGAGGCGCACCATCTCGCGTCCGACTCCGCCGGTGCCGACGACGCCCAGGGTCTTGCCCGCGAACTCCACACCATCCAGCGTGCGCCAGGAGCCTCCGCGCAGCGCGCGATCCATGCGCGCGGTCTGGCGGCCGCAATCGAACATCAGCGCGAGCGCGTGCTCGGCCACCGTCACGTCGCCGTAGCCCTTGATGGTGCGCACTTCGATACCCAGCTTCTCCGCCGCCTCCACGTTGATATAGCTCGAGGCGCCGGTTCCCATGAAGACGATGACCTTCAGCGCGCGGCAGGCGGCAAGCACCTCTTCCGTCATGTAGGTGTGGTCGTTGATGACGCCGACCGCGTCGCCGACGTAGGCCGCGACATCGTCGCCCGGCACGTCGTCGATGGTCATGGCCAGATCGGGAACGATCGCCTTGAGCTCGTCGTCGTAGAGCTCGGCCAGGAAGGAAGGACAGTCGAAGAAGATTGCGCGCACCGGTTGCCTCCAGGATCGCTATGGGCGGCCGATTGTAGCAGGCACCGCCGCTGCGAGCGTGGCCGGGCGTGCGGCGCGCCTCACGAGGCGCCTTCCGCGCGTCGCCGGGCACCGGCCGTACGGCGCCGGGCACCGGTATTGACCAGCCAGATGCCGATCACCATGCAGGCCAGCGCCCCCCACACCCAGATGCTGAGCGATTCGTCGAAGAGCAGCAGCGCCCAGAAGATGCCGGCGGCGACCACGATATAGTTGAACTGTGCGAAGAAGACCGCGCCGGCGCGCCGCGTCACCTCCTGGAAGCAGTAGAAGGTGACGCAGTGGATCGTCGCGGCCCAGGCCATGCCGGCGATTCCCGGCCAGCCCGCGTCGGCGAAGAGATAGGGGCCGTCCGCCACCAGCATCACCGGCAGCATGACGACCGCCGCGGCGAGCAGGATGCCGCAGGCGAGCGCGAGCGAATGCGTCTGCGGCGGGCGGTAGGCGGCGGCGACGACGTTGGAGCCCGCCGCTGCGATCGCAGCCACCAGCGCCACCAGCATCCAGACCCAGGCGCCGGCATCCGGCAGGCTCTGCTCGGGCAGCACGATCAGCAGCACGCCGCCCGCACCGAGGGCGAGCCCTGCGAGGCTCAGCGCCTCGAACCGCTCCATCCGCATGGCGAAGGCCATCAGATAGGTGACCCCCGGCACCAGGGTGAGCACCAGGGTGATGACTCCGGCCGGAAGCTCGCGTGCGGCGAAGGCGGTCGCCAGCACCGGCAGCATCACCGCGAGCAGGGCGAGGCGGAGGTATTGCAGCAGGTGTGCGCGGCTTATCGGCGGCAGATTTCGGGTGGCCGCGCCCACGATCAGCAGCGCGAGGCCGGCGAAGAGCGCGATCCAGAACGTATACGCGAAGACCGGGAAGGAGACCCCGGCCGCGAGCTTGTTGGCCGAGAAGATGCCGCCGTACGAGATGCCGCCGAGCAGGAGCAGCAGCGTCGGCAGGATGAGCGCGCGCCCGCGCAAACGCCCCGTATCGGCCGTGCCTCCATCCGGCGCGCCGCCTTGCGTGGCGTTCTTGTTTTCTGACGGCGCTGCCGGCATCGGCCGCACGGTAGCGGCCCAGGTCGACCAAAGCCAGAGTCGGCGGCGGCTTGCTGCCGACGTTCACGCGCGGCGAAGGAACCCTAGAAACAGGCTTCCAGCAGTTTCCGGGTGTTCTCGGCCGTCATGGGCACCGGGTTGCCGCCCGCCGTCGGGTCGTCGAGGGCCATAACGGTAAGATCGTCGAGGCGGTCGGCGGTGACGCCCATCGCGCTCAGGGTCTTGGGGATGCCCAGGGTCTCGCGCAGCTCCAGCACGCGCTCGTGAAAGGCGGGGTAGCCGCCCTCGATCCCGAGATAGGCGGCGGCATGGGTGAGCCGCTCCTCCACCGCAGGACGGTTCATGTCGAGCACGTAGGGCATGACGCAGGCGTTGGTGGTGCCGTGGTGGGTGTCGAAGACAGCGCCCACAGGGTGGCTCAGCGCGTGGATCGCGCCGAGGCCCTTCTGGAACGCCGTGGCCCCCATGCTGGCGGCCGCCATCATGTGGCCACGCGCCTCCAGATCGCCGCCGTCGGCGTAGGCGCGGCAGAGGTTCTCGTGCACGAGGCGCAGCCCCTCCAGCGCGATGCCCTGGCCCATGGGGTGATAGAAAGGCGAGCAGTAGGCCTCCAGGCAGTGGGCGAAGGCGTCCATGCCCGTGCCCGCCGTGATCGGCTTCGGCATGCCGACGGTGAGATCGGGGTCGGCGATCACCACCACGGGCAGCACCTTGGGGTGGAAGATGATCTTCTTCACCCGCGTCTCGGAGTTGGTGATGACGCTGGCGCGCCCAACCTCGGACCCGGTGCCGGCGGTGGTGGGAACGGCGACGCTGGGCGCGATGGCGTCCGCATCGGCGCGGGTCCACCAGTCGCCCACGTCCTCGAAGTCCCAGACCGGGCGGGTCTGGCCGGCCATGAAGGCGACCATCTTGCCGAGATCCAGCGCCGAGCCGCCGCCGAAGGCGACGACGCCGTCATGGCCGCCCGCGCGGTAGGCGGCGACGCCGGCATCGAGGTTCTTCTCGGTGGGATTGGCGTCGACCTCGGCGAAGACCGCGCAGCCGAGCCCGCCCGCCTCCAGGATGTCGAGCGCCGCCTGCGTCATCGGCAACGACGCCAGGCCGCGGTCGGTCACGAGGAGAGGCCGCTGGATGTTGGCGTCGGCGCAGGCGGCAGGCAGCTCCGCGACGCGGCCTGCGCCGAAGCGGATGGCGGTGGGATAGGACCAGTTGGCGGTGAGCGTCATGGTGCGACTTTCTCGACGTTGGGGAGGCCCGGCGCAGTGGACCCGGATTAGCCGCCCTCTGGCAAGCCCTCGCCGGAAACTGCCTCGGCGATGACGGCGAGCGGCAGGATCAGCTTGAGCGGATCGTCGAGCAGCGGCACCGCGCCGAACCTCTCGTACCACCGCACCGCGCTCCGGTCCTTTGCATCGATGGCAAGAGCAACCCCGCCCACCTCCGCCGCAACGGCAAGAGCCCGCACGCCGGCGGCCAGCAACAGGTCGCCGCCAAGCCCCTGGCCTTGCAGGGATCGATCGACCGCCAAACGCCCGAGCCGAAAGACGGGCACATCGTAGCGGCCGAGCTTCCGGGTCAGGGCCTCGGGCACGTTGGCGAAAGCAATGGCGCCGGGGCTGATCGTATAGAAGCCGAGAATGCGCGCTGGCTCCGTCTCAGAAACGGCGACGAAGGTCTTGGCCCCGCCAGCTTCGTGGTTTTGCCGAGCGTAACGACGGAGATAGAAGTTCAGCTCCTCATCCCCGCAATCGAAGCTCTTGCGGTCGTGATGGCGGCCGATGGGTTCTTCCCGCCAATCCAGCACCGGACTTAGGAGCGTGCAGAACGCCGCCGCGCGGCTGCCATCAGGGCGGGAGTCGGCTCGGGCGGGTTCTCCAGCAGCGCCAGCACGCGTTCGCTGTCGCGCTCGGAGAGAACGATGCGCTCGGCGCGATCCACCACTTCCCGCGCGGCGGGCAGCGCGTTGCGCATGATGAAGCTGGTGAGGTCCAGCCGCTCGTGTGCGGCGGCGGCACTCAGCAACCGCTTCTCCTCACTGGTCGCGCGCAGCTCGATGCGCTCTCCGCGCGACGCGGCGGTCCCCGGCATGGCGCCCTCCCCGATTTCAGCTAATGTACGGATTAGATACGGACAAAACTGCGTCCGTCAAGACCTGTCCGTGCTCGCCAACTGCGTACGCGTGGTCAGCCCAGGGACACCGGCTGGCGCTTTCTGCCCCGGCGGGCCGTCGAAGACACCGGCGGTCGCGGTTCCGCAGGTCGTGCAAGCGCCCCGATCGTCCAGTCGCCAGTCGGAAAGCTCGTACCAGTCGCGGCCGATGGTGCGGGTGCCGCAGACGTGGCAATAGGTCGATTGCCGCCCAAGGTCGTGGACATTGCCGGTATAGGCGTAGCGCACGCCGTTCCGCAGCGCCACGCGCCGCGCCATCGCCAGCGTGTCTACCGGGGTGCGCGGCTTGTCCAGCATGCGGTAATCGGGGTGGAAGGCGCTGAAGTGAATGGGCACGTCGGGGCCGAGATTGTCCACCACCCAGGCGCACATGGCGTCGATCTCGCCTTCGCTGTCGTTCTCGCCGGGGATGACCAGAGTGGTGATCTCGAACCAGATGTCGGTCTCGTGCTTGAGGAAAAGGAGCGTATCCAGCACCGGCTGCAGGTGGCCCTTGGTGACGGACCAGTAGAAGTCCTCGGTAAATGCCTTCAGGTCGACATTGGCGGCGTCGATGCCGCGAAAGAAATCCGCCCGCGCCCGGTCGGTGAGGTAGCCGGCGGTGACCGCGACGGTCCTCACCCCGCGCGCACGGCAGGCCACGGCGATATCGGCCGCGTATTCGTGAAAGATCACGGGGTCGTTGTAGGTGAAGGCGACGGAGCGGCAGCCGAGCCGCTCGGCCGCCGCCGCGATTGTCTCGGGCTGCGCCTCGTCCTGCACGCGGTCCATGTCTCGGCTCTTGGAGATGTCGTGGTTCTGGCAGAAGTTGCAGGCGAGGTTGCAGCCGGCGGTGCCGAAGGAGAGCACTGGCGTGCCCGGCAGGAAGTGGTTGAGCGGCTTCTTCTCGATCGGGTCGATGCAGAAGCCCGAGGAACGGCCGTAAGTGGTGAGGACGATGCGATCGTGCTCGCGGGCGCGAACGAAGCAGAGGCCGCGCGCGCCTTCCTTGAGCTTGCAGAGCCTGGGGCACATCTCGCACTGCACGCGCCCGTCCGCCAGCGTCGACCAGTGCTCGGTCGGCACGATGGGGCCCCGTCCGCGGATTGCCGGCGGGCGGGTCTCGTGCAGCATCGGGGGAGCAGGGCCATCTGCCACGGCCATGGGCACCTCCACGCCACGCAAGAGTGTGATACGGGACGAGACCGGGGGCACACAAGCACCGACTGTCGCTGCTTCGACAGTGCCGGGAGCTGCGGCCGCGGCCCCGCCCCCAAATCAGCGAATCTTATGCAACAGACAAGAAATCGCTATTGGAGTTGATGGCGGCGCTGGATATACGATTGCAACATAGGGGATCGACCAGAGGGAGGACGTGCGATCGAAATGGCTTGGAACGCGGGACGATTGCCCGAAACAAGTCGGGTACTTGGCACCATCGGCTTGTACTGAAAGAGTCGTTGTTGCGGCGTTGATGACGCCGTTTAGCGGAGAGCCATTACATGGGCGGGCCTCACATCGGCGACGGGGTTGCAATCACCGGGTACAGCCACCGCATGCCCGGTGGTATTCACTCGGACTCCGACTTCTGGCGCCTGTTGAGCGCGCGCGAGATCGTGCAGGAGCCGATCAGCGCCCGCTACGGCAAGGGTCACCTGCCCATCGGGGAATTTTCGGGTCCGGGGCGTCTGGCGAGCCCCTACGAAGGGCTGATTCGGGACGAAGACGAATTGCTCTTCGACCGGACCTTCTTCGGCATGTCCCACAACGAGCTGAGGCAGACCGAGCCGCAAGTGAGGATGCTGCTGAATTGCGCGTGGGAGGCGATCGAGCACGTCGGCTGGGACCTTCACTCCTTGCGCAACAGCCCCACCGGGGTCTTTATCGGCTCTCAGGTTCCGGCCGTGTCCAATTGGCGGCCGCAGCATGGGGTCACGGAGTATTCCGTCGCCGGTATCAGCCTTGCCATGCTGGCCAACCGGGTCTCGTACCACTTCAACCTCATGGGGTCGTCGGCGACCTACTGCACGGCCTGTTCCGCCGGCGTGAGCGCCCTGCACGCGGCGATGAACGCGCTCGCCTGCGGCGATTGCGAGCAGGCTCTCGTCGGTGCCGTCACCTATCTGGGCAGCGCCAGGCTGAGTAGCGGCTTCAACCTCATGGGGGTCCTCAGCCCGGAGGGCAAGTGCCGTTCCTTCGATGCCCAGGCCAACGGCTACATGCGCGCCGAAGGATCGTTCGTCTTTGCCATCAAGCCCCTGGCGGCGGCCGAGCGGGACGGCGACCCGATCTACGCCGTGATCGAGGCAACCGCGGTCAACGCGGCGGGGACGGCGGACGGCACGGTCGGGCTCGCGCCGGGCCGGTTCATTAGCGCGCCCACCCACCACGGCCTGGTGGCGCTGATGCACGAGGGGGCGGCGCGCGCCGGCCGCACCGCTCTCGACTTCGACTACATCGAGGCGCACGCGACCGGAACCGCCGTCGGCGACCACATCGAGGGCAACGCGATTGCGGAGGCATTCGGCGGCTACGACCGCGAGGTCCCGCTGCGGGTGTCCAGCGTCAAGAGCAACGTCGGGCACATGGAGGCCGCGGCCTTCCACTGCGCCCTGCTCAAGGTCGTCTTGATGATGCAGCGGCGCACCTTCGCGCCGACATCCAACAACTTTCAGGTTCCCAACCCGGAGATCGATTTCGATAGCTGCCCCATGCGGGTGCAGACGGAGTGCGAGCCGTTCCCCGACCACCCCGTCGCCGTCGGCATCAATTCGTTCGGCTTCGGCGGCGCCAACGGCCACTGCGTGGTGCGCGAGTACCGGCCGGCGCAGCCCAGGTTCTGGTCGGTGCCGCTGGCGCCGGAGGCGGGCTTCATGATCCCGCTTTCGGCACGAACGCCCAAGGCGCTGGCCGAGAGCGCCGGGCGGCTGCGCCAGATGCTCGACGAGGAGCCGGTGGAGCTCTACGCGCTCGCCGGCAACCTGAGCCGCCGCCGCACCCACTTCGCCGCGCGGACGGCGTTTGCGGTGCACGGTGTGACCGATCTGATTGACGCGCTGGATGCCTTTGCGGAGGAGGAAGCGCCGATTGCCACGGCAGAGGACGGAGAGCGGCGGCTGGTCATGGTGTTCGCAGGCCAGGGGACGCAGTGGGCCGGCTGCGGCCGCGATCTCTACGAGGCCCATCCGGTGTTTCGCCGCACCATCGACGCCATCGACGACCACTGGCGAGACCATGCACGGACCTCGTTGCGCGAGGCCTGCTTTGAGGCCCCTCAAGAGCAGCTCGACGAGGTTCAACTCGCCCAGCCCGCCATCTTTATGATCCAGTGCGCGCTGGTGGAGCTGTTCAAGACCTGGGGCGTCTATCCGGATTGCGTCATCGGCCACAGCTCCGGCGAGGTGGCCGCGGCGTATGCCTCAGGCGCGCTCTCGCTCGCAGATGCAACGCGTCTGGTCTTCCATCGCGCCACCCTGCAGCAGCGCGTGGCAGGCTCCGGCCGCATGCTGGCGATCGGTCTCGACCGGCCGGGCGTGGAGGGGCTGCTGGATGGGCTTGACGTGCCCTTCCGCCTCGACGGCGACGGGCCCGTACAGGTCGAGATCGCCTGCGAGAACGCGCCGGCCAATACCGTCATCTGCGGCCGCGAGGACGACCTGCAGCCCGTGATGGAGGAGCTGGACCGGCGCAGCCTCCAGAACCGCCTGATCCCGGGGAACATCGCCTTCCACTCCCGGGCGATGGACGCGATCAGGGACGATGCGCTGGAGGCGCTCTCCTTCCTCGACGATCGCGAATTCGGCGCTGACGTGCCCTTCATCTCGTCGGTGACGGGTGCCGAGACGGAGCGGCTGGACGGCGCCTACTGGTGGTCGAACATTCGCCGGCCGGTCCGCTTCGCCGCGGCGATGGAGACGGTCAAGCGCGACCACCGGCCCGACGCGGTGCTGGAGCTCGCACCGCACTCCGCCTTGCAGCCCATCGTCGCGCAATGTGTGGAGGACGTCGTATCGCCGCCTGTCTCCATTCCGACGCTCATGCGGGACACCGATACGCGCCTCGGTTTTCACGAGGCCCTGGGCGCCCTCTTCAGGGCCGGGGTCTCGCTGGACTTCGCGGCCCAGTATCCGAGGCCGGACCCCATCGTCCATCTGCTGCCGGGGCACCCGCGCGACGAGCAGAAGAGCGTCGACGACATGCTGGACGACGAGTTCTTCCTGCAGCGGAGCGAATACGCGCACGGGCCCCTGGTGGGCCATCGGATCGCAAGCGAACATCTCCTGTTCGAAGCGCGGCTCTCCGAAAGAGCGTTTCCGTGGCTGGCGGAGCACCGCGTGCATCATGCGGCGATCATGCCGGCCGCCGGCTTCATCGAGCTTGTGCTACAGGCTCTGGAAGGCGCCCCCGCCCATATCGAGGCGCTGGAATTTCTCCAGCCATGCCCGATCCCGAGGGTTCCCGTGCGGTTGCAGACAGCCCTGCAACCGGTCCCCAATTCGCCGGACGAGTACACCCTCAAGATCTCGACTCAGCCCTACGAAGTCGACGCAAAGTGCGAGCTGCATTGCCGCGGGCAAGTGCGCCGCGTCGGACCCGACCACGCGCCGGACGTGCCGGCACACCTCTCGGAGATCGACAAGTCACACTACGAGCCCTTGGCCTATGCGGCGGACGACGAGCTCTACGAACGCTTCGAGACGGTACTCGGCGAAACGTTCCAGTATGGGCCCCACTTCCGGAACATGCGGCGGCTCAGGCGTGATGTGGCCACCGACCATCTGCTGTTCGACGTCGAGGTCGACGAGGCGCTGTGGCAAGGCGGCCGGGAGGAGGGCTACACCTTGTTCCCGGCCCTGCTCGACGGCGGATTGCAGTCGTATCTCTACGATCTGATGCTCGGCGCCGACCTCTTCGCCATTCCGCGCCGGGCCGAGAACGTGACATTCCTGCGCCCGCCCACGGTGCCGCGCATGACCTGCCGCGTCACCTATCCCGGCGGAATTCGCTACGAGGTCGACGACAAAGGCCAATACTCGGTGCCGACCGGCGAGTGGGTTTCGGGCAGCTTGAGTTGCTACGACGGCGCGACCGGCGACCTCATTCTCCACATCGAGAAGTACATCTCCTTCATCTCGAATCCGCGACGGGTCGACCTGCCGTACAGCAAGCATCGCATCTCGTGGCAGCCAAAGTTCGTCGCCAATGGCCGCGCGATTGCGGATCGGTTGCCCGATGGCGAGATCGAGCCGGCCGCCTTGCTTGCCGCCCTGGAGTGGGAGGAGGACGGCAACGCGCGCGTCTGCCATGCGCTGGAGTTTGCCGGCACCAGGGAGCCGGAGCGGACCGTGCTGCATCGCTGCGTCGAGCACCTGTCGCGCGAGGAGACACAAAGCGAGTTCTGGCTGGTGGCCGACGACGAGGAGGGCGCCCGGACAAGCTTCGACGCCTTCCATGCCCACGGTGCCGCGCTGCGCTTCGACTGCCTCGATCCGGCCGGGCGGCAGGACTCCGCGCTCGACGAGGGCCTGCTGCGCCGGGGCGCCGCCGAAGTGCTGTTCCTTCACGGCGACGCGGGGCCGTTCACGCCTGACGACTGGCGGTTCTGGCAGGAGGTGGCGGTCGAAGGCGGCCTGGCGCTGGTGTCCCACGAAGACGGCGCGGCCGTGGAGCCTGGCGCGGGCTGGACCACGCTGCGTGCCGGCCGGTGCGCGACGTTGCTGCAGGCGCCGCTGCAGCGCGCGGACGAAGGGGAGGAGACGGCGCTTCCGGGCTCCCGTTGGGTGATGGGGGAGCCGGAAAGTCTTGCGGGAGACTGGGCGGCCTTGCTCGACGATCCTGCGGTTCATCCGATCCCCTACGAGGCGCTCGCGTCGGTCGATCCCTTCGATCCCGAGGCGTGGCCGCACGCGGCGGACGTGCAGGCGATCGACGTCTTCTACGACTGGGATCCGGAGGATCCGACTGGCGAGAGGGCGGTCACTCAGTTCGTTGGCCTCATCCAGTCGCTGGTGCCCTACAGGATCGACGAGGCCACTTGCGAGTGCCGCGTGACCGTGGCGACGCGCAAGGCGGCCTTCGACGCGGACGATGCGCGCGGGAGTGCGCTCTGGGGGGCGGTGCGCAGCATGGCGATCGAGATCGGCGAGGAGGCCAGGCTCGATTTCCGCCTCGTGGACGTGGGCGCCGCCGACGACTTGCAGACGTTGGCGTGGCTCGCGCGGCACGACCTGCGCGAGCGCGAGCTTGCGGTGCGCGAAGGCGAACTGTGGGTGCCACGGGTGGTGAGCGATCGGAAGACGTTCCCACGCGTGCCTGAGGGCGAAAACCCACCCTATCGGCTCTTCCTCGATAACGCGGGGCAGATCGCCGGCCTTCAGATGAAGACCTACGACCCGCCTTCCCTGGGGCCGCACCACGTCGAGATCGACGTGGCAGCGGCGGCGCTCAACTTCCGCGACGTCATGGTGACGCTCGGGCTGCTGCCGGCGCTGGCCTACGAGCGGTCCGCGCTCGGCAGAGAGGTCGGCATGGAGGCGAGCGGTGTGGTCCGCCGCGCCGGGACGGCGGTGGAGGGGCTCGAGCCCGGCGATGAGGTGGTCTTCGTGGATGGCGGCTGCATCGCCAATCGCACGGTGGTGGGCCAGCATCGCGTGTTCCCCAAGCCCGCGGGCCTCAGCATGGAGGAGGCCGCGTCATCGCTTTCGGTCTACGTCACCGCCTATTACTCGCTGATTCACCTGGCCCGGCTGCGCAAGGGCCAGCGCGTGCTCATCCACTCGGCCATGGGCGGCATCGGACAGGCGGCCATCGCGCTCGCCAACAACGTGGGAGCGGAGATCTACGCCACGGCGGGGAGCGAGGCCAAACGCGACCGGCTACGCGCGCTCGGGGTGCGGGGGGCCTTCGATTCCCATAGCGAGGACTGGTACGAGGAGCTGATGACGGCGACTGGCGGCCAGGGCGTCGACGTCGTGCTGAACTCCCTCGCCGGCCGCCACGTATCACTCTGCCTCGAGGCCCTGCGCGCGGGCGGCTGGCACTGCGAGATCGGCAAGGTCGACATCTACGCCGACAGCGCCCTCGGTCTCCGCGTCTTCCGCAAGAACCTGCGCTTCGCGGCCATCGACCTCGACCGGCTGATGGCTGACGATCCGCTGCTTTCGCGGGAGCTTTCCGAGACCTGCCTCGATCTGCTGGATCGCGGCGTGGTGCCGCCGCTGCCGGTCACCGTCTTCCCCTATGGCGACTACGCGAAGGCACTGCGCCTGATGACAGCGGGCCAGCACCAGGGGAAGCTGGTGCTAAAGGCGCCGCCAGCATCCGTCGCCCCGGACTTCCCGATCGACGATCAGCGGCCGCTGCTGGACCCCGACGCCACCTACCTCGTGACCGGCGGCCTGGGCGGCTTCGGCCAGCGGCTCGTGCCTTATCTCGTGACGGCCGGCGCCCGCCACCTCACGTTGATGGACCG
>JAJEEP010000067.1 GCA_022820945.1 Alphaproteobacteria bacterium | reverse complement strand
TCTTCCGGCGCCGGGCCAAACCTTCCAGCTCACGCCGCTCCGCTCCCGACAAGATGATCGCTACCGCTGCTCTGCTCACCGGTCAGCCCTCCAATGCTACCGATGAACATATTCTAATAAACTTCCCGATCAGGACACTAGCGTATCCGCTTCAGTGCCGTCTTGGTGAAGTCGCCGACGTCAAGGTCGGTGCCGAACTCATAGTCCGCCCAATGCAGCACGGTGCTCTTACCCGTGAGATGGTTCGTCATCGTTATGTTACTGGCGCGCCAATACCGATCGAGATATTGATTGTAGTCCTCAACGACCATCGTCTTGAGATGCTCTTCCCTGCGGTCGAAGAACTGGATCTGCATGGTGCGAAGCTCGTCCCGATCGAGCCAGACAAATTGACGGGAGTAGCCGGACTTTCGGCTGAGCGGAATGCGTTCCAAGACAGTACATTCGAGATCACCGCAGGGCTCGTCGTGCATGAACCGGTGGGTATATTTTTCGACCTCCGTGGCGCCAAGGTCCTCATAAGAGAATTCGCTGCCCATGAAAGAGCCGGACTGGTTCGAGGAACTGATGCGCTTGACCCGCTTCAGGGCGGGAAGATAAAGCCACTGGTCGTCCGCCTCGTCCTTGTGGGCGTGAACAAGGAACGCGGTTCCCTTGACGTCGCGCGGGCGGTCGAACACGAACATCGTGCGATCGCCGTCCCCCTCGACTTCGATGACCTTCAGGCGCAGTTCACGCGTACTTTCCTGCCCCCGTTTGTTGCGCAGAATCATGCTCAGGTTTGCGGTGAAATTGCCGAAACCCTTTTGGCGTTCGCGGGCGTCAGTCGCGATCCTGAGCCCGGCTTCTTCGGCGCTTTCCGCGTGACCGACCGACGGCTCGATCGTCCATACGAGAAAGGCAAGAAAGATCCCGGTCAACGCGAGCATCGGGTGTGGGAGAGAGGCACGAATCACCGTTTCCTCCTGTCGGTGGTCCTTAGCAGGGCGGGGAAAGCGGGACAGCGTCGGCGGTGTCCGGGCATCGAGTGGACCGTGTCATCAGCTTCGCCTTCGCCCGAAACTCTACGTTCATCGTAGCACGATTCCCCCGTCGCATATGTATGGCCCGCCCGGCAGCGACCAATCCCGCAAAGGAAGGCCCAAACGGGGGCTATTCTTGGGTCCTTCGGGAGACGGTTCGGATCAGAAGTTATAGTCCAGGTTCACGCCGAGGTAGCTGTCGCGCCGTGCAGCGTACATGGCGTCGTCCTCGTCGACCCCCATATAGGCGGCGGCCTCCACATGCAGGGACCAGTTATCCGAAAGCCGGCGCCTGAGCTCGGCGCCGAGAACGCGACTGCTGTTGTCGAGAGAGCTCAAAAGGCTGACGAGGAACTCCGTGCTCTGTTCATCGTTCAGCCCGAGACGCGCGACGAGAAGCAAGTCGTTCTCGAATGCATTGGTCGCCCAGCGGCCCCGTCCGTCGTAAGTCCACTCGGCGAGCAGACTCAGATCGGCGTCCAACTCCCACGGAGAATAGATCGTGTATTCGCCGCCCAGGACCAATGCCGTGTAGTCCTCTTCCTCGTATCGGAGGTTCTGATCGAGCCGGGCGTTCTGTGCGCCCGTGCGGTGAATGGCTTCAAGCTTGAGAAGCCAGGGGCCGGTGGTGAGCTGGGAATCCAGGCCGAACTGGCGGATCAACTCGTAATGGGGGGCCAGAACCAGTCCCGAGCCGACGAGCGTCGGCAGAAGGGTGGGTTCACGGCTCGTGCCGTCGAACACGCTGAGCCCGACGTCCAGAGGCCCGAAACTGGCGCTGAACCGGCCGGCGAGATCGAGATGCCACTCTTCCGCCGAGGCTTCGTACGAGGTGAGAGTTTGATCCACGACAAGTTCGGAGCGCAGACGGCCGTGTCGGCCCGGAAATGTACGCGGGCGGTGCCAGCTCATCCCGAACAACTCCAGCGCCCCCCAGTCCCCGGACCAGGTGACATGAGCCATGAGCTGACCCATCTTGGTCTTCTCGTCGGGGTGTTCCACCAGGTCGGTCTGGTTGACGATATCGATCAGGGGGCGCGATTCGACGACGCCCCAGAACACGCGGTCGACGCCGAGACGTAGTTCCCATTCGTCTTCGCCGACATCGCCGTACATGAGAACGAAAGCCTCGCGGAGATCGGCGTGGGTGCGTTCAGGGTCCCCGGTGTCGTAGCGGAAGAAGGGCGTTATCGTGAGGCTTGTGCCTTCGTCGTCTTCGACATACGCCGTTGCCATCCGTTTCCGGAGGGGTGGTACTTTGTCGCCGATCGCCGATCGATACTGAAGAGCACATTGATCCAAAAGCAGTGGCTCGGAAAGGACATCGTCGTTTGGTGCGACGATGAGGGAGCCATTTGCGTGGCCGAGTCGGTATGCCCTCACCTGGGTTCCTCCCTGGGTCCCGAAGTGGGCGGACGCGTGCGTGGCGGTCGTCTCGTCTGCCCCTTTCACGGCTTCACCTACGATGTCGCCGGCGCGTGTGTTGCAACGCCCTTTGCCGACCCGCCCAAGTCCGCGAGGCTGAACGTCTTCCATACCCGGGAGATTCTCGGCCTCGTCTTCGCGTGGTGGGGTATCGATGGACGCCCGCCGCAGTGGAGCCTTCCCGAAGAGCCGCCGGCTGAAGGCGATTGGAGTGGCATGGAAATCCAGACCCTCCGGTTTCCCGGCCATCCTCAGGAGACAACAGAAAACTCGGTGGACTTTGCCCACCTGCGCTACGTGCACGGCTATGACGACGTGACTGCCGACGGAATGGCGACGGTGGACGGCTCGTGCCTCGTGAGTCGTTTCGGCTTCAAGCGTCGCCGGCGCGTCGCCAAATTCATTAGCGCCATTTACGAGTTTTCAGCCACCGCCTACGTCCACGGATTGGGTTACTCGCTCGTTGACGTGCGCGAGCACACGATCGGCATAGACGCGCGCCTGTGGGTTCTGGCCACACCGGTCGACGGCACATTCATCGACTTGGTTCTGGTCTCGCAGGTCCGGAACGTGCGAGGGCCTAAACGCCGCATTGCCGGCTTCGGATTCTTGCCGGTCACGCTGCGCACCAAAGTTATGAACAAGGTTATGGCCATTATGCAAAGGCGCGACGTTCTACAGGATGTCGAGATCTGGAGCCGGAAGAGCTATCGTCCTCACCCGCGTTTGTGCCGCTCCGACGGCCCTATCGGCAGATATCGACGCTATTGCAGACAGTTCTATCCACCTGACGGCGATCATGGCCGCACTTAGCCGCAGGGCGATGCGATTGGATTTTCCGATCCAAGATGGTCAGCTAACGATGTGGAGACAGGATGCAGCGGGAGAACGCCCATTGGTCCGAGACGTCGGTCGCGTGCGCGCTCGACGACGGCGATCCTTGTTTTCGCCGGACGCGGCCGAGTCCCCCTTGAATTCGCCTTTGTGATATCCACGGCGCTTCGGCACTCTCCACTCGTTTATCGGGATTGGACGCCAGCAATGTTGACGACATCGAACCTGAAGAGTCTCGGTCGCCTGTCTCGACGCGCCGTGTTGGTTGCCGCCTTGACTACTGCCCTCACAGTTGCGGTCGGAGGACAGCGAGTGACGGCATCCGACGACCCGGCTGTCGCGTTCGTCCGGAGTGTCGGCGAGGAAGTCATAGCCATTCTTGGAAACAAGGACACCAGCAAATTTGCAGAGCGCGAAGCCGCGTTCCGTGACGTGATGGTCCGGGGCTTCGACGTTCCGCTCGTCACCCGCTTCGTGCTCGGGCGGCACTGGAAATCGGCAACCGACGAGCAGCGCTCGGAATTCTCGGCGATCTTCCTCGACTTCCTGGCGCGCGTGTACGCGAGCCGGTTCGATTCCTATTCATACGGGGGCGAGCAGTTCACGGTGCACTCCGCCATTGCAGACGAGAGCGGCGACATGATCGTTCGCGCGCGGGTCGCCCGGCCCTCCGGCGCCGATCCCGCCGAACTCGATTTCCGCGTACGCACGAGGGACGGAAACCACAAGGTCGTGGATCTTTATGTCGAGGGCATCAGCATGCTACTCACCCACAGGGTCGAGTTCAGCTCGGTCATCAACCGCAAGGGTATCGACGGTCTGCTGCGCGACATCCGGGAGCGTATCGAGGCGCCCATCGGGGACGCGGCAGAGTAGCGCGGGGTCGCTGCTCAGGCTGGGGCGCGGAGGTCTCGGGGAGGCCTCTCACCGACAATCAGGCAACAGTTGCCGCCTGTACGCTTATGGACCTCCCAAAGCCGCCACCTGCTGGACCGGCTAAAATGACACGCAGGCCTCGGTTACCACGCGGAGCACGCTGGATTGACCGAAGGCACGCTTGTACGCGCCCGCGATCTCATCCGTGTGCCGCATCGCGTCAGCACCCGGCGGGGCGAGTACGAGCAGAAGCTTCGTGCGCTCCCGCACGATCTTGCCCGAGCCGTCGCGCCACTGCCCCGCGGCATCGAGCACAGTAAGGCCATCGGGGAATCGTGGCGTGACCTCCTCGGCGAGGAAGGTCCGCCACGCCGCCTCGCTCACCACCTCGACCTCGCCCTGGCTACGCCCGAAGAAGAGCCGGTATTCGGCGAAGGGTTCGGTGCTGGGTGGGCAGGACGCCGCGGCGACCCCGAGGATGGGGGCGGCGGCAGACGCGAGCGCCGCCGCGACGACGAGGTGCCGCACCCGCG
This sequence comes from Alphaproteobacteria bacterium, assembly GCA_022820945.1. GTDB lineage: Bacteria > Pseudomonadota > Alphaproteobacteria > UBA828 > UBA828 > WTGU01. The sequence goes on along the minus strand of JAJEEP010000067.1, from coordinate 8,764 downwards.
CGGCCATTCCGGCTGCCCTTCCGTGCGCGCGCTCGCGCACCTATTCCGCAGGGACGGAGACGTGCTCTTCTTTCAGTACCGTGGTGTCGCCCACCGACTCACCCATCGCTTCGCCGAATCCGTCGCCGGCGTCCTCGATGGCGTCGGCTTCGGCCTCCGCTTCTTCGGCCTGCCTGAGCAGCTCCCGCTCCACGGCTTGCTTCTGGATGCGGTTGACGACGCTGCCGGTGCCGGCCGGGATCAGGCGACCCACGATCACGTTCTCTTTGAGGCCGAGCAGATTGTCGGACTTGCCAGAGACCGCCGCCTCGGTGAGCACCCGCGTGGTCTCCTGGAACGACGCGGCGGAAATGAAGGACCGGGTCTGCAGTGATGCCTTCGTGATGCCCTGGAGCACGGGAATGCTGGAGGCGGCCTCACCGTCGACGCGCTCGTTGACCTCGTCGTACTCGACCCGGTCGACTTGCTCGCCGACCAGGAAGGTGGTCTCGCCCGGCTCGACGATCTCGACCTTCTGCATCATCTGGCGGCAGATCACCTCGATGTGCTTGTCGTTGATCTTCACTCCCTGCAGCCGATAGACCTCCTGAATCTCGTCGATCAGGTACGTCGCGAGCGCTTCGACGCCGAGCACCCGCAGGATGTCGTGCGGAGCGCGGTTGCCGTCCATCAGCGGGTCGCCCTTGCGCACGATGTCCCCTTCGTGGACGCTGATGTGCTTGCCCTTGGGGATGAAATACTCGGCCGGCTTGGCGTCGCCGTCGTCGGGCACGACCACGATCCGCCGCTTGGCCTTGTAGTCCTTGCCGAACTCCACCCGGCCGGTGATATCGGTGATGACCGCGTGGTCCTTCGGCTTCCGCGCCTCGAACAGCTCGGCCACCCGCGGCAGGCCGCCGGTGATGTCGCGGGTCTTGGTCGATTCCCGCGGGATGCGGGCGAGCACGTCGCCGGCATGCACCGTCTCGCCGTCCTCGACGTTGAGGATGGCGTCGACCGAGAGGAAGTACTGCGCCTCGCGCCCGTTGGGCAGCGTGATGATCTCGCCGCTCTCGTCAGTGAGTCCCACGCGCGGCTTGAGATCGCTGCCGCGCGGCTGCTGGCGCCAGTCGACCACCACCTTGTTGGAGACCCCGGTCCGCTCGTCCACCACCTCGCGGAAGGAGAGGCCCTCCACCATGTCGGAGAAGCGCACCGCGCCCGAGCGCTCGGAAATCAGCGGCAGCGTGAACGGATCCCACGACGCGACGGTGTGCCCGCGCTCGATGGACTGGCCCTGGGCCACGTAGAGCTTGGCACCGTAAGGGATGCGGTGGCGCGCACGCTCCCTGCCCTTGTCGTCGCGCAGCGCGACCTCGAGATTGCGGCCCATCACCACCGGGGTGCCGGTGCTGTCGTTCACCACGTTCTCGTTTTCGATCTCCACCGTCGCGTCGATCGGCGCCTCGACGCTCGACTGCTCCGCCCCGCGCTGGGCCGCGCCGCCGATGTGGAAGGTGCGCATGGTGAGCTGCGTGCCGGGCTCGCCGATGGACTGCGCCGCAATGACGCCGACCGCCTCGCCGATATTGGCGAGCGTGCCGCGCGCGAGATCGCGCCCGTAGCAGAGGCTGCAGACACCGTCGTCGCTCTCGCAGGTCAGCACCGAGCGGATCTTGACCTCTTCGATATTGGCCCGCTCGATTCGATCGACGGTGCGCTCGTCGATCATCTCGCCGGCGTCCACAATGGTCTCGCCGGAGAGCGGATCCAGGATCGCCTCCGACGCGACCCGTCCCAGCGCCCGTTCGCCGAGTGTGGCGATGGTCTCGCCGCCCTCGATCACCGACTTGATCGTGAGCCCGGCGGTGGTGCCGCAGTCGTCCTCGACGATGATGCAGTCCTGAGCGACATCGACGAGGCGCCGGGTAAGGTAGCCCGAGTTGGCGGTCTTGAGCGCGGTGTCGGCGAGGCCCTTGCGCGCCCCATGCGTGGAGTTGAAATACTCGAGCACCGTCAGCCCTTCCTTGAAGTTGGACTTGATCGGCGTCTCGATGATCTCGCCCGAGGGCTTGGCCATGAGCCCGCGCATGCCGGCGAGCTGCTTCATCTGCGCTTCCGAGCCCCGCGCCCCTGAATCGGCCATGATGTAGATCGAGTTGAGCGCAGGCCCACCCCGCCGGTCCTCACCCACCGTGAGGTCCGACATGCCCTTCATCATCGCCGAGGCCACCTTGTCCGTGCACTGCGACCAGGCGTCGATGACCTTGTTGTACTTCTCGCCCTGGGTGATGAGGCCGTCGGAGTACTGGCGCTCGTAGCGGCTCACCTCGCGGTCGGTGAATTCCACCAACTTGGCCTTGTCGCGCGGCACCACCATGTCGTCCTTGCCGAAGGAGATGCCAGCCCGGGTCGCGTAGCGGAAGCCGAGATTCATCACCTGGTCGGCGAAGATCACCGTCTCCTTCTGCCCGCAATGGCGGTAGACGGAATCGAACACGGCGCTGAGCTCGCGCTTGGTGAGCAGCTGATTGATCGCCTCGAAGCGGACGTTGGCGTTCTCCGGCAGAACCTCGGAGAGGATCAGGCGGCCCGCCGTGGTCTCGACCCGGACGGCATCTGCCCCATTTTCACCGGCCCTGCGGCACGTGATCTTGGCGTGCAGCGAGATCACACCCGAATCCAACGCCTTTTGCACTTCGCCGATGTCGGAGAACGCCATGCCCTCGCCGCGCTCACCGTCCCGGCTGTATGTCAGGTAGTAGATGCCCAGCACGATATCCTGGCTCGGCACGATGATCGGCTTGCCGTTAGCGGGGCTCAGGATGTTGTTGGTGGACATCATCAGGACCCGCGCCTCGAGCTGCGCCTCGGGCGAGAGCGGCACGTGCACCGCCATCTGGTCACCGTCGAAGTCCGCGTTGAAGGCGGCGCAGACCAGCGGGTGAAGCTGAATTGCCTTGCCCTCGATCAGCACCGGCTCGAAGGCCTGGATGCCGAGACGATGCAGCGTCGGCGCCCGGTTGAGCAGCACCGGATGCTCCCGGATCACCTCTTCCAGGTAGTCCCAGACCTCGGGCCGCTCCTTTTCGACCATGCGCTTGGCGGCCTTGAGCGTGGTGGCCATGCCGTAGAGCTCAAGCTTGGAATAGATGAAGGGCTTGAACAGCTCGAGCGCCATCTTCTTCGGCAGGCCGCACTCGTGCAGCTTGAGTTCGGGTCCCACGACGATCACCGAGCGGCCCGAGTAGTCGACGCGCTTGCCGAGCAGATTCTGCCGGAAGCGACCCTGCTTGCCCTTCAGCATGTCGCTGAGCGACTTCAGCGGGCGCTTGTTGGCGCCGGTCATCACCCGGCCGCGGCGGCCGTTGTCGAAGAGCGCGTCCACTGCCTCCTGCAGCATGCGCTTCTCGTTACGGACGATGATGTCTGGAGCGCGCAGCTCGATCAGCCGCTTCAAGCGGTTGTTACGGTTGATGACGCGCCGATAGAGGTCGTTGAGATCCGAGGTGGCGAAGCGGCCGCCGTCCAGCGGCACCAGCGGGCGCAGCTCCGGCGGGATGACCGGCACGACCTCGAGAATCATCCATTCCGGCCGGTTGCCCGAGAGGATGAAGGACTCGACCAGCTTCAGCCGCTTGACGAGCTTCTTGCGCTTGGCCTCGGAGTTGGTGGTGGCAAGCTCGCCCCGCAGCGTGTCGCGCTCTTCTTCGAGATCGAGCTTGGCCAGCATCTTGCGGATTACTTCGGCTCCGATACCGGCCTCGAAGGCGTCGGCACCGAAGTCGTCCTGCGCCTGGCGGAACTGATCCTCGGTGAGCAGCTGGAACTGGTTGAGCGAGGTGAAGCCGGGCTCGGTGACGACATAGCTCTCGAAATAGAGCACTCGCTCCATCTCCTTGAGCGTCATGTCGAACAGGAGCCCAATGCGCGACGGCACCGACTTCAAGAACCAGATATGGGCGACAGGCGATGCCAGTTCGATATGGCCCATGCGCTCGCGCCGGACCTTCGACTGGATCACTTCGACGCCGCACTTCTCGCAGACGATGCCGCGGTACTTCATGCGCTTGTACTTGCCGCACAAGCACTCGTAATCCTTGATCGGCCCGAAAATTCGGGCGCAGAACAGCCCGTCGCGCTCCGGCTTGAAGGTCCGGTAATTGATGGTTTCGGGCTTCTTGATCTCACCGAAAGACCAGGAGCGAATCTTCTCCGGGCTCGCGATGGAGATCTTGATCTGGTTGAATTGTTGGGCCGTGCTTGCCGGACCAAAAAGATTGATCAACTCGTTCATCGAGTGTCCTCCGAACCTGCCGCGATACCGGGTGGCCGTGCCGGCTCTGCGTCAGCTCGTTGTCCTGAGATCGATATCGAGGCCGAGGGACTGCATCTCCTTGACCAGGACATTGAACGATTCAGGGATTCCGACTTCGAAGTTCTCGTCGCCGCGAACGATCGACTCGTAGACCTTGGTGCGGCCCGAGACGTCGTCCGACTTGACGGTCAGCATTTCCTGCAAGGTATAGGAAGCGCCATAGGCCTGGAGCGCCCACACCTCCATCTCGCCGAAGCGCTGGCCGCCGAACTGCGCCTTGCCGCCGAGCGGCTGCTGGGTGACGAGGCTGTAGGGCCCGATCGAGCGGGCGTGGATCTTGTCGTCGACCAGGTGGTGCAGCTTCAGCATGTAGATGTAGCCGACCGTCACTTGGCGGTCGAAGGGCTCGCCGGTCTGCCCGTCGACCAGCGTGACCTGACCGCTCGAATCGAGGCCCGCGAGTTCGAGCATCTTCACGATGTCGACCTCGTGTGCACCGTCGAACACCGGGCTCGCCATGGGGATGCCGCTTCGGCTGCTCTCGCCGACTTCGGCGAGTTCCGTGTCCGACATCGCGGCAACCTGGCCGTCTGCCTCGCGGTCGTCGTCGTAGACCTCGGAGAGCAGGTTCCGTAGTGCCCCGTTGGTCGCTCCGCCTGCGGCCTGGGCCTGGTCCAGTATCTCGCCGATCTTGAGGCCGAGCCCGTGCGAGGCCCACCCCAGGTGGGTCTCAAGGATCTGGCCCACGTTCATCCGCGACGGCACGCCCAGGGGGTTGAGCACGATATCGACGCTCGTTCCGTCCTCCAGGTAAGGCATATCCTCGACCGGCACGATGTTGGAGACCACGCCCTTGTTGCCGTGGCGGCCGGCCATCTTGTCGCCGGGCTGCATCTTGCGCTTCACCGCGACGAACACCTTGACCATCTTGAGCACGCCGGGCGGCAGCTCGTCGCCCCGCTGCAGCTTCTCCACCTTGCTCTCGAAACGTTCCTGAATCCGGCCGATGTTCTCGTCGAACTCCTCCTTGAGCGCTTCGAGGCGGGTGAGGATCGGCTCGCTGGCCGGCACAATCTGCCACCACTGCCCTCTAGAGAGGGTGTCCAGGACGCGGTTCGTGATCTTGCTGTTGGCCACCACGCCCTTCGGCCCGCGCGCCGCGATCCGGTTCAGCAGCAGCGCACGCACGCGGTCGTACATGTTGCGCTCGATGATCGCGCGCTCGTCGTCGCGGTCCTTCGCAAGCCGCTCGATCTCCTCGTGCTCGATCGCGAGCGCGCGTTCGTCCTTGTCGACGCCGCGCCGGTTGAAGACGCGCACCTCGACCACCGTGCCCATGCCGCCGGGCGGCACCCGCAACGAGGTGTCGCGCACGTCGGAGGCCTTTTCGCCGAAGATCGCGCGCAGCAGCTTCTCCTCCGGCGTCATGGGCGATTCGCCCTTGGGCGTGATCTTGCCTACCAGAATGTCGCCGGGCTGCACCTCGGCACCGATATAGACGATGCCGGCCTCGTCCAGGTTGCGCAGACCTTCTTCGCCGACGTTGGGGATATCGCGGGTGATTTCCTCCTGACCCAGCTTGGTGTCGCGCGCCATCACCTCGAATTCCTCGATATGGATCGAAGTGAAGACGTCGTCCTTCACCAGCCGCTCGGAGATCAGGATCGAATCCTCGAAGTTGTAGCCGTTCCACGGCATGAAGGCGACGAGCACGTTGCGCCCGAGGGCGAGCTCGCCGTAGTCGGTGCTGGGTCCGTCGGCGATGACGTTGCCCTCTACCACCCGTTCGCCGACCCGCACCAGCGGCCGCTGGGTGATGCACGTGCTCTGGTTGGAACGCTGGAATTTCAGCAAGTTATAGATGTCGACGCCGGCGGACTCCGCACTGCCGCCCGCTTCGCCCTCCGCACGGACCACGATGCGGGTGGCGTCCACCTGCTCCACCGTTCCCGTGCGGCGCGCAGCGATGGCAGCGCCGGAATCCCGTGCAACCACCTCTTCCATGCCGGTGCCGACCAGCGGCGCCTCGGCACGCACAAGGGGAACCGCCTGACGCTGCATGTTGGAGCCCATTAGCGCCCGGTTCGCGTCGTCGTTCTCGAGGAACGGAATCAGCGCCGCAGCGACCGAAACCAGCTGCTTGGGCGAGACGTCCATGTAGTCGATGCCCTCGGGCGCCGACATCACGAACTCGCCGTTGCTCCGGCAGCTCACCAGATCTTCGCTGAAGGCCGCGCTCTCGTCCGTCTTCGCGTTGGCTTGGGCGATGGTGTACTTCGCCTCTTCGATGGCGGAGAGGTAGATCACCTCGTCGGTCTGGCGGCCGTCCTCCACCTTGCGGTAGGGGCTCTCGATAAAGCCGTAGCGGTTGACCCGCGCGTAGGTGGCGAGGCTGTTGATCAGCCCGATGTTGGGGCCCTCGGGCGTCTCCACCGGGCAGATGCGCCCGTAGTGCGAGGGGTGCACGTCGCGCACCTCGAAGCCCGCTCGCTCGCGCGTGAGCCCGCCGGGCCCGAGCGCGGAAAGCCTGCGCTTGTGCGTGATCTCGGACAGCGGGTTGGTCTGATCCATGAACTGCGAGAGCTGGGACGAGCCGAAGAACTCGCGTACCGCCGCCGCCGCGGGCTTGGCGTTGATCAGGTCGTGCGGCATGACGGTGTCGATATCGACCGAGCTCATCCGCTCGCGGATGGCGCGCTCCATTCTGAGCAGGCCGATCCGGTACTGGTTCTCCATCAACTCGCCGACCGAGCGCACTCGGCGGTTGCCCAGGTGGTCGATGTCGTCGATGTCGCCGATGCCGTCCTTCAGCGCGACAAGTGTGGTTACGACGGCGACAATATCCTTGCGCCGCAGCACCCTGAGCTCGTCGCTGCCGTCGAGATTGAGCCGCATGCCCATCTTGACCCGGCCGACGTCGGAGAGGTCGTAACGCTCCGAGCCGAGCGTCGCGAAGGCCTCCGCCGGCACCCAAACAGGAACGTCGATTTCGTCGGGCCGGTCGCCGGCGGGAACGATGATCCGGAGCCAGTCCTCTTCCTGCTCCAGAATCCAGACCTCACCCATCTCGGCCCGCTTGAGGCGGCCAAGCACCTCACCGTCCTCCCCCGGCTCGGCACGGGCATCGACCGATTCCTCCTTCAGCCGAGCCTTGCCGAAGAACAGGTCGTAGAAGAGTTTTTCGGCAGTCTCGACGGTGGGCGGCTCGCCCGGCCGCATCACCTTGTAAATCTCGAGCAGCGCCTCTTCGCGGTTCGTCGTCCGGTCCTGCCTGATGGTGTTGCGGATATAGGCGCCGACATTGATGTGGTCGATGCCGAGTACCAAAATCTGGTCGATCCCGCATTCCGCCAGCGCTTCGAGAGTCTTTTCGTCGACTTCGCCACCCGCCTCGATCAAGACCTCGCCGGTCTCGGGATTGATCATGTCGTCCGCAGCGTATTGCCCGATCAGCTTGTCAGGCTTGATCAGCTGCTCGGTCATGCCGGCGTCGCTCAACTTCTTGAGCACGCGTCCGGTCACGCGGCGCCCAGCCTCAACCACCGTTTTGCCGGTGGCGGCGTTTACCAGATCGTCGAGCAGCTTCACCCCGCGCAGGCGCTCGGGCTCGACCGGCGCCTTCCAGCCGTCGGCGATCCGGGTGTGCATAACTTTGGAATAGAAGTGATCGAAGATCTCCTCCGTATCCATGGCGAGCGCGCGCAGCAGTACCGTCACCGGCAGCTTGCGGCGCCGGTCGATGCGCACGAAGACCAGGTCCTTGGCATCGAACTCGAAATCGAGCCAGGAACCCCGATACGGGATGATCCGGGCGGCATAGAGGTACTTGCCCGAGCTGTGTGTCTTGCCCCGGTCGTGGTCGAAGAACACGCCCGGCGAGCGGTGCATCTGGGAGACGATCACCCGCTCGGTGCCGTTGATGACGAAGGTGCCGTTGTCGGTCATCAACGGCATGTCGCCCATGTAGACGTCCTGCTCCTTGATGTCGCGCACCGAGCGGAGGCCGCTGTCCTCGTCGACGTCCCAGACCACCAGCCGCAGCGTCACCTTGAGCGGGGCCGCGTAAGTAATGCCGCGCTGCTGGCATTCCTCGACGTCGTACTTGGGATCCTCGAACTCGTAGCGCTCGAACTCCAGCGACGCCTTGTCGGAAAAATCCCTGATTGGGAACACCGACTTGAAGACCCGCTGGAGCCCGGACTCGGAGCGCCGATCGCCATCCATTTCCCGCTGCAGGAAGAACTCGTAGGAGCGCTTCTGCACCTCGATGAGGTTCGGCATCGAGGCAACCTGGGGAATGCGGCTGAAACTCCGACGTAGCCTGCGGTGGGCCTTGCGAGACTGCACCATGGTACCCCTCGGACTCTCGGCCCCTGCCGCGGCATGGCCGCCGCGGCGGGACGTGGGTTAGTCTTTACGTGCGGCGTGGCGGCGCGCGCCGCGCGGCTGCGGCCGCACGGACACGTG
>JAJEEP010000080.1 GCA_022820945.1 Alphaproteobacteria bacterium | reverse complement strand
CCGCGACCCCGAACGCCGCCGCAGCGAGTATTGGCTGCGACAGTCCACCACGCTCGCGACCATGGGAGAGGGAATCGAGATCGATCTGGTCCAGGGCGACGTTGCCGACGAAGCAGACGTGCGCCGGTGCGTCGCCAACGTGAAGAAGCCGCTGAAGGGCGTGTTCCATCTTGCCGGCACCCTGGACGATTGCTTGCTGGCGGATCTGACGGCGGAGTCCGTCGCTCGCGTGTTCGCGTCCAAGGCGCGCGGTGCCTTGCATCTGCACAATGCCACCGCCGGCGTCGCGCTCGATCACTTCGTGATGGTGTCGTCCACATCGTCGACCTTCGGCAATCCGGGGCAGATCAACTACAGCGCCGCCAATGCTTATCTGGACTGCCTCGCCGCCTGCCGCCGGCGCGAGGGGCTGCCGGCGCTCTCCTACAACCTGGCGGCGGTCGCGGATGCGGGCATGGCCGCGCGCAATCTCGGCGTGCTGCGCTTGATGAAGGCCGCCGGCATGCCGCCGGTGAGCAGCCGCTTCGCCATCGCCAACCTCGACTATGCGCTCCGCACCATGGGCGACAGCGACCACCTGATCACCGCGCTCTTCAAGCGTCTGCTCTGGAGCGTCGATTCGACGGACTACATGCGCACGGGCCGCCTGATGAGCAATCAGGATGCGTTTGCGGTCGGCGGCGACGAGCAGCTGACGGTCGAAAGCGTCATGGCGCAGATCGCCGACAAGGTCGCCGAGCTTTGCGGCCACGACGAGGGCGGCCTGGAGGAGCCTCTCTCCAGTTTCGGGCTCAACTCCATCTCCGTCGCCGAGCTGGGGGCGTTCATCCAGAGCAAATTCAACTTCCAGGCGAGCGCGCTCGAGCTGATGACCACGGCCTCGTGCCAGTCGCTGGCGCACGCGATTGTCTACGGGACGAGTTCGGACGACGAAGCGGACGCTGACGACGAGGGCGAGGGGATCCAAGATGCGCCTCTGGTCGCGCAACGTCGCGTCCGCCGCAGGCCCTCGGCGTTCGCCAGCCCGCCCGAGGACCACTTTCCGCCAGCGCCCAGTTCCGGGAAGAGCGCCGTGGCCGCCGTGGCCGCCGAATAGCACGATAGGGAGGTTGGGCAGTGGACTCCGCATCGGCGCGGTCATTACCAAGCCAAGGCAGCGCGGCCGAAGCATGTGTCGCTGACCGCGCAGTGCCGCCGCTCGTCGGCCGGTTGCCGCCGCAATGCCAGAAAGACGTGGACGAGCTGCGTCGCGTGGTTCATGCGACGCTCGAACGAGAAGCGCCGGCAGAGGCGGTATCGCCGAACGACTTTCGAGAGGTGCTGCTGACCGGTGCGACCGGCTTCGTCGGGCGCTTCTTCCTGCGCGAGCTGCTGCGACAGAACGATGAGCTGATCGTGCATTGCCTAGTGCGGGCGGAGAGCGCCGAGCATGGTTTCGCGCGATTGCGCGAGGCCCTGGAGCATGCCGAAATCTGGGAGGACGCGTTTGCGCCGCGCCTGCGGGTGGTGCTCGGCGACATCTTGGGGGAGCGCTTCGGTCTGAGCGAGGCCGCATTTGCCGGTCTAAGTCAGAGGATCGACGCGGTCTACCATCTTGCTGCGAACGTGGGCCTCGTCCTGTCCTACGCCGATATTCGCGAGGAGAACACGCTCGGCCTTCGCACCGTGCTTGAACTCTGCCTGCGGACTCGCCGCAAGCACCTCTTCTACGGCTCCACCATGGGCGTTTTCCCGGAGTATTTTTGCAATTTTGAGCGGGAATACAGCGGGAGCCGCATCGACGATGAGATGCCGCCCGATGTCGCCGAGATGAAGAAGACCTTCCCGCTCGGCGTTATTGGGTACCCTTGGAGCAAGCTGGTGGCCGAGCAAGGTGTTCTGTTCGCGCAGGCAGCGGGCGTGCCGGTCGCAATCTTTCGCCTGCCGAAAATGGGGCTATCCAGTACGGGGTACTCGCAGCCAAACGAATATTCTTTGCGCCTGTTTGCCGCGGCCGTTCAGCTGGAAAAGGCACCGAAGGGTTTCTCTATAGAAAGGAATTCCGAGCCGGTCGACACCGTGAGCGAAATCTGCGCGGCGATCTCCCGGAACCCCGACCGGCGGTTCACGATCTACCATCTTAGCGATACGCAGCCGCCGTTCCACGATTTTGAAGTCGCAGATTTTGGCCTGTATTGGCAGACCGTCTCCTACCAATCCTTCAGGCGTTCGTGCCAGGCACTCGGAGAGGAGTCTCCGTTGCACGGGCAGTGGGTCTTGCTCGACCATTTCGCGCCCTATTGGTTCAGCGAGCGCAAGACCGACCGCACGCCTGCGATCAGCGATCGCGCCATTCGGGTTGACTGCCCCCACCCGATCGAGTGGCCCGCACTGCTGATCAGGCACGCGCGCTCCTACAACTGGCTCAGGCGCAATCCGGAGGACTGGCCCTATCCGGTTCCCCAGGGCCGTCTGGACTTCGACGGTCTGATCTCGCAGGCGGAGCGCTTCGCCGAACGCATGGGCGTTCCCTTTTCTCAAACCTACCCTTCTTGGATGCGTAAGGGTCTCGAACAGCTCGTGGAGGCGCTCAAATCGCCGGATGCCGGGGTGAAGGAATCGATGCTTAGTCACATCATCTTCGGCTTCACCCGCGCGCTCCGCAACAATGCGGCGCTCGCCCGCGAGCGCGGGCTGCATCCCGAAATCGAGCGGGAGCAGATCGTGCGGCCGGTCTTCATCGTGGGCATCAACCGGACCGGCACGACCCTCTTGCATCGTCTTTTGTCGCGCGACCCGCAGTTCTGGGCATTGCGCCGCTACGAGCTGACCGAGCCGGTGCTGCCCTCGGGCGAGTACGCCACAGTCGCTGGCACGGCCGACGATCCCCGCCGGGCCTACGCGGAAGAGCTGTTGGGCGCAACCAATGTCGCCCATACCCTCGCCGGGCTCCACCGCACCGATATCGACGAGCCCGAAGAGGACTTGTGGATCCTCTGGCTTACATTCTCGACCTGGATATTTGCTAACGCACACCACGTGCCTGCGTATGGCCGCTGGCTGGCGGAGACGGGGTCCCGGAACGCTTACGATCACCACCGGCGCGTCATGCAGCACTTCACCTGGCAGCGCCGGCAGCGCGAGCCGGAGGGGCAGCGCTCCTGGCTGCTCAAGATGCCCTCCCACCTCATGGAGCTGGAGGTGCTGCTGCAGACTTATCCGGATGCCGTCTTCATTCAGACCCATCGCGAGCCCGTCGAGATCATGGGCTCGTGGAACAGCATCATGGAGCGCATTCGCTCGTTCACTACGGAGCCCCGGCCGCCAAACGAGTTCGGCGCCGAGCAGTTGGCGTTCATGAGCGGCATGCTCAATGGGGCGATGCAGTTCCGTGCCGCCCAACCTGCGCTCGAAGAGCGCTGGGTCGACGTGCGCTATGTCGATCTGGTCGATGACCCGATGGCCGTCGTGAACGACATCTACGCCCGGCTCGGCTGGCCTCTGGAGCCGGTCGCCGCCCGCGCCATGCGGGAGTGGCTCTCTGTTCAGCAAGAGCAGCGCCGGCACGAACCGCGGCATGAGTACAGGTTGGAGGACTACGGCCTCACCCCGGAGGCCGTGAACGAGGCGTTCGCGCCTTATCGGGAGTTCATCGCGGCGCGCGGCGTCATATAACTCGGTCGCCGACCGTTCAGGGTTGTCGGCCCACAACTGTGAGCGGGCCACTTCGGACATGGCCTCGCCTGCACCGCTCATCTAACATCGAACCTGGACCATCTCATGGGACCCTGCGTGGGCAGGGGGCACATGACAGACCGTCTCGATCATGCACCGACCATGACTTCCGCCGCGGGATCCGCGACCGTGCGGCAGCCGGAGGTGACAGGTGCCTTCTACCCGGCCGATCCCGGCGCTTGCGCCGATCTGGTGACGCGCTGCCTCGAAGATGCCCGACCGGCGCCGCCGGGCGAGCCCAAGGCGATCGTGGTCCCCCATGCCGGCCACGTATATTCCGGCCCCATCGCCGGCACCGCGTACGCGCCCCTCGCCAAGCGGAGCGACTGCATCACGCGCGTGGCGATGGTGGGGCCTGCGCATCGCGTGGGCTTCGCCGGCATGGCGACCGCCTCAGCCGACGCCTGGGCTTCGCCGCTCGGCACTGTCCCGGTCGACTGGCCGGCGATGCGGCCCCTGCTCACGAAGCCGGGCGTTCGCGTCTGCGATGACGTCTTTGCGCACGAGCACTGCCTGGAGGTGCAGCTCCCCTTCCTGCAGCGCGTGCTGGAGGACTTTTCGATCGTGCCGATTCTCGTCGGCGATGCGACTCATGACGACGTGGCGAGCGTTTTGGCGGCGCTCTGGGGCGGACCGGAAACGCTGATCCTGATCTCCACGGACCTCTCGCACTTCCACGATTACGAGACCGCGCGACGCCTCGATGGCGAGACGGCGAGGCGGATCGAGCTCATGCAGCCTGAGAGCCTCGACGGCGAGCGCGCCTGCGGCTACCGGGGCCTCGGCGGTGCGCTTCAGCGTGCCCAGGAACTCGATCTGCGGGTCACGGCGCTGGATGTCCGCAATTCCGGCGACACCAGCGGAACCAGGGACCGTGTGGTGGGGTACGGCGCTTTCGCGATGGAATACGCCGAGTCCGCCCGGCTCTCGGACGACGACCGCGAGCGGCTGCTCGACGCCGCGCGGGCCGCGTTGGCCTTCGGGGTGGAGAACGGCCGGCCGATGCCCGGCACTCTCGATGCCAATATGTCGCCGGCGCTCACGGCGATGCGGGCCTCCTTCGTCACGCTCAGGATCGCAGGCCAGCTCAGAGGCTGCTGCGGCACGGTCGCGGCGCGAGAGCCGCTGCTGCTCGACGTTGCCGCCAACTCTTTCTCGGCCGGCTTCGATGACCCGCGCTTCGGCCCGATGACAGCCGCGGAGCTCGCCGAGGCCGATCTCGGCATTTCGGTGCTCTCCACCCCGCGCCCGATCCGCTTCGCCGATGAGGCGGACCTCCTGCGCCAGATCAGGCCGGACCGCGACGGCTTGATCCTGGAGGACGGCGATCGCCGCGGCGTGTACCTGCCCAGCGTCTGGGAGCGCTTTCCGAACCCCGCGGAATTCGTCGATCAACTCAAGCTAATCTTCGACAGTTTGGAATCTAAATCTCTTTTGCATCAGTCAGTTAGCAGGCAATTTTCGGCGCGTGGCACTACATTTCGCAGCACGCCCGAAGCTCGCCCCTATGTGGATGGTCAGGCAGCGGCAGGGTTTCCTCTCCCGTCGGCCGGCTCGTCGATGGAGCGGATGGTGA
>JAJEEP010000055.1 GCA_022820945.1 Alphaproteobacteria bacterium | reverse complement strand
CCTCCGAAAGAACCGCCACCGCCTGCCCGTCCACTCCGCTGCCTCACCGCATACATAGCGGAACCCGGAGAGGAAGTCCAGAATCACCCTCAAATCATTGGCAGACAGCGCAAACGCTCAAAGAACGCATCCGCCCTGGCTTCAGGCTCTTGACCCGGTTCCGCGTCTGATCCACTATGCGTGGCACAGCGCCGATTTGAGCGACAGCTTGCGGGCGCTTTACAAATGCGGCTAAAGCGTTGGGCCCGCCCGGCTTCAGCCGTGGCGGGTATTTTCGTGCGGCGGGCCGCAGAGGTTGGACGTGGCAGCAGCACGACAAGAGAACCCGCACGGGAGCGGCGCCGGGCCGGAGAAGGGTCAGCGCGCCGAGCGCGTGGCCGCGCTCGAAGCGGCTGCGGCCGAGCGCGTCCTGCTGCTGGACGGCGCCATGGGCACCATGATCCAGCGCCACGAGCTGGGCGAGGCCGACTTTCGCGGCACGCTCTATGCCGACCACGACCGTGAGCTCACCGGCAACAACGACCTTCTCTCGGTGACCCGGCCGGAGATCATCCGGGATATCCATGCGGGCTTCCTCGAAGCCGGCGCCGACATCGTCACCACCAACACCTTCAACGCGAACCGGGTCTCGCAGGAGGACTACGGCTTGGACGGCGCGGTGCGCAGCCTCAATCTCGCCAGCGCCCGGATCGCTCGTGAGGCCGCCGACGCCGTGGCCACCGCCGCGCGGCCCCGCTTCGTCGCGGGCGTGCTCGGCCCCACCAACAAGACGCTCTCGGTCTCGCCGGACGTGAACGATCCGGGCAAGCGCGGCATCGATTTCGCCACGCTTGGCGCCGCCTACCGCGAGGCGGCCGAAGCCCTGGTCGAGGGCGGTGTCGATCTCATCCTGCTGGAGACGATCTTCGATTCGCTGAACGCCAAGGCCGCCCTGGTCGCGCTGGACGAGATGTTCGAGGCCAGCGGGATACGGCTGCCTATTCTCATCTCGGGCACGGTCACCGATCGCGCGGGCCGCATGCTCAACGGCCAGACGGTCGAGGCATTCTGGCTGACGCTCGCCCATGCGGCGCCCTTCAGCATCGGGCTCAACTGCTCCTTCGGTGCGGCCGACATGCGCCCGCATCTCGCGGATCTCGCGCGGATCGCAGAGACACGGATTAGCGCCTACCCCAATGCCGGACTGCCCAACGAGTTCGGCGGCTACGACGAGACGCCCGACGAGACCGCCGCGCAGTTGGGCGAGTGGGCCGAGGCGGGCCTGGTCAACCTGGTGGGCGGTTGCTGCGGCACCACGCCCGCCCATATCGCCGCCATCGCCGACGCGGTCGCGGGTCGTTCGCCGCGCGTCCCACCCCAGGCCGCACCCAGACTTCGCCTGGCGGGGCTGGAGCCCTTCGAGAGCGGTGACGACGGCAGCACCTTCATCAATGTGGGCGAGCGCACCAACGTCACGGGCTCGGCCCGGTTCCGCAAGCTGATCACCGCCGGCGACTACCCCGCCGCCCTGGAGGTCGCGCGCCAGCAGGTCGAGAACGGCGCCCAGATCATCGACGTCAACATGGATGAAGGGATGCTGGACGCCGAGGCCGCCATGTCGCGCTTCCTCAACCTGATCGCGGCAGAGCCGGATATCGCGCGCGTGCCGGTGATGATCGATTCCTCCCACTGGCCCGCCATCGAGGCGGGCTTGCGAGCGGTCGCAGGCAAGCCCGTGGTCAACTCCATCAGCCTCAAGGAGGGGGAGGAGCCCTTCCTGGAGCAGGCCCGGCTGGTGAAGCGCCATGGCGCAGCCGTGGTGGTCATGGCCTTCGACGAGCAGGGCCAGGCCGAGACGCCCGAGCGCAAGCTCGCGATTTGCGAGCGCGCCTATCGCCTGCTCACGGAGCGTGCCGGCATTGCTGCGGCCGACATCGTGTTCGACCCCAACATCTTCGCCGTCGCCACCGGCATCGAGGAGCACAACGATTACGCCCGCGCCTTCATCGATGCGGCCCGGTCCATCAAGGCGCGATGGCCGCACGTGCGGGTCTCGGGCGGGGTCTCGAATATCTCGTTTGCGTTCCGCGGCAACAACACCGTCCGCGAGGCGATGCACGCGGCGTTCCTCTATCACGCGACCGGCGCGGGCATGGACATGGGGATCGTCAACGCGGGCCAGCTCGCGGTCTACGAGGATATCCCGGAGGCGCTGAGGGACGCGGTCGAGGACGTGCTGCTCAACCGCCGGTCGGACGCCACCGAGCGCCTGCTTGAGATCGCCGAGCGGTACCGCGACGACGACGTCGGCGCCGAGCGGGACGAGGATACCGACGCCTGGCGCGATCAGGACGTGGACGGCAGGCTCCGCTTTGCGCTGGTGCACGGCATCGCGGATCACATCGTCGACGACACCGAGGAGGCGCGTCAGGCCGCCGACCGGGCGCTCGCGGTGATCGAAGGGCCGCTGATGGACGGCATGAACGTCGTCGGCGACCTCTTCGGCGCCGGCAAGATGTTCCTGCCGCAGGTGGTCAAGAGCGCCCGCGTGATGAAGCAGGCGGTCGCCCATCTCGTGCCTTTCATCGAGGCGGAGAAGCGCGAGGGCGGCGCCGCGCCTCAGGCCGCCGGCAAGATCGTTACCGCCACGGTCAAGGGCGACGTGCACGACATCGGCAAAAACATCGTGGGCGTCGTGCTCCGCTGCAACAACTTCGAGGTGATCGACCTTGGCGTCATGGTGCCGGCGGCGCAAATCCTCGACACCGCGCGCGAGGAGAAGGCGGATCTGATCGGCGTCTCAGGGTTGATCACGCCGAGCCTCGGCCAGATGTGCCTGCTCGCCGCCGAGATGGAGCGACAGGGCCTCGACATTCCGCTACTGATCGGCGGTGCCACCACCAGCCGCATGCACACCGCCGTCAAGATCGCACCCGCCTACAGCGGTGCGGTGGTGCACGTGACTGACGCATCGAAGGCGGTGGGCGTCGCCGGCACCCTGATCAGCGCGGACCGCCGTCAGGGCTTCGCCGCCGAGGTCAGGCGGACCTACGACACGATGCGCGCGGCGCATTCGCGGGGGCAGGCGGGCAAGCGGCTGCTCACGTTGGCCGAGGCGCGCGCCAACCGGGCACAGCCGGACTGGAAGCGTTACCGGGCGACGGCGCCGCAGTTCATCGGCGCCCGCACCGTCGCCGATGTCGGGGTGGCCGATCTCATCCCCTACATCGACTGGACGCCCTTCTTTCGAAGCTGGGAGCTCGCCGGAACGTATCCGGCGATCCTCGACGACGAGACGGTCGGCCAAGCGGCGCGCTCTCTCTTCGACGATGCGTGCGCCATGCTCGATCGCATCGTCGCCGAGGGCGCGTTCGCGCCGAGAGGCGCCGTCGGCTTCTGGTCGGCCTGGAGCGTGGTTGACGACATCGAGTTGTTCGCGAACGGCGGCCACGCGCGCCCGATCGCCACGCTCCACACGCTGCGCCAGCAGATGGCGCGCCAGCGCGAGCGCCCGAACCGCGCGCTCGCGGACTTCGTCGCGCCCAGGGACGCGGCCGTGGAGGACCATGTCGGCGGGTTCGCGGTCACCATCGGAGACGGCGTGGAACGGTTGGCGGACGCCCACGAGAAGGCCCACGACGACTACGGCGCGATCATGGTCAAGGCCCTGGGCGACCGGCTGGCGGAGGCCTTCGCCGAGCACCTGCACGAGCGAACGCGCAAGGATTTATGGGGCTACGCGCCGAACGAGGCCTTGGCGAACGACGAGTTGATCGGGGAGCGCTACCGCGGCATTAGGCCGGCTCCCGGCTATCCCGCCTGCCCCGACCACAGCGAGAAGCGCACCATCTTCGCGCTGCTGGAGGCGGAGGCCCGCACCGGGCTCAGGCTCACCGAGAGCTGCGCCATGTGGCCGGCATCGTCGGTCTGCGGCCTCTACTTCAGCCACCCGGAGAGCACGTATTTCGGCGTCGGCAAGCTCGGCCGCGATCAGGTGGCGGACTACGCCAGGCGCAAGGAAGCATCCATCAAGGAAACCGAAGCGTGGCTCGGGCCGAACCTCGCCTACGACCCGGGCGCAGAGGATCGATCCGAGACGGAACGATAGACGGGATTCGCTCACGCAGGCCGTGAGCTTGGTGAGAAAAGCGGGCTCAGGCGGCGGTTATGGGTGCCGTTGCGGCGCGAAGCCAGGCAAGCGTCGCCGCGTCGTCCGAGAGCAGGGGCGCGAGGGTTTCGGCCACGCGCGCGTGATAGGCGTCGAGCCAGGCGCGCTCGTCCGACGTCAGCATGCCGGGCTCGATGAGCGCGCGGTCGATGGGTGCGAGCGTGAGCGTCTCGAAGCCGAGAAAGCCTCCGTTGGCGTCGTCGGCCTCCGTTACCGTAACCAGGTTCTCGATGCGGATGCCGTAGGCGCCGGTCTTGTAGTAGCCGGGCTCGTTGGAGACGATCATGCCGGGCATGAGCGCGGCGCCGGAGCCGAGGCGCGAAATGCGCTGCGGGCCTTCGTGCACGTTGAGGTAGTGCCCCACGCCGTGGCCGGTGCCGTGGTCGTAATCGAGGCGCGCTTGCCACAGGAACTGGCGGGCGAGCGTGTCGAGCTGCGCGCCGGTGGTGCCGCGCGGGAAGCGCGCCGTCGCCAGCGCAATGTGGCCGCGCAGCACGCGGGTGAAGCGGTCCCGATGCTCCGGCGAAGGCGTGCCGATGGCGACCGTGCGGGTCACGTCTGTGGTGCCGTCGAGATACTGCCCGCCGGAATCGACGAGGTAGAGCGAGCCGGGCTCCAGCGTGCGGTTGCTTTCCGTTGTCACCCGGTAGTGGACGATGGCGCCGTTGGCGCCCGATCCGGAGATGGTATCGAAGCTGGGCCCGCGGTAGTGCTCGCCGCCCGCGCGCATCGCCGCCAACCGGTCGACCGCATCGAGCTCGGAGATCGAGCCGGGCGGCGCGGTAGCGAGCCAGGCCAGGAAGCGCGTCAAGGCCGCGCCGTCCCGGCGATGGGCCGCGCGGATGCCGTCGAGCTCCACCGCGTTCTTGCAGGCCTTGGGCAGCGCGCAGGGATCGGCGCCGCGAACCACCTTCGCACCGCCGTCGGTCAGCCGATCGACCATCCAGACCGGGGTCGCCGCCTCGTCGACCAGCACCGCCTTGCCTGCGCCGGCAAGCGCGTCGAGCACGTCCGCCATCGCCTCCGGCACCTGCACGTTCACGGCATTGCCGAGGTGCGCCGGAACCTCCGGGAGGAGCTTGCGGCGGTCCACGAACCAGTCCAGGTCGCCGCCGCCGTGAACGATGGCGAAGGAGTGGGGGAGGGGGCTGTTGGCGACGTCGGCGCCCCGCACGTTCAAGAGCCACGCGATGGAATCGGGCGCGCTCAAGACTGCGGCGTCTGCGCCCTTCGGCGCGAGCCGGGCAGCGACGATCTCTCTCTTCTCTCCCGCCTCGGTGCCGGCGAAGCGCAGCGGATGAGGCGCAATGGGGCCGAGCGGGGCCGGCGGCTGGTCCGCCCACAGCGCGTCGATGGGATTGTCCTTGCACGGGACAAGGCGGGCGCCGACGTCGCAGCAGGGCGCCGCCAGCCGGTCGCGCTCACGCGTGCCGTGCAGCCTGGGGTCGTAGCCGAGCGCGGCGCCCGCCGCGAGGTGCTCCCTGAGCCACGCGTCGGCCGGCTCGTCGGCGACGTGACGGTGCTCGTAGAGGGCGCCATCCACCTGCGCCGCCGCCTGCAGGGTGTAGCGCCCGTCCACGAAAAGCGCCGCCCGCTCGGCCAGCACGATTGCCATGCCGGCGGAGCCGGTGAAGCCGGTGAGCCACGCCAGCCGCTGCGAGCGGCGCGCCACGTACTCGCCCTGGTGCTCGTCGCTGAGCGGCACCACGAAGCCATCGAGGCCGCGCTCGGCAAGCTCGGCCCTGAGCGCGGCAAGCCGCGCCGCCTGTTGCGGCGTGTCGATCCCGTCCGACGCCTCGGCATAGGCGCGTCGCAGAGCCTCGAGGCGCTCGACTCCGACGGACCCGGCGGCGGCGTCCGGGTGGATCAGGCGGAGCCAGCTCCGGTCTTGCGGTGCCGCGGCGGCGACGCCTTGCAGCAGCGCTTCCACATCTTCGAGGGGCTTGTCGATTCCGGCCTCGGCGAGCGCTTGCGCCAACGCGCTTCGCCGGTCGGTTGTCGCGTTGTCTTCCGGCATGGGGGTGTTTCTGCCAGCGCGCCGCTCACCGCGTCAATATCAGCGTGACCCAGGCGCCGCGCCCCATGCGCCGCCGGAGCCGGAGCCCGACCGCGCGAAATGCCGCGAGCACCAGCCGCTCCTCGGAAGCGAGAAGTCCGGAGAGCACCGCGCCGCCGCGCGGCTCCAGGTGCCGGGCGAAGGCCGCTGCCATCGCAGCGATGGGCTTTACCCTGATGTTGGCGACGATCAGGCCCGCCCCGCCGAGTCGCATCGCTTTGATCGGGTGAAAACCCTCGCCCTGTACCACCGTTACCCGGCGTGAGAGCCCGTTCTGCCGCAACGTCTTCCTTGCCGTGGCAACCGCAACAGGGTCGCTATCGAGGGCGAGCACCCGCGCCGGCCAGAGCCGCGCCGCCGCCACCGCGAGGATGCCGGAGCCCGTACCGATATCGAAGGCGGTGCGCACTTGCCGCTGACGGGCCAACCAGTCGAGCGCAAGCAGGCAGCCTTGCGTGGTCTCGTGGCGGCCTGAGCCGAAGGCGGGGCCGGCATCGACGCGTAGCACGAAGCGCCGGGAGGGCGGATCCTGGTGCGCGCCCACGATCGTCAAACGCCCGATCGTGACGGGCGGAAAGGAGGCCGCGGACTGCGCCAGCCAATCGGTGGCGCCTTCCGGCTCCACCGCCGCGTCGTCGAGCTCGACGCCGGCCTCGCCGAGCAACGCGAGTAACCTCTTTGGCCGCGAATCCTCGCCTGCCGGGTCGGTGCCGAACAGGGTCACGCGCAAAAGGTCCGCCGGGGACTTCTCGATTGGGTGTGTCGCCTTGACTGTCTCCGCCACCACGGCATCCGTCAGGTTTTCGAGCGCCCCCTCCAGCGCCTCGAAAGCGGTCCGCTCGAGCGCAACCTGAAGCCGCCAGCCCGGGGCCTCGGAGTGACCCGCGCTCACGACCACCCCCGGCGCGGTCGAATTCCGGCTAAGATGGGCCCCCCGGAACGCACGGTCGGAGGCCCCCGATGCCTGACATGCCGGATTGGCAACGCTTCCTGAGCGCGGATGACAGGGAGACCATCGAGCGCGGCCGCTGGGCCAAGCGCGTCGGCTTCGGCGCG
Source organism: Alphaproteobacteria bacterium (assembly GCA_022820945.1). Lineage (GTDB taxonomy): Bacteria > Pseudomonadota > Alphaproteobacteria > UBA828 > UBA828 > WTGU01. Next base: position 63,514 of record JAJEEP010000055.1, on the reverse strand, counting down.
CGCCCGGCCGTCATCCTCATCGACGTGCAGAACTACATGGTGGGGGAGGAGGGCAACCACGATCTCGCCGCCTATCCGTATAGCTGCGCCGCCGGCTGGGCCGCCGTCTGGCAGACCAGGCGCATCGTCGCTGCAGCCCGCGCCGCGGCGGCGCCCGTGATCTACACCCGCTTCGCCATCGACCGTACCGTCGGTGACGCTGGGCTCTTCGACGCCAAGATCGGCGCAGAGGCGGGCGAGAACGTCTACTTCGAAGGCACCCATGGCAGCGCCATCGTAGACGCGGTGGCGCCCGAGCCCGGCGACCTGGTCTTCACCAAGAAGAAACCCAGCTCCTTCCACGGCACGCCCCTCCTGCCTTACCTGATCGACCGCGCCATCGATACGCTGATCGTCACCGGCGGCGCCACCTGCAACTGCGTCCGCGCCACGGTCTTCGACGCGTTCTCCTACAACTATCGCACCATCGTACCGGCGGACGCGGTGTTCGACCGCCTGCCCATCAGCCACGCGATCAACCTGTTCGACATGAACCGTTGCTCGGCCGATGTGTCGGACACCGAGGCCGTGCTCGACTATCTCGCCGATCTTGCCCAACGCGCGGCTTAAACGGCCTCGGCGGCACCTGCTATAGTGGGCGCGGGAGATCGGCGGCGGACGGCTAACTCGCCAACCCGGTCAGGTCCGGAAGGAAGCAGCCGTAACGAGCTTCAAGCCGGGTCGCCTGCCGGTCTCCTGCCGCCAATTTCATGCGCCGCCCCCGCAAGACGCGGATCGAAGGACGCCATGCACCGATGAGCGAGGACGCCGCCGCCTATCGCGTGCTCGCGCGCAAATACCGGCCGGCGAGCTTCGCCGGGCTGATCGGCCAGGACGCCCTGGTGCGCACCCTGAGCAACGCGATCGCCATGGACCGCCTGGCTCACGCCTATCTGCTGACGGGCGTGCGCGGCGTGGGCAAGACCTCGACCGCGCGGATCATCGCGCGTGCGCTCAACTGCATCGGCGAGGACGGCGCCGGCGACCCGACGCCCGATCCGTGCGGGGTGTGCGATCACTGCGTCTCCATCGCCGAGGACCGCCACGTCGACGTGATCGAGATGGATGCGGCCTCGCGCACCGGCATCGACGACGTGCGCGAGCTGATCGAGAGCGTGCGCTATCGCCCGGTTTCGGCGCGCTACAAGGTCTACATCATCGACGAAGTGCATATGCTCTCGAAGCAGGCCTTCAACGCGCTGCTGAAGACGCTCGAGGAGCCGCCGCCCCACGTCAAGTTCGTCTTCGCGACGACCGAGGTGCGCCGCCTGCCGGTGACGGTGCTCTCGCGCTGCCAGCGCTTCGACCTGCGCCGGGTCGATATGGAGGTGCTGGTCGAGCACTTCTCGGGCATCGCCGACGCCGAGGCTGTCGAGGTGGAGCCGGCGGCGCTTGCGCTCATCGCCAGGGCCGCCGACGGCTCGGTGCGAGACGGGCTCTCCGTGCTCGACCAGGCGATGGCACACGAGGGCACGCGCATCACCGAGGAGGCGGTGCGCACCATGCTGGGCCTTGCCGACCGCACCCGGCTGTTCGACCTATTCGATATGCTGATGAAGGGCGCGATCAAGGACGCGCTGGATTGCTTCTCCGAGCTTCACGACGCGGGCGCGGAGCCCCAGGCGCTGCTGCAGGACCTGCTGGAGCTCTGCCATTGGCTCACACGGCTGAAACACGTTCCCACTGCGGCGGAGGACCCCGCCGTGCCCGAGGCCGAGCGCACGCGCGGGCGCGACATGGCCGAGGCCCTGGCGGTACCGTCGCTCGCACAGACCTGGCAGATGCTGCTCAAGGGGCTGGAGGAGGCCAACCGGGCGGCGCGGCCCGCGCTCGCGGCCGAGATGACCCTGGTGCGGATCGCCTACGCCGCCGACCTGCCGAGCCCGGCCGATGCGCTCCGCGCCATCGGGTCCGGCGATGCGAGCGCGCAGCCCGCGGGCGCACCCGCATCGCCGCCCGCTTCTGCCCCGGCGCCTGCACCGCGCAGCGCCGCAGCCTCGGGCACCGCCGGAGCGGTGGCGGAGCCTGTGTCGGCGCCCGAGCCCACACCGCAGGCAGTGCCGGTAGCCGCGCCCGCCCCGCAAGCGCAGCCGACATCCCTGCGTGAGATCGCGGCGCTCGCAGAGGAGCGGCGAGAGCCGATCCTGAGCGCGTGGCTCAGGACCGAGGTTCGCCCCATCCGCGTTGCGGTAGGCGCGGTCGAGATCAACTGCGGGCGCTCGCCCGACAGCAAGATGCTCGCCCTGCTTCGGGAACGGCTGGAGCAATGGACCGGTGAGCGCTGGATGATCGCGCTAAGCGAAGAGGGCGGCGAGCCCACTCTCGACGAGCAGGATCGAGCCGCGCAGGAAGCCGCCGACCGGGCGGCGATGGACCATCCGCTGGTGCGGCAGGTTCTCGACGCCTTCCCAGGCGCGCGCGTGCGCAAGGTTCACCGGCCCGCGCCGGATAACGGAAACGACGGAGACGCCTTCCCATGAAGAACATCGGCAAGATGCTGAAGCAGGCCCAGGAGATGCAGACCAGGATGGCCGAGCTGCAGGAGAGCCTGGGCGCGCTCGAGGTCGAGGGCACGGCGGGAGGCGGCTTGGTGCGGGTCACGCTCACGGGCAAGGGCGAGATGCGCCGCCTCTCCATCGATCCGGCGCTGGTGAGCGGCGACGAGGTGGAGGTGCTGGAGGACCTGATCGTTGCCGCCTTCAACGACGGCAAGGCTAGGGTCGAGCAGCTCGTGCAGGAACGGATGGCCGAGGTCACCGGCGGCCTCAAGCTGCCGCCGGGCCTCGATCTCGGCCTGTAAAGGAGCCGGGCGAGCCCTCCGCCACCGGCACGCGGCGATGACAGGTCCACGATGACCAGCCCTGCGATCGAGCGGCTGGTCGGGCATCTCGGCAAGCTCCCCGGACTCGGGCCGCGCTCCGCCCGCCGCGCCGCGCTGCATCTGCTGGAGCGACGGGAGTCACGGCTGGAGCCGCTCTTGAGCGCGCTGCGCACGGCGGCCGAGAGCGTCCGCCCCTGCGGCACTTGCGGCAATCTCGATGCCCAGGACCCCTGCGCGATCTGCGCGGACTCCGAACGCGACCGCGCGGCCATCTGCGTCGTCGAGCAGGTCGCGGATCTCTGGGCGCTGGAGCGCACGCTGATGTTCCGCGGCCGCTACCACGTGCTGGGCGGCTTGCTCTCGGCGCTGGACGGAATCGGGCCGGAAGACCTCTCGATTGCCGGTCTCGTCGCTCGTGCCGGCGCATCCGAGGTCAAGGAGATCATCCTCGCCACCAGCGCCACCGTGGACGGGCAGACCACGGCGCACTACTTGACCGACCGGCTGGCCGAAAGCGGTGTTGCGATCTCGCGCCTCGCCCACGGCCTGCCGGTCGGCGGCGAGCTCGACTACCTCGACGACGGCACCCTCGGCACCGCGCTTAAGGCACGCCAGCGCCTCCTCTGAGTCCGCGTGAATGCGCGCTGGATTGTCCGGCGCGCGCCCTCTATGGTCGCGCCCCGCCGCCGACGGGACGGGTGACGTGGGTGTTGGAGAGGGCCATGGCAGACGAGGCGAAGAGCGCAGGCCGGTTGGAGCGCGTGCTGCGCGCGGGGGAGTTCGCCATCACGGCCGAGATGGGGCCGCCGGACTCGGTCGATCCGGCCGACGTTCTGGCCCGTGCCGGCTGCCTCAAGGGGCTCGCCGATGCCGTCAACGTGCTCGACGGTGCCGGCGCGCGCGCGCATCTCTCGCCGCTCGCGACCGCCGCGATCCTGGTGCGCGAGGGCATCGAGCCGGTGCTCCAGTTCACCATGCGCGATCGTAACCGGCTCGCGCTGCAGGCCGACGTGCTGGGGGCGGCGGCGCTCGGCGTGCACAGCTTGCTCTGCCTCACCGGCGATTCGGTTGAGGCCGGCGACCAGCCCGAGACGAAGCCGGTCTTCGATCTCAAGTCCAACGAGTTCATGGCGCTGGTGCGCACCATGCGGGACGAGGCGATGCTCCCCGGCGAGCGCAGCCTCGCATCGGCACCCCGGCTGCTGATCGGCGGCGCCGATGCCCCCCGCGAGCCGAAGGCGGGTGAGGCGCCCACCAGCCTTCAGGCCAAGATCGACGCAGGCGCGGACTTCTTCCAGACCCAGTTCTGCTTCGATACGGCGATGCTGCGGCGCTACCTCGTCTGGCTCGGGGACTTCGGAATCCCTGAGCGCACGGCCATCATCGTCGGTATCGGACCCATCAGGTCGGCGCGCTCGGCCCGCTGGATGAACGAGAACCTCTTCGGCGTCCACATTCCGGATTCGGTCATCGCCCGGCTCGACGGCGCCAAGGAACCGCAGGCCGAGGGAATCCGCATTTGCGTCGAGCTGATCGAGGAGTTGCAAGGGATCGAGGGCGTCGCCGGGGTGCACCTAATGGCGCCGCGCGGCGAGCAGGCGATCGCCGCGGTTATCGCCCAAACCGGACTTCGCGGTCCCGCCAGCGCCTGAATGCGCCCGTGAGGGCGTCTAACCCCCTAGAACAGTTGCCGAATGCCGATCTCGAGGAAGTGAATGCGGAGGTCGGTCTCGGAGCCCACCATCGCCACATCGTTTGCGCCGCTGAACGACAAGCCGTCAACCATTTGCAATCGGTAGCCGATCTGGAGTGTGGCCGTATCCGACAGCGCATAACCCACCCCCGCACCAATCTGATACGCGAACGCGGTATCGCTTCCGGAAAGCTCGGGCACTTCGGGGATAGGAACTGGGGGGACCAATTCGGGAGGTATGTTCTGTTGTGCGGCCTGAGCCCGGGCCAGTCCGTTCGCGACCGCCTGCGCTACAGCGCCCGTTTCGTAACTCAAGCCGCCCCGGTCGACCCGAATGAAGCCGAGACCGCCGCCGATGTAAGGGGTCCAGCTATCGCCGGTGTCGATGTCGTACCAGACGTTCACCAGCGCACCGAACTGGTCGGCAGAGCCCGACACGGGGATGGCCAGTTCGTCTTGCAGGGTGAAGGAGAGCGCCGGCACGGTGATGCTGCTGTGGGTCAACTTGCTGACCTTGGCCCTGGCGAAAAAGATTTCACCTTCGATGCGAAGGTTGGAGTCCAGGTGATGGCCGATAAGGCCGCCGAGCTTGAAGCCCGTGTCGTGCTCCGTTTGGACCGTCGCGCTGTAGCTTACTTCTTGCTGGACCGGTCCCTGTGGCCCCATCTGCGTCTGCTGGAAGGCGCCGGTGGAGATCGAGTCCGTGTCGTCGATGAACATGAGGGGCAGGTTGGCCCCGATGTACCAGCTGCCCTCCTGCGCCTGCGTTGCGCTTGCACCGCCGAACGCGAGGCAGGCGGCCAATGTCGCTCCAGCAATCCAGCGCGATCCGAAGCTCTTTTCAGTCATTTTGAGTTCTCTCTGACGACGCCTCACCAGCTCGGTTAGCCCATTGCGAGACAAATCGTGGCGCAAACGCCCGCAACAGCCACGACGCTCTCGTGGTTTACTGGTCTTGCGCCACTATCAGGCGGCAATGAAAACATGATTCTCCAGGCTTTCGATCGTGCCTGGCTCAAAGAAAAAGGGGAGCACGTGGGTGCTCCCCTTCATTGCTGTTCGGTGACGGTCGATTAGAAGAAGACCGCCGTGCCGAGCATGAACTGGGTCACGTCGTCCGAGGTGGCGACCTGCGCCCCGACCAGGACGCCTGGCCCGAGCGTGTAGGTCAAATGGGCAAACGTTGAGCCGACGTCAGTGCCGTCATTGTGGCCATACTGGACGCCCAGCTCGGTCGCGCCTTCTGTCCAGGAGGCGCCGACATCGTACACCATGTCACCCCCGTCGACGTCGTACATGCTGCCGCCGAACGAGACCTGGTCGACACCGACATTGATTCCGAAGCGGGTGGCCTCCGGGTCGTCACCTGTCGTACCATCGGCTGCTGTTTCATAGGCGGCGCCAAGGCTGAGCGAGCCGCCGGCCATGAAGTCCGTCGAGTAGGTCAGACCGACCGCAGTGTGCCCTCCCAAACCGGCAGTTGACCGGTCGTTGAAGTTTTCCTCGTCGTTATTGGGAGCGTAGCTCACCCCAACGCTCAAGCCGTTGAAGTTGGGCGAGGTATAGACCACCTTGAGGGCATCTTCTGCACCGAGCCCGGAATATGTGTTTACCGTCGGCACTGCAGTGCTGAACCAAGAGTAGTTGGCGCCGAGCATGCCGCCGATGCCGGCGCCCGGAGCCGCGGTCGTGGTATTGAAGGCCGCGCTCTCAGTCCTGCCGAGCCTGATCGAACCGAAAGACCCGCTCAGCGTGGTGTGAATCTCGTCAATAGCTTCGTCGGCACCGGCGGAGCGGCCAATCTGCCCACTGACGGCCACCGTGATGCCGTTATCCAGAGTGGTGGACCCGGAAACGCCAATTTCGAATACATAGTCGATACCGTGGCCACGCTTGCCGTCACCACCATCGTTCGCGAAGCCCATGGCTCCGGTCGTGTAGCCGCCGACGCCGACCGTGACCGGCTCTGCCATCATCTCGTCGGCCTGCGCGGCGACGGCGGCGAACGCGCCTGCCGCGACAAGTGCCGTAGTTCCCAACAGTACCTTCTTCATGCTCCCATCCTCCTCATTCGCGCGATTTAGAGAGTTCCATGCATGGATCCGCGACGGTGCGCCTCTCAACCAGCGCGGCCCGCCGAACCGTGAGAATGGTACACGCGGGGTCCGTAGCGCAACCCTGCTCGTCGCGAAATATGACAGAATTCAGTCATCAAGAACTTTTCTTGCCTCACTGTGACGCAAATGCCACAGCTGGCGGCGTCACCGCCCACTCCACGGCTTCGTGGGCTCATCCCACGCTTGAATCGAGGGCGTAGCCGGCCGAACGGACGGTCCGGATCAGGTCCGGGCGGCGCTCGGCGTTGAGCGCCTGTCTCAGTCGGCGTACGTGAACGTCCACCGTCCGGCTCTCGATGAAGATGTCAGGGCCCCAGACCGAATCGAGCAACTGCTCGCGCGAGAACACGCGGCCCGGGTGCTCCATCAGGTGCCGCAGCAGCCGGAACTCGGTCGGCCCCAGGTGGATCGACTCGTCCCCCCGCGTTACCCGGTGAGCGGCGAGGTCCATCTTGAGGTCGGCATAGTGCAGCACTTCGTCGCCGAGCGCAGGCCGCATGCGCCGCAGGATCGCGCGGATGCGAGCCAGAAGCTCGGCCGGCGAGAAGGGCTTGACCACGTAGTCATCGGCGCCGCCGTCGAGGCCGCGCACCCGGTCCGCCTCCTCGCCGCGCGCCGTCAGCATGACGATCGGCAGCGGCTGAACGTCAGGCCGTCGCCGGATGCGGCGGCACACTTCGATGCCCGAAAGCGTCGGCAACATCCAGTCGAGCACCATCAGGTCGGGGCGCCGCTCTTCCACCATGAGCAGCGCTTCCTCGCCGTCCACGGCCTCGCCCACCTCGAAGCCGCCCTTCTCCAAGTTGTAGCGGAGCAGCGTGAGCAGCGCCGCCTCGTCTTCGACGACCAGAATGTACGGCTTCATGACGCCGACGCCTCCGTCCCGTCGTCCGCCTGGTGGAATGACGTGACATCGCCCTTGGGCCGCTCCTCCTCCACCGGGGTGCCTGTCACCATGTAGCTCACGGTCTCGGCGATGTTGGTGGCGTGATCGCCGATCCGCTCGATATTCTTGGCAATGAAGAGCAGATGCGCGCAGGTGGTGATGCGGCGCGGGTCCTCCATCATGTAGGTGAGCAGCTCGCGGAAGAGGCTGTTGTAGGATTCGTCGACGTCCTCGTCGCGTCGCCAGACCGCCATGGCGCGCTCGACGTCGCGGTCCCGGAAGGAATCGAGCACGTCCTTGATCATGCCCTGGGCAATGCCCGCCATCCGCGAGATTGCGTGGGTCAGCCGGACGGGGTCGATGTCCTGGATGGCGATGGAACGCTTGGCGACGTTGGCGGCGTAGTCGCCCATGCGCTCCAGATCGCTGGAGACCTTGAGCGAGGCGGTGATGACCCGGAGGTCCACCGCGACCGGCTGGCGCAGCGCCAGGATGCGGACCGCGAGCTGGTCGATCTCGGCCTCCAGCGCGTCCACTCGCCGGTCTTCGGTGATGACGCGCGAAGCAGCATCGTCGTCGCGGCGGGCCAGCGAGGCGATAGAGGCGGCGAGCTGTTGCTCGACGATGCCGCCCATCTCCAGGATCGCGTTGTTCATGCGATCCAGCTCCTCGTCGTAGGCCTTGACCGTGTGCTCGGCAACCATCGGTCGTTCTCCTTGTCCTCGGCCCGTTTGCGCGCCTAGCCGAAGCGCCCGGTAATGTAGTCCTGCGTCCGCTGATCGTGCGGATTGGTGAAGATCTGCTCGGTCGCCTCGAATTCCACGAGCTCGCCCAGATGGAAGAACGCCGTGAACTGAGAGACCCGCGCCGCCTGCTGCATGTTGTGGGTGACGATGGCGATCGTGTAGTGCTCGCGGAGCTCGTCGATCAGCTCCTCCACCTTGGCCGTGGCGATGGGGTCCAGCGCCGAGCAGGGCTCGTCCATCAGAATCACCTCGGGGCTGATGGCGATGGCGCGGGCGATGCAAAGCCGCTGCTGCTGCCCCCCGGAGAGGCTGGTGCCCGGCTGCTGCAGCCGGTCGGAGACCTCGTCGAAGAGGCCGGCGCGGCGCAGGCTCCGCTCCACGATGTCGTCGAGCTCCCGCCCCTTTCTGGCGAGCCCGTGGATGCGCGGGCCGTAAGCCACGTTCTCGTAAATCGATTTCGGGAACGGATTAGGCTTCTGGAAGACCATGCCGACGCGCGCCCTGAGTTGCACCACGTCGATGTCGCGGCCGTAGATGTCCCGGTCGTCCAGCGTGATCGAGCCGGTCACGCGGCAGATGTCGATGATGTCGTTCATGCGGTTGAGGCAGCGCAGGAAGGTGGACTTGCCGCAGCCCGAGGGGCCGATCAGTGCGGTCACCTTGTTCAGGGCCAGATCGATGTCGACATCGAAGAGCGCCTGCTTGTCGGCGTAGAAGACGTTGACGTCGCGGGCGCGCATCCTGATGGGGGCCGGCGCCTCCGTGCTGGCCGCAGAAGGAGCGGCTGCAGGAACTGCAGGGGGCGCGCCGGCGTATTCCATCATCCGTGAGACCAATCCGTCGGTGTCATCCATCACGATACCACTCCCGATCCGTTTACCAGCGGATCTCGAACTTGCGCCTGAGATAAATCGCCACCGCGTTCATCAGGATCAGGAACGCCAGCAGCACCAGAATCGCCGCCGAGACCTTCTCGACGAAGCCGCGCTCCGGGCTGTCCGCCCAAAGGAAGATCTGCACCGGCAGCGCCGTCGCCGGATCAAACGGGCCACCGGGGATGTCGACGATGAAGGCAACCATCCCGATCATCAGCAGCGGTGCGGTCTCGCCCAGTGCTCGGGCCATGCCGATGATCGTTCCGGTGAGGATGCCGGGTGTCGCCAACGGCAGCACGTGGTGAAAGACCACCTGAATCGGCGAGGCACCGACCCCGTACGCGCCCTCGCGGATGGAGGGGGGCACTGCCTTGAGCGCGGAGCGGGCCGCGATGATGATCGTCGGCAGCGTCATCAGGGTGAGCGTGAGCCCGCCCACGATGGGCGCCGAGCGCGGCAGGTGGAACAGGTTGATGAACACCGCGAGCCCCAGCAAGCCGAACACGATAGAGGGCACCGCCGCGAGGTTGTTGATGTTGACCTCGATCATGTCGGTGAGGCGATTCTTGGGTGCGAACTCCTCCAAATAGATCGCCGCAGTCACACCGATGGGGAAGGTCAACACCAGCGTGACCAGCAGCATGTAAAACGAGCCTGCGATCGCGCCGCCGATGCCGGCGATCTCCGGCTCCCGCGAGTCCGCATTGACGAAAAACTCGCCGTTGAATCCGGTCTCCACGAAGCCGGCGGCATCGAACGCGTCGATCCAGGCGATTTGCTGGTCATCGAGGCGGCGCTCGTCTTCCGGCACGTCGCGGGGCGCGCTTCCCTTGATCAACATGTCCACGTCGCTCGACGCGGTGAGCCAGACACGTTGTGTGGTACCGACGATCGAAGGATCGTCGACCAGCAGCTCCCGCAGCTCGAAGCGCGCGGCCGTGCTCACCAGCTTCAAGAGCTTGCGCCGCTCCTTCCGTGCCGTGACCTCGGGGAAGGCGGCGAAGACGGATTCGCGCAAGAGCTTGCCGTAGTTCGCTTTTTGAAGCTCCTCCCGGCTCGGGGTCTCGCCTAGGCCGAGAATTTCGGGGTCGAACTCGACCTCAAGCGCGACCGAGGTGCGCACGAAGGCGGGGTAGCCTTCGGCGATGACGCTGCCGATCAGGAGCGCGAGGAAGGCGAGCGCGATGGCTACGGCGACGATGCCGTAGGCCTTGAAGCGCCGCTCGGCACGATAGCGCCGGCGCAGGCGGCGCTTCGTCCAGTCCGCATCCTGCCAGGCGCCGCCGAGCGCCGGTTCCGCGAGGTCAGTCATACTGCTCCCAGTACTTGCGCGCGATATGGAGCGCGAAGATGTTGAGCGCGAGCGTCACGACGAAGAGCATCAGGCCGAGCGCAAAGGCGGCCAGCGTCTTGGCGCTGTCGAACTCCTGATCGCCCACCAGCAGCGTCACGATCTGCACCGTGACGGTGGTGACCGCGTCGAGCGGATTGGCGGTGAGGTTCGCGGCCAGGCCTGCAGCCATCACCACGATCATGGTCTCGCCGATGGCCCGGCTCACCGCGAGCAGGCAGGCGGCGACGATCCCCGGCAGCGCCGCCGGCAGGATCACCTTGACCACGGTCTCCGACTTGGTCGCCCCCATGGCGAGCGAGCCTTCCCGCAGCGAGTTGGGCACCGCGACGATGGCGTCGTCGCTCAGCGACGAGATGAAGGGGATGATCATGATGCCCATGACGACGCCGGCGGCGAGCGCACTTTCGGAGGCGACATCGAGGCCGATCGATTCGCCGACCCCCCTTACCGCAGGCGCCACCACCAAGGCCGCGAAGAAGCCGTACACCACCGTCGGGACACCAGCCAGGATCTCCAGAATGGGCTTGGTCACGTTGCGGAACCGGGGACTCGCGAATTCGGCCATGTAGATGGCGGCGAAGAGGCCCACCGGCAGCGCCACCAGCATGGCGATCAGCGTGATCATCAGTGTGCCGGTGAAGAGCGGAATGGCGCCAAAGGCACCGGTACTGCCCACCTGATCGGCGCGGATCGCCGTCTGCGGGCTCCATTTCAAGCCGAACAGGAAATCCCAGAAGGGGATGATCGAGAAAAAACGGATCGATTCGAACAGCACCGAGAGGACGATGCCGATGGTGGTGACGATGGCGACGCAGGAGGAGAGGATCAGCACGATGTTCACCACCCGCTCGACCTTGTTGCGCGCGCGCAAGCCGGGCGCGATGCGCCGCCAGGCCCAGCCGAAGCCGGCCCCGGCCAGGGCCACGCCGATTGCCAGAACTGCGGCCTGCGCCGTCGATTTCATGCTGGCGTAACGGTCCGCCGCGGCCTGCAGGGCCGGATCGACCTCGCGGCTCACCACGTCGCCCGAGGCCAGATTGCGCACGTCGTTGAGCAGCAGGCCGATCATCGCGTCCGACTGGTTCGCCATCTCCGGGCCAAGGTAGGTGAGCAGCAACCCCTCCAGGATCGGCGCCTCGATGATCAGCCAGACGACGAGGACAATGCCCGACGGGATGCCGCACCAGAGCGCCACGTACCAGCCGTGGTAGCTCGGCATCGAATGGAGCGCGCTGAGGTTCGTGCCGGCCGCGCGGAACGCCCGTCGGCGGCCGAAATAAAGGCCGATGACCGCCAGCGCCAGGACTGCAATGAGGAGAATGGTGAGCTGCACGCCGTCGGCCGCCCCTGCACCGTGCGCCCTGTCAGGCGAGCGCTAGGCTCACTCTACGAACGGGCCGATGCAGGGATAAGTCAGTTTGGTTACGGTTTCATGACGGCAGCGTCCGGTTGATCGGGTGTGTGGTCACCGGTCGTCTCGTCAATCCCCTCCGGGGCGGGTTGCAAAGCCTTCGCGGCCGGCTGCAGGTAGACGGTGAACGTGCTGCCCTCGCCGGGTGCGCTGTCGATAGTGAGAGCCCCGCGGTGCCTGTTCACGATGTGCTTGACGATGGCAAGCCCGAGGCCGGTGCCGCCGAGCTCGCGCGAGCGCGCCTTGTCCACGCGGTAGAAGCGCTCCGTAAGCCGCGGCAGATGCTCGCGCGGGATGCCCGCCCCCCGGTCGGCGACTGCGACCGCGACCGCGCCGTCATTACCCGCTCTCCAGCCGGCCGCCTCGGCCTCCGCAATTCGCCGGACATCCACCCTGACGGTGTCTTGCTCGTCTCCGTACTTGATCGCGTTATCGACTAGGTTGAGGAACACCTGGGTGAGCTCGTCTCCGTCGCCGATCACGGGCGGGAGGCCCTCTTCGGCGTCGATGCCAACGGTCACCCCGCGCTGCTCTGCCCGCCAGGCTAGCGTGTTGCGCACATTGGCCAGCAGGGGAGGGAGGGACACCGCCTCGGTTGGCGGCGTGTGCTCGTTCATCTCGATGCGGGAGAGCGAAAGCAGGTCGTCGACGAGGCGCGCCATGCGTTTGCCGTGCTGATCCATGATGGCGAGAAAGCGCTCGCGTGCGGCTGCGTCGTCGCGGGCAGAACCCTGCAGCGTCTCGATGAAGCCCATCAGGGTGGCGAGCGGCGTCCTGATCTCGTGGCTCGCGTTGGCGACGAAATCGGCTCGCATCTGATCGGTGCGGCGCACGGCAGTGAAGTCTACCAGCGCGAGCAGCACGGCAGCGCCGCCTTCCCTCGGCTCGGGCAGCCGCTCCACCCGCGCCGCGAAAGTGCGCTCGACCGGCGCCTGCAGCGTGAACTCGATGTCGCGCCCTTCGGCGCCCTCGACGGTCTGCTCGACCGCCTCGATCAGCTGCGGATTGCGCAGCGAGGCTGAGATATGGCGCCCGGTCACATCGCCGCCGAGCAGCGATGTCGCCGCCCGGTTGGCGCGCACCACCTTGCGGTCGGCATCGAGCAGGAGCAACGGCTCGGGCAAGGCGTCGAGCGCGCGTTCGAGCTCGGCACGTTCGCTGGCAAGCCGCACTCGGCCTTCGGTGCCAAGCCGGGCCATGCGCTCGATCGATGCCGCGAGCTCGCGCGTAAACACCCCCGCCGGCGCCGGGCTTCGGCGTGCCTCGTCCTCGGTCTCGATCGAGGCTTCCACGTGGCGCGCGAGTGCGCCGGCATCCGCCAGCATCAGGCCGGCCACGGCCGCAGTGATCAGGCTGAGGCCGGCCCAGGCCAGCACCGCCGCGACGGGCGGCGTGAGGCCGAGTACGCCGAGCACCAGGAACGCAAGCCCGAGCGGCAGCGACGCCGCGAGGCTCAAATACGCCCACCGGCGCAGCGGAACGACGCGCGCCACCATCGACCGGCTCACCTCCGAAGCGTGGTCCCGGGCCCTTGAGTCTAACAGAGCGACCCGAGCATGAGCGTGACGAATATAAGGCGATCAGAGGTCGGCAGCGCCGTCGCCAGGCGTACGAATCGCCGGAGCGCCATATGCTACTGTCGCGCCATGCCCGATGACGCCGAGGCGCAGGCGACCGCCGCGCCGCCCGCCGCCCGCGGCGCCCGCCGAAGCCGGCCACGCGCGCGGCGCGTCGAGCCTGCCACGCCGATGATGGCGCAGTACCTCGAAATCAAGGCTGCCCACCCCGATCACCTCCTGTTCTACCGGATGGGGGACTTCTACGAGCTCTTCTTCGACGATGCGCGTCAGGCCGCAGACGCGCTCGACATAGCACTCACCAAGCGGGGGCTCCACCAGGGGCAGGAAATCCCGATGTGCGGCGTGCCCGTCGTCAGCGCCGAGGGCTACCTTCAGCGGCTGATCAGAAAGGGCTTCAGGGTCGCCGTCTGCGAGCAGGTGGAAGACCCAGCGGAAGCCCGCAAGCGGGGCGCGAAGGCGGTGGTGCGTCGCGAGGTCATCCGGCTGGTGACGCCGGGAACGCTGAGCGAGGACGCGCTGCTGGATGCGCGCGCTGCCAACTACCTCGCGGCCCTTGCCCAGGCCGAAGGCGCGCTGGCGCTGGCGTGGGCCGAGATGTCCACCGGCGAGTTCGCAGTGATGGACGTATCGGAGGCCTCACTGCCTGCGGCACTCGCGCGCCTCGAGCCAGGCGAAATTCTGGTGCCCGAGCCGCTGCTCGAGACGCCGGCGCTCTTCGAGCTTTTTGCCGAGTGGAAGGAGGCGCTCACCCCGCAGCCGCGCTCGCTCTTTGACAGTGTCGCCGCCGGCCGGGCGCTCACGGCGTTCTACGGTCTGGCCGCCCTCGACGGCCTCGGCTCCTTCGGACGCGCGGAGCTTGCCGCTGCCGGCGCTGTGCTCGGCTATCTCAAGCTCACCCAGAAGGACCAGTTGCCGCGGCTCGCCCGGCTTCGCTCGACCGAGACGGGTGCGGCGATGGCGATCGACGCCGCGACCCGGCGCAACCTGGAGCTGACCGCGACCCTGGATGGCGGCGCCGCCGGCAGCCTGCTTTCGGTGATCGACCGCACTGTCACCGGCGCAGGCGCCCGGCTGCTCAGGGCGCGTCTGACGGCGCCGCTCACGGAGCCTGCTGCCATCGCCGAGCGGCTCGATTCCGTGGGCTTTCTTGTGGAGGCGGAGGGGGCAAGAGCCGGCCTCAGGGAGCGGCTCCGCCGCTGCCCCGACGTGGAGCGCGCGCTCTCACGCCTCAGCCTCAGCCGCGGCGGGCCGCGCGATCTCGCTGCGGTGCGCGATGCGCTCGGCCAGATTCCGGCGATCCGGGATGCTCTCGGCACTGAAGACGCTGGTGGGCTGCGAGCGCCTCCGCCGGCGCTCGCAGCCGATCTCAAGGCGCTCGGTCATCACCAGAGCCTGGTGGATCGCCTGAGCCAGGCGCTGGTGGAGAGCCCGCCGCCCGGCATCCGGGACGGCGGCGTCATCGCGCGCGGCTACGATGAGGCGCTCGACGAGGTGGTGGAGCTACGCGACCACAGCCGCCGGCTGATCGGCGGGTTGGAGGCCCGCTACCGCAGCGAAACCGGCGTGAACGCCCTCAAGGTGCGCCACAACAACGTGCTCGGCTATTACGTCGAGGTGCCGCAGCAGCGGGCCGATGCGCTGCCCGAGGCCTTCATCCACCGCCAGACGCTCGCGAGCGCCATGCGCTACACGACCGTGGAGCTGGGCGAGCTGGAGGCAAAGATCAACGGCGCGGCCGACAAGGCGCTGGCGCTGGAACAGCAGCATTTCGACGACCTCCGCGCCGATGTCGTCCGTCGGGCCGAGGATGTCGCGCGGGCGGCCGGCGCGCTGGCTGCGCTCGACGTGGCCCAGGGGCTGGCGCAGCTCGCCGTCGAGCGCCGCTATATCCGCCCCGTCGTCGATGACTCGACAGCCTTCGAGATTACCGGCGGCCGGCACCCTGTGGTCGAGGCCATGGGCGCGGGAGGGGATAGCCCCTTCGTCCCCAACGATTGCGATCTCGGCGAGGAAGCCCGGATCTGGCTCATCACCGGCCCCAACATGGCCGGCAAGAGCACCTTCCTGCGCCAGAATGCGCTGATCGCAGTGCTGGCTCAAATGGGCTCGTTCGTGCCCGCCACCTCCGCCCGCATCGGCGTAGTGGACCGGCTCTTCTCCCGCGTGGGCGCGGCCGACGATCTCGCGCGCGGGCGATCCACCTTCATGGTGGAGATGGTGGAGACCGCCGCCATCCTCAACCAGGCCGGCGAGCGTGCGGTGGTGATCCTCGACGAGATCGGGCGCGGCACCGCCACCTACGACGGGCTCTCCATCGCGTGGGCCGCGATCGAGCACCTGCACGATACCAACCGTTGTCGCGCGCTCTTCGCCACCCACTATCACGAGCTCACCGCGCTTGCCCAGAAGCTCGACCGGCTCGCCTGCCACACCATGCGGATCAAGGAGTGGCAGGGGAAGGTGGTGTTCCTGCACGAGGTGGCGCCCGGCGCGGCGGACCGGTCCTACGGCATCCACGTGGCGCGCCTCGCGGGGCTACCCGAGGCGGTGCTGACCCGTGCCGAGGCGGTGTTGACGGTGCTGGAGCAGGGCGAGAAGGCCACCGCTGCCGCGCGGCTCGCGAACGACCTGCCGCTGTTCCAGGCCCGCCCGGCGCCGGCGCCTGCCGAGCCCCCGCCTGATCCGCTCCGCGCCCGCCTCGCAGAGATCAATCCCGACGACCTCACGCCCAGGGATGCGCTGGAGCTCATCTACGCGCTCCACGCCGGGCTCGACGGCGATGAGGGCACGGACTGACCTGCGGTCCCGGACCAGTATAGGATTGGGCCGAATGATCAATCGTCAGGCTTGGAAACCATGAAGCCGCCGCCGTTCGCCTACGAGTGCCCGACCGAAGTGGCTGACGCCGTCGCCCTGCTGGCTGCGCACGGCGCTGATGCACGGCCGCTCGCCGGCGGGCAAAGCCTGGTGCCGCTGCTCAACTTCCGCCTGGCGCGGCCTGCCGTATTGGTCGATCTCAACCGCATCGCTGCGCTCGGCCGTATCGCGGTCGAGGATGGAACTCTTAGCATCGGGGCCATGGCGCGCCAGGCGGCGGTGGAGGCCGATTCCGCCGTGGCGCGCTGCTGGCCGCTGCTGACCGAAGCCATCGGCCACATCGCGCACCCGCAGATTCGCAACCGCGGCACTATCGGAGGCAGCCTCGCCCACAACGACCCGGCGGCCGAGCTTCCGGCGGTGATGCTGGCGCTGGACGCCGAAATGAGCGCTGAGGGCCCGCAGGGCACCCGCACGGTGCCGGCAGGCGAGTTCTTCGCGGGCACGATGGAGACGGCGCTCGAGCCGGACGAGCTGCTGACCGAGATCAGGGTTCCGGCGCTACAAGAGGGTAACGGCTGGAGCTTTCTGGAGGCCGCGCGCCGCCAGGGGGATTTCGCGCTCGTCGCAGTCGCGGTGCTGCTGCGGCCCTCCGGCGGCGCCGACGGCATCGATGCCCGCGTCGTGGTCACAGGGACCGGCGAGGGGCCCATGCGTATGTGCGAAACGGAGGCGATCCTGGCCGCGCGCGGCACGGACGGCGATGCCTGCGAGGCAGCGGGCGACGCGGCGGCCCAAGCCTCCGAACCGGCGGACGACCCACACGCGCCCGCCTGGTACCGCCGGAAGCTCGTGGCCGCGCTCACCCGCCGCGCCTGCCGCGAGGCGGCCACGAGGATGGGGCGCTGAATGGCTGGCCACGAGCGTAGCGTCAGCGTCACC
This sequence comes from Alphaproteobacteria bacterium, assembly GCA_022820945.1. Lineage (GTDB taxonomy): Bacteria > Pseudomonadota > Alphaproteobacteria > UBA828 > UBA828 > WTGU01. The sequence continues at coordinate 46,233 of JAJEEP010000055.1, read as the reverse complement.
ATCAACGGCGAGGCCCGCGAGAGCCGCGTCGAGCCCAGGCTCCTGCTTTCGGACTTCATCCGGCACAACGCGGGACTTACCGGGACGCACGTGGGATGCGAGCACGGGGTCTGCGGCGCCTGCACCGTGCTGCTCGACGGCGCGCCGGTGCGCTCATGCCTCATGTTCGCGGTGCAGGCGGATGGCGCCTCGGTCGAAACGGTCGAATCGCTCGCGGACGGCGAGACGCTGCACCCGCTGCAGGAGGCCTTCCGTCGCGAGCACGGCCTGCAATGCGGCTATTGCACCCCCGGCATCCTGATGACCTTGAAGCCCTTCCTCGCGGCCAATCCCGCGCCGACCGATGCCGAGATCAGGCGGGCACTCTCGGGCAACCTCTGCCGCTGCACCGGCTACCAGCAGATCGTGGCGGCGGTGCGCCGGGCCGCAGCGACGCTGCGGGGCGAGGCGCCATGACCACGCGGTTGATCGGCGAGCCGGTGGAGCGGCGCGAGGATGCGCGGCTGCTCACCGGGCGCGCGCGCTTCATCGACGACATTCACCTGCCGGAGATGCTGCACGCCGCGGTGCTTCGCAGCCCTCACGCCAAGGCCCGCTTCACGCGCATCGACGCCAGCGCCGCGCTCGCGCTCCCCGGCGTGCACGCGGTCATCACCCATTCGGATCTGGGCGCCGCCAACACGCCGATGCCGTTGCTCAACGAGGACCCCGGCTTCATCAATCCCCGCACCCACCGGGCGCTCGCGCAGGGCCGGGTTCGCTTCGTTGGAGAGGCGGTGGCGCTGGTGGTGGCGGACAGCCGCTACCTCGCCGAGGACGCGCTCGATCTGATCGAGGTCGACTACGTGCCCGTGCCTGCGGCGGTCGATCTCGTGGCGGCGGCGGAGCCGAGCGCACCGCTGGTCCACGACGACACCGAGTCCAACGTCGCCTGCCGCACCGTCGACAGCAACGGGGATATCGAGGGCGCCTTCGCCGCCGCCGATTTCGTGCTGCGCGAGGAGCTCCGCCCCGAGCGGGGCGCAGCCCAGCCGATGGAGACCCGGGGCGTCGTCGCCCGCTATGACGCAAGCCTCGACACGATCACGATCTGGGACACGACCCAGGCGCCGGTGTCGGCCCGCGGCGTGATAGCGGACAAGCTCGGGATGCCGGAGGCCGCGGTCACCGTGATCGCGCCGGACGTGGGCGGCGGCTTCGGCGTCAAGATCTATCTGGTCTACCCGGAGGAGCTGCTCGTTCCCTTCGCGGCCCGTCTGCTCGGCCGCCCGGTCAAATGGATCGAGGACCGCCGCGAGCACTTCATCGGCTCCAACCACGAGCGGCTGATGATCCACCGCATCGAGGTGGCGGTGACCAAGGACGGTCACATCCTCGGGATGAGGGATCGCTTCCTTTACGACAGCGGCGCCTACTGCCCCTACGGCCCCATCAATGCCCAGTGTGCCCAGGCCATCCTGACCGGTCCCTACAAGATCCCGGCGGTGCACACGACGTTCGAGGCGGTCTACACCAACACGCCCACCGTGAGCCCTTACCGGGGCGCCGGCCAGCCCCACGGCAACTTCGTCATTGAAGCGGCCATGAACCACGTGGCCCGTGCGCTGGGGCTGAATGCGGCCGAGATCAGGCGGCGCAACCTGGTGCGGCCCGAGGACTGCCCCTGGGACTCCGGCCGCATCTTTCAGGGCAACACCCCGCTCATCCATCGAGACAGCGACTATCCCACGCAGCTCGCGAAGGCGCTGGATGCGCTCGACTATGCGGGCGTGAAGCGCGGCCAGCCCGCCGAGCGGGAGCAGGGGATCTTTCGCGGCGCCGGCATCGCCTTCTTCGTCGAGGGCACCGGCATCTCGCCCTACGAGGGGGTCGAGGTCCGCGTTGAGCCCACAGGCCACGTCCACGTGACGACCGGCTATCCCTCGCAAGGGCAAGGGCACCACACCACGCTCGCGCAGGTGGTGGCGGAGACCCTGAGCGTCACACCCGAGCAGGTGGTGGTGGAGAGCGGGCGGAGCGACCGCTTCGCCTGGGGTGTCGGTACCTTCGCCAGCCGCTCGGCCGTGGTAGGGGGCAGTGCAGCTCTCGGCGCGGCCAAGGCGGTCCGCGCCCGCGCGCTGGACCTTGCCTCCGACGAGCTGGAGGTGGCGCCCGAGGATTTGGTGCTGGCGGATGGTGCCGTGCACGTGAAAGGGGCGCCGCAGATGACGGTCACGCTGGCCGCTCTCGCGCGCGCGGCCAACCCCATCAACACGCTTCAGGCAGGCGCCGAGCCCGGCTTGCGCGCCGCCGACTATTACCGCTCCCCCGACGGCGCCTTCGCGAGCGGGGTACACGGCGCGGTCGTGGTGGTGGACGTCGCCACCGGCATGGTGGAGATCGAGAAGTACGTCGTGGTCCACGATTGTGGGGTGATGATCAACCCCACCATCGTCGACGGCCAAATCTTTGGGGGCACGGCGCAGGGCATCGGCGGCGCCTTCTACGAGAAGCTCAGATTCGACGCCGACGGCCAGCCGCTGGTGACAACCTTCATGGACTACCTGATCCCGACGGCGATGGAGATCCCGCCGATCGAAATCATTCATATGGAGAGCCGCTCCAGCCTCAATCCTCTCGGCGTCAAGGGGGTGGGCGAGGGCGGCGCGATCCCGGCGGCTGCGGCCTTCGCAGGCGCCGTGGAAGACGCGCTTGAGCCCTTCGGTGCTACCGTCCACGCTGTCCCCCTCGACCCGCCCGCCGTGCTCGCGATGATCGAGGGTCGCGGTGAAAGCGCCACGTAACGGTGAATCGTAGCCCAAGCCTCCGTCCGCTTGGCGCAGGCGTGGCGGGCGACTATCGTGCGCGGCTTGTCGCCAAAGTGCGGGGCAACACCGTGACCCGAGACCGTGAGGCCGCATGACTAGCGCCACCGAGGGCGCGCGCTACGTGCTCGCCGTCGATGTCGGCGGGACGTTCACCGACGTGATCCGGCACGACACGGCGACCGGTGCGGTCGAGGTGGCGAAGACCGCCTCCACGCCGCCCGATTTCATCGACGGCATGCTCGCCGGCATCGACGCGGTGGACGCCAAGCCCGCAGACATCAAGCTCATCAAGATCGGCACCACCATCGCCACCAACACGGTGATCATGCGCACCGGCGCCCGCACCGCGCTGGTGACCACGGCGGGCTTCACCGACGTGCTGCACGCGGCCCGCGCGGCCCGGCCCACACTCTACGATTCCGACTGGGACCCGGCGCCGGCTCTGGTCGACCGCCGCGACACCATGACCGTCGCCCAGCGCACCACCTACGAGGGCGAGGTGCTGGAGCCCCTCGACGAGGCCGGCCTGCGCGAGACCGCGGCGCGGCTCCGCGAGCGCGGCATCGAGGCGGTGGCCGTGAGCTTCCTCCACAGCTACATCAACGATGCCCATGAGCGCCGCGCGCAGGAGATCCTGGCCGACGAGATGCCGGGCGGTTACGTCTGCCGCTCCTCCGACATCCTGCCGGAGATCCGCGAGTTCGAACGGACCAGCACCACCGTCGCGAACGCCTATCTCGGCCCGGTGCTGGAGCGCTATCTCGCCGCTCTCCTCGCCCGCCTCGAGGGCATCGGCTACGACGGGCCGGTGCTCATCACCCATTCCGGCGGCGGCGTCATGTCCATCGAGGCCGCACGGCGCATCCCTGCACGCATCTGCCAGTCGGGGCCGGCGGCGGGCGTGATGGCGGGTGCCGCCATCGGGCGGCTTGCCGAGAGGCCCGACGTGATCGTCCTCGATGTCGGCGGGACCAGCGCCGATGTCTCGCTCTCGCGCCGGGGCCGCCCGCTGATCCGCCCGGAGTGGAACATCGAGTTCAACATCGTCATCAGCTTCCCCTCGGTGGATGTCACCGCCATCGGCGCCGGCGGTGGCTCCATCGCCCGGATCGACGAGGGTGGGGTACTGAAGGTGGGCCCGGACAGCGCCGGCGCGCGTCCGGGCCCGGCCTGCTATGGCCAGGGCGGCATTCAGCCCACCGCGACCGACGCGAACCTCGTTCTCGGCCGGCTCGGCGCCGAGACCAAACTCGCGGGCAGGGTCGCGCTGCACCCGGCGCTTGCCGAGCAGGCCATCGACGGGATCGCGGAGCCCCTGGGGTACTCGCGCGCGGAAGCTGCGGCCGGCATCCTGCGCGTCATGCGCGCCAACATGGCGGGCGCGGTCCGCCTCATCTCGGTGAAGCGCGGCCACGACCCGCGCGATTTCGCGCTGGTCGCCTTCGGTGGCGCCGGGCCCCTCTATGCCGTGGAGCTCGCCCGCGAGCTCGGCATCCCCCAGGTGATCGTGCCCTTCCGCCCCGGTCTCGGCTCGGCGATGGGCGTGCTCCACGTGGAGGTCCGGCACGACTTCGTGCAGTCGATCTTCGCGACCGACGAGCGCTTCGACACGGGCGAGATCAACCAGGCCTTCGCCGATCTGGAAGAGCGAGCGCTGGCGCGGCTCAGGCGGGACGGCGTGGCGGACGCAGACGTGGTGCTCCGACGCGAGATCGATGTGCGCTACTATGGCCAGGTTTCGGGCGGCCTCACGCTCGCGGTCAAGGCGGGTGCGCTCGACGACGACGATGTCCGCGGGCTCTTCCGCGCATTTCACGAGCGCCACACCGAGGACTATGGCTATACCCTGCCGGAAGACCTTGCCGAGCTCGAAATCGTCAACGCGCGGGTCGCGGCGGAGGCCCGTGCCACCACCGGCGCGGAGCCCACGTTCGGCGCGAACGGCGCCGGCAGCCCTGCCCCACGCGGGCGGCGGCAGCTGTTCGACGATGCCGAGGGCTGGGTGGAGGCGCCGGTCTACGAGCGCACCGAGCTCCAGGCCGGCTTCGAGATCCCCGGCCCCGCCATCGTCGAGCAGCTGGACAGCACCACGGTGCTCATCCCCGGCTCGCGGGCACACGTGGACGAGCGCTTCAACCTGATCTGCACGAGCGGGTAGGACCATGCAGCTGGACCCCATTACCTTCGAGGTGCTGCGCAACGCGCTAGGCAGCATGTGCGACGAGGGCAGCGAGATGATCGCCCGCCTCGCCTATGCGCCGACCATCAGCGAGGGCCACGACCACTCCTGCGCGCTGCTGACGGCGGAAGGCCGCCTCGTCGCCCACGGCAACCGTGACCAGGCCCCCCACATCGGCTCCTTCGAGCCCTCGGTGAGGGTGGTGAAGGAGTGGGTGGGCGAATTCGAGCCCGGCGACATCTACATCTTCAACGACCCCTATACCGGCGGCATCCACTGCAACGACGTGAAGCTGATCCGGCCGATCCATCACGACGGCCGCCTCGTCGCCTTCAACTCCAGCACCGGCCACTGGCCCGACGTGGGCGGCGCGCTGCCCGGCAGCTTCAACCCGCGCGCGGTGGACTGTTACTCCGAGGGCCTGCGGATGCCGCCCATGCGGCTCTTCCACGACGGCGAGCTCGACCGCACGGTGATGACGCTGATCGAGTACAACATGCGTACCGGGCGCGAGCGGATCGCCGACATCCATGCCCAGCGGCAGGCCGGATCGCTGATCGAGGATCGCCTGCTGGAACTCTACGCCCGCCACGGCGCGGAGACCGTCGCGGCGCTGTTCGAGGACATCTTCGACTACACCGAGGAGCGCTTCCGCGCCCAGGTCGCCCAGCTGCCCGACGGCGAGTACGAGTTCGAGGATTTCTCCGACAAGGACATCATGCACCCCGAGCACCCGCGCATCCGGGTGCACTGCCGGCTCACCATCGAGGGCGACCGCGCGAGCTTCGATTTTCGGGAGAGCGACGCGGCGCCGGTCGGGCCCTTCGGCTTCCCCCGCGCCTCGCTCGAGACTGCGGTCTTCGACGGCACGCTCCACTGCTTCCCGCAGCTCGCGCCGCTCAATCATGGCCTGAGCCGGGCTGTCGAGGTGCTGTCCGTGCCAGGGAGCTGCGTGCATATCGAGGAGCCGACGCCCGCCTCCGGCTACGCCAGCGGCGCTTACGAGAAGGTCGCCGCGGTCACCATGGCCTGCTGGGCGGCGGCCTTCCAGGATGTGGAGCCTAAGCGCATGTACGCCGCCGGCATCAACCTCGCGAACCTCTGCATCGGCGGCGTGCATCCGAAGACCGGCAAGCACTACGTCAACTACCTCTGGAACGAAGGCGGCCAGGGCGCGCGCAGCTACAAGGACGGCAACCCCTTCCAGATGATGATCTTCATCGGGGGCGCCACCAACCAGCCGGTGGAGATCCTGGAGCGCTGGTATCCGCTGCTCTACACCAACTGCGAAGGCGTCACCGATTCCTGCGGCGACGGCACCTGGCGCGGCGGCGTGGGCATCGACCGCAGCTTCAAGACGCTGGGCGCCATGACCATGACCATGCACGGCGACCGCGCCGAGGTGACGCCCTTCGGGCTTGCCGGCGGCACCAACGGCGGCCCCAACACGCTGAGGCTGCGCCGCGCGGCCTCGCCGGACACGGAGGAGGAGCTCGGCATGCACGCCATGGGCATCAGGCTCGCGCCGGGCGATCAACTAATCTACCGTTCCAACGGTGGCGGCGGCTTCGGCAATCCGCTGGCCAGGGAGCCCGAGGCGGTGCTGGCCGACGTCGAGCAGGGCTGGATCACCACCGAGAAGGCCGAGCAGGTCTATGGCGTGGTGCTCGCCGGCGGCAACGGCGCCGGCGATTCCCTGCGCATCGATGAGGCGGCGACCGCAGGGCGGCGCGCCGGCGCTGAGTCTGCGGCAGAGGGCTACGGGCCGGGCGAGGTGCATCCGCTGGGGCGGCTGCTCAAGGCGCCGTGCAACGGCGCGGACGCCGACACACATCAATCGTGAGCTGACCGGAGGGGAGACAGCGCATGGAGTTCGGGATTGCCTTCAAGGGCGACATAGGGGTCGAGCGCACCATCGCGATCGCGCGCCAGTGCGAGGCGGCGGGCTTCGACTACGTCTGGTTCTTCGATTCCCACATCCTCTGGTCGGACTGCTACACCAAGATGGCGGTCTGCATGGCGCACACCGAGCGGGTGCGCTACGGCCCCCTGGTGACCAACCCCAAGGTGCGCGACTGGTCGGTGGCGGCGAGCCTCTTCGCCACGCTGAGCGATATCGGGCGCGGGCGCTTCGACATCGCGGTGGGCCGCGGCGACAGCTCCATGCGTGTCATGGGCAAGACGCCGGCGACCCTCGCCTACACCGCCGAGTTCTGCGACGCCATGCGCAAGATGGTGGCGGGCGATACCGTGCAGTACGCGGACTGCCCGGAGCCGGTCTACATGGAGTGGGTCGCTGGCCACCCCATGCCGGTCTGGTTCGCGGCCTACGGGCCCAAGGCGCTCAAGACGGCGGGTGAGGTCGGCGACGGGCTCATCATCCAGCTCGCCGACGTGGGGCTCTGCGAATGGTTCGGCGGCCAGGCCAAGGCGGCGGGCGCGGCGGCCGGCCGCGACATGGGGGGCTACCGGGTGCTCTCGGCAGCCCCTGTCTGGGTCGGCGACAGGGAGACCGGCGTCGCGCAGACCAAGTGGTTCCCGGCGCTGGTCGGCAACCACGTCGCCGACATCGTGGAGAAGTACGGCGCCGGCACCGACCTCGTGCCGGACAGCCTCACCGCCTACATCGAGGCGCGGCGCGGCGCGGGCGCGGGCGGCGAGGGCTACAACTATCGCCAGCACGCCGACAAGGTCTCCGACAACACCTACTACATCACGCCGGAGATCACGGAGTCCTTCTGCATCCTGGGCGAGCCCGACGAGCACGTTGCCAAGCTCAAGGCGCTGCAGGCGGCGGGCGTGACCCAGTTCACGATCTACCTCACCAACGGCTCGGAGGAGCGCATCGTCGCCGACTACGGCGACCACGTGATCCCGCACTTCCGGTAGGGGGTCGCGCCCTGCGTTGCGCGCAGCAGGTGGGCGCCTTAACCGCTGCGGTCGAACATCTTCTCGATCTCGCCTGCGCCGAGGCCGTCGAAGTCCTCGGGTATCGAGAACTCGCCTTCCATGAATCCGAGCCGGCGGCCGGTCTTGGCCGGCGGTGCATCCGCGGCCACCACCTTGACCAGCGGCTTGCCATTGCGTGCGATCACGAACGGCTCGCCCTCGGCGGCCTCCGCCACAAGCCGCGACAGGTTCGTCTTGGCCTCTTCGATGTCGATAACGCGCATTCAACCTATTCCAGCCGCACCACCTCGCCGGTCTCAGCCGAGCGCTCGGCGGCGAGCGTGGTCCGCACCGCCTCCATCGATTCCGCAGGCGTGATGATGGTGGGCGGCGTGCCGTCCTGCACGCAGCGGGTGAAATACAGAAACTCCTCGCGGAGCGCGCCCGAGAGCCTGCCGTGCAGCGCGGGCCAGTAGGTGGTGTCCGGGCTGCGGAAGCCGTCCTTCGTGCAGATGCCGATGTTGGGGAAGGTGTCCTGGATGTGGATGAAGCCCTCGGTGCCGATGATCGACATGCGCTCGTCGATGTCGAAGGGGGTCTTCTCCGGCATGCACCAGACCGTCTCCAGCGTCGCCGTCGCGCCCGAATCGAAGCGGTACATGGTCTGGCCGATGTCGGGGTACTTGAGGCCGCGCACGTCCACGGTCTGGGCGTAGGCGCTCACCACCTTCGCGCCGGTGAACCACAGCATCAGGTCCGTGTCGTGGATGGCATCGCCGATGATCGGGCCGATCTTGTTGAGGATCTCGGGCGTCCACGCCGCCGGGATGTTGCGCCGCGAGCTCAGCGCCACGATGCGGCCGATGTTGCCGGCCTCGATCTCCCGCTTGGCCGCGGCATAGCGCGGGTTGAAGCGGCAGATGTGCCCGACCATGAGGAAGCCCGGCGCCGCCTCCGCCGCCGCCACGATGCGCGCGCAGTCCTCCACCGTGGACGCCATCGGCTTCTCGAGGAAGACGTGCTTGCCCGCTTCCAGCGCCGCCAGCGTGGGCCCGGTGTGCTGGTCCCACATGGTGACGACGCTGATGGCATCGAGATCGTCCCGCGCCAGCAGCGCGCGGTAGTCGGTCTCCAGCACCTCGATGCCGTACTTGCGGCCGAGGTCGGCGAGCCGCGCTTCGGTCCGGGTGCAGAGGCCCGCAAGCTCCAGGCCCGACGTGGCCTGGATCGCGTCGCAGTGGACCTCGCCGAACCAGCCGAGGCCGATCACCCCGATGCGCACGCTCTCCATGGCGGCGCCCTCCCTCCTGCCGCGCCGCTCAGGCGGCCTCGTCCTTCCGCGCGGTGAAGGTGAGGCCCTTGGCCGCGAACTTCTCCTTCACCCCCGGCTTGATCGCGTCGAGCTTGACCGCGGTGGACGGCGCCATGTCGATGTCGGTCATGTCGTGCACGCCGCCGGAGATCAGCACCTGCAGGATGGCCTCGTCGTCGCCGATGTTGCGAAAGGCGCGGTTGACCTTGGGCGGCACCGAGATGGTGTCGAACTCGTCGAGCTCGACCCGCCCGCTGCCGTCGTCGTTCCAGGTCACCTCGAAGCGGCCCTTGAGCACGGTGAAGGTCTCGTAGGTCTGGTGATGGGCGTGGAGCGAGGGGCCCTGGCCCGGCGGGCAGACCGCGAGCGTCATGGTCATGCCGGCGGCGTCCACGATGGGCGCGCCGGTGTTGATCGGCGTGTCCACGTCGCCGCCGAGCCCGATGACGGAGAGCAGCTTGCGCGCATAGATGACGTCGTTGGCCTCCAGCGGAATCTCCGGGTCCTGTTGGATCGGCAGCGGCTTCAGCGCGCCGTAGCGCGAAATCCGGCTCTGCATCTCGTCCTGCGTGATCTCGATCGTCTTCATCGCATCCTCCCTGGCGCGCCCTGCGGCGCCGCGCCCGGAATGGTAGAGCGAACCGGGCCGGATTGGAATCGCCCGTGCGCAAGGCGGCGCGTCGCGCACGGCCGCAGGGTGGTGCGCGGGAGCAAGTCCCGCGAGGCGCGAAACGTGGGGCGGGACGGATACAAAAGGGTTCTGGCGGGATTCGCCTGGATTCGGTGGGACAAGTTGAATTCGGTGGGACACGTGGGATTCGCTGGGTTTGGGTGGGATGAGCGGGATTCGGTGGGATGAGCGGGATTCGGTGAGACAAGTGGGATGGGTGGGACTAAGCGGGATTCGGCGGGATAAGCGGGACAAACGGGATTCCACGGGGGCAGGCAGCCCTCGGGGCCGGATTGCGCTGCCGCCGCGGCCCATCCTGCCTCCATCTGCTGCGGTCCGTCCGCTCCTGCGCGGTCGCGCTCTGCCCTCCATGGCGCGATGATGGCAGCCCCGCCGCGCGCCGTGCACCGCACCATGGTCCGGAGTCGTAGGCGCCCGCCCGTCAGATACCCAGGTATTCGTCCACGATCGCGCGGTCGGAGAGCTGCTCGGGCGCGATGGTGGCCACGATGGTGCCCTTCTGCATGATCAGCACCCGCTCCGCCAGCGCCTGGATGAAGCGCAGGTTCTGCTCGACCAGGAGCACCGTGAGATCGAGCGCTGCAGCAAGCTCCGCAAGCTTCGCCTGAATCTGGTCGACGATGGAGGGCTGGATGCCCTCGGTCGGCTCGTCGAGCAGCAGCAGGCTGGGCCGGCCGGCAAGGCAGCGGGCGAGCGCCAGAATCTGCTGCTCGCCGCCCGAGAGCGCCCGCCCCGGCCGCTCCAGCAGCGCCTCCAGCACCGGGAAGTAGTCGAGTAGCTCCGGCACCGCGCTCTGGCCCCGGCGCACGATCTCGCCCATGCGCAGATTGTCCATGACGCTGAGCTGCGGATAGATGTCGCGGCCCTGCGGCACGTAGCCGATGCCGAGCCGGGCGCGCCGGTGCATGGCAAGCCGCGTGATGTCCTCGTCCTCGAACACGATGCTGCCGCCGGTGGCCCTGATCTCCCCCATCAGCGTGCGCAGGAGCGTGGTCTTGCCCATGCCGTTGTGGCCGAGCACGCCCACGATCTCGCCCCGCGCGATGGAGAAGTCGATCCCGTTCAGGATCGGGATGCGGCCGTAGCCGGCGTTGAGGCCTTCCACCTCAAGCAAGGCCCGACGTCCCCAGGTAGACCTCGCGCACCGCCTGGTTGGCCTGAATGCGCGCCATGGTGTCCTCCGCCAGGATGCGGCCCTGGTGGAACACGGTGACGATGTCGGCGATCTGGCGGATGAACTGCATGTCGTGCTCGACCACGACGATGGTCGTCGTCCGGTTCACCTCGCGGATCAGCGCCGCCGTGCGGTTGGTCTCCTCGATGCTCATGCCGGCGGTGGGCTCGTCGAGCAGGATGATCTTGGGCTCCAGTGCCATGACCATGCCGAACTCGACCCACTGGCGCTGGCCGTGGGCGAGCGCGCCGAGCAGCTGCCAGCGGATTTCGCGAAGCTCCAGCCGCTCGAGGATCTCGTCCACCTTGGCGCGCGCGGCCCTGGCGCCGTGGCGCGGGTGCGCGGCCAGCCACAGGTTCTCGTCAACGGTGATGCCGTCGTAGACGTCCGGCACCTGGTTCTTGATGCCGATGCCGAGGCGCGAGATTTCGTGCGGATGCGCACGGCTGATGTCGCGGCCGTCGAACAGGACCTGCCCGCTGGACGGCCTGATCTGGGCGGTGAGCATCTTGAAGAAGGTGCTCTTGCCGGCACCGTTCGGCCCGATCAGGCAGCGCAGCTCGCCCTGTCGGAGCGCGAAGTCGACCCCGGCGATGGCGCTCACCCCGCCGAAGCGCTTCTCCAGCGCCCGGGTCTCCAGGATCACCGCGTCCTCGCGCGCCGCCTCGCTCACGGCCGCTCTCCCTGGCGCCGTCGCCGGCGCGGCGGGCCCGAGCGCCACGCGAGGTGCTGCACGAACTCGGTCAGCTGTTCGCGGATCGCTGCGCGGTCCAGCCAGTAGCCCGGCAGGGAGCCGATGCTCGGCAGCAGGCCCTTGTGAAAGACGAGGACGAAGAGGATCAGCACCGCGCCCAGCACCAGCGTCACCTGGCCCACGCCCTGGGTGCCGAGCCAGCCCTTGAAGTGCTCGATGGCGAAGACCCCCGCAATGGGGCCGATCAGCGTGCCCTTGCCGCCCACCAGCACCCACATGATGACGTCCGCCGCGCGACCCAGGCTGAACATCTCCGGGTGCGCCAGCGGGATCGAGATGGCGTAGAGCGCGCCGCCGAGGCCGGCCACGCCGCCCGCCAGCATGAAGGCGAAAAGCTTGTAGCGCCGTGTATCGTAGCCCAAGAGCTCGGTCCTGCGCTCGTTCTCGCGGATGCCCACGAGCACCCGGCCGAAGGGCGTGGTCAGGGTCAGCCGGAGCCCGATGTAGACCAGAATCATCAGCACCGCGCCGACCCAGAAGAACCAGTTGATGTCGAGCTGCACGCTCGGGTTCCACGGCACGTCGAGCTGCGGCACGGTGGGGATGCCGTTCTGCCCGTTCAGCCGCACCTTGCCGATGACGTACTGATCGCCCGAGGTGGCGCGGATGCCCTTCTCCAGGATCAGCGTGAAGACCAGGGTGATGACGCTGAGATAAATCTCGCTGATGCGGCCGTAGATCATGAAGTAGCCGAGGATGCCGGCGCCGGCCGCGCCGAGGACCGCGGCGAAGAAGACCGAGCCCGTGGTCTCGCCGGTATTGAGCGCGAGCACGGTGAAGCCGTAGCCGCCGAGCCCGAAGAACGCGGTCTGCCCGAAGCTGAGGATTCCGCTGAAGCCCCAGAGGAAGCCCATGCTGAGCGCGAGCATCGCCATTCCGAAGAAGCGCGACATCTCCAGGATGACGAAGATCTCCAGGTGGAAGGGCATGGTGATGAAGAAGGCCGCGAGCGCAGCGATGAAAACCCACCACCACCATTTGGGGCGCTCGCTCGGGTGCTGCATCAGCGCGATGCCGTGGATCATCGCTCAGACCCCGCGGGTCATGCGCCCGGTAATCCCGAGCGGCAGCAGCCGGAGCAGGATGATCGCCACGAACAGCACGGTCATCTCGCCGATCACCGAGCTGGAGACGGTGGCGACGATGCCGTCGATGGTGCTGAAGAGGCCGGACGCGCTCACCGTACCGATCAGCGGCAGGTGGCCGCCGGTGATGACCGTGATGAAGGCCTTGGCCACGTAGACGATGCCGAGCGTGGGGTAGGCGCCGACGATGGGCGCAAGCACCGCGCCGGCGAGCCCCGTGAGCGCCGAGCCGAAGGCGAAGGTCAGCATGTAAACGAGGCTGCGGTTCACGCCCAGCGCGGCCGAGATCGTCGGGTTCTGCATGGTGCCGCGCACGATCAGCCCGTAGCGGGTGAAGCGCCAGAAAGCGTAGACCGCGCCCAGCAGCGCCACGGCAATCGCCATCATCACGAGGCCGTAGATGGGGAAGCCGAAGGCGCCCACCTGCACGTTGCCGAGCGGCGCGGCGACGCTCTCGGTCTGGGGTCCGAAGATCGTGGTGACTCCACCCACCAGCAGCAGACTCAGCCCCCAGGTGGCGAGCAGCGTGTCGATGATGCGGCCGTAGAGCCAGCGGATGATGAAGCGCTCGACGATGATGCCGAACACGCCCACGGCGAGCGCCGACAGGATGAACGAGAGCCAGAGGTTGATCCCGGCGTGGCTGCAGAGCGTGCAGAAGTAGGCGCCGAGCATGAGGAACTCGCCCTGTGCCAGGTTGATGACCCGCATCATCCCGAAGATGACCGCGAGCCCGAGGCTGATCAGGATGAAGATCGAGAAGGAAAAGCCGATCTGGAAGAGATAGTTCGCGACCTGATCCAACCGTCACCCCCGCCGCCCCGGCCGGGCGCACCGGGGCCAAACACGCATCCGCGAACGCAGGCCGGCCCGTCGGCGGCGACCCGCGCCGCCGACGGGCCCGGCGTCCGGGCTACAAATTTGTTGTCGTAACGCCCCGATCTCTACTCGACCTCGACCTCGTACTGGGTCTTGTCGTCGGGGTTGGCGTGGAGATCGCAGACCTGCTGCGTATCCAGCGGCGGCCGCTGCGAGAACGAGCGGATCACGTCGAAGGTCTGCGTCATGTTGCCGCGCACGATGTGGATGTCCATGGTCGTGTGGTTGGTCTGGCCGTCCACCGTGTACTGGCCGCCGGCGCCGATCACGCTGACGTTGCTCGTCGCCAGTGCATCGATCACCGCATCGGAGCTGGCATCGCCCGCCTGACGCACCGCCTCGGCCCAGACCTTGACCCCGCGCTCGCCGTATTCGCCGTACTCGCCCACGTAGCCGGTGTCGCCGGTGTAGGCGTGGAAGCGGCTCACGAAATCCTTGGCCTCGGCCGTGTCGAGGTCGTCCACGAAGGAGGTGGCCAGGATGATGCCGTTGCCCTCCTCGGGGCTGAGCTGGGTGTGCTCCAGCCCAACGCCGTAGGAGCCCGACGCCAGCATCATGTTGTCCTTGCCGATCGAGGCCTCGAACTGGCGATAGAAGGCGATGTGCGCCCCGCCCACCAGCGCCGACATCACCACGTCGGGCTTCGCCGCCTGGATGCGCGAGATCGCCGGCTGGAAGTTGGTCACGTCCAGCGGGAAGAACTCGACCGCCAGGTCCTCTCCGCCGTTGTCCCGGGTGAACTTCTGCATCCACTTGGACGTGATGTGGCCGTAGTTGTAGTCGGCCGCCAGGATGTAGGTGCGCTTGCCGCCGAGCTCGTTCACCACGTAGTCGAACAGCGGCTCGAGCTGCTGCGCCGGCACCATGCCGGTGGAGACGTGGCGGCGGTCGCAGACGCCCCCTTCATAGAGCGAGTTGTAGAAGAGCAGCCCCTTGAAGCGGTTCACGATGGGGCGCATCACCTCGCGCGAGGAGCTGGTGATGCCGCCGTGCACCACCACGCACTTGTCCTTGACCAGCGCCTCGGTGACGTACTGCGAGTTGTACTGGCCGTCTGACTGGGAATCGTAGAACACCAGCTCCAGCGGCCGGCCCAGCAAGCCGCCGGCGGCGTTGATCTCGTCCACCGCCATCGCCGTCGCCTGAATCTGCTTCAGGCTGTAGATGTTGAGGATGCCGGTGCGGTCGAGGATGTTGCCGACCTTGATCGGGTCCTCGCTCGCGATGCCGGCGCGGCGCAGAACATGAGGCAGGCTGGCGAAGGCCAGCGCGCCGGATGTTGCCTGGAAGAACTGTCTGCGGCTCAGTCTCATGGTCTGCTCCTGCAAGTTGCGTGGGCGGTTCCTTACCGCCGGTGGATTGCGTGGGCATCATAATTCCAGGTACGACGCCCGTTCAACAAATGCGAGCTAAAGCGTCTCGACCAGCGTCAGGCTTTCCTCCGCCATGGCGGCGATGAAGCGGTTCATCTTGTGCTTGAGCCGGGGCAGGTCGCGCGAGCGGGCGACCGTCGCCTCGTTCATGTAGAGCCGGCGGTTGACCTCGATCTGCAGCGCGTGCACGCGCTTGCCGGGCTGGCCGTAGTGGGCGGTGGTGTAGGCGCCGGCGTAGGGCTCGTTGCGCCTGACCGTGAAGTCCAGGTCGCGCAGGATGCGCTCCGCCGTCTCCACCACCGCAGGCTCGCAGGAGGCGCCGAAGCGGTCGCCCAGCACGATGTCGGGGCGGGGCGTGCCGCGGTCGCGGTCCGTCGGCCCGCCGACCGATGGCATCGAGTGGCAATCCAGCACGAAGGCTGCGCCGAAGTCGTGCAGCGTCGTCTCGATCAGCTCTTCCAACGCCCGGTGATAGGGCCGGTAGAGCGTCTCGATACGGCGCTCGGCCTCGGCGAAGGACATCTTGCCGGCATAGATCTCGGCACCCGACGCCACCAGCTTGGCGATGGTGCCGAAGCCCGCGCGCACCCGATCGGAGCGGGTCTTCACGTGGCTCGGCAGCGGCTCGGTGAACATCTCCGGGTCGAGCTCGTAGGGCTCGCGGTTGGGGTCCAGGTAGGCGCGCGGATAGAGCGCGCAGAGCAGCGGCGCCCCGCTCTCCGGCGCGCCGGCGAAGATCTCGTCGACGAAGCTGTCTTCCGAGCGCCGCAGGTTCTTCTCGTCGAGCCGGGAGCTCGCGATGAAGGCAGGGTCGTAATCGGTGCCGCTGTGGGGGGAGGCGAAGATGAGCGGTGCGGTCTGGCGCGCCGGCAGGCGGACGTCGATGACCCCGTTGACGGCCGCCAGGGTCTTTTCGGCGCGGCGCCGGGCGGCTTGTCCTCCTCGGCTCATTCCTCGCGGTTTAGAGCAAAAGGCCGCCCCTGTCATCCATACGGGCGCCGCGCCCTCTACGCGGTGAATGAAGGCGCGCCCTGGTGGGGCGGTCGTCATCAAGCGTTGAACACTTGCCCTTTGGTTTGTGCCTCACGGACACGCCCGTCATTGGACAGACGGGGCGGGGGATCACCGACACTTGCTGCGGTCAGGGTTTGGTGGGTGCCGCAAGAGAGGCGGATCGTGCCGTCAAAGCTCGTTCTTGTGGAAGCGGCCGTCCTTCATGATGACCGGGATGTGGCGCCCCTGCTCCTGCAGCAGCCCGAGGTCGGCCACGGGGTCGCCGTCCACCACCAAGATGTCCGCCACCGCCCCCGGCGCGATGGTGCCCAACTCGCCCGAGCGCTGGACCAGGGCGGCGTTGATCGAGGTGGCGGAGCGCAGCACGTCGACCGGCGCCAGCACCTGACTCCGGATCAGGAACTCCTGGCTTTGCCGGTCCTGCAACGGCCCGACGAGATCTGTGCCGAAGCCCATCGGCACGCCGGCGGTGCGGCAGATGTCGAGGGAGCGCAGCCCGTCCTCGCCGAGGCCCTGGAGCTTCTCGGCAAAGATCTTGGGCAGCCCGAATTGGTTTCCGGCCTCGATCATCGCGAAGATCGTCACCAGGGTCGGCACGACGAAGGCGCCGGCCGCCGCTGCAGCCTCCGCCGCCTCGGTGTCCATCAGGGTGCCGTGCTCGATCGAGCGCACGCCGAGCGCGGCACAGCGGCGCACCGCGCTTGCCGTATGCGCGTGCGCCATCACGTAGGTGCGTCGGGTCGCGGCTTCCTCCACGCCGACCCGGATTTCCTCGTCTGAGTATTGATCCATCCAGATCGGGTCGGTCGGCGAGAGCACGCCGCCCGAAACCATCATCTTGATCTGGTGGGCGCCCTTGCGAAGCTCCTCCCGCACGACTTGGCGCACGGCATCGACGCCGTCGGCGACCTGCGTGATCGGCCCGTGGTAGCCGGCGCAGGCGCAGGGTTCGAAGCGGGTCTGGTTGCGCATGTCGCCGTGGCCGCCGGTCTGGCTCAGTCCACGGCCGGAGAACAGAATGCGGGGGCCCGCAATGAGGCCGCGCTCGACCGCCTGCGCGAGCCCGAGATCGGCACCGCCCGCGTCGCGCACGGTCGTGAAGCCCCGCCTCAGCGCGCCTTCGAGATTGTGCCGCGCGTGCTGGTAGAGCAGCGATGCCGGTATGTCGTCGATCGACTGGATGTTCAAGTCGACGAGGAGGGCGTGGAAGTGGGCGTCGATCAGACCCGGCATCAGCGTGCGCCCGCCGCAGGTCACGCGCTCGGCGTCGCTCGGCGCCCGCACCGCGCCGTCGGCGACCTCCTCGATCCGGCCGTCCTCGACCACCACTGTCGCATTCTCGCGTAGCTCGGCCGAGACCCCGTCGAAGACGCGGCATCCCTCGAAGACGATCGTCACGGTGCTGTCCCCGAAGCCCGACCCGCCGCTTACCAGGCGAGCCCGTAGGCCGGCCGCCGCGGGTCCGCGCCGGCCGAAAGCGTGCCCCGTTCGCCGTCCTTGACCAGCACGCACATGGCCCCGGCCGGCCAGGCCCATTCCGGCCACCACTCCACCCCGTGGCCCCAGGCGGCGAGGGTATCGCCGGCTGCCTCCGGAATGCGCGCCTCCAGCATCAGCTTGCCCGGATGGTACTCGTGCGGCTCGAAGGAGTTGGGAAAGCTCATGGTCGCAAGGCGCGGTGCCTCGACGGCGGCCTGCGGGTTCATGCCGTAGATCACGATGTTCACGAAGGTCTGGAGCATCGCCTGGATCTGAACGTCGCCGCCCGGCGTGCCGAAGGGCATGGCGAAGCCGTCGTCACCCATGGCGAGCGCAGGGTTGGGCGTGAGCCGCGGCCGCTTGCCGGGCGCGACGCTCGACGTGTGCTCCGGGTCGGCCCAGGACTGCGCGCCGCGTGAGGAGGCGCAGAGCCCGGTGCCCGGGATCACCGGCGAATCGAAGGAGATATCGCTCGGTGTCGCCGAGAACACGTTGCCGTCGTCGTCGATGACGCAGACGTAGGAGGTATCGTGCGCGGTCTCGACGGGCCCCGTTGAGGCCGCGGCCTGCGAGCAAGCAACCGTCGCGAGACCCTGCGCCGGGTCGCCGGCCGGCGGCATTTCGGGCCACGCCTCGCCGGGCCGGATGAGGGCGCGACGCCGGGCACTGTAGTCGTCGGAGAGCAGCGCCGCCGTCGGCACGTCGACGAAGCGCGGGTCGCCGATCCAGCGTTCGCGGTCCGCGAAGGCGAGCTTCAGCGCCTCCGCCATCATGTGCAGTGCTTCCGGGCTGTTGTGGCCGTGCGCCGCCAGTGCCTTCGTGTCGAGCAGGCGGAGCGCCTGGAGCAGCGTCGGTCCTTGGCACCAAGGGCCGCAGGCATAGACGTCGACGCCCTCGATCGTGATCCGCTCGGGCGGCTCCACCGCCACCCTGAAGGAGGCGAGGTCAGCGGCGGTGAGCAGGCCGCCGTTCTCCCGATGGTAGTCCACGATGGCCTGGGCGATGTCGCCCCGGTAGAAGGCCGCGCGGGCGGCGTCGAGGCCGGCAGCGCGGTCGCCGTCGGCGGCGCGCTCCTCGTCCGCCATGTACTGCAGCGAGCGCCCGAGGTCGGCCTGCACGAAGAGATCGCCCACGGCAGGCGGACGACCGCCCGGCAAATAGATTTCAGCGTTCGACGGCCAGCGGCTGTAGGCCTCGACCTTCTTGCCGATGACGCTCGCCATCAGCGGGTACATCACGAAGCCGTCGCGCGCGAGCCTGATCGAGGCCTCCGCCACCTCGCCGAAGGTCATGGTGCCGTGGCGTTCGAGCGCGGTAATCCAGGCATCTGGCGCGCTCGGCACGACCGTGCGCAGCGGACCCACCGGGATGTGCCCGTCGTGCTCGCGCATGAAGAGATCGGGTGTGACCGCCGCCGGCCAGGTGCCGAGGCCACTGATGGTCTCCACCTGCCCGGTCTTCGCGCTGTAAAGAATGATCGGGGCGACGCCCGCGACGTTGACGAGATCGCTGTGGACGACTCCGAGGGCGATGCCGGCTGCCACGCCCGCGTCGATGGCGTTGCCGCCCGCTTCCAGGACCGCGAACCCCGCCTGCGCGGCGAGGTAGTGCCCGGCAACGATCGCGTGCCGATGGCCGCGGATCACCGGCCTGAGTGCATCGATCGCCTCCGGATCGAACAGCGCGTATTCGCTTCTGCGTTCGCTCATGGCTACTCCTGGTTGGCGAGATCGACGAGGCAGGCGGCGAGCGTCCGGGCGCCCGCGGCGAGGTCGGCCGGCGTCGCGTTCTCCGCCTCGTTGTGGCTGAGGCCCCGCTCGCACGGCACGAAGATCATGCCGGTGGGGCAAAGATGATTGATGTGGCCTGCATCGTGGCCCGCGCCGGAGGGCATGCGCATGACCGGATGGCCGAGGGCCTCGGCGTAGCCCTCCACCATGTCGATCAGCGCCGGGTCGAACTGCAGCGGCGCGTTATCGATGGTGGGCCGGACGCTGACCGCGCAACCTCGGGCGCTAGCCTGACAAACCGGTTCGATGTTGGGTCTGATACGCGCGATCACCGCCGGGTCGGGATGGCGGAAGTCGATGGTAAAGAGCGCGCGGCTCGGCACCGTGGCGGGCGAGCCGGGGTGGCATTCGAAGCGGCCGACGGTGAAACGCACCGTGTCGCTCTCGTCGGCCATCAACTCTTCAAGCGCGTGGACCATGGCAACCGCCGCCTTGAGCGCGTCCTTGCGGCTCTTGAGCGGCGTGGTGCCGGCATGCGCCTCTTCGCCCGACACCTCCACGGTGAACCAGTAGAGGCCCTGGATACCGGTCACCGCGCCGATGGTCAGGCCTTCGCTCTCGAGTCGCGGCCCCTGCTCGATGTGCGCCTCGACATAGGCCGCAAAGGGATGGCCGAAGGGACGATGCGGCAGCCCCGGCGTGGACGCCAGAGTCTCGGTGAGCGCGTCTTCAAGCGTCACCCCCTGAAGGTCCGCGAGACCCAGCTGATCTTCCAGCCTGAGCACGCCAGCGAACACCGCAGAGCCCATGGCGCCCGGCTGGAAGCGCCCGCCCTCCTCGTTGGTCCAGGCGATGACATCGATGGGCCGCTCGGTCTCGATCCCGGCCCGGACGATGGCTTCCAGCGCTTCGAAACCACCGACAACACCGTAGGAGCCGTCGAACTTGCCGCCGCGCGGTTGACTGTCCAGGTGGCTCCCCGTCACCACGGGCGCTGCGTCCGCCTGCCGGCCGGGCCGCCGGATGTAGAGGTTGGCGATGGCGTCGGTCGCGACCTCGAAGCCGAGATCGCCCGCCCATTCCACCATCAGCCTGCGGGCGCGCCTGTCCTCGTCGGAGAGTGCGGCGCGATTGACGCCGCCCTTCGCGGTCGCGCCGATTTCGGCCATCGCCATCTGGCGCGACCAGAGCCTGGCCTCGTCCACGGCCGCTGCCGCAGTCAGCGCCTCCGCCTTCGCTTCCATGGCCCCCCTCCCGCTGCGCACCGTAGAACACAGCGCAGTGCAAGCAAAGCTGGGGCGGGCCAACTACCAAATAAGGCGAACAAAGGGGCTGGGCCGAAGGCCCGAACGGCGCGACTGCGCCGCGCGCCGAGAGGCGCGTAGCGTCGCGCGTTCACGCGCGCAGAGCGCACGATCGAGCGGAGCGAGCGCCCGGCGACTGAGGGAAATCAAATTAACTACTTTTGCGGCAGATCGTGAGGCCGTCGCCAATGGGCAACATGACCATGGTCACCCGCTCGTCGCCCTTGATCTTCTTGTTCAGGGCATCGACGACGGCGCCCGACTCCTGCCAGCGCTCGGGCTCCGCGATCCGGCCCATGTAGAACATGTTGTCGAGCAGGATCAGGCCGCCTGGGCGTACGAGGGCGAGGCAGTGCTCGTAGTAGATGTCGTAGCCCGACTTGTCGGCATCGATGAAGGCGAAATCGTAAGCACCGTCCAGACCCTCGGCGCGGAGTGCCGCGAGGCTCTCTCGCGCATCGCCGAGGCAAAGCTCGATCCGCTCCGCGAGCCCCGCGTCGGCCCAGAAGCGCCGCGCGGTCTCGGTGTAGTCCGCGCTGATGTCGAGCGCCGTGAGCCGGCCCTCCGCACCCATGGCGTCAGCCACGACCAGCGCGCTGTAGCCGGTGAAGACGCCGATTTCGAGCGCGCGCCTGGCCCCGATCGACCGCGCCAGCAATGCCATCAGCGCACCCTGCTCGGGCGAGATCTGCATTCGCCCCATTTCGTGGCGGGCGGTTTCCTCGCGCAAACGGCGCATCGCCGCGCTCTCGCGCACGCCGTGAGCCAGCAGATAGTCGTGCAGCGCGTCTGTGAGCGCGGTCGTTCTAACGGACATGGTCTCTCCTGCGGGCGGCGAGCGTTAGCGTGCGGCGCGCCAGACCAGGCCCAGCGCCTCGATCACGTCGAGGGTGCGCGCAACGTAGTGGTCGCGCACGGTGAAGCGGCTGTCGCCCTGCCCTGTCAGCTCGCGCTCCAGGCAGTCGATCAAGCGTCTGAGGCGGCGCTGATGAAGGCCGAGCTTGCGCTGGATCGGGTCGGTGACGACGCCGGAGAACGCCCCGATCACCGCACCGGCCGCCAGGAGGCCGCCGGTCAGACCGATACTGAGCGCGGCCGGCGCCGCCGCCGGGAATACCCCGTACCAGAGCGCCCCTGCCCCACTGCCCAGCGGGAAGCCCGCTATTGCCGCGTGCTGCACCAGCATCTGTGCCGTCGCCGGACCGAGCGACAACATTCCTGGCGTGAGCTTCTTGAAGGCCAGCGCACCGACACTGGCACTCACCGCCGCCGTGGTGAGGTCGGCGGCCGCGACCCGCGTCCCCTCGTAGGTGCTCGCCGCGCCGGCGAGCCAGGCGCGGAACGCCTCCTGCTCAGCGGGCGACTGCGGCGTGCCCGCGCCGCCAGCCTCGATGCGAGGGTCGCGTAGAATTTCTTCGGCCAGCGCATCGCGGTCCGACACCCGCTCCCCCTGTTGGATGGGGAGTTCCAGGAGCTCGGTGAAGAGCCGCCATTCAAGCTCCCGCGCGACGTCGGTCTGCAGGAAGTATCGCCGGCTGTCGAGCCAGTCGGCCGCAGGCGTGAGCCCTGCATGGCGCGCGAGCCCGGCACTCACCCGTGCCGCCAGATGCGGGGCGGAGAGGGCCAGGTTGGCGGGCGAGCGAACGAGATCCCAGCCGAGCGCCCGGCGATGGAGCCGCAGCGTGCCGGAGAGCGAGAAGGTGCGGTCGACGAAGTCGTCGATCTTCGCCCGCCGTGCCGCGCAATAGCCCGCGGCGGCCTCCTCGACGATCAATCGCGCGTGGGTGTCGCCGTCATCCGCCGGCGCTGCGGCTGGGGCAGCGGGAGTCCCGCTCATGGGTTCCTAT
Source organism: Alphaproteobacteria bacterium (assembly GCA_022820945.1). Classification (GTDB taxonomy): domain Bacteria; phylum Pseudomonadota; class Alphaproteobacteria; order UBA828; family UBA828; genus WTGU01. Next base: position 23,716 of record JAJEEP010000055.1, on the reverse strand, counting down.
GTGGCGCCCGCTCAATCCCCGTCAAGGCAGGGGGCGCGGCGGAGGTGCCAGTCCGTCGCCTGCTGATAGGCGTGGCCGACCCTGAACAGCAGCGGCTCCGCCCCCCAGGCGGCCTCCAGCATCATGCCGATGGGCAGGCCGTCCGAAGAGAAGCCGCAGGGGACCGAGAGGCCGGGAATGGAGGCAAGCGCCCCGCCGTAGGTAAAGCGCGTCGCGTCCTGGGTGGCGCGGTGGAGGCTGCGGTCGTCGGCGATGGGCGGTGCCGGCCGGGGCGTGGTCGGCGCCAGCAACACGTCGACCGTCTCGAACACCTGCGCCAACGCGCGGCGCCACGCCTCGCGCCCGCGCATGGCCTCCGCGTAGTCCACTGCGCTGAACTCGCGGCCCATGATCATGCGCTCGTAGACCGGCTTGGAGAGCGCGCCGGGGCTGGCGTCGAGCCGTTCCTTGTGGTAGGCGCAGGCATCGGCGTAAGCCATGATCGTGGTCCAGCGCTGAGCTGTCTCCGCGCCGGGCAGGCTCACGTCGATCAGGCGTGCGCCCAAGGATTCGAGGGTACGGGCGGCCGTCCGGACCGCGGCTTCGACCTCCGCGTCGATCCCGTCGAAAAAGAAGTTGCGCGCGAGCCCCACGCGCACGCCCTCGATCCCGTCGTCGAGCCGGGGCAGGAAGTTGTCGAGCGGCAGGTCGCGTGAGACCGGATCGAGCGGGTCGTAGGCGGCGAGCGCGGCAAAGAGGCGCGCGACATCCGCCACCGTGCGCGCCATTGGGCCGACGGTGTCGTGCGCGACGCTCACGGGCGTAATGCCGCGGATCGAGATGCGCCCGTGGGTGGGGCGCAGGCCGGCGACGCCGGTCATCGAGGCCGGAATCCTCACCGAGCCGCCGGTGTCGGTGCCGAGCGAAGCCTCGGCCATCTCGGCCGCGACGACGGCGCCAGAGCCACCACTGGAACCTCCCGGTATTCGCGCCGGGTTCCACGGGTTGCGGCATTGGCCAACCACCGGGTTGGTCGAGACCACGCCCCAGGCCAGCTCCTGCATGTTGGCTTTGCCGATCAGCACGGCGCCCTGGGCCTTGAGCCGGCCGACCACGGGAGCGTCGCTGTTGGGGATGTGGTCGGCCAGGTAGGCCGCGCCGCTGGTGGTCCGCACGCCAGCGGTCTCGATGTTGTCCTTGAGCGCAATGGGCATGCCGTGCAGGAGGCCGAGCCAGCGCCCCTCGGCAGCCGCCCGGTCGCAGGCATCCGCCTCCTCCCGCGCCCGCTCCGCCGTGGTCGTGACCATGGCGTTGAGAGCGGGATCAATCCGCTCGATCCGCGCGAGGCAGCGCTCGACCGCCTCCCGCGCGGCGCCGGGCGCGGGCGTGTCGGGCATTCCCGTACTCATGCCTTGACGGTGCCCTGCGGTCGCAAGTGCCGCCGCCCCCTACTCGTCGCCATAGACCGCGATGCTGCGGATCGCGTAGTCGCCGCCGCTATTGACGAGCGACATGCCGCCGAACGGGTCGTCGAGCGCACTGCTCTTCACCCGGATGTGCTCGCTGCCGTCCACGGATACGGTCATCGTCCCGTCGCCTCCGCGCTCGAGAGCGACCGTATGAGCGCGGCCGTCCTCCAGGGCCAGCTCGTCGTCGGATTCGCCGATCGTCTCCGCACTGCGGCGACCGAACCGCGAAAGCACCAGCCCCGGATCGTCGCCGGGCAGGTAGGAGAGGCGATAGCCCGAAGTGCCGCCCCTGCCCTGAAACAGATCGATATCGAATTGGGCATCCTTGTGCGTGATGCCCGACATCAGCTCCAGTTCGAGGGCGAAGGCGTTGGGAATGTCCGCCTCCAGGACGATTTCGGCAGGCTCGGGACCGGCCGGCCCGGTGTCCTCCTTCTCCTCCTCGTCGTCATCGCCGCCCCACAGGTCGTCGAGCTTTTTCTCGCCGCTCAGCAGGTCGCCAATCGTGTCCTTGCTCTTGTCGAGCAATTCCTCTCCTTTTTCGAGAAGCTCATCCCCCCTGTCCCGGATGGTGTCGAGGGAGAGTCTCATGGTCTCCGTATCGGCCCCGCTCAGCGGAATGGTCGTGCGCAAGCCGAGCCTGCGGTCGATCGAGAAGTTGCCGCTCACCACCTCCCAGCGCGGATCGTCCGTGTAATCGCCGTCGGAAAAGTTGTCCCGAATCAGGGCCTCCCGAGGCGCGGAGTCGGCGATGTGGGCGGCGATTATGTCGCGCAGGTCCTGGAGAAATCGGGGGTCTGCAGCCCGTGCGCTCTCGGCTTGGTCGATCAGCGCCTGGAGTTCCCGTGCCAGGGCCTCGAGCGCGGCGGGGTTCGTGGCCGCGGCGCCCTCCGGTTGCCATTCCGAGTAGCGCGAGCCGTCGTCGGCGACGGCCGGCACGGCCATCGCGCCGGCGAGAAGGGCGGGGACGAGGAGCCTGCGCAGCATGGAACGTCTCCAGTCTCGGTGCATCGCTTCGATACTCCGTGGTCTAGCCCGGATTTCCGGGCATTGTCGAGCGACTGCGCCACGATTTGACCCAAATTCTCGTATTTGTTGCTTCTGGTGCTTCGTTATGGTTTCGACGACGAGCCGTAAGGCGCTATAGTTCCGCAATCAGCAGGGAGGCGTGACATGAGGATCTTCAAGAGAGGCAGGATCTCTTCGACCGGGCTCCGCCTCGCCGCAGTCGTGGGTCTGGCGGCGGTGCTCGGCGCGTGCCACGGCACGGACCTGGAAGGCGTCCGGGACCTCGAGCCCCAAGGATCGGAATTCAATCAACAGCTCTTCGCCGGCTATGTCGGGCTTTCTGCGAGGGAGCTCGCGGAGCACGACTATCGGGATTCGGACCGCTTTGCGGCGAGAGCGGCGGCGGCGGCGAGAGGCGATGATGTGAGGCCGACCGCCGTGGACGGGCGCCTGATCGCAGCCGACAAGCAGGAAGAGCTCTCGAAGGCGAGAGGCAGACTCATGGCGGCGCTGTTTGGAAGCGCCAAGGGCAAGGCGCCTGCCATCGCCGCTGCCGCCCAGATCAGTTACGAATGCTGGTTGCAGGAGCAGGAAGAGGGGCACCAGCCCGGCGACATCGCCGATTGCCGCAACGCCTTCTACGGCCAGGTGATCGCCGCCGAGGTCGCGATCCGGCCCCCGCCGCCGCCACCACCACCGCCTGAGCCCGAGCCCGAGCCGGTCTACGTGACCTACTACGTGGTGTTCTTCGACTTCGATAGCTCGGACCTCTCGATGGCAGCGAAGCAGACGCTGGACGAGGCTGCCGGAACGGCGCTGGCGATGCGGCCCTACAAGATCGTCATTCGTGGTCACACCGACCGCGCCGGTCCTGAAGAGTACAACCTCGGCCTCTCGGAGAGGCGCGCTCTTTCGGTGGCGGGCTACATGATCGATCAGGGTGCAGGCCGCTTCGTGATCGACGCGGAAGGCCTCGGCGAATCGGAGCCGATCGCCAAGACCGCAGATAACGTGCGTGACGGCCGCAACCGGCGGGTCGAGGTCACGCTGAGCGAGTGAGGCGAGCGGGCTTCCAGCTCTCTATTCGTCGTAGTGGTAAGTGCGGGCGACCATTCTCTCCGAGTGGTCGCCCGCCTTGATTGGCGCATAGCGCCACGGATTGTCCGGCCCGACGCAGCTCGGGATCGCCTCGACCTCCACGTCGTAGTCGACGCCGAAGAACTGCACCAGCGAGTAGCGCCTCTGCCCTGAGGTGTTGATCACCCGGTGCATGGTCGAGACGAACATGTCGTTGGTCCATTGCTGCATCAGGTCGCCGAGATTGACGGCGAAGCTGCCGTCCACCGGCGGCACGATCAGCCACTCGCCCTCCCGGCTCAGCATCTGCAACCCTTCCCGGTCCTGCCAGACGGTGGTGAAGCACTCGTAGTCGGTGTGCGCGCCAAGCCCGATATGGGCGATGTCGAGGGGCTCCGGCTGCGGCTCGTAGTAGCACACGCGAAGGCGGGCGAGCGGCTTGGTGTACTTGGAGGTGAAGTAGCCCTCTTCCACATCCAGAGCGTATTCGAATGCGCGGAAGATCTGGCGGCCGAGCTCGAGCTGGCAGTCGAAATAGGTGCCGAGCGCCCAGCGAAAATCGGGGGGCTCGGCCGGCCAGTTGTTGGGGCCGTAGAAGCGAACGCCGCGTACGTGATCGGGATCGTCTCCCGGCAGGTCGTGCGCCATCTCGATGGCCTCCGAGATATCGCTGGAGCCCTCGAGGCTGTGGTCGGCCGTGATCCCGCCCGCCGGCACATAGCCCCGGTGGTTGGGCCAGTCGAGGTAGTGGTTGCGCATCTTCTGCTCGACCGGAAGCGCGAAGAACCGCTGCATGGCGGCCTGCGCGCGCTCGATCACCGCCTGCGGAAACTGATGGTTGATGACGTAGAAGAATCTTTAGGGTTGAGCAGGTTCGCGAGAGCGAGCCTGGTCAACCTGTTTGAACGAAGCCGCGGGCCCCGAGTTCGGCTGGCTGCTATGTGGAACCCCGGACCCGCACAGGCCGCGTGGATTTCCCGCGCCATTGCCTTGCGCTCGGCCGCGCTCGGCGAATACAGCGCACCGAAGTCGACGATGGGCACCTCTGCAAGCGAGGCGCGCCGCACTGCCGGCGCGTGCATGCCCTCCCTGATCTGAAACGGTGTTTCGGTGACCATGGCGTGTCCCCCGCCGCCCTTCATTTCTGGCATGGTAGAGTGAACCAGCTGTTCACGACGGCGTGCCTATAGCGCAATTTGCCTGTCAATGCCTCATCCGCCGACCGGCGGCATCATCATCGACATTGGGAGACGAGCATGGAGACATCTCTTCAGGGCTACCGCGCCTTGGTCACCGGAGCGGGAAGCGGAATCGGTGCCGCCATCGCCGAAGCCTTCGCACGCGAGGGTGCGCATGTGGCGGTCCATGCGCGCAGCGACGAGCGCGCCCGGCCGACCGTCGAAGCAATCGAGGCGGCCGGTGGCCAAGCCTTCGCCGCCACGGCCGACCTCCGCGACCGCGCGGCCATCGCGCCGATGTGCCAGGCTGCCATCGAGCGGCTCGGCGGGCTCGACATCCTGGTCAACAACGCCGGCATCTTCGTCCGCAAGCAGGTGGCCGAGCTGGACCTTGCGAGCTGGGACGCCATGATCGACATCAACCTCACAGCCCCCTATCTGGTGACCCAGGCGGCGGTGCCGGCGATCCGCGCGTCGGGCGTGGGCGCCTCGGTCATCTTCATTTCCTCCATCGCCGCCGGTGCCCACTCGGCCGGCTGGGGCACCTACGCGATGACCAAGAACGGCCTCAACGCCTTCATGCACTGCCTCGCGGACGAACTCGGCGGCGACGGCGTCCGCGTCAATTCCATCTGCCCCGGCTGGGTCGAGACCAAGATGGCGCAGGACACACACCGGAGCATCGCGGCGGACCTCGGCGTCGACTACGAGACCTTCTACGCGGAGAACATGCGCGCCAACATGCTGGGTGCGCTGGTGACCCCGGACAGCGTTGCCGACATCGCCGTCTTCCTCGCGAGCGAACGCGGCCGCCACATTACGGCGCAGGAGCATACCGTTTGCGGCGGTTGCAGCCCTGGCAACAACGCCAAGCCGGCCGAGGAAGAGACCGAGGCGGCCGAATAGGCGCGGCACAGGCGATTCTGGAGCTGGAGGGGTGGGCTGGTGAGCGGCCACGCGCCCACCTCCTTGCGCTTGAGGCTCGCTGCATGTCGAGGATTGAGCAGGTTCCACGGGGCCTGCTCAACCCTTCAAGAGTTTCGTGCGTTCGAAGGTCCGCCTCCTAGTGCGGACGACAGAGGACCTACCTGAACGCGTCGATTTGCTCGCCTTCAAGTATCTGCGTGTAAATTCCCCCTTTTGTGCCGTCGGCATAGACCTGCTGGTGGAGCCCATCCGCCAACACGGTTAGTTTGTGACAGAACACCTGCTGATCGGGTAACTCTTTGTATTCAGTGCAAAATTCGTCCCGATCGTTGGAATAGTGTTTTCCGACTAACTCCATGTCAGCCTGTCCTTCGAACCGAAGCAACGCCTTTGCCGTTCCATTGGGAGCAAAGTACTCAGTCCACGTAAGCTTCCAGCTGTCGAGTTGTCCGAAGACCGTGTTCCCGACGAACAACGCGCTGATCTCAGCCGCCGTCAATTCATCGGGAGGCATGACATCGGCTGTAGCGTCTGCAGCAGTCGTCGTGGCCTCCGCTGCTGCCGGCGCCTCGGCGGTCGCAGCAGGTCCGCCCTGCGACTGACAACCTGCGACAATGAGGCCGAGAGCGGCGGCCGACACAGCGACCGCCGCGATTTTCGAGACATGGATCATTCTCACTTCTCCTCTTGGAATTGCCCGGTTGATTGTTTTCTTCCTGCAGCCGATGACCGGGACGACTGTTCGAGGCGTGCGACATCGCACAAGGCTGCCGCCTCGCGCTCGCGAATCGCTCGACGATGTCGATGGCTGCGACCTCGTGTAGGCGTGATCGGTATGCCATTTTTGTAGAATAAGGAAATAATCTGTCTTATTCAAGGGATAAATCCCTTTAGACTGCCGCCTCGTGCTCGTTCTTCGGGCGTGGCGGAGGTCGGGGGATTTCATCCGGCCACTCCAACTCGTCGTCCGGCCAGCGGTCGGACAGATACTCGACGACCCTCCTCGCAGTTCGGAGAGTGCACGTACCCCCGGCCCGTAACCTGTTGATAAACTTTCCACCTCCGACCGCTAAAAGGCTCACCCGCGCGGCCGACACTCCGAGTGCTCTCGCATAGCGCTCGGTAATTTCTACAATCATGGCCTCGTCCAATAGCACCCCGTATGCCATGCATGCATAGTATGGTGATATATTCCCTATAACAAGATAAATATTACCCCATGCCTAGTGCCTCCGAGCACTTGTCTCATGAGACGTGAAATTTTATTGCCATCTCATGACGAGGGATTTATCCCTTGCTGAATGGAGGATATCCTGCTGGAGATCGACGCGGCTCTCAAACGCCTTGGACTTTCGGCCAGGGCAGCCTCAATTCGGGCTCAAGGTTCGCCCGAGATGATCCGGGACATGCGGCGCGGCCATGTCCCCTCGGTAGAACGACTGCGCTCCCTGTGCGAGGTCCTCGACCTGGAATTCTTCGTCGGGCCGCGGCGTATGCGACGGGACGCGAGCGAGGGTACGCCCGACGTTCTCCTGAGCACATTGGAGCGGACGGCGCAGGACCTGGCCCAGCTTACCGCGGACGCCGGCGGCAATCCGGTGTCCGACGATCTTTGGTCCGTCCTCGTCTCAAGGCGGGCAGCCGCATCGCCGCCGGCCGCGAGCGAGAGCACACCTGCTGCTTCGAGTCCGTGGTCTGGCCCTCCAGCACTCGACGAGACCACAAAGGCCGATATGGAGCCCGAGAAGTTTGTTGACTGGCAGAGCTTCTTGACTGGAGGATCTCGGGTAAGCCGGAGCGAAGTGCAGCCCGATACCTGACAGGCAAACCAGCCGTGAGGACGCGCTATCTTGATCCTCGCGACGTGCTTGCCCGGCGCGCTGCCATCGGCGAAGGCGGGCAGCGCTTGCTGGCGAACGATCGTCCCGACTAGGCGGACGTTCCTTTGCCCGACGGCGCAGAGGCCCTTGGGCAGGTTCTTTGGGTGGCGAAGCGGCCTTGTCACCCGCTATTTGTCGATGTCGCCCATGCACATGTACTTGACCTCGAGGAACTCATCGAGGCCGTAGTGCGAGCCCTCGCGGCCGATGCCGGATTCCTTCATGCCCCCGAAGGGCGCCACCTCGGTCGAGATGATCCCGGTGTTGATGCCGACGATGCCGTATTCAAGCTGCTCCGCCACCCGCCAGATGCGCCCGATGTCGCGGCTGTAGAAATAGGCCGCGAGGCCGAACTCGGTGTCGTTGGCGAGCTGCACCGCCTCGTCGTCGGTCTCGAAGCGGAAAATCGGCGCGAGCGGGCCGAAGGTCTCCTCGCGCGCCACCTTCATCTGGGTGTTCACGTTGGCGATCACGGTGGGCTCGAAGAAGTTGCCGCCGAGGGGGTGGCGCTTGCCGCCCTGGATCACCTCCGCCCCCTTGTCCACCGCGTCCTGAATGTGCTCCTCGACCTTGGCGACCGCGTCTTCGTCGATCAGCGGCCCCTGCTGGGTCTCGCCTTCGAGGCCGGGGCCGACGACCAGCTTGGAGGAGGCCTCGGCGAGCCGCTCGGCGAAGGTCTCGTAGACGCCGCCCTGCACCAGGAAGCGGTTGGCGCAGACGCAGGTCTGCCCCGTGTTGCGATACTTGGACATGATGGCGCCGCTTACGGCCGAATCCATGTCGGCGTCGTCGAAGACGATGAAGGGCGCGTTGCCGCCGAGCTCCATGGAGACCTTCTTGACCGTGCTCGCGCACTGCTCGAGCAGGACCTTGCCCACCTCGGTCGAGCCGGTGAAGGAAAGCTTGCGCACGATGGGGTTGGCGGTCATCTCGCCGCCGACCTCGCCCGAGGGGCCCGTGATCACGTTGAACACGCCGCGCGGGATGCCGGCCCGCTCACCCAGCTCGCAGAGCGCGAGCGCGGAGAACGGCGTCGCCGTCGCCGGCCGCGAGACCACGGTGCAGCCGGCCGCGAGCGCGGGCCCCGCCTTGCGCGTGATCATGGCGTTCGGGAAGTTCCAAGGCGTGATCATCCCGACCACGCCCACCGGCTCCTTGGTGACCACGATCCGCCGGTCGTTGAGGTGCTGCGGGATCACATCGCCGTAGGCGCGCTTGCCCTCCTCCGCGAACCACTCGATGAAGGAGCCGCCGTAGCCGATCTCGCCCCGCGATTCCGCCATGGGCTTGCCTTGCTCGGCGGTCATGATGATGGCGAGATCCTCCTGGTTCGCCATCATCAGGTCGTACCACTTGCGGAGGATCTGGGCGCGCTCCTTGGCGGTCTTGGCGCGCCAGGCGGGGAAGGCCCGGTTGGCCGCCTCGATGGCCGCGCGGGTCTCGGCGGCGGAGAACGCCGGCACGGTGCCGATCACGTGGCCGTCCGCCGGGTTCACCACGTCGGTGGTCCGCCCCGACTTCGCGTCGAGCCACTGGCCGTCCACATAGCATTGCTGGCGGAACAGCGTCGGGTCCTGGAGGAAGACGCCCTTCACGATCTCGGCGGCGGCAGTGCTCATGGTGCAAAGTCCCTTCGTTTGGCGGATCGGTCGCGGAATTGCGGAGGAAGGCCGGCAGTATTGCCGATGGGGCGCCGGGCCGGCAAGGCGCGCCCCGGCACGTGTCCCGCTCGAACGCGTGCGTGTGGGATAGCAAACAAGAACTTGTTGCGGCATTCGCCGGGATTAAACGGGATAAGTGCGATGTCGAGCACGTGCGTCTCGCGAGCCCGCGGCAACAAGGCCGCACGCGAGAAATCGAGAGGCCAGCGCGCGACACCGGGTCTTGCTGCTCTGCGCCACGCTTCGTTCTCCTCAAACCGTAAGCCGCTCACGCACCTCATGGCGCGACGATGGCGCCCCCGCTGTCCGCCGTCCACCGCACCATGGTGCGGACAAGCAATTTGCGCCCGCGATCTTGCAGGCGCGGGCTCGCCCTCATGCGCCCGCGATCTTGCAGGCGCGGGCGACTGCCGTGCTAGGGTAGGCCATGCGCGACCGGGGAGGGGCGCGGGGCACGCGCCTCGCCCGTCGAACCTTCTGCGCCGCCGGAGCGGCGGCACTCTTCGGCCTTGCGGCCTCTCCCCGTATTGCAGGGGCCAAGACCTTTCTGGAAGACACGGAGCGCCGGGTGCCCCTCCGCAATGTGTGGACCGGCGAGCGGCGCGATCTCATCTACTGGCGCGACGGCACCTACGACCGACCCACGCTCGACGCGTACAGCTACCTGTTCCGCGACCGGCGCAACGGCGAGGTCGAGCCGATCTTCTACGGCGTGCTCGATCAGCTCTTCTTCCTGTGGAAGGCGCTCGGCCGACCCGCGCGGATCGACCTCGTCTCGGGCTACCGCTCGGGCAGAACGAACGCGTGGCTCCGCGCGAACTCCGCAGGCGTCGCCCGAAGCTCGTTGCATACGATCGGCATGGCGGCGGACATCAGGGTGCCTGGCCTCGCCGCAGAGGCGGTGTGGCGCGCAGCAGTCGATCTGCGGCGCGGCGGCGCCGGCCTCTACCGCGGCTCGGACTTCGTCCACGTCGACGTGGGCCCGGTGCGCAGCTGGGTCTTCGGGGAGCGGGCGCCGTCTCGCCTGGCGGCCTCGGGAGAGGCGCCGCTGCCGCCCGAGCGCCCCGGTCCTACGCGCTCGCCAGCCTCAGGCGAGGTCGTGCTTCCGCCTGAGCGTCCCGATCATCTCCGCCGTCATGGCGGCTAGGTCGTAGCGGGGTTCCCAGTCCCACTCCTCGCGGGCGGCACTGTCGTCCATCCAGTCCGGCCAGGAATCGGCGATGGCCTGGCGCATCGGATCGACCTGGTAGTCGATCTCGAAGCCGGGAACGTGCCGGCGGATCTCGGCGGCAAGCTCTTCGGGCGTGAAGCTCATGGCGGTCACATTGAAAGCGTTGCGGTGGCGCAGCCGGCTCGGATCGGCCGCCATCAGGTCCAGGATCGCGGCCACCGCGTCGGGCATGTACATCATGTCGAGGCGGGAATCGGGGCGCAGGAAGCAGGTGAAGCGGCCTTCGCGGAGCGCCTCGTAGAAGATGTGCACCGCATAGTCGGTTGTGCCGCCGCCCGGCAGCGCTACGTGCGAGATCAGGCCCGGCAGTCGAAGCCCTCGCGTATCCAGCCCGAAGCGCGCGTGGTAGTAGTCGCCGAGCAGCTCGCCCGCGACCTTGGAGACGCCGTAGATGGTGTTCGGCCGTTGGATCGTGTCTTGCGGCGTGTTCTGCAGCGGCGTGCTCGGCCCGAAGGCGCCGATGGAGCTCGGGAAGAACACCGCACAGCCGTGCCGCCGCGCGACCTCGAGCGCGTTGGCGTAGCCGCCGAGATTGAGCGCCCAGGCCTCCTCCGGCTTCTCCTCGCCCAGCACCGAGAGAAACGCCGGCATGTGGTAGATGGTGCCGATCTCGTACTTCTCGACCGCTGCCGCGATATCGCCCGGCTTGGTGCAGTCGACGATCTCGAACGGCCCGCCGTCGACGACCGATGCCACATCCCGCCGCCGCCAGCCGGAGGCGATGACGTTGTCCGCCCCGTGGCGCTCCCTGAGCTCCGGCACCAGCTCGGCGCCGATCTGCCCGAGAGCGCCGGTGACGAGAATCTTGCGCATGGGCTGAGGCTAGCGGCTTTGCCCGCCCCCGGTCCAGCCCGCCGCTGTGATCAGTAGAAGCGGTCGAAGAAGATGCGCTCGGGCCGGACCTTGCCGCAGCGCATGACTGGCCGGAGCAGCGCGTCGATCAGCCCCGGCGGCCCGGCCATGTAGAAGTCGCAGTCGTCGAGGTCTTCCATTGCCGCCAGCGCGACATCGCCAACGAGGCCGGTAACCGCACCTGGCGCACCGCCATCGCGGACGGCCAGCGTGAGCGAGAAACGATCATGCGCAGCTTCGAGCGCCCGCATCTCGTCCACCATGAAAAGCTCCTCGGCCGTGTTCGCGCCGAAGAAGAGTCGGATGCCGGGCGTGTCCGGCCGGGCGAGTGCGCCCTCGATCACCGAGAGTATCGGCGCGAGCCCGGAGCCGCCGGCGACGCAGACGATCTCCCGCTCCAGTGGGATACGCAGGTAGGCCCGGCCGTAGGGCCCCTCCAGGCTTACCGTGTCGCCTTGGGCGAGTTCGTCGAAGAGATAGCGGGACGCGTGGCCGCCCGGCTTCTCCTTGACGATGAAGGCCAGCGTCTCCGCTTCCGTGTTCGCCATCGAGTAGGCGCGGCGCTCGCCGCCCGGCACCTGCAGCAGCACGTACTGCCCAGGCAGGAATGGCACGGGCTGCGCCGGCCGGCAGTTGAAGGCGATGACGCCCGGCACCAGCCGCTCCAGCGTCTCCACCGTTGCCGTGAATGGCGCCGGCGCTTGCTCCTCCCGCGCGCCCTCCACCGGGCCGAGGCGCACCTGCACCGTGCAGTCGCCCTGGGGCAGCGCCTGGCAGCAGAGGATGCGGTCGCCCTTACGCCGGTCGCGCTCGCTCAGCCCGGTCGCATCCGCCCAGATGTGCTCCACCGCGCCCTCCAGGAGCCGCCCCTTGCACGAGCTGCAGCTTCCGCTCGCGCACTCGTAGGGCATGGCGAAGCCCGCCGCGAGCCCTGCCAGCAGGATGGTCTCGCCGGGGCCGCAGGTGAAGCTGTCGCCGGAAGGCTCCAGCCTGATCGTCGCGGGCTCGGTCATGGGTCAGCCCGCTTGCGGCGCGTCGAGTGCCTGCGGCGGTAGATGCGCCCGATACCAGGAGAGCGTCGCCGCCATGACCTCGCCGAAGGCGGGCTCGATATAGACGTCGTAGTGCCCGTAGCCCTTGAGCACGACGAGCTTCTTGGGCTCGCCGGCGTGACGGTAGAGGGAGCGCGACTCCTCCGGCGGCACCAGCCGGTCGTCTTCGGTGGTGATGAGGAGCAGGGGGCGCGGCGCGATCCGGCCCACCACCCAGTCGGCGTGGAAGGAGAGCGTCTCGTCGATGAAGGAGGCCGGCACGGTGGAAACCGCGTCGGGATTGTTCGCCCGCTGCGCGGCCGAAAGCGCGGCGGACGCGCGATCCTGCATCAAGACCTCGTCGCGTTCGGCCTGCGCGGACTCGCCGCTCTCCACCGCCTGCTCGCGATCCTCGCGCGCCCGCTCAAGCAGGTCGTGCCATTCGTCCGGCCGGCGCACGCTCCGCATCCAGCGCCGACCGTCGCCGACCCCCACCACGCTCACCACGCAGCGCACCCGCTCGTCCATCGCCGCCGCCCAGATTACCGTGGCGCCGCCGTAGCTGGTGCCGTAGAGGCCGAGGTGCGTCGGGTCCACGCCGGGCCGGGTTCCAAGGAAGGTGAGCGCGGCTTGCACGTCGGCGACGCGGCTGAACGGCGCGAGCCGGGTGCGCGGCCCTTCGCTCGCCCCCCAGCCCTTGTAGTCGAAGGCGAGCACCACGTAGCCCGCCTCCGCCAGCACCCGTGCATTATCGGGCAGGTAGAGGCTCTTCACGCCGGTGTAGCCGTGGCAGAGCACGATGCCGGCGCGCTGCTCGTCCGCGCTCGCGCCCTTGGGCCGATAGAGATCGCCCTCGAGCCGGACGCCCTCGCTGTAGAAGCTCACGCTTTCGCACGTCATGGTGGGTGCAAATGTCACGCCATCGCCGCGATGTCCACGAAAACCTGCGGGTACAGATGGTGTTATCGTTGCCGGCGATACCGCGGGCGGCGCGTGTTGCCCGCTCGCGGCCGCAGTCGTCACGGGAAGCGCGATGACGGAACCGGAACACTTCCCCCACCTGTTCACGCCGGCGCGCCTCCGGGGGCATACCCTCAAGTGCCGCATCGTCTTCGGCGCGCACACCGCGAACATGGCCGAGGGCGGGCTGCCGGCCGAGCGCCACTTCGGCTACTACCGGGAGCGCGCGCGTGGCGGCGCCGGCATGATCGTGGTCGAGCCCACCCCGCCGCATCCGACGGCAATCCTCACGCGCGGCAACTTCATGGCCGACGACGCGGTCATTCCCCACTTCCGCAGGATCACCGACGAGTGCCACAGCCACGGCACCGTGATGTGCCACCAGATCTATCACGTCGGCGCCCACGGCGATCAGGACAATTCCTGGTCGCCCTACTGGTCCCCCTCCGGCCAGGTCAGCCATCACGACCCCTGGGGCAGCCATGCCATGAGCGAGGCGGAGATCCGCGAGCTGATCCAGGCCTTCATCGACCAGGCGGTGCGCGACCGGAAAGGCGGTTTCGACGGAGTCGACCTGTTCGCCGGCTACTCCTGCCTGATCGACCAGTTCTGGTCGCCGCTCGCCAACCGCCGCGACGATGCCTGGGGCGGCAGCCTGGAGAACCGGCTGCGCTTCGTGACCGAGATCGCGGACGGCATCCGCAAGGCCTGCGGGCCGGATTTCATCGTGGGCATGACCGTCTCCGGCGCCGAACCCTACCCCGGCGGCCTCACCATGGCCGACAAGCAGGAGATCTTCGCCTGGCTCGACGAGCGCGGCCTCGCGGACTATTTCTCCTGCGGCACCGGCAGCTACATCAACAGGTTCACGGCCATAGTGCCGGGCTTCCACTACGCGGCGCCCCTCGGCACGGAGGACGCCGCCGCCATCAAGCAGGTGGTGAAGCACGCGCTGGTCACCGCCGAAGCGCGGGTCAAGACGCCCGCGCGCGCCGAGGCCGCCATCGCGGGCGGCCGCTGCGATCTGGTCTCCATCGTGCGCGGTCAGATCGCCGACCCCCACCTCGCCAACAAGGCGCGCGAGGGCCGCGCGGACGACATCCGGCCCTGCATCTCCTGCAACCAGCTCTGCCTCGGCCGGCGCATGCGGGACTATCACATCTCCTGCCTGGTCAATCCCTCCACGGGCCGCGAGTTCGCGTGGGACGGCGACAGCGCCCCGCCTGCCGAGACGCCCCGCCACGTCCTGATGGTGGGCGGCGGCCCGGCCGGGCTGGAGACCGCGCGCGTGGCCGCGTTGCGCGGGCACCGCGTCACGCTGGTGGAGAAGGCCGCCGCGCTCGGCGGGCAGTTTCGCCTCGCTGCGGCACAGCCGGAGCGGGAGGAGATCGACGAGCTGCTGACCTGGTACGGGACCCAGCTGGAGAAGCTGCAGGTCCGGGTCGAGCTGGGTACGGAGATGACCGCCGACGCCATTCGGGACTTCGGCGCCGATGCGGTCGTGCTCTCCACCGGGTCGGTGCCGACGCGCACCGGCTTTCAGCGCGCGCTCCCGCATGTCGATGCCCTCCCCGGCGCCGGGCAGGAGAACGTGTGTGCCGCGAACGACGTTCTGCAAGGCACCGCCCGGCCCGGCGCGCGGGTGCTGCTGCTCGACGATCTCAACGGCTGGTGGCCCGCCTCCGGCACCGCGCTCCACCTCGCCGAGCGGGGTCATGCCGTGACCGTCGTCACCGCCTCCGAGAAGCCTGCGGAGGCGCTCGACAACTCGCACCTCGGCCCGAGCACGCGCGAGCGGTTTGCAAAGCTGGGCGTCGCGGTGATCGGCGCCCACGCGCTGACCCGCTGGGCCGGCGGCACGGCCACCATCGTGAACCTTCACACCGGCGACGAGCGGCAGATCGACGCCGACAGCCTCGTTCTGGCGACCACCAACACGGTCGACGATGGGCTCGCCCGCGAACTCGCCGACGACGAGATCGAGATCCACACCGCGGGCGACATGGTCTCGGCGCGCACCGCGAGCATGGCCTTCTACGAAGGCCGGATGCTGGGCATGAGGCTGTAACGCGGGAGGACCCTGCGTGACGGGCACCGAACCGCGCGACGGCACACACGCGCTCCTCTGGCCGACGGTTCTGCTGGTCGTCTCCGCCCTCGGCTGGGGGATCCTCTATTCGTTCAACCGGCTGGCGACCACCGACGGCATTCCCTTCATCCCCTACGTGTTCTGGATGGGGACCGGCGCCGCGATCATCCTGCTGGTATTCGGCGCGGTGTTCCGCACGTTGCCCAGGCTCTCGTGGGAGCACATGCGCGGCTACCTCGTGCTGGGCACGATCTCCTTCGGCATGACCTACACCGTGCTGGCCTTCGTCGCGCCAAAGGTGCCGGCGGGCGTGCTCGGGCTGGGCGCGACGCTCACGCCCATCCTCACCTACCCGGCCGCCGCGCTCTTTCGCATGGACCGCTTCCGCGCGATCCGCACCGTCGGGCTGGTCCTCGGCGTCGGCGGTGTGGCGCTGGTGGTGGTGCCCGAGACCAGCCTTCCCAGCCGCGACATGGCGCCCTGGGTTCTGCTGAGCTTCGTCGGCCCCGTGCTCTATGTCGCGAACGCGCTGATCATCTCGTGGCTCAAGCCGCCGCCTGACGGCGCGCTGCCGCTCGCCGGCGGCATCCTCGCGACCGGGGCCGCCTTCATGTTCGTCGTGATGGCGGCGACCGGCCAGTGGTGGTGGTTCGAGGGGCCCATGACCGACGGCGACTGGGCGCTGGCCGCCGCGGCGGGCACCACGGCCTTGGTCTTCTACCTGATGGTCGAGATCATCCGCCTCGCGGGCCCCGTCTTCTTCACCACCGTCAACTTCATGATCCCGCTCACCGGCATCGGCTGGGGCGTGCTCTTCTTCGGGGAAAGCCACAGCTACTGGATCTGGCTCGCGCTCGTGCTCATGCTCGCGGGCCTCTTCCTGGTCAACCGGCCGGCCGCCCCGCGGGCGAAGGCATCCGATCCGGCGTCTTGACGCACCCGCCGCTCTGGGCGCAATTTGCTCGCGAGGCGCAGGAGGGAGCGACCGATGAAGCTCACGGCCGAACAGTGCGAGACCCTGGACCGCGAGGGATTTCTCTTCCTGCCGGACCTGTTCTCGGCCGAGGAAGCAGCCGCGTTGCGTGCGGCGCTGCCGGCCGTCTTCGCGCATGAGGGGCCGGAGATCGTGCGCGAGCACAACGGCGCCGTGCGCACCGCGTTCGGTGTCCACACTTATAGCGACATCTACTGGCGGCTTTCCCGCCATCCGCGCCTGGTCGAGCCCGCCATGCAGATCTTGGACGGGCCGGTCTACATCCACCAGTTCAAGGTGAACGCCAAGGCCGCCTTCGACGGCGACGTGTGGCAATGGCACCAGGATTTCGGCACCTGGTCGCGGGACGACCTGATGCCCGAGCCCCGGGCCATGAACCTTGCCGTCTATCTCGACCCGGTGAACGAGTTCAACGGGCCGCTCATGTTCATCCCGCGCTCGCACCGGCGCGGCCGGATCGAGGCCGGCCACGACCTCGAGACCACGAGCTACCCGCTCTGGACCGTGGACAACGAGACCATCGAGACGCTGGTGGCGGAAGGCGGCATCGTCGCGCCCAAGGGCGAGCCAGGCGCCGCGCTGCTCTTCCACTGCAACCTGGTGCACGGCTCCGCGCCCAACATGTCGCCCTGGGGCCGCCGCGCGGTCTATTTCTCGGCCAACCGGGTGGATAACGCCATCCGCCGCTTCAAGCGGCCGGAGTACATCGCGCACCGGGATTTCACCCCGGTCGAGCCGCTTGAGGACGATTGCCTTCTGTCGGAGCCCGAGCGCGCCGTCAGCGCCGCCGCTCAATAGCCCCCAAGTCCTTTAGTCCTCAATCCCGATGCGGCGCCGCGGGCCGCTTTCTCTCCCGATCTTCCTGCTGTTCACGATCGGGGCGGTCTATCCGCTCATCTTCACCATGAACAAGATCGCGGTGGACGCAGGCACGCCGCCGCTTGCCTTCACCTTCTGGCAGACCCTCGGCGCCGCGGTGCTGCTGCTTATCCTCGCCGCGTGGCGCCGTGCGCTCCCGCGCCTGGAGGCCCGGCACCTCAAGGCCTACTTCGTGCTCGGGCTGTTTGGCATCGCCGCGCCCATTGCGCTGATCACCTGGCTCGCGCCGAAGCTTCCGACCGGCATCCTCTCCATGGTGGTGATCCTCTCGCCGCCCATCACTTATCTGATCGCGCTGACGCTGCGTCTGGAGCGGGTGCGCGCCCTGAGCCTCATCGGCGTGCTGTGCGGGGTGGGCGGCATCCTGCTGATGGCGATCCCGACGTTCTCGCTGCCCGAGCCCGGCACGGTGGTCTGGTTCCTGCTCGCCCTGCTGGCGCCCGCCTCGTTCGCGCTGACCAACAATCTCGCGGCCTTGATCGACCCTCCGGAAACGCCGGTGCTCACCTTCGCAAGCGGTATCGTGACCGCGGCGGCGATCCTGCTGGCGCCGGTGATGATCGGCCTCGGCGAGACCTACGTGGTGCCGGGGCCGGATACCGTTGCCGATCTCGCGATCCTGGGTGCGGCCGGCGTCACCATCACCATGTACATCACCTTCCTGATCATCGTCCGTGCCGCCGGTCCGGTGTTCTTCTCGCAGTTCAACTATGTGGTGGTGGTCGCCGGCCTCGGCTGGGGGATCCTGTTCTTTCAGGAGAGCCACAGCGCCTACGTCTGGGCCGCGGCGGTGCTGATGCTGGCGGGCGTGGCCCTGTTGATCCACGCAGCGCGGCGCCAGCCGGCGGCGCCCGCGGAGCCTTAGCCCTCTATCGCTCCGGCGGCAGGATCTCCTGCACGCACACCTGGTCGATCACGTGGGCGCGGCCGATGTCCGCGAGGTGAGCGCGCTTGTGGTCGTTGCTGAGCGTGGCGCCGATGCCCTGCGTCATGGCCAGCACCAGGGAGCGATCGCTCATGTCGAGCCAGAAGCCGCGCCGGATCAGCTTGCCATCCCCGTCGCGGGCGAAGGGATCGTCCGGATTCCTGCCCAGATCGGGCTCGTAGAACCTGCCCATGCCTCGTCCCTCACTCGGCTGCGGCGCGCGCGGTGCTGCGGCCCGCGATCTCGTCCAGCATCGCCACCGTGTCCGCGACCGTCGGGATCACGGCGGCGAAGCCGCCGCGCAGCGAGGCCAGCGTCGCGTCGTGGGAGTCCTGGCTGAAGCCCGCCACCGCCTCGTCGATCACCGCGACTGCGAAGCCCCGGTCCGCCGCGTCGCGCACCGTCGTCTCCACGCAGTAGTTGGTGACGCAGCCGGTGACGAGCAGGGTGTCGATCTCCATCTCGCGCAGCAGGTTCTCGAAGTTGGTGCTGTTGAAGGCGCCGAAGCTCCGCTTCTGGAACACGGTCTCGCCGTCTGCCGGCGTGAGTTCCTCCAGGATTTGGTAAGTAGGCGATTGCGTCCAGTAGAAGTCGGCCATGCCCGAGCGTTCCTGCAAATCGAGGATCCAGCTCCGCATCCGTTTGTTGAAGTCCCTCAGGTCCCGGTAGTCGGAACCCACTACCACGTGGATCACCTCGAGGCCCGTGGCGCGCGCATGGTCGAGCAGGCGGCGGATGGCCGGCACCACCGTGGCGAGCCGCTCGGCGTAGTAGGCGGTGGAGCCCGGATGGAGCTTTTCCAGCGCGGCGACCACGCCTTGCTCCGCGTGGGCGTCATGATATTGCATGTCGATCACGATCAGCGCAGCCCGCGTGGGGTCGATATCGATCGGCGGCAGCAATGTCAGCTCGCCGGCGGGCTGGTGGAAGTATTTGTCCTCGATGGCACCCATGGGCATGGTCTCCGCGCCGGCGGCAGCCGGCATGTCCGGCGCGCGTCATCGGCGGGCGAGAAGGTAGTTTCCCGCAGGCAGGGCGGTCAACAAACGGAGCGGCGATGACGGCGACGGTGTTCGACCTGTTCGAGGCGGCAGCCCGGCGGGTGCCGGAGGGTGGCTGCCTCTGCGCGCCCCCCATGGCGGGCAGGCCCTACCATCCTGACGGCGTCGAGATCGACTACCGCGCAGCGCACGAACGGGTCGCGGCGCTCAGCGCCCTCTATCGCGAGGCCGGCTACGGCCGCGGCCACCGCGTCGCGCTGCTGCTGGAGAACCGGCCCGATTTCCACCTGCACTGGTGGGCGCTCAACGCGCTCGGTTGCGGCATCGTGCCCATCAACCCCGCCTACCGACGGGAGGAGACGGTCTATCTCATCGACCACTCCGAGGCCGCCCTGGCGGTCTCGGTGCCCGAGAGGCTGTCCGACGTCGAGGCCGCGATTCGTCTGTGCGCCGCTTCGGTGCCGATCGTCGATACCGCCGCCCTCCCGGCCCGGCTGCCGTCTCCACGGGGCGGTGTCAGTGCCGGTGGCGCGCCCGGCATCGACGACGAGGCGGCGCTGCTCTACACCTCGGGCACCACGGGACGGCCCAAGGGCTGCATCCTCACCAACCGCTACTTCCTCAACGCGGCCCGCTGGTACCGCGAGGCCGGCGGCCTGATGGCGCTGGAGGAGGGCTGCGAACGGCTGCTCAACCCGCTCCCACTCCATCACGCCAACGCCCTCGCCATCGGCAGCATGGCGATGCTGAGCGGGGCCGGCTGCATCGTCATGGCCGACCGCTTCCACCCCCGCAGCTGGTGGGCCGACGTGGCCGCCACCGGGGCTACGATCATCCACTATCTCGGCATCATGCCGCCGCTCCTGCTCAGCCTGCCGCCGGGGCCCGAGGACCACTCTCATGCCGTGAGGTTCGGCGCCGGCGCCGGGATCGACCCAAAGCATCACGAGGCCTTCGAGGCGCGCTTCGGCTTTCCGCTGATCGAAGGCTGGGGCATGACCGAGGTCGCGATGCCGACATGGGCGAGCGTCGAGCCGCGGCAGACCGATACGCGCGCCTTCGGCCGCCCGCTCTCCGGCTGCGAGGTTCAGGTGGTGGACGACGACGATCGCGAAGTGCTGCCGGGCGTGCCGGGCGAGCTCACGCTGCGCATGACCGGCGACAATCCGCGCAGCGGCCTGTTCTCGGGCTACCTGAAGGACCCGGCTGCCACCGAAGAAGCCTGGCGCGGCGGCTGGTTCCACACCGGCGATGTCGTGACCCGGGCAGCGGGCGGTATGCTCTGCTTCGTCGATCGCAAGAAGAACATCATCCGCCGCAGCGGCGAGAACATCGCCGCCGCCGAAGTGGAAGCCGTGCTCCAGGCCGATGAGCGGGTGGTCCAGGCGGCGGTGATTGCCGTGCCCGACGAGCTTCGCCAGGAGGAGGTCATGGCCTGCATCGTGCCGGCGCCGGATGCCGGCGCGGACCGGGGCGCGGCTGAGGCGCTGCAGGACATGTCCCTGGAGCGGCTCGCCTACTATAAGGCGCCGGGCTATCTGCTGTTCCTCGATACGCTGCCGGTCACCAGCACCCAGAAGGTGCAGAAGGTGAAGCTCTTCCCCGACGGCACCGACCCGCGCCATGTCGCGGGCTGCCACGACCTCCGCGCGCGCAAGCGCTCACGATGACCTTCCCACCCGATTTCGCGATGGTATGGCGCCATGCTATACGCGGCGCCTTGCAACAACGGCGCACACCGCCCCGCGCGGCGGCATGAGCGCGGGGAATGGACGAATGAGTGCTGAGCGCAAGGTCGCCCTCGTCACAGGCGCAGGGCAGGGGATCGGCAAGGCCGCGGCGCACGCGCTGCTGGCGGACGGCTGGACCGTGGTCTTCTCCGGCCGCCGGCGGGAGACGCTGGACGCCGCCATCGCCGAGGCCGGCGCGGGCGCGGACACGACGATCGCCGTACCTTGCGATGTCGGCAAGCGGGAGGAGGTCGCGGCGCTCTTCGCCGAGACTAAGTCCGCGTTCGGCCGGCTCGACCTGCTCTTCAACAACGCCGGCATCAGCGCGCCGGCCGTGCCGCTGGAGGACCTCCGCTTCGACAAGTGGCAGCAGGTAGTCGATACCAACCTCACCGGCATCTTCCTCTGCACCCAAGAGGCCTTCCGCATCATGAAGGCGCAGGAGCCCATGGGCGGGCGCATCGTCAACAACGGCTCGATCTCCGCCCACGTGCCCCGGCCCAACTCGGCGCCCTACACCTCCACCAAGCACGCCGTGACCGGCCTCACCCGCTCCACCTCGCTCGACGGGCGCAAGTACAACATTGCCTGCGGCCAGATCGACGTGGGCAACGCAGCGACCGAGATGACCCAGCGCATGAGCCAGGGGGTGCCGCAGGCCGACGGCACCATCGCCTCCGAGGCGACGATGGCGGTGGAGAACGTGGCCCAGGCGGTGGTCTACATGGCGCGCCTGCCGCTCGACGCCAACGTTCAGTTCATGACCGTGATGTCGACGACGATGCCCTTCATCGGGCGCGGGTAACGCTAACCTACCGGAGGCCCTGCTCCGTCATTTCGGTGCCGCCCCCCATCTGGGGGGCGGCATCGGCCGTGTGACTGCTTACTATCGATTGGATGAACCGAATTTGCTCATGTCTGAAGCGCCGTGCCCGTTCGTCGGTGACGGGAACGTATCGACGCAGAATGGCGAACCGTGTCGCCGGGAGTTGTGACTGCCGCGGGCCGGCCCCGCGAAGGCGACAGGAATGATGCTCGTTCTAGGCGAAGCGGGAGAGGCGAGCCCCGTCGGAGCCGACCGATCGAGGGTCGGCGGCAAAGGAGCATCGCAAAGACAAAGGCCATCGGAGCGGATCGAGCATGGGCGCTCAAGAGCGGTTTGAGCGCATTCTGGGATCACTGCACGAAGCAGCGCTCGACGACGCCCACTGGCTAACCGCCGCAGGCCTGATGGATGAGGCCTGCGGCTTGAAGGGCAATTTGCTGGTGTTCTGCGAAGGGCGCTCCCGGGAAGACACCAAGGTCTTTCTCGCACGCTTTTGTTACCGGGGGGAACGCTACAAACACTTAGAGCGGCAGTACTTCGATGTCTATTACCCCATAGACGAACGCGTTCCTCGAATCAGGCAGCTGCCGGACAGCCGGCTGGTCCACATCGCGGAACTCTACAGCGAGCAGGAGCGGAAGACCTCCCCGGTGTTCAACGAAGCATTGCCGGCCGGCAAGGCGCAAAACGGCCTTATCGTGCGCTTGGACGGCCCGAATGGCTCGCACGTTGGCTGGCAAATCGCCGACCCCATTGACGGCGACGGCTGGTCGTCCCCTCAGATCGAGACGATCGAGCGTCTTCTCCCCCACATTCGTCAGTTCGTGCGGGTCAGGCACACGTTGACCGATGCGCGTGCGTTGGGTTCTTCCGTCATCGGGTTGCTCGAGAACGCCCGGTTCGGAGTCATCCAGCTTAGCCGGCGCGGGCGGATCGTGGCGGCGAACCGCACCGCTTGCGACATCCTGCGCAAGGGTGACGGGCTGACGGATCGGGGCGGTCTCTTGCACGCCTCGCTGCCGGCAGACGATGTCGCCCTCCAGAAGTTGCTGTCTCGAGTGCTGCCACCCTTTGGCGGCCAGGCTACGAGCGGCTCAACGACGGTGAAACGCTCGGTCCTGTTGCCACGTCTCGTATTGCACGTGGTGCCCTTAAGCGACGAACGCACGGACATGCTTGCCAGCACCGTCGCCGCGCTCGTGCTGCTGGTCGATCCTGCGAGCAGGGGACGCATCGATCCGGCGCTGCTGAAGGACCTGCTCGGCCTCACGGCGGCGGAGAGCCAAGTGGCGACGATGTTGGCAGAGGGGTACACCATCCGCCAAATCGCCGCCGCGACGGGGCGAAGCGAGGGCACCATTCGCTGGCACGTCAAGCACATATTCGGCAAGCTCGGCGTCTCTCGCCAAGTGGAGCTCGTGCAACTGGTCATGTCGTTGGCTGACCTTCCGCTGACGCAACAATGATTTCTTAGCCACCTGCCTGCCGACCGTGGCGCGTCCCGCTCCCGTCCATACTGCTCGCAATTCCTGTCATCCCCTCCCGAATGGGAGGCGGCAGGCAGCGGCCTATTTAGTAGGGTGCACCCTTCAAATTTGGAGGGACGCGTTCGGCACGCGTTCGGAGGAGCCGGTATCGGCGAAACACCGTGAAAGACGCCGGACCAGCTATCCCCTCTACCAGTGCGCTGCTCGCGTTCGAGGCAACCGCGCGCCTCGGCAGCATAGCTCACGCGGCCGAGGAGCTGGACGTGTCGTCCCCGGCAATCAGCCGCCACATAGGCAAGCTGGAGGACTCGCTAAACGTTCGCCTATTCGAACGAAAGGGCCGGGGGCTTGTTCTGACTAATCTTCGACAGTTTGGAATCTAAATCTCTTGTGCATCAGTCAGTTAGCAGGCAATTTTCGGCGCGTGGCACTACATTTCGCAGCACGCCCGAAGCTCGCCCCTATGTGGATGGTCAGGCAGCGGCAGGGTTTCCTCTCCCGTCGGCCGGCTCGTCGATGGAGCGGATGGTGA
>JAJEEP010000024.1 GCA_022820945.1 Alphaproteobacteria bacterium | reverse complement strand
CTATGGGGTGGAAATCCTCGAACCGCCCTATCCGCACATCGCAGATCCGCAGAAATCTGCGATGCTTCTGGGGTAAGAAAAGTCTCGGGTCAGCTGGAGCCCTTGATCACCAAGGGATTCACGACAGCGCACACGCCTCATCGACCCCGCGCCGCACCCCGCCCGGTTGTCGCCGGCCGCTCAACCCGTCGAGCCGGGAAGGCGGCCCCGGTCGTGCGGACGCGTGAAGTCGAGCACCGGTCCCTTGGGCACGATGCGGGAAGGATTAACGCTGACGTGGCTCGCGTAATAATGGCCCTTGATGTGCGCCATGTTCACCGTGTCCGCGACCCCCGGAAATTGGTAAAGCTCCCGCAGGTAGTTGCTCAGGTTGGGGTAGTCCTCGATCCGGCGCTTGTTGCACTTGAAGTGCCCGACATAGACAGCGTCAAAGCGCACCAGGGTGGGAAAGAGCCGCCAGTCGGCCTCAGTGATGCACGCACCTGCCAGGTAGCGTCGCGTGCCCAGTCTCTCCTCCAGGTCGTCCAGGGTCGCGAAGAGCGCGTCGAAAGCATCCTCGTAGGCCGCCTGCGACCGGGCGAAGCCGGTCTTGTAGACGCCATTGTTGATGTGCTCGTAGATCGGCTCGTTGATCGCATCGATCTCGTCCCTGAGCGCCGTCGGATACAAGTCCGGCTCGTCGTCACCCCGGCCATCGAACGCCGTGTTGAGCATCCGAATGATCTCAGCGGATTCGTTGTTGACGATGGTCCGCTCCCGCTTGTCCCAGAGCACGGGCACGGAGACCCGGCCGGTGTAGTCGTCCTGCGCCAGCTTGTAGACCTCGCGCAGAAAGCGGGTGCCGTTGACGCTGTCGGGAATGCAGTCGAGGCCGTCGCTGAAGTGCCAGCCGTCTTCGCCCATGAAGGGATCCACCACGGAAACCGAGATCACGTCCTCCAGCCTGCGCAGCGCGCGCACGATCATCGTGCGGTGCGCCCAGGGGCAAGCGTGCGAGACGTAAAGGTGGTAGCGCCCCGGCTCGGCCTTGAAGCCCGAAGAGCCATCGGTGGTGACGGTATCGCGGAAGGTGGTCGTGGATCGCACGAAGCGCCCGTCTGCTTCGGTCCTGTTGTCTCCCTTGTGCCACTCGCCGTCGATCATCGTGCCCATGGTTCGGTCTCCGGATACACGTTGTTGCTTGTGATGGTTGGGTGGATACCGTCCGGCCTGCGCGGTTTCTCTGCGCTCAGAGCGCTTCCCGCGAGCGGCTGGCGGAGGAAGCGGGCGCCGGCGGCTCCGGCGCGCACGCCGCCGCCGCGCGCCGAGCGCTACGGCTCAGCAGGTTCTTGCCCTCGGCCACTTGCCAGGCAAGAAGGCCGGGAACGCCGATCACCAGCTCGCGCACCCGCTTGACCAACGAAAGCGCCAACGCCACCTCCGGCCCGAGGCCGATCATGCCGCCGAGCAGCACCAGCACACCTTCCTGCACGCCGAGCGCACCCGGCACGAAGAACGCCGCGGTGCGCGTCGCCAGGATGAGGCTTTCCAGCAAGAGTGCGTCGGCAATGGTGACCTCGTAGCCCATGAAATAGAGCGCGGCATAGATCTCGGCTGCACCGAGTGTCCAGGCGGCGAGCTGTCCGGCTGCGTTCCCCGTCAGCAGCCAGCGGTGCCGATAGAGATCCAGGATCGCCTCGTCGAGCGCCTGAGCGCCGCCGATGGCGTTGTCCCAGGCCCGGCCCCTGGCGAAGCGTGCCACGAGACCGATGATCCAGCCGAAGAGCCCGCGCTGCTGGAAGACGCAGAGCAGGATGACGACCAAGAACCCGCCCGCAACGCAATAGCCGATAGCGCGTGCGATATCGCTCTCGCCGTGGTGGGCCATGAGCAGACCGATGCCGACCAGGGTGAAGAACAGCAGGGTGATGGTGCTGAGGGTGAGGTCGACCACGACGCTCGCGCCCGCGATCCGGCCGGGCACGCCGCGCATGACCAGAAGCCGCGAGCGGACCACGGCGCCCCCCACCTGGAACGCCGGCACCAGCGTGTTGACCGCCTCGCCGATCCAGCGCGCCCAGAGCGCGGTCAGCACCGAGGGCCGATGGCCTTCCAGGAAGAGCAGCCGCCAGACATAGCCGTCCAGCATGATGGGCACGAGCCGCACCAGGACGACCACGACGATGCCCCAGCTTACCGCGGCCACGGCCGCCGCCACGTCCCCGGCGCCCTGGAAGCACACGAGGCCGATGACCAGCGCAATGCCGACGATGAGTGCGACGTAGCCCCAGCGCCTCACCGGCGTTTCCTTTCACCACCATGAGCGCGAGAGGCCCCCGGCCACACCGGGGGACAATCCATTATACCGATACACCCGAGAATCGACTCGCCTATCGGTCGAGGCGGTCTTGGCGACCGAATTCTCGCGTCGCCCGCATTGGGCCTGCGGCAGCGCTACGACGGGCCGAGAAGCTCCACCGGCGGCCGCCGGAAGATCATGCGCCCGCGCTTGAAGCCGTAGAGCGGCGGCGCAATTGCGGCCACCGCGTCCGCCGGATCGGTTGCGTCGAGCACCACGAGATCGGCTGCCTTGCCGACTGCGATGCCGTAATCGTCGAGGCCGAGAATGCGGGCCGAGCGCCGCGTGATCATGTCGAAGCAGTCCAGCATCTCCGACCGCGCGCCCACCTGGCAGACGTTGGCGTAAAGGTTCGCCATGCGCACCAGCGAGCAATCGCCGAAGGGCGTGAACGGGTTGAGCACGTTGTTGGACGAGAGCGAGCAGTTGACGCCGTGGCCGAGCAGCCGGTGCGCGGGCGTGACCCCGCGGCGCACGTTGGCTTCGTCGCCTCGCCCCATGAGGAAGAGATCGGTCGCCGGCAGCACGGTGCAGGCGACACCGGCCTCGGCCATGCGATCCGCCACGCGCACCAAGTGTTCCGGGCTCGCGGCCGAGAGCTTGGTAACGTGGCCGACCGTGACGCGCCCGCCGTAGCCGAAGCGCTCGGTCAGCCTGCAGACCTGGTCGAGGTCGAGTTCGCCCGCGCTTTCGCCGAAGTCGAGGTGCATGTCGATATCGACATCGAACGCGCGCGCGAGTTCGAACACGCGGTCGATCTGGCCGGCCGGGTCGCTGTCGGTATAGGGCGCGGCACCGACCACGCGGGCGCCCCGTTCCAGCGCCTCCACCATCAACTCGTCGGTGCCCGGATTGTTGAGCAGCCCCTCCTGCGGAAAGACGCAGATTTCGAGATCGATCGCCCAGCGATAGGCCTCGATCAGCGGCAGCACGCCGTCGAAGCCCCGCATGCCGATACCCGGGTCCACCTCCAGGTGCGTGCGCATGTGGGTGGTGCCCTGGGCGATGCAGGCATCGAGCACGCGGCGGGCTCGTGCGTTCACGTCGTCGGCCGTGAACGCGCGCTTCACCCGCGCCACCTCGTCGATGGCCTCGGCGAGGTCGCCCCGTTCGGCGCGGCAGCGGTCGAGGATGCAGGCCTTGTCGAGGTGGATGTGGGTCTCGATGAAGCCGGGAGCCACCAGGCGGCCACCGAGGTCGAGCACCGGGGCGTCGGCGTCGATCGTGGGCGCGATCTCGGCGATGCGCCCGTCGGCGATGCCGATGTCGAGCCGGGCGCCGTCGCCGTCGGCGATCAGGGCGCCGCGCAGGATCTGCTCCATTCACCGGCTCCCGCGCGTGCCCCGCTCTCTCGCGGCGCGCCCTAGCGCAGCATGTAGCGCTGGGCGAGCGGCAGCTCGTCGGCTGGATCGCAGGTCGCAAGCTCGCCGTCGACCCGCACTTCGAAGGTTTCGGGATCAACCGTCACCTCGGGGCAGGCGCCGTTGTGCAGCATGTGGCCCTTGGCGAGCTTGCGCGTGCCCTGCACGGGCACGGTGCGGCTCTCCAGCCCCAGCCTGCCGGCGACATCGGCCTCCATCGCCGCTTGCGAGACGAAGCTCAGACTCAGTGCCTCCTTGGCCCGGCCGAAGGCGCCCCATTGCGGGCGCATCAACAGCGGCTCGCAGGTCATCAGCGAGGCCGCGCTGTCACCCATCGCAGACCAGACGATGAAGCCGCCCTTGATCACCAGTTCCGGCTTGATGCCGAAGAAGGCCGGCCGCCAGAGCACCACGTCGGCGAGCTTGCCCGCTTCCAGCGAGCCGATATGGCGGTCGATGCCGAAGGTTCTCGCCGCGTTGATGGTGTACTTCGCGATGTAACGCTTGATCCGCTCGTTGTCGCCCTTGGCGGTCTGCTCCGACGCGAGCCGGCCGCGCTGGTGCCGCATCTTGGAGGCAAGCTGCCAGGTACGGCAGATCACCTCGTTGATCCGCCCCATCCCCTGGCTGTCCGAGCCCAGCATCGAGATCGCGCCGATATCGTGCAGCACGTCCTCGGCGGCGATGGTCTGCGCGCGAATCCTGCTCTCGGCGAAGGCCACGTCCTCCGGTACGGCCGGGTTCAGGTGATGGCAGACCATGATCATGTCGAGGTGTTCGTCGAAGGTGTTCCGCGTGTAGGGGTTGGTGGGGTTGGTGGAGGACGGCAGGCAGTTGGGCTCGCCGGTGATGCGGATGATGTCGGGCGCGTGCCCGCCGCCCGCCCCTTCGGCGTGGTACATGTGGATCGTGCGGCCCTTGATGGCGGCCAGCGTCTCCTCCAGGAAGCCGCTTTCGTTCAGCGTGTCGGTGTGGAGCTGGACCTGAAAGTCCAGATCGTCGGCAACGCCGAGGCAGGTATCGATTGACGCCGGCATGGCGCCCCAGTCCTCGTGGATCTTGAGGCCCATGCAGCCGCCGGCGATCTGGTCCACCAGCGAGAGCGGCTTGGCCGAGTTGCCACGCCCGAGGAAGCCGAAGTTGAGCGGCCACGCCTCGGCCGCCTGCAGCATCTTGCCGACGTTCCAGGCACCGCCGCAGTCGATGCCGACGGTGATCGGCCCGAGCGAGCCGCCCAGCATTGTCGTAACGCCGCTCGAGATCGCGTGCTCGCAAAGCTGGGCACTGTCGAAATGGACGTGAACGTCGATGCCGCCGGGCGTCGCAATCAGCCCTTCCGCATCGCGTACCGTGGTCGCGGCGCCGCAGAGCAGCGCCGGGTCCACCCCGTCCATCACCGCCGGGTTGCCGGCCTTGCCGACGCCGGCGATGAGGCCCTCCTTGATGCCGATGTCGCCCTTGACGATGCCGAGCACCGGGTCGATGACGACCGCATTGGAGACCAGCATGTCAAGCGAGCCGGCCGCGCTGTCGAGCCCGGCGACGAGGCCGATGCCGTCCCGCAGGGTCTTGCCGCCGCCGTGCAGGCACTCCTCGCCCGGCACGCCGTGGTCGTGCTCGATCTCGGCCAGCAGCTCGCTGTCGCCCAGGCGCACGCAATCGCCGGTGGTCGGGCCATAGAGCGCCGCGTACTCCGCCCTGCTCATCCGTGCCATCGCTCAAGCCCCCTTGAAGCCGCGGGCGCGGGCACGGGCCAGCGCCTCCTGCTTGACGCTCTCGGAGCGCCGCGAGCCCTGGGTGAGGTCGTTGAGCCCCACCATCTCGCCGCTGCCGCCGAACTCGACGAGCGTGACCTCCTTGGTCTCCCCCGGCGCAAAGCGCACCGCCGTGCCGGCAGGAATGTCGAGGCGCATGCCGAAGGCGGCTGCACGGTCGAAGTCGAGATGCCGATTGACCTCGAAGAAGTGGTAGTGGCTGCCGATCTGGACGGGCCGGTCGCCGGTGTTGGTGACGGAGACCGTGGCGGTCGGCCGGCCGGCGTTGATCTCGATCTCCCCCTCTGCGGGGATGATCTCGCCTGGCCGCACGCGCTCGTCCTGCGCCTTCTCGCCGGGGCGGATCGGCTCGTGAACCGTGACCAGCTTGGTGCCGTCGGGGAAGGTGCCCTCCACCTGCAACACCGGCATCATCTCGGCGACGCCGGACATGACGTCGTCGGTGGTGAGGATGGTCGCGCCGTGCTCGATCAGCTCGGCTACCGAGCGCCCGTCGCGCGCGCCTTCCAGAATCTCGTCGCTGATCAGCGCCACGGCCTCGGGGTGGTTGAGCGCGAGCCCGCGCGCGCGGCGCTTTCGCGCGAGCTCGGCGGCGGTGTAGATCGTCAGCCGCTCCATCTCTGTCGGTGTCAACAGCATCGTGGGCCACCCTGATCAGTTGCTGAAGAGTCGAACCGCCGCTTCCTCGTGGCGAGCCGCCGAGACATCGGCGAGCGGCGCATAGGAGCGGACCTCGTCGAGGCCCGGCGCCGGCTCGGCCAAGAGCGTCGCCATCCTGGGCCTGAGCCCACGCAGCATGATCTGCCCGTCAAGGTGGCCGATCAAGCCGAGCCTGAGAGCGGCGCCCAGGATCATCGCGCAAAGTCCGTGCAGGCTCACCGCCTCGGCACGGGCGAGGTCGAGGCCCGCCCCCTTGAGCACCACGCCTTGCACGACCGCGAGATGG
This sequence comes from Alphaproteobacteria bacterium, assembly GCA_022820945.1. Classification (GTDB taxonomy): domain Bacteria; phylum Pseudomonadota; class Alphaproteobacteria; order UBA828; family UBA828; genus WTGU01. The sequence continues at coordinate 32,882 of JAJEEP010000024.1, read as the reverse complement.
CCGTGGGCGGTGCCGGCGCGAAGCCGCTCGCGATAGGCCTGGGCACCCGGCGTCTCCATGCGCGCATGAACGCCAAGCAACGCGGCGCCCCCCTTGCGCGAGCCCTCGCGCAGCTCGCGCGGCAGCGTCATCGCCTCCTGCAAGGCGTCGATCTCGGCGACTACCGGCCAGTCCGGGCAGGCTGCGTGGGCGGCAGCGAGGAAGGCGCGCTCCGCCGTGGCCCAGCGGTCCGTCACCTGGTCGGTGAGAAACTCTTCGAGGCCGGCGGTGTCGGCCACGATGCCGTCGGCATGCAGCGTCTCCAGCCCGAGCGAGAACGACACCGCGCCGCTCGGAAAGAAGCTGTCGCCGAACTGCAACGCCGCGAGATCGGCGCCTGCGCCGTGCTGGACCTCACTCATGGAACCGGTCATACGGCTGTCCAGGGATTGATAAGGTCGATGCCCATGTCTTTGAAGTCCCGGACGTTCCTCGTCGCTATCGCCATGCTGCGCGATTGCGCGATCGCGGCAATTTGACCGTCTGACTGAGAAATTGGGAGCCCGGCAGCACGGCGCATCGCCGCGATCTCCGCATAAGCTTGCGCTGCGGCGCTGTCGAAGGCCAAGATACGACCGCTCAACAAAACGCTGAATGCACGCGCCGCTGCATCGGCCAGAATGCGCTTCCGCCTTCCCTCGGGCAGAAACGCGATACCGGCCAGAACCTCCGCCTCCGTCACCGCCGTTACAAACAGTGAGCGCGTTGGCTGCTCGTCGAGCCACCCCAGAACGTCTGTGCGCGGTCGATCGCGCATCATCTCCGAAACGATCGGAGTATCCAAGACGATCATGGCTGAATCACGTGAACGTAGGCGGCTCTCGCATGGGCTCGCGCGGCGGTAGTTCGAGCTCTACGCCTCCAAGGGGCTTAAACAGCTCATGCAGCGCTGTTCCCAGGCCCTTGGCTGACGACGGCTCCCGGTCTACTGCCTCGGCTAGGATCAGCCGTACTTCCTCCTCCATGGAGCGACCGTTGCCGGCAGCCCGCATACGTAGACGGGTCTTCACTCCGTCATCCAGATTGCGGATTGTGATGCTCGCCAAGTTCGTGCCTCCCACTGCGTGGTCCGAATTTATTGCTTGATTGCGTTGCAATCAAGGCGGGTTCTGCTCTTGGGTTGTCTTTGGTGTCATCCAGGTACCGCCGCGCTGCGGATCAGTACCATGCATGCTTTCGGCGCGATCCTATATAGTTCCGCACCGGCGGCAGGCGAGAGCGGGAGGCAAAGATGGCGGTGGGAGAGCAGTACGACGTTCTCTTCACGGGCGGCACGGTGATCGACGGCACGGGCGCGCCACGGGTGCGGGCCGATGTCGCCGTCTCGGGCGACCGCATCGCCGCCGTCGGCGATCTGGCAGGCGCGCAGGCCGCGCGGACCATCGACGCGACCGGACGCATCGTCTCGCCGGGCTTCATCGATGCCCACACCCACGACGACAACTTGCTTCTGGTCGACCCCGACGTGAGCCCGAAGACCAGCCAGGGCGTCACCACGGTGATCGCCGGCAACTGCGGGGTGAGCCTCGCGCCGCTTGCACCCGGCCGGCCGATACCGCCGCCGCTCGACCTGCTGGGCGGACCCGCCGACTTCCGCTTTCCCCGCTTCGCCGATTACGTGGCGGCGCTCGACGAGGCGCCGCCCGCCGCCAACGCCGGCCTGCTGGTCGGCCATTCGGCGCTCCGCCTCGACACGATGGAGGATGTCGACCTCCCGGCGGCGGCCGACGAGATCGACGCCATGCGGGAGCGGCTGGCGGAGGGCATGGAGGCCGGAGCCCTGGGTTTCAGCACCGGGCTCATTTACGGCCCCAACCAGGCGGCGACCACCGACGAGGTCGCGGCGGTCGCGGAAGTCGCGGGCGCCGCCGGCGGCCTCTACGTCACCCACATGCGCAACGAGCACGACGGCGTCGAGGAGGCCATGGAGGAAGCCTTCGAGATCGGCCGCCGCGCCGGCGCCGGCGTCGTCATCTCCCACCACAAGTGCGCCGGGCGGCAGAATTTCGGGCGAAGCAACGACACGCTCGCGCTGATCGAGAGAACCCGCGAGCGCCAGGCGGTCGGCCTCGACGTCTATCCCTACACCGCGGGCTCCACGGTGCTGCTACCGGATATGGTGGAGAAGGCGGAGCGCGTGATCGTCACCTGGTCCGAGCCGCACCCGGAGCATGCAGGCCGGGACCTCGAAGACGTCGCTGCCGATTTGCGCCTCGAGCTGCAGGCCGCCGTAGCGGCGCTGCAACCGGCGGGCGGCATCTACTTCATGATGGACGAAGCGGACGTGCGCCGCATCATCGCGTATCCGCACAGCATGATCGGCTCCGACGGCCTGCCCCACGACCGCCATCCCCACCCCAGGCTCTGGGGCACTTTCCCGCGTGTGCTCGGCCACTACGCGCGCGAGCTCGGCCTGCTCACCCTGGAGGACGCGGTGCGCCGCATGACCGGGCTCAGCGCCGCGCAGTTCGGCCTCACCGATCGCGGCGAGGTGCGCACCGGCGCCTACGCCGATCTCGTGATGTTCGATGCGGAGACCATCGCCGACCGAGCGACCTTCGACGAGCCGACCCGGCCCGCAGCCGGCATCGACGTCGTCATGGTGAACGGCGCCGTCGTGTACGAGGAGGGCCGGCACACTGGCAACCGGCCGGGCCGCGCGCTGCGGCGGTGAGCGCCGCCGGCCTGCCGCCGCCGGCCGACGCCTAGATCGCGTGGCGGCCGAGCCGGTCGCGAAGCTCCTTCACGTTCTGCTTCACGCCCTGCATGTGGGGGTTGTGGACCAGCGCCCGCTCGAACGCCTCCAGCGCCTCCTCCTCGTTGCCGAGCCTGAGATGACAGAGGCCGAGGCCTGAGAGCGCGCCGAAATGGCGCGGCTCAAGCTTCAGAGTCTCGTCGATGTCGGCGATGGAGCCCTCGTAGTCGCCCATCAGGTAGCGCAGAGTCGCGCGCCGGTTCCAGCCTTCGGACAGGTCAGGCCGGAGCTCGATGACCCCGTTGAGGAGCGCGTAGGAGCGGTTGTATTGACCCATGGAGAGCGCCCGGTCGCCCGCGAGGAGCATCCGGTCCATCTCTTCCGAGCCGGTCTCGAACCAGCGCGCCCAGATTTGCAACTCGATCTGCCGCACCAGCTGCGGGCTCTGGGCGACCTTGAGGTCGCGGAAGAGGCCGTCCAGCGCTGGGTCGTTCTGATCCGCCAAGGCCGTCCCCGTCGTGCCGAGCGCGAGCAGCAGCGCGAGCGCCAATGCAGGCAAACAGCGCAGGCGGCGGCTCCAAGACACCATGCGCCAGCGTAAACCCGCGGCGCCCGCAGCGCCAAGCGTCTTCGTCGCCGTCTGCGTCTCCTCCTCTATGCCGCGCCGATCTCGTGCCGCACGAGCGGCCGGTCGCGGATCGGCCAGTGCAGTACTGCCGCCGCCACGCCGAGCGCCACCGCAGCCGCCCACACCGCATCGTAGGAGCCGGTGGTGTCGTACACGTAGCCGCCGAGCCAGGCACCGAGGAACGATCCAAGCTGGTGGCTGAAGAACACGATGCCGAAGAGCGCGCCGAGGTAGCGCGGCCCGAAGATCTGGGCGACGAGGCCGCTGGTGAGCGGCACGGTGCCGAGCCAGAGCAGGCCCATCAGCGCAGAGAACACCAGCACGCTCGCCTCGGTCACCGGCACCACGAGGAACATGCCGAGGACCGCCGCCCGGCCCAGGTAGAAGAACGAGAGCACGTACTTCTTGCGGTGCCGGTCGCCCAGCCAGCCGGCGGCGAAGGTGCCGACGATGTTGCCGAGCCCGATCACGGCGATCGCCGTCGCCCCCAGCATCGGCGCTAGCCCCGCATCGGTGAGGAAGGGCGGCAAGTGGGTGGCGATGAAATAGACGTGGAAGCCGCAGACGAAGAAGCCGCCGCAGAGCAGCCAGAAGCCGCTGTGGGCGCGGGCCTCGACCAGGGCCTCGCTCAGCGACTGGGCGCTGCCCTCGGGCGGCGTGTGGCTGCCGCGCATGCCGATGAGGCAAGGCAGCATCATCGCCGCGATGCCGCAATAGGCGATGAGCGCCATGGACCAGCCGACGCCGTCGATCAGGGCACCGCCGATCGGCGCCAGCGCGAACTGGCCGAAGGAGCCGCCGGCCGCTGCGACGCCGAGCGCCATGCTGCGCCTCTCCGGCGGCACGGCGCGACCCACCGGGCCGAGCACCACCGCGAACCCGGTGGCGCTGATGCCGAGGGCAACGAGCACACCCTGGCTCAGGTGCAGCCCGAGCGCGCCGTCGACCCAGGCCATCCAGAGCAGCCCTGCGACGTAGATCACGATCCCCGACAGCACGACCGGCACCGCCCCGTAGCGGTCGGCGAGGGCGCCGAAGACCGGCTGGCTGATCCCCCAGACCAGGCCCTGGATCGCGATGGCCAGCGCAAAGGTCTCGCGCGAGAACCCGATATCGAGACTCATCGGCGTGAGGAAGAGGCCGAAGCTGCTGCGAATGCCGTTGCTGATGGTCAGCACCAGCGCCGCGCAGAGGACGAGCGCGAGAACGCCCATGGCAGGCCGGCTCATGTGCGTGCCCCGCCGGCCGATGGGACCGGGCGTTGAAGCAAGGCCATCGTAAGCTCAGCCGTGGCGCGCCAGCGCGCGCTCCAGGATCGCGGCGGCACGGTCGATTTGCGCCTCGCTGGTGCAGAACGGCGGCACGAAGCGGAGCACGTTGCGGTGCTGGCCGCGCACCGAGAATAGCAGCCCGTCCGCGAGGCAATCGCGGTAGATCTCCTGCGCCTCGCCGCTCGCGGGTTCCTTGGTGGCGCGGTCGCGCACCAGCTCGACCCCCTGCAGGCAGCCCTTGCCGCGCACGTCGCCGATCATGGGGAAGCGCTGCTGCAGGCTCTCCATGCACGCCCGCCAATTCGTGCCGATGGCGTGGGCCTTGGCAGGCAGGTCCTCGGCCAGGATTTCCTCGAGGCTGGCGAGCCCTGCCGTGCACGCGATGGGATCGGAGGAGTGCGAATGCCCGAAGGTGAGCCCGCCCTCCAGCGCGCGCTCGGCAATCGCGTCCGTCGTCACCATGGCGCTGATCGGCAGGCCGCCGCCGAAGTGCTTGGAGAGCGTCATGATGTCCGGCACCACGCCGTGCTGCCGGTAGGCGTAGAGGGTGCCGAGCTTGCCGAGCCCGGTCTGCGCCTCGTCCAGGATCAGCAGTGCGCCGCGCGCCTCGAGCCCCGCCTTCAGCGCCTTCAGGTAGCCGGGCGGCATCTCGATCACCCCGCCCGCGCTGATCAGCGGCTCGGCGATGACGGCGGCGAGGTTGTTCGGGCACTCGCGGTCGAGCAGGTCGAAGGCGATGGCGAGCAGCGGCGCCCACCAGTTGTCGCCGTCGGCCCCCACCGGCGAGCGGTAGGCGTAGGGCGCGGGGATCGCGTGCACGTCTGGGATCGAGGGCCCGGTGCCGCCCGTGGTCGCGGCGAAGCTGATGGCGCGGGTCACGTCGGTGTAGCCGTGGAAGCTCAAATGCAGCGCGCCGATGCCGCTGCGGCCGGTCGCGCGCCGGGCGAACAGCACCGCCGCCTCGTTGGAATCCGCGCCCGACTGGATGAAGAGCGAGCGGCTGAGCGGCGCGTCGAAGGTCTCTGCGAGCCGGGCGGCGAGGCGGAGCTGCGGCTCGTTGAAATAGACCGAGCTCGCGTGGGTGAGGGTGCCGAGGCCGTCCCGCACCGCCTGGGTCACGCGCGGGTTGTTGTGGCCGATCGCCGAGCACATCTGGCCGGAGTTGAAGTCCAGATAGGCCTGGCCCTCGGCATCGAAGATCTCCGCCCCGTCGGCACGGACGAAGACCGGCCCGTCCGCGGCCGGAACCACGTCCGAGAGCAGCTCGCCCTGAATCAGATGACGCGCGCCGGCCGCGCGCAACGCCGCGATATCCACCGCTGCCTCCCCTGCGGAATCGTCGGCCGCGATCCTAGCCTGCTTGCCTCACCAGGGTCACGTCGGCGAGCGCTCGGCCCAGCCAGCGAAGATGCGCTCCAGCACCACGACGACGTAGTAGAGCAGTATGCCAAGGACCGCGAGTGCAATGAGCACGGCGAACATCAGGGGATAGTCCGCGCTGATCTTGCCGCTGTCGAACAGATGGCCGAGGCCGCGTCCGTGCGGTTCCACGATCTCCATCAGATTTGTGCCGATGAAGGCGAGCGTGACCGCGACCTTGAGAGCCCCGAAGAACTCGGGGAGCGTCTTTGGAAGCGCGATCTTCCAGAAGATCGTGAACTTGGATGCGCCGAGCGCGGCAAGAATGTCGCGGTATTCCGGCTCGAGCGTGGAGAGCCCGATCGAGACGGAAACGGCGATGGGAAAGAAGGAGATGAGGAACGCGATCAGGATCGTGTTCATGTCGTGCGCGCCGACGAACAGCAGCGCGATGATGGGGACGACGGTCGCCTTGGGTATGGCGTTGAAGCCGACGAGCAGCGGGTATAGCGCATCCCGCATGGTCCGGTTCAGCCCCATGATCATGCCGAGAAGCACGCCGACGAGCACGGACAGCAGGAGCCCCGCGACGGTTCGCCAGAGCGTGTCCCATCCGTATTCGAGGAACAGCCAGCGGAACTTCCAGAAAGCAGGTCCGAGATCCGAGGGCGAGGCCATCTTGTAGTTCGGCCAGTCGTTCACCCACACCACGGCCTCCCAGAGCAGGGCGAACACGACGATCGCGATAACCGGCGCAAAAAGGCGCCAGCTCATTCGCCCTCCTCCTGCGGGGCTCTGCCCTGTGCGATCTGAATCTGGTGCCGAAGTTCTCCCAGCATTTCTGCCCCCTCCGGGGTGTAGAGGAGGTCGAGGTCCCGTTCGCCCTTCCACGGGACCTCCATGGTGTATTGCGTGACCGCCGGTCGGCCGGAAAGCACGATCACCTGGTCCGCCAGAAAAATCGATTCCCGAAGATCGTGCGTGATCATGACGCCGGTGAACGGCTCCTCCGACTTCACGTTCTGCATCGTCTGCCAGAGGTCTTCGCGCGTGAACGCATCCAGCGCGCCGAAAGGCTCATCGAGAATGAGCACTTCCGGCTTGTGCACGATCGAGCGGCACAGCGAAGCGCGCTGGCGCATGCCGCCCGAAAGCTCGCTCGGTCGCTTGTCCTCAAATCCCTCAAGACCGACGAGGGTCAGAAGCTGCCGCGCGCGCTCGTCTTTCTCCCGTTTCGGCATACGCGGGGCCACGAGCTCGAGCGGCAGCGTCACGTTGCGCAATACGGAACGCCATTCGAGCAGGACCGGGTTCTGGAACGCCATGCCGACCGAGGACTTCGGGCCCGTAACCCGCTCCCCGTGCAGCCAGACTTCGCCCGCATTCGGCTCCAACAGGCCGGCGATCAGGCGCGTGAGGGTCGACTTGCCGCAACCGGACGGGCCGACCACGGCCACAAAGCCTCCCTCGGGAACCTGCATGTCGACGCCATCGAGGACGGGCAGCCTTCCGCCCTTCGTCTCATAGGTAAGCTTGACGTCCCTGATGTCGATCAGGGCATCCATACGAGGCCGTCCGCTGACAGGCCGACGCCCCGCGCATGGGCGCCGGCCGGAGAGGCTATTCCCACCGAATCCAGGTCCCCGGCCGGCGCATGCAGTGTGTGCTCCGCCCAGAACAGGCTACTGGAGCATCCTCATTTCTGCCGCAGGCAAATAGGCATCCGTGAAATAGAGCGACGCGTCCGGCTCGTTCTGGAACTCGTAGGTCTCCGCGATCTGCATCAGTGCCTTGTCCATGCGGGCGGAATCGACGCCGCCGATTCCGTTGGCGCTGGCGTAGTCCGTGAGCACGTTGGCGTCGATGGAGAGCTGAAGCCGACGAGTCTCGAGCGCCGCGTCGGCGGCTGGGTTGCGCTCGATCAGCGACTCGATGGCCTTGGCCGGATCGGCGATGGCGTCCTTCCATCCCTTCGCTATCGCAGTGATGAATCCGGTCACGTTGTCGGCGTTGGCGGCCGCATAGTCGGTGTTCACGATGATCGCGTTGCCGTAGAGCGCGAGACCGTAATCCGCCATCAGGATGGTCGAAATATCGTCTTCCGGCACGCCGAGGCGGACGAGATTCAGGAAGGACGAGAAGGAATAGCCCGTGACGGCATCCACATTGCCTTCAGCGAGCATCGGCTCGCGGGTCGGGAATCCGACCGGTTCGACGGTGATCTTGTCGACATCGAGGTCGTTGGCGGTGGCAAAGGCCGGGAACTGCGCCCAGGCACCGTCCGGCGGAGGCGCTCCGAGCACGCGCCCCTCGAGATCCTTCGGCACCGAGACGCCGAGGCTCTTGCGGCCGACGACGGCGAACGGCGGCTTGTCGTAAACCATCATGACCGCGATGACCGGTGCGCCGGGATTCTGGTCCAGGAACTTGACCAGGGAATTGATGTCCGCGAAGCCGACTGGGAAGGCACCGGTGGCGACCTTGGGGATGGCATCCAGAGAGCCCTGGCCGGCGGAGATCTCGACATTGAGGCCGGCGGCTCCGAAGTGGCCATTGTCGATGGCCGCAAAATACGGCGCGGAGGGACCTTCGAACTTCCAGTCAAGCGCGAATGGCATGTCTTCCTGGGCGCTGGCAGGACCTGCCAAAGCCAGGGTGGCAGCGGCCAGAAGTGCGAGAGCTAATTTTTTCATGGGATACGACCTCCTCCTTTTCGGTTTGCTTGGCACCCTACTGGAATCCGATGCCGCCGAAAACCAGGGACGGACTTTTGCAGTTGGCGGAGGGCCGAGAAGAGTCAGCCTCGGACGGGAGGCGCTTCGGCGGGTGGCACGCGGAGGCACGTGCGTCTGCCCACGCCAGCCAGAATCGTCAGCAGATTGCCTGCCGCCACGGCGACGCAGCCTGCAGTAGGTGCGTAGTCAGGCTGGGCGACGTGCAGGAACACCGCGCTTCCGAGACCGGGCACGATCGGCGCATCGTTGTGGCCGAGGACGACGATCAGGTCGTACACGTGGTCAGCCCGCCATAGCTCCTCGTGGCGGGCCTCGTGCGGCAGGCGCAGAGGCCGGTTGTAGAGGGAGTGGCCGGGGTCGTCGCACCAGCCGTCGCGTGGGCCCATCGGCGCAAAGGGGAGCGCCGTGCGCGGCGGCGCCATGCGGTCGGGTCGATAGAGAACCCGGCGCAAGGGAAAGCGGCCCGCCGGTGTCGCGCCGTCGCCCTCGCGCTTGTCGGTCCGCACCCCGCCCCGCCCGATGGCACAGGCGAACCGACGCCCGCGCCAACGGAGCAGCCCCGGCGGATGGACAACGAGGTCGTCGTCGGGCACGCAGACGCTCACGGTCGGGCCTCCAGGAGTTCGCGGATCGGGCGAAAGGAGCGCCGATGATGCGCGCAAGGGCCGAGCCGAGCGAGCCCGGCCTGGTGCTCCGCCGTGCCGTAGCCGGCGTTCCGCTCCCAGCCGTAGCCGGGATGGTCCGCTGCGAGGCGCGCCATCAGCCGGTCCCGCTCGACCTTGGCGACGATCGATGCCGCCGCGATGGAGAGGCTCTTACGGTCGCCGCCCACCACCGTCCGCACCGGGCAGGGCAGGCGAGGCACGCGGTTGCCGTCCACCAGGGCCAGGTCGGGTTTGTAAGGGAGGCGGACGACGGCACGACGCATGGCGAGCAGCGTGGCCTGAAGGATATTCATGCTGTCGATCTCGGCCACCGTCCCGATTCCTACGGCGGCCTCGGCGCAGGCCAGGATTGCCGGGTGGAGCGCGGCGCGCCGTTCCGCCTTGAGCAGCTTGGAATCGGTAATCATCGCCCGCAAGCGCGGAGGCGGGCCGCCCGCATCGAACACGACCGCAGCCGCCACCACCGGCCCTGCCCAGGGTCCCCGGCCGGCTTCGTCCACGCCGGCCACGCGCCCGCCGGCCGCACGTTCCAGTAGAAGGTCCGGTTGCTCCCCCTGCTTGCGCCTCCCTCCCATGACCCCGTTCTAACACGCCTGGCGCGCGCACCGGCGGCTTAGAACAGCGCGAGTTGCGCCGGCTCGCGGGACGGCGGGCGGAAGCGCCCGGTGTCGAGGTCGGGCCCGCGCCGCGCCAGCCCGAGGCGCTTGGTCGCTGCGGCGAAGCGCGCCGCCAGCAGGTCGGCGAAAGCGCCGGCACCGGTCATGCGGGAGCCGAAGTTGGCGTCGTTGAGCCTGCCCGCGCGCATCCCCTGCAAGAGAGAGACCACCCGCTTGGTCTTGTTGGGCGCGTGGACCGAGAGCCATTCCAGGAAGAGGTCTCGGACTTCCAGCGGCAGCCGCAGGAGGACATAGCCGGCGCGGCCGGCGCCCGCCTCGCTGGCGGCTTCGAGAATCGACTCCATCTCGTGGTCGGTGAGGCCGGGGACGATGGGTGCCACCATCACACCTACCGGCACGCACGCCTCGCTGAGAGTGCGCATCGCCTCAAGCCGCTTCGCCGGCGTGGACGCACGCGGCTCCATGGTGCGGGCGAGATCGCGGTTGAGCGTCGTGACCGAGAGCGCGACCGTGGCGAGCCTGCGCTGCGCCATGCGCGAGAGGATGTCCGCATCGCGCGTCACCAGCGCCGACTTGGTGACGATGCCGACCGGATGCTCGCAGCGGTCCAGCACTTCGAGCACCCCCCGCGTGAGCGCGAGGCGCCGCTCGGTCGGCTGGTAGGGATCCGTGTTGGTGCCCATCGCGATCATGCGGCATTGGTAGCGCGGGCGCGCCAGCTCTCGCTCCAGCTGGGCGGGCGCGTCGTGCTTGGCGAAGATGCGGCTCTCGAAATCCTGGCCGGGCGAGAGGCCGAGATAGGCGTGCGTGGGGCGCGCGTAGCAATAGACGCAGCCGTGCTCGCAGCCGCGATAGACGTTGATGGACCGGTCGAACCCGAGATCGGGCGAGTTGTTGCGGGTGATTACCGTGCGGCTGGCATCGGGTCGCACCTCCGTGCGAAGGGGCCGCGGTTCCTCATCGATGGTGTCCCAACCGTCGTCGAACGCTTCCCGTTCGTGGCGCTCGTAGCGGCCGCTCCGGTTGCTCGCCGCCCCCCGCCCCTTGCGCACGTCCCTCATCGCGCCAGCATAGGTGGCGAATAAGAACGTTACAAGAACATTCGCAGGCGCGCCGCTATGTGGCGTTACGAGCGAATCCCGCGCAGCCGCTCGCTCCGCCGCCGCAGGAGTTCGACCATCGTCAACAGGATGATCGACACGACCACCAGGAGCGTGGCGACTGCCAGAATGGTCGGCCTGATCTCCTCGCGAATCCCCGAGAACATCTTCCAGGGGATCGTTCGCTGTTCGACCGAGCCCACGAACAGCACGACCACCACCTCGTCGAATGAGGTGATGAACGCCAGCAGTGCGCCCGATATGACGCCCGGCAGGATGAGCGGTACGATCACCACGAAGAAGGTGCGGGTGGGGCTCGACCCCAGGCTCGCGGCCGCTCGGGTCAGCGAGTGATCGAAGCCCACCAAGGTCGCCGTCACCGTGATGATAACAAACGGGATGCCCAGCGCTGCGTGCGCGAGGATGACGCCGATGTGCGTCGACGCGAGTCCGATGCGCGCATAAAAGAAATACATGCCGGCGGCCGAGATGATGAGCGGCACGATCATCGGCGATATCAACAGCGCCATGATCGTCTTCCTGAACGGCATTTCGGGTCTGCTTAGCCCGAGCGCCGCCAGGGTCCCGAGAAACGTGGAAATCAGGGTAGCGAAAACCGCGATCAAAAAGCTGTTCTGTACTGCTCTTTGCCACGAGTCCTCGGTAAAGAATTCTTGATACCACCTCGTACTGTAGCCTGCCGAATCGAACGCCAGCATCTCGGGCGTGAACGTAAAGTAGGGAAGTTCATTGAAGCTCAGCGGGATAATAACGAATATGGGACCGACCAAAAAAATGAAAATCAGTACGCACAGCGTTCGAAACGTGTAGTACCAGGCCCGTTCCGAGTGCGTTGCGTGCAGCGGCGGAGGCATGCGCGTTATCCGAGCTTCATGTTAGCGACGCCGACGATCCTGTCATAGAGGAAATAAAGCAATAGAACGAGCGCCAACAGAATCACACCCAAGGCAGCAGCCAGACCCCAGTTCAACGTCTCGCTGATGTGAAGGGCAATGATGTTCGAAATGAATGTGCCGGTTCGCCCTCCCACAAGTGCAGGCGTAATGTAATAGCCGATGGACAGAATAAAAACCAGAATGCAGCCCGCACCGATCCCCGGCACGGTATTGGGCATATAGACCTTGATAAAGCCAGTAAACGGCGATGCACCCAGCGAGCGCGCCGCGCGCATGTACGAGGAGGGAATGGTTTTCATCACAGAATAGAGGGGCAGAATCATGAAGGGCAAGAGAATGTGCGTCATCGCGACGAACGTACCGATCTGGTTGTGAATCATTTGCAATCGGCCGTCTTCGGAAATAATCCCTATGAACACCATCATGTCGTTCAACACACCCTCAGACTGAAGCAATGCGATCCACGCGGTCGTCCTGACTAGCAAAGAGGTCCAGAACGGCAATAGAACAAGAATGAGCAAGAGATTGCTTTGGCGTGGCGGTAGCGTCCCGAGGAGGAAGGCAATCGGATAACCGAGTAGCAAACAAAATACCGTGATGAGCGCACTCATCCATAAAGTACGATAGAACAAAAACAAATATATTCGTCGCTCTTCTGATTTCCAGGATATTTCACCCTTGTAGTCAACCTGAAGGTCGACGGCGGACAAGAAGTAGCTCTCGGTTACCTTGCTCGATTCTTGATGAATCAGTTGCCAGGTTGCCAAGTCTGCCCATCGTTGATCAATTGCTATGACTTGGTCCTTGAAGGGAGCCTCGGTGATGCGTTTTGCTCGCCGTCCCGATTTCCGGAACAGGCTCATCACTCCGGACTTTTCGTAATTCAAACGCCGCCCAGCACGGCCTAACGTCTTGTCCTTGAATGACTCTTGAATATCCAACACCAGGGCTTCGTACACGAATTCCGGCGGCAACTCCTCGCTGGCCGGATCCCAGCTTTGAATAGCCAGCGTCGTACGGGGAAGAACGGACGATACGATTTGGTTGTCGACGCTCCTAAACAACATGTCGATAACGGGAAAAACAAATGTAATCATCAAGAACGCCAGAATGGGGACGACCAACAAGAATGTGCGGATACGCCTGCGGGAGGTCGCCCGGCGCAGGCTCGTTTTCAACGGCACGCCGTCGGCAGTTCGCAGAACACTATCGGCGGCCGTCGACATGCGTGCTGGTCTGTCTCGCGCTCAGGGGCCTCAAAGAAGGGGGGACGGGACGCTCCTGTGCGTCCCGCCCCTCCGAGGTCCTGCTACTTCGCGAGCCAGGTGTTGAACACCTCGTCGAGCTCAGCCCGGTGGTCGGCCCACCAGACGTAGTCGAAGTCGAAGAGGGTCTTGGCGTTGTTGGGGTCGGTCGGCATATGGGGCTTCATGTCGATGCCGAGATCGGCATGGTTGCCCACCAGCGGTGCCGACGAGTAGCGGGCCGGACCGTAGGAGATGAACTTCGCCTGATCGGCCAGCCGCTGCGTGTCAGTGGCGAAGTGAAGATACTTCTTCACCGCATCCAGATCCTTGACACCCACCGGCACGACCCAGCCGTCGAGATCGAACACCTGCCGATCCCACAACATGGCGATGGGCTGGTTCTTCTCCGCGATGGCCGAGAAGAGACGGCCGTTGTATGCCGAGGCGATCACGACCTCGCCGTCCGCCAGAAGCTGCGGCGGCTGGGCTCCCTTGGTCCACCAGACCACCTGGTCCTTGATGGTGTCCAGCTTGGCCAGGGCACGGCTCACGCCCTCGGACGTGCTGAGCATGCCGTAGACATCTGCAGGTGCGACGCCGTCGGCGAGCAGCGCCCATTCGAGATTGTTGATGGGCCGTCTCTCCAGCGAGCGCTTGCCGGGGAACTTCTCCAGATCGAACACGTCGGCGATCGTGGTCGGCTGCTCACCCTCGAAGACATCGGTGCGATAGCCGAAGGTCGTGGAATAGACGATCTGCGGGATGAAGCAGTTGGTGCCGCCCGGTGTGAGCGTGCCGGCGAAGAAATCCTCCGACGCTGGCGTTCCATCGGGAGCCGGGGCCAGCCACGTGTCGGGATCGATTTCCATGATCAGGCCTTCGTCGCACGCGGTAATCGCGTCGGCCGCCACCATGTCGACGATGTCCCAGGTGACGTTGCCGGACTCGACCTGAGCCCTGACTTTGGCCAGCCCTTCGGCTGCATTGTCGTCGTTGATGATGTTGATGTCCGGATTGGCCGCCATGTAGGGGTCGTGATAGGCCTTCTGCTGGCTCGCCGTATAGGCGCCGCCCCACGACACGATCGTGAGATCGAGAGCCTGCGCACTGCCGGCTGCCAATGCAAAGCCCGCAGCGACGACGGTCGTACTCAAGAGCCATCTCATTTTGCTCGTCTCCTCCTCGTTTGCCGGTCACGCCGGCGGGTTCTCAAGTCTCGCATCGGCAATACCGACGCGTCTTGATCTGCTTCAACCGGATTCTGCTCCCTCTCCCGGCGCGTCCAACGCCCGGCAATCGTCTGCGGCCCAACCAAGGTTGACGTTCATGCCCTCGCGCAGCGCCGCATGCCGTTCCGTATTCGGAATTTTCACGACAAACTCGTCGGTTGCCGCGACGGACAAGCGCGCGCGGATGTGGTCTCCCAAGTAGATTAGTTCCTCGACCCGACCGACGATCGAGTTATCCACCTCCCCGTCCTGGCACGCAACGATGACTCGCTCAGGACGAAGCGAGAGGGTCGTGCGAGCGCCTGTTCCTTCGACCCTCACATTGAGCGCACGAACGGTGCCGCCGCCATCCAGGTCCACGTGGCAATGCTGCCCGTCCACGGCATTAACCCTGCCGCACAGGCGATTGTTCTCGCCGATAAACTGCGCAACGAAGGCGTTCTCCGGCTGCTCGTAGAGCGCGCTAGGGCTCGCCAATTGTTGAATCACACCATCATTAAAGACCGCAATACGATTGGACATGGTCAATGCTTCGGACTGATCGTGTGTAACGTAAACGATGGTGACGCCCAGCTCTTCGTGAAGATGCTTGATTTCGTACTGCATCTCCTCCCGCAGGTTCTTGTCCAGGGCACCGAGAGGCTCATCCATGAGCACCAGGTCGGGCTCGAACACCAAGGCCCGAGCCACCGCCACGCGTTGCTGCTGGCCGCCCGACAGCTGGCCGGGGCGCCGCCCCCCGAAATCTGGCAGGCGGACCATGTCGAGCGCCCGCTTGACCTTCGCCTCGACTTCCGACTTTGAAATCCTGCGCACTTTCAAAGGGAACGCCAAGTTTTCCGTCACTGTCATGTGGGGGAACAACGCGTAATCCTGGAAGACCATGCCGATATTTCGTCGATGCGGGGCAACCTTGTTAATCGGCCGTTCATTCAAATAAATTTCGCCGTGTGTGGCCGGCTCGAATCCGGCCAACATCATCAAGCACGTCGTCTTGCCGGAACCGGAGGGGCCCAGCATCGTCAGGAACTCGCCAGTTTTGATGCTCAAGTTGAGGTCTTTGACGACCAGAATCTCGCCATCGTAGCTCTTTTGCACGCGGTCAAAGACCACGATATCCCGAGCGTCCTGGGTCATTCAAACACCTGCTCTCACACGAACAACTCCGCGTTAATCCCTCCACACGCGAGCCTCACTTCGCCTCCTTCTGTCGCAAATGCGCCAGTAGGGGAGCCGCCGTCGTATCCCATCAATCATCCCATCCGGCGGGGCCTGGGCTCGTGCCATAACCCGCAAGTCTGGGACCCAAGGCAGCACAATAGCGCGGATCGACAATAGCCATATACTCAATTGGTCGAGGGGCACTGTACGACGTCAGACGGCGTCGCAGCCTCATAAATCTCCCGCATGCTCTTATCAAGCACCGCACCGATGCACTTGTTGGCTCTTGAACCGGCCGATCCAAGGGCAATCCTGTGGTCACGGAATTGGCTTGTCAACGGCATTTTCGCTGTTGTCACGGACACTTGATGCATAGATTTGGTCCGACCAAGGGTTGTCAGGTTTAGTGTCCCGATGAGGGGGAGCCTCGGCTAGCTGGTCGATTGGGCTGCAGGAGCACGGTGTACGGACCAGCGAGGGGGCAGTGGACGGCGCCAGCGCTGGATGTCCGGGACGGTGCCCCAACGGGAGGACGCAGGCTTGTTTGACATGCTCGAACCGGTCACCATACCTCGGCCGGTTGAGCCCCACCTCGCCAACAGGTACAGGTCGGCGCTCAAGCATCGGCGCGCCGCTGACAAGCAATTCGGAAGTCTGAAGGCTCACTTGGTACGACGACGCGATGTGTGCCGACATCGCCCAGCTCGACGGAGAGACCTACGGCAGCAACTGCCGGGACGGCGATCCGTTGCTGCTCACCAACATTTGCGCCTTCGTCGCCTCGACGGCCGAAGACCTGGGCACGGGCCGCTGATTTATTCGATGAGTACGTTGGTGACGATCATGAGCATCGGGCTGACCTTCCTCGCGATCAAGCTTGCCTTCGGAGGAGACCGACATGGCGACAAGTGAAGCAGCCGCGCCGGGCGCCGCGACAGCCGGTGGCGATCAGATCCTGCAGGTCGAACATGCGACCCACCGCTTTGGCGATGTGGTCGCACTCGACGACGTGTCGATCACGGCACAACGGGGCGAGTTCCTCACCCTCCTGGGCGAAAGCGGCTCGGGCAAGACAACGCTGCTCAGGATCGTCGCCGGGCTCGAGCGCCCGACCCGGATCGCGCGCATCGCCATCGATGGCGAGGACGTCTCGGCCATCCCGGCGTCGCGCCGCAACTGCACGACTGTGTTCCAGCACTACGCGCTCTTCCCCCACATGTCGGTCGGCCAGAACGTCGAGTACGGACTGCGCGTGCGCGGCATCGACAAGGACCATCGTCGCAAGCGGGCGGAGGACGCCCTCGCCCTGGTGCGGCTCCTGGACAAGTATGGCCGCCGCGTGCACCAGCTCTCGGGCGGCGAGCGCCAGCGGGTGGCGCTGGCCCGCGCGCTTGTGACGGAGCCTGCCATCCTGCTGCTCGACGAGCCGCTCGGCGCGCTCGACGAGAAGCTGCGCGTCGACATGCAGGTCGAGCTCCTCGACCTGCACGAGAAGCTCGGCCTCACCTTCATCTACGTCACCCATAGTCAAGAGGAGGCGCTCACCATGAGCGACCGCATCATCCTGATGCGGCGCGGGCGCATCGTGCAGGAGGGGCCGCCCACCGACCTCTTCGACCGGCCGGCGACCCGTTTCGTCGCGGATTTCATGGGGGTGGAGAACCTGCTCGAAGGGACCATCGAGAGCGTGCAGAACGGCACCGCCAGCGTGCGCATCGGCGGGCACGTGATCAGCGGCGCCTGGAGCGGCGCCGGCCCGGCGGAGAGGGGCTCGCCTGCCTGCGTCGCGGTGCGGGCGGAGCGGATCAGGCTGGCGCCCCGAGGCGCAGCCGTCGGCGAGCCCGGCGTCAACGCGCTGCCCTGCACCAGCGGAGCGACGATCTACAAGGGCAAGTATCTCGACCAGACCCTCGATACCGACATCGGCCCGGTCAAGGCGCGGATCTGGGACCGCGGCGTCGACGTCACCGATCTGGAGGCGCTCTGGTGGCGGGAATCAGAGTGCGCCATCACCTCGGCCGAGAACGGCGCGGGCACCGGCGCGGGCGAGGAGGCCGACGCCGCCTGACCACTCCCCGATCAGGCCTCGGCGGCGGCCAGCGCCTCGATCTCGATCAGCCAGCGCTCATCCGCGAGGCCGGCGACGATCAATAGCGTCGAGGCCGCCTGGTGGCCTTGCAGGTGACGGTCCCTGATCTCCCGGTAGGCCCCGAGATGGGCACGGTCCACCAGCAGCGCCCGCACGATCACCAGGTTCGCCATGGTCATGTCGGCGGCGGCGAGCAGAGCCGCGATGTTGCGCCAGACCTGATCGCTCTGCGCCTCGAAATCGTCGGCCAGAGTGCCGTCCGGCGCGGCGCCCACCTGGCCCGAGACATGGAGCCAGCGCTTGCCCGGCCCCACCTCCGCCGCCTGGCTGTAGAACGACGCGGGCGCCACGACCGTATCCGGATTGTGTAACGCAATCATTGGCTTCTCCTTGGGTCGCCCCTCTTCACACCATGGCGATCGCGTAGATCTCGTGCAGGTAGCCTTCGAGGTAGAGGCCGGTGCAGCCGATGGGTGTCCAGGCCGGGCCGCGGCCCGGTTGGAACAGCTCGCTGCCTACCGCCATCACGGTCTTCCAGGCTCTGGGATCCTTGTGGAAGGAGACGATCTCGACGATGTCGTCGAGGCTCGCGCCATGCTTCTCCAGTACACCCCGGATTTGACCGAAGCAGTAGTGCGCCTGGGAGGCGACATCGCCGCGGGCGATGATGTTCTGCTGCCCGTCCGAAGCGACTTGGCCGGAGATTCCGATGAGCCGCCCGTGCGCCTTGCGGCTCGCGCCCGAGATGCGCTGATCGTGCCAGTGGATGCTCGGCAGGTTGTGCGCGACCCGGGGGCCGGCGCTGAAGTCTGCGATGGCCCGGTAGCAGCCGACCTGGCCCATGCGGTGAAGGCCGGTCATCCCGATCGCGGTGTAGGAGGTGGCCTCGCCGATGGGCAGCCCCTCGACGGTCTCGTTGCACCAGGTATCAACGGCGGCGTCCATACCGCGGGCGTCGTGATTGAAGCAGATCATGTCGACGATATCGTCGAGCGAGCCGCCCGCCGCCTGTATCACGTCTTTGAGCCGGTCGTAGCAGAAGCGCGCCTGCGCCATGTGGTTGGCGGGCGCCACCACCGCGCCGCCATCGTCGGCGGCGACAATACCGCTGGTAAAAATGTAGTCGCCCTTGCGGCAGGCGGCCGAAATGGGGAGGCCCGCCATCCAGCCGAAGCCCGCCGGGGTCACGCCCTGCTTCTCGCCGGCACCCACGTGGGCGACCACCCGCACGACGACTTCGAGGCCCGGATCGTGCGCGCCCACCATGCCGAGCGCGGTCCAGGCCGGAAACGGCTCGGAGAACACCTCGCGGCCGACCGCGAAGACGGCGTCCATGGTGCGCGGGTCCTTGTGGAAGGTCATCACGTCGAGCACGTCGTCGATGCCGGCGCCTGCCGCCTCCAGCACCGCACCGACCCTGGCGAAGGCATTCCGGGTCTGGGCCTGGACGTTGCCTGGGTCAGCCACCCTGCCGTCGTCGGTCATACTGCCCTGGCCCGAGAGAAACAGGAGGTCGCCGACCCGGACTGCCGCCGAGGCGGGCCGACCGCTCATCCAGGCTTCGCTCGCGGGCGTAAGGTAGGTGCGATCGTCGGCCATCCTGTTCTTCTCCCTTCGGCGGTTAGGTCTGCCGGATGACCGGCAGGTCGATGAATGATGGGCGGGCCCCGTCATGGAACACGGTCTGGTGTGCGGGCTGGAGGTCGAAGGCGTGCTCGCTGCCGATCGGCCCGCCCGTATTGGGATTGCGGTCGAAGGCCGGGTAGTTGCTGCTCGACACCTCGACCCGGATACGGTGGCCGGCGCGGAAAACGTGGCAGATCACGCCCACATCGACGGCGAATTCGTAGACCCTGTGGGGCTCCAGCAGCTTCTCGGCCTCCCGGCTCTCGCGAAAGCGGCCCCGGATCACGCCCTCGAACAGGTTGATCGAGCGCCCGTCGGGCTCAACGTCGCAGAGCTTCACCGTGAAGTCGGTGTCGTCGGCGCTGGTCGCGGCGCTGAGTTGCGCCGTCACCGGGCCGGCGGCGAAGCAGGACGCCTCCAGCGGCGCTGATGTGTAGACGAGCACGTCGTTCCGGTACTCGACCGGGCGCTGGTCCATGGGCCCCATGGGTGCGGTCTGCGGCAGGCAGCAGGAATGGCCGCCCATGCTCGGCACCGGGTCGAACGGGTTGTAGATGAAGAAGTCGGGCGCCTCGTCGCCGGGTGCCTCCCGGTCAAGGGTTCCATCCCCGCTCAGCGAGTTGGCGCGGCCGCCACTGTGGAGATACCAGCGCTCGGAGCCGGTGCCCGCGAGCGGCCAGGCGTCGGCGTCGAGCCAGCGGTTCTCGCCGGTGACGAAAAGGCGCACGTTGGGCAGCGCCTCCAACGCGGAGCGGTCGTCCTTCAGCCAGGCATCGAACCAGGCCCGCTCGTAGACGCTGACGGCGTTCTTCGCCTCGTCGCCGAAATCGATGGCGCCGACCTGTTGCGTCCACGGGATGTGATACCAGGGGCCGACGATCAGCCGGTGCTCCGCCCGGCCGGCGGCGCTCAGCGCCTCGTAGGCCGCGATAGTCTGCGGGATGAAGCTGTCGTACCAGCCGCTGACGTGGAGGCAGGGCACGTCGATCCGCCCGAGCCGGGGCGCGAGCTCCCATTCCTGCCAGTAGGCATCGTGGGCGGGATGGTCCACGTAGTCCTTGAGGAAGGGCATGAGGTCCGGCGTCTCGAGGAAGGGAATGTCCCTGAGCCCGAGCGCCGCCGGCCAGCGGCCACAGGCCGCCTGCGCCGCGCCGAGGGTGCCGAGCACCTCCCTGTCGTTCCGCCGCCGCGCCGCATCGCCCGCGAGGATGAGCGCCCAGTCCATCACCGCCGCGAGCCCGAAGGTGCCGCCCACATGGGTGAAGCCCTCGTACATGCCGCCCGGATAGAAGCCCGGCACGGCGGCGGCGAGATGCGGCGGCTTGAGCGCGGCGGTGAGCAGCTGGTTCACGCCGGGGATCGAGAAGCCGAAGCTCCCCACCCGGCCGTTGCACCAGGGCTGGGCCGCGCACCACTCGATGGTGTCGTAGCCGTCCTCGGCATCGAGACGGAGCGGGTAGAATTCGCCCTCCGAGGCGTAGCGCCCGCGGGTGTCCTCGATCACCACGGCATAGCCGTGGCGCGCATAGACCGCCGGGTGGTCGTAGACGTAGGTCTGAGCGACGCGCTTGTCGTAGGGCTGGCGCTGAACCAGCGCCGGGACCGGACCGCCCGAGGCCGGGCGGTAGATGTCGCAGGCGAGGTGCACGCCGTCCCGCATCCTCACCATGACGTCGGTCTCAACCGCGATCCCGGCGGCGTCACGCGCGTCCGTCATTTTCGCGCCTCCCTGCTGGCGCGGGAGCCTAGCTCATCTTGGACTGCCGGTCGAAACGGGGCGCAATTGACTCGTCCCGGCCGCGGGCGGCACACTTCGAAGACGAGGATCATTCGGTCAAATTCGAAGCATAAGAGGAGGGAGACAGGTGAGGATCAGGGCAACGAATCGCCTCGCCCGCTGGGCGATGGCCGTCGGCGTGGGCATAGCGCTCGCCGCCGGCATGACGGCCGACAAGGCCGAGGCCAAGACCGAGGACGGCAAGTTCCTCGTCTATTACAGCATGAGCTATGTCGGCAACGCCTGGCAGACGGAGGCCAAGAACACCGTCATCGCCATGGCCAAGGCACCGCAGTATCGGGACCGTGTCGAGCTCAGGGTCCAGGCCTCGGGCCCCGACGCACAAAAGCAGATCCAGCAGATGAACGCGATGATCGCGGCCGGTGCGGATGCCATCGTGGCCTTCCCGATCTCGCCGACAGCGCTCAACAAAGTTATCAGGAACGCGTGCAATAAGGGCGTGGTCGTGGCCGTGATCAACGGCGTGACCGAGCCCTGCGCCTATGTCGTGAAGATCGACGGCGTGGCACTCGGCGACTACCGCACCCAGTACGTGATCGACCAGATGGGCGGCAAGGGCAACATCGTCGCGATCACCGGCGTGCCCGGCGTCTCCTACGGCGAGGATCACCACAAGGGCTTCAAGCAGGCCGTGGAACGGCACCCCGAGGTCAACGTGCTGGCCGAGCTCGTGGGCATGTGGAGCCACTCCGAAGCCCGCCTCAAGATGCGCGAGCTGCTGGCCACCAAGAGCTGGGCCGACATCGACGGCATCGTGGCGCAGACCGGCTGCTACACGGTCTCGCAGATGCAGGTGGAGGACGGCTGGTGGCCGGACAACCCGATCATCCCGTGCGCAGGCGAGTCCGCCAACGGCAACCGGCTGCAGATGCTGCCGGTCGATTCCGGGATCGAAGGCGCGCTGGGCAAGAAGGGCCAGTCGATCGGCTCCGGCCTCTGGGCGGTGTCCTACACCTTCAAGACAGCCATGGAGGTGCTCGACGGCAACGAGGACGTGCCGCACCTCAGGTGGTACACCGGAGTCGAGGTCACGCAGGACAACGTGAAGCTCTGCGAGAACGGCACGGCGGAAGAGTTCGCGGCGGGCTGCAACACCATCAAGCCCGGCATCGTGCCGCCCGACTATGCCATCGACTTCTGGTCGCCCCAGGTGCCCGAGCTCGGCTTCCGCGCGGCCACCGAAGGGATGCTGGACGACGAAACCTGAGGGATCGGCGGCTCGTCCGCCATGATCCATGACGACTGCTGCGCCGGGGCCGGCTGCGAGCTTGGCAGAGCCCCGGCGCACATTTTTCTCCGCGGGCACGCATGAACGATGCGACGCCCGCCATCGCGGTGGAGGGCCTCTCCAAGCGGTTTGACGCGACCGTCGCCCTCGACGACGTCAGCTTCTCCATTCCGCAGGGCGAGATCCGCGCGCTGATCGGCGAGAACGGCGCCGGCAAGTCCACCCTCGTCAAGATTCTGGCCGGGCTAGTCCGCGAGGATACCGGCGACATCCACGTCTTCGGCGACGATGTGACTATCGGGCGGCCTTCCCGCGCGCACCGGCTCGGCATTCAGACGGCGTTTCAGGAAATGACCCTGATCGACGATCTGACCGTGATCCAGAACATGCTGCTGCCCTACGAACCCCTGATCGCGGGTCAGATCGACCGGCGCGGCAGCAAGCGCGCCGTGGTGCGGCACTTCGCCCGCCTCGGCCTCGACGACGTGGACCCCAACGCGCTGGTGGGGGACCTCGCGCTGTCGACACGCCAGAAAATCGAGATCGCCAAGGCGGTCGCGCGGGAGCCCCGGGTACTGCTGCTGGACGAGCCGACATCGACGCTCTCTGCCGCCGACGTGGACTGGCTCGGCGACCTGATCGACACGCTCCATGCGGAAGGCGTGACCATCGTCTTCATCTCGCACCGCATGGCCGAGGTGCGCCGCTTCTGCCAGAGCCTCACCGTGCTCCGCAACGGCAGGCACGTGGGCTCCTACGGGATCGACGATGTCACGGACGACGAGGTGGTCCGCCTCGTCATCGGCCGCTCCCTCGGCGCGATCTATCCGGAGCGCGAGAACTACCGCCAGGCCGACGCTGCAACACCGGCCTTCGCCGGCGACGGGCTTACCATCGGCGGCACGCTGGACGACTTCTCCTTCGAACTCTGGCCCGGCGAGGTGCTCGGCATCGGCGCGCTCCAGGGCATGGGCCAGCGCGAGCTGTTCGAGGCGCTCTTCGGCGAGCGCGGCGTGGACAGCGGCACCATCGCGCTCGGCGGCCGGGGGCTCACGCTCGCCTCGCCGGCCGATGCGGTGCGCGCCGGCATCAGCATGGTGCCGGAGGACCGCAAGACCGAGGCGCTCTTCCTCAGGCTCACCGGCAGTGCCAACGCCTCGATTCCGATCATCGACCGCTTCGCGTCGGCCGGCTGGATCGACCGCAAGGCCGAGGCCGCCGCCGTGGACGAGGTGCTGAACGACCTGCAGGTGCACCCTCGCGCGCTCTACAAGACCGCCTCCTCGTTCTCCGGCGGCAATCAGCAGAAGATCGCCATCGCCAAGTGGCTGCTGGCGCGGAGCCAGGTGCTGCTCACCTTCGACCCGACGCGGGGCGTCGATATCGGCACCAAGCACGAGATCTACGTGCTGATCCGCGCACTCGCCAAGGCCGGCGCCGCCATCCTCTACTACACGACCGAGATCCCGGAACTCGTTAACATCTGTGACCGGGTGCTGGTCATGTACCGCGGGCGCATGGTCAAGGAGCTGATCGGCGAGGACATCACCGAGCAGGCCATCATGGGCTACGCGCTCGGCGCCGAGGGCCCGGAGGAGGGTGCCGAAACCGCGCAAGGGGCGCAGCCGGCCGCAGAGGCGGGAGCGGCCCCGTGAGCGACGTTCCGCTCTCGCGCCTGCCGCGGCTCTCGTGGCAGCAGGGCCTCTCGCGCAACCGGCGCCTGCTGGTGGCGGTCACGGCCTTCATCGGCATCTTCGTCTGCCTGGACGTGATCTCGCCCGGCCCCATCAGCTACTTCGAGATCAACTTCCTCTCGTCCAACACCGGGCCATTGGCCTTCGCCGCCATGGGCCAGACGGTGGTGTTCCTGATCGGCGGGTTCGACCTCTCCTGCGGCGCCGTGCTCTCGCTGGTCAACGTGATCATGGCGCTGCACACCACGGACTCTCTCTGGAGCCAGGTGCTGATGTGCTTCGCCGGCCTCGGCATCGGGGCGTCGGTCGGCGCCATCAACGGCTTCTTCATCGCCTACATGCGGCTGCAGCCGGTGGTGGTGACGCTGGCGGTGATGTTCATCATCCTCGGCCTCAACCTGCTGCTGATGCCGGACCCGGGCGGCTACATCCCCTACGGCCTCTCGATGTTCTTCACCGGCGACCTGATCCCGGACGGCTTCCCCGCCGCGCTTCTGGTCATCCTGCTGGCGCTGGGTCTCTGGGCGCTCATCAAGCGCTCGCGCTTCGGCACTGCGCTCTATGCGGTGGGAAGCAACGAGGACGCCGCCTTCGCCAACGGCATCAACGTCGCCCGGACGAAGTTCCTCGGCTACACGCTGGCCGGAACCTTCTACGGCGCGGGCGGCGTCTTCCTCAGCGCCCAGACCAGCTCCGGCGACCCGCTGGTGGGCAGCGGCATGCTGCTGCTCATCTTCGCCGCGACGATCCTGGGCGGCACCCGCATCGGCGGTGGCGAGGGCGGCTGCCTCGGCACGGTGTTCGCGGCATTCACGCTGATGCTGATCTCGAACGTGTTGATCGTGCTCAATTGGTCGACCCACGTCATGCCGATCACCGAGGCGGTGATTCTGCTCCTGGCGGTGATCGGCGCTTCCATCGGGCGCGACTCCTCGCTCGCCGAGTACTGGCGGGTGACCGGCCTCAAGCTATCGGGGCTCAGGCACCGCAGCCTGCCCTCCTTCCACGGCGGTGTGCGGGCCAATACCGGCCGGCTGGCTTCGAGCTGGACCCCGCGCGCGAGCGACGAGCTCAAGGGTCCGCAGCTCTGGCAATGGACCACCAAGAACTGGGACGTGCTGCGCCTGATGGTGCCGGCGTGGACGCTCCTGGTCGTGGTCTACATCCTCGTGGTCGCGGTGATCGGCGGCGAGAGCGTGAGCGTTCACTACCTCAACTCGCTGCTGACGCTCGGGCTCTTCCTCGCCGTGCTCGGTCTCGGTCAGGGCGCCGTCGTGCTCACCGGCGGGCTCGATCTCTCGGTGCCGCACACGCTCGCGTTTACCGGCGTCGTGCTGGCTGCGGTCTGCAACGGGATGGACGGGCCGGCCTACTGGGCGGTGCCGATGGTGCTGGCCATCGGCGTCGGCGTCGGGCTCTTCAACGGTATCGGCGTGGTGCTGTTCGGCATGCCCGCCATCGTCGTCACGCTCGCCACCAACGGCATCATGCAGGGCGCCGGTCTGATCTTCACCGGCGGCATCCCGACCGGGCGCTCACCGCCGGCGCTGGTCTGGTTCTTCACCGAACGGCTCGCGGGGCTCGCGCCCGCCGCCTGGTTCCTCATCGTCTTCGCCGGTGCGGCTTACGTCGTGCTGCACCGCACGACCTTCGGCCGGCGCATCTTCGCGGTCGGCAACAGCGCGCGGGTGGCGCGGCTCTCCGGCGTGCGGGTCGACTGGACCACGCTCGGCGTCTACATGCTGAGCGGCTTCTGCTCGGCGCTCGCCGGCGTGCTGATGACCGGCTTCTCCACCGTCTCCTTCCTCAACATGGGCCAGCGCTTCCTGCTGCCGGCGATTGCCGTGGTGCTGGTGGGAGGCACGCTCGCCATCGGCGGACGCGGGCACTATCTCGGCATTTTCGGCGGCGCGCTGCTGCTGACGGCGGTGGGCACGCTGGTCTCCGGCTCGGAGCTGCACTTCGCCTGGCGCGACATCATCTTCGGCATCGTCGTACTCGGCGCCGTGCTGACGTTGCGCGAACGCTCGACCTAAGTGATCGCCTGCCGGCCTCGGCTTGCGGCGCCCGGAGGGGGCGGGTAGCCTCTCGCCCGGTTGCCGAGCGCGGCCGCTGGCCGTGCCGCGCGACGCCCACGAGCCCGGTGCCCATGCAAAAGCTCCTGATTGCGAACCGGGGCGAGATCGCCTGTCGGATCATGCGAAGCGCGCGGTCGCTCGGCATCGCCACGGTCGCTGTCTATTCGGACGCCGACGCCGCCGCCCGCCACGTTGCCGAAGCCGACGAGGCGCTCCCCATCGGCCCTCCGGCCGCGAAGGAGAGCTACCTCGTCGCCGACAAGATCATCGCGGCGGCGCGCGAGAGCGGCGCCGATGCGATCCATCCGGGCTATGGCTTCCTCGCCGAGAACCCGGGCTTCGCCCAAGCCGTGGAGGACGCCGGCCTTATCTGGGTGGGGCCTACGGCGGAGAGCATCGCCGCCATGGGCGACAAGGAGCGCGCCCGCACCATCGCCCAGGGCGCGGGGCTCCCCATCGTCCCCGGCAGCGCGCGGCTCACGGCCGACGATCCCTCCAGTCTCGACGAGGCCGCCCAAGCGGTGGGATTCCCGCTGCTGGTGAAGGCGTCCGCCGGTGGCGGCGGCATCGGGATGCGGCAGGTGGACGAGCCGGCCAAGCTCGCGGACGTCGTCACCGCCACCCAGACCATGGCGGAGCGTGCGTTCGGCGACGGCACGGTCTACCTGGAGCGGCTGGTGCAACGCCCGCGCCATGTCGAGATTCAGGTTTTCGGGCACGGCGACGGGCGCGGCTTCCACCTGATGGAGCGTGAGTGCTCGGTGCAGCGGCGCTTCCAGAAGATCGTCGAGGAGGCGCCGTCGCCTGCGGTGGACTCCACGCTCCGGGCCCGAATGGCGGGCGCGGCGCTCGCCCTGGTGGAGCGCGAGCGCTACCGTGGCGCCGGCACGGTGGAGTTCATCCTGGCGCCGGACGGTGAGTTCTACTTCCTCGAAATGAACACGCGCATCCAGGTGGAGCACCCGGCGACGGAGATGATCACAGGCCTCGATCTGGTGGGCCTTCAGTTGCGCCTCGCGCAGGGCGAGGACCTGTCGGGGCTCGGTGCGACGGCGGATGGACCCGACGGCCACGCCATCGAGTGCCGCATCTACGCCGAGAATCCGGACAAGAATTTCCTGCCCTCGCCGGGGCTGCTGGAGCGCTTCGCGCCGCCGTCCGAAGGCGACGGCATCCGCCTCGATACCGGCGTGACGGAAGGCGACCGGATCACGCCCTTCTACGACCCCATGATCGCCAAGCTCGTTGCCCACGGCAGCGACCGCAGCGCCGCCATCGACAGGATGCTGACGGCGCTCGGCGAATTCCGTATAGAGGGGATCGTTACCAACATCGAGTTTCTGCGCCGTGTCATCGACCACGATGCCTTCCGCGCCGGGAACACCCACACCGGCTTCGTGGACGAGCACCGGTCGGACTTGATGGGCGCCTGAGCGCCCGCCGGAGAGAGCAGCGCCATGATCTACGACGAGCCCAAGTTCCTGCCCGGCGGCGACCGCTACGTGCTGATCGAGTTCGGGAACGAGATGAACCTGGAGCTGAACTTCATCGCCCAGGGGCTGGCGGCGCGCATCGTCGCCGACAAGACCAGGGGCATCGTCGAGACCGCGCCCTGCTTCGCCTCGATGCTGGTCCACTACGAGCCGCGCGAGATCTCCTACGACGACGTGGTGAAGGAGCTGAAGGCGCTGATCGCGAGCCTGGGCTCCACCGACGACATCGAGCTCGACAGCCGGCTCTTCCTGTTCGAGACCATGTACCTCGATCCCTGGACCAGGGAGTGCATCGAGGACTACAGCGATAAGATCACGCCCAAGGAGTATGACCCGGACATGGTGGCGCGGCTCAACGGCCTCGCCGATCGGGACCAGCTCGTCCGCGTGCACTCAAGCTCGGAGTACTGGGTGGCCTCCCTCGGCTTCTGGCCGGGGCTGCCCTTCCTCCAGCCGCTCGACCCGCGGGCGATGATCACCGTGCCCAAGTACAACCCGCCCCGCACCTGGACTCCGCAAGGCACGGTCGGCATGGGCGGGTCTGCGAGCGCGATCTACCCGGTCAACACGCCGGGCGGCTATCAGCTGCTCGGCCGCACGCCGGTGCCGATCTGGGACACCGAGAAGCGCTTCGACGTGTTCGGCGGCGATATCGTGCTGTTTCAGCCGGGCGACCGGATCAAGTTCGTCCCCGTGACCCAGGAGGGCTACGAGCAGGCTGAGGCGCGGATCGAGGACGGCACATACCTCTACAACGTGGTCGAGTACCAGCGCTTCTCGGTGCACAACTACAGGGGCTGGGTCTCGAAGCTGGACCAGAGCCAGCGCTTCTGACCCTGGCTGCGGCGGGCGCCGCCCTTCGGATCGTGCCCGCGGCGAGCGGTCCGGGCTATTCTCGCAGATGGCCCGAAAGCAGGAGGGTTGCTCATGCACCTGACGCGCCGGGCGGTGCTGGTGGGAGCAGGCGCAGCGCTTGCCGCGCCGGCGCTCGGAGCCGCGGCCGCAGAAGCGCCGGTCAAGCGCATTCCGGCAACCGGAGAGCCGGTGCCGGCGATCGGGATCGGCAGCTGGATCACCTTCAACGTGGGCGACGATCCGCTGCTGCGCACCGAATGCCGCGCGGTCATGGCCGCCTTCTTCGAGGCGGGCGGCGGCATGGTCGATTCCTCGCCCATGTACGGCTCCTCGCAGGCGGTGATCGGCGACGCGCTGGCGACGCTCGGCCATCCGCCTGGCCTCTTCTCCGCCGACAAGGTCTGGACCGACGCCTCCGACGGCCCGGCGCAGATCGCGGAGACCACCCGGCGCTGGGGCGTCGAGCGCTTCGACCTGTTGCAGGTCCACAACCTGATCGACTGGGAAGCGAACCTCGACACCCTCGAGGCCATGAAGGAGGCTGGGCGGCTTCGCTACACCGGGGTCACCACCTCGCACGGCCGCCGGCACGAGGCGCTCGAGCAGGTCATGCTTCGCCGGTCGCCCGATTTCGTCCAGCTCACCTACAATATCGTGGACCGTGAGGTGGAACGGCGCCTCCTGCCGCTCGCGCTGGAGCGCGGAATCGCGGTCATCTGCAACCGGCCCTTCCAGCGCGGCCGGCTGCCGGACTGGCTTGCGGGCCGCCCCCTGCCGGGCTGGGCCGGCGAGATCGGGGTTTCCACCTGGCCGCAGTTCCTGCTGAAGTTCATCGTCTCGCACCCCGCCGTTACCGCCGCGATCCCGGCGACGCGGCGGGTGGACCACGTGCGGGAGAATAAGTCGGCCGCATTCGGCCCCATGCCGGACGCCGCCCTGCGCCAACGTATGGCGGAGCATGTGCAGAGCCTGTAGGAACGCTCGCATCGAAGCGAGCCACTCCGGGAGGCGCGGGCGGAGCAGACGTTCACCTTAGCCGTGTCCTGGACGCCCGAAGACCTGCTGCTGTTCTCGCCGCAGGTCTATTGGCGGCTCTTCGCGCTGGAAAACGAGGCAGTCTGGCCGGCCCAGCCGGTGGTGCTGGCGGCCGCTGCGCTGCTCGCGCTCTCCCTCGTGTGGGGCAGGCGGCCCTCGGGGCGGTGGCTCGGCCCGGCGCTCGGGGCCGCCTGGCTCTGGACCGGCTGGCACTTCGTCGCGCTGCGCTACGGCTCGGTCAACTGGTTGGCGCCTTCGCTCGCCTGGGGCTTCTACGCCGAGGCCGCCCTGCTGGCGGGGCTCGGCCTCTCGGGCCGGCTTGTCTATCCGCGGCGGGGACGCGGCACCGGGTTCGGGATCGGCCTGGTGGCGGTAGCGCTGGTCTGGCCCGTTCTCGCGCCGCTCGACGGGCGATCCTGGCGCGAAGCGGAGGTCGTCGGGCTCGCCCCGGACCCCACGGCCATTGCGACGCTCGGCCTGCTCGCGCTGGCGGAGCGCAGCCGGTGGACGGCCCTCCTCTGCGTCGCTCCGGTTCTATGGCTCGCGGTTTCCACGCTCACGCTCGTGACGATGGGCGCCTGGCAGGGCTGGGCGGTGCTCGCCGCCCTGCTCGCCGGCTTGGCCGCCTGGATCGTGCCACTCGTGAGAAATCCCGGTTAGACATGTGCCCTGGGTCCCCGGCCGCCGCCCTGCAGCGCCTCCCGGCGGGCGATGTAGAGCCCGCTGGCGACGATCATCGCCGCACCGAGCCAGGTCCACAGGTCCACGACCTCGCCGAACCAGAGAAAGCCGATCACCGCGGCGCCGATCAGCTGGCCGTAGTCGAAGGGTCCCACCACCGACGCGCGGCCATACTCGTAGGCCTTGATGACCCCGAAATGGCCGATGCCGCCGAACAGGCCAAGGCCGAAGAACACTACCCAGTGGACCGGGTCCGTCGGCCAGGTCCAGAAGAACGGCCCGGCGCAGGTGGTCGCCACCAGCGCCACGACGATCGTCCAGATCGCGGTGGTGCGGTAGTCGTCGTGGCCCGCGAGCTGGCGGGTCTGAATCTGGAAGAGCGCGTAAGCTGCGGCGGCACCGAGCACCAGCAGGAAGGACCAGTGAACGACCTCGCCGCCGGGGCGGAAGATCACCGCCGCGCCGACGAAGCCGAACGCCACGGCACTCCAGCGCCTGGGCCCCACCCGCTCCCCCAGCATCGGCACCGAGAGCGCCACCACCATGAGCGGTGCCGTGAAGAAGGCCATCGTTATCGCGGTGAGCGACACGTGGGAGAGCGCGATGATGTAGAGCACCAGGGCCACCAGCTGCAGCGAGGAGCGGACGAGCTGCAGGCCGGGCCGGCTGCTGCGCAGGATGCGCAAGCCCCCGCGGGGCAGGAACAGCGCGAGCATCCACGCCATGTGGATGACCGAGCGCATCCACATGATCTGCACGATCGAATAATCGTGCGAGAGCAGATACTTGACCAGCGCGTTGAGAAACGGAAAGAGGACGATCGCGGTGAGGCACATGAACAGGATGCCCCGGAACGAGTCGTCGAGGCGGGTGGGCGCGACGGTCATGGTCTTGTTCTATGGGATCGCCCGTGGCCCGGCCAGAGCGGGCGGTGCAGGGCTCAGGCGGCCGTTCGCCTCAGGCGCGCTTCCCGGTGGGCGATGTAGAGGCCGCTCGCGATGATCACGGCGGCACCGACCCAGGTCCACGCGTCGGGGACCTCGCCGAAAAACGCGAAACCGAAGATGCTCGCGCCGACGAGTTGGCTGTAGTCGAAGGGGCCGACCAGCGAGGCCTCGGCGTACTGATAGGCCTTGATGATGAAGTAGTGGGCGAGCCCGCCGACCACGCCGAGCGACAGGAACAGCAGCCAGTCCACCGTGTTCCGCGGCATTTCCCAGAAGAACGGCACCGCGACGGTGGCCACGATGAAAGCGGCGAGAATGGTGTAGACCGCCGTGGTGCGCGGATCGTCGTAGCCCGCGAGCTTGCGCGTCTGAATCTGATAGATGGCGTAGAAGAACGCGCCGCCGAGCACGAGCAGCGCGCCCCAGTGCACCACGTCGGCGCCGGGGCGGAGGACGATCAGCACGCCGGCGAAGCCGACGAAGACCGCAGCCCAGCGGCGCGGTCCCACGCGCTCGCCGAGGAAGGGCACGGAAAGCGCCACCAGCATCAGCGGGCCGGTGAAGAGCACCATGGTGACGGTCGTGATCGGCGTCCAGAAGAGCGCGACCCAGATCAGCGTGAAGGTGACGAGCTGGGTGAGCGAGCGGATCGACTGGAGCCACGGGCGGCGGCTGGCAAACAGCCTCGGCCCCATCGCCGGCATGAAGAGCACCACCATGAAGCCCAGGTGCACGACGCAGCGGAACCAGATGATCTGCACCATGTGGTAGTCGGCGATGAGCGCCTTAACGAGGGCGTTGAGCCCCGGCAGCCCGAAGCCCGCGGCCACGCACATGTAGAGGACGCCGACGAGCGGCGCGTTAGTCCGCATTTCTCACCGGCGTCCTGCTTCTGACGTTCGAACGATGTTGGGCCAGCGCGTGTTCCCTCCGATCACGTCACGACCGCTCACGTCACTACCGCACACCGTCATACCCGGACCAGTCTCGGGTATCCGGGCATCTCCCGCCGCCGGGGCTTCGCTGTGAAATCCCGTTGTACGGGGGAATGGTTTCGGGGCGGGATTCGGCGGGCTCCTTTTGGTGGGATTCGCCGGGATCGGCTGGGATCGGGTCGGATGAGCGGGACAAGGGGAAGTCCGCAGGGTTCCACGGGTCCACCGGCACCGACGTGACGGTGCGGGGGTGCGGCCGGTCCGGCGGGCCCTCCACCTCCGCGCGGATGATGGCGACAGCCTCCGGCGAGAGCCCGCCCCGGGGCTTGGCCTGGCCGGCCTGCGCAGCCTTCCTTGCCGCCCGCTCCCGGTCCGCGCGGAGCTTTTCGGTGCCCTCGATGCGCTTGAGGACGAGGGAGATACGGGCGAGCTCCTGCATCGACACGGGCTCGTCCCGCCCGCTGAGATCGGCCATGGTGGCGAGCACCATGGTCCGCAGGGTCTCGATCAGCACGAGCCCCGCCTGGCCCTCCGGGCGCTCGCCCAGCGCATCCACCCAGGCCTTGATGGTGCGGTCGGTCTCCTGCTGCCGGCGGATCAGGTCGCGCCTGTTCTTGGTGTAGCGGCCAACGGCCGAGCGCGAGCATGTCTCGCCTTCGGCCCGGATGCGGGCTGTGATCTCGTCGATGGTGGCGCCGTCTGCGATGGCCCGATCGACGGCCTCGCGCAGTTTGGCCGGCAGGCGGTCGATGGAGGAGCG
>JAJEEP010000062.1 GCA_022820945.1 Alphaproteobacteria bacterium | reverse complement strand
GGCCAACAGGAACCCCCCACGCGGCTTCGCTTCGCGTAGCGTGAGACGCTACACGAAGCCGCGCGGGTCCCCCCTATTGACTACCGGGACAACCTCCGCCGTGCCACTTCAGGGGGTCAATTTTGCACGCCGATCGGGGGTCAATCTTCAAAGCCGATTGACAGGCAATCCGCATCGGCAAGCGCAAGCTCTACGATCGCGCTGCCATCGACAGGGTTGTTGACGACCTTGCGGAGCCCGACGAAGAATGCCCGACGGATGCGGTTCGCCGCGCGGCGGGAGGACGCAATGCACGTCGTTAGCCTCAAGCATGTTCAGTGTATTCGCCGTGAGGGGCGGGAATACTGGTATCACCGGATTGTTCGGGAGCGTCTGCCCGACGACGAGACCGCGCGGGTCAAGCGGGTCCTGGAGATCAACGGAAGCCTGGACGGCTGGCGCGAGGGTCCACGCTCCGGGTCCCTCGGGGAGTTGATCTGCCGCTACAAGGAGAGCGCGGAATTCCGGCAGCTCGCACCGTCAACCCGCAAGAGTTACCTCTACTTTCTCGGCGTGCTCGAGAACAGTGTCGCCAGGAAGAGGGTTGCCGCGATCGATACGCCCTGGCTGTACAAGGTGCGGGACGGAATGGCCAAGACCCCGCGCTCGGCCAATATTCTGATGGCGGTGCTGTCGATCCTGCTCAACTTCTCCATCGCTCGCGGCTGGCGGACGGACAACCCGGCAAGGCACGTCAAGAAACTGCGGGGCGGCAAGAGCTACGAGCCGTGGCCTGACGCGGCGGTCGAGCGGTTCCGGGCCGAGGCCAACGAGCGCCTGGTGTGGGCAATGGAGCTTGCGATCTACACCGGTCAGCGGCGGGGCGACGTTCTGGCGATGCAGTGGCGCCACATCGAGGGCGGGCGGATTTCGGTCGCGCAGCAGAAGACCGGGGAGCGGCTTCTCATTCCCATCCACGACGATCTCGCGGCGGTGCTTGAAGGCATCCCGAGGATGGGCACCAACATCGTCCACCGCGCAGACGGGCGCGGCTACACCGGCTCCGGGTTCGCGTCGATCTTTCAGCGCGAACAGAAGCGGCTTGGGCTGGGCGGGCTCCAGTTCCACGGGCTGCGCCACACGGCTGCTGCGCGGCTTGCCGAGGCAGGCGCGACGGACCGCGAGATCATGTCGATTCTGGGACATCGGACGGCTGAAATGGTGACGCGTTACACCCGTGGAGCGGCGCAGGAACGGCTTGCGGAGGCGGCGATCGTGAAGCTCAAACCGCGGGCGCCGAAGGGCGAATCAGGAACAAAAGTGTAAAACCGTCCTGGAAAAAGTGTAAAACAAAGTGCAGGATCACTGACCAACGTCCGTCTAAGGTATTGATTTTGTTGGTACGCCCGCCTGGACTCGAACCAGGGACCCTCTGATTAAAAGTCAGATGCTCTACCACCTGAGCTACGGGCGCGCCGCGGCGCCGAACGATAGGGAGAGGGGCGGGAAGGGTCAAGCGCCGCACCGCACCGAACAGGCCTGTCGCGCACCTGGAGCCGGGCAGCCGCGCGCCGGGGCGGGTGCGCCCGTTTCGGCGCCCGCCTGTGCGCTGTAAAGTGTCGCCGCCATGACGGAAGCCAAGACACCGGCCCTGCTGCCGACCGGCCTGCGCGACCTGCTGCCGCCCGAGGCGGGCGCCGAGGCCGCGCTCGCCGAAGCGCTGCTCGCCCGCTTCGCGGCGCAAGGCTACGAACGGGTCAAGCCGCCGCTGGTCGAGTTCGAGGAGAGCATGCTGAGCGGCGCCGGCACCGGGCTCGCCGACCAGACCTTCCGCCTGATGGACCCGGCCTCGCACCGCATGATGGCCGTGCGCAGCGACCTGACACCGCAGATCGCGCGCATCGCGGCCTCGCGGCTCTCGCGCAGCCCCCGGCCGCTGCGCCTGAGCTATGCCGGCGAGATCCTCCGCGTGCGCGGCGGCGAGCTGCGGCCCGAGCGCCAGTTCCGCCAGGTCGGCTTCGAGCTCATCGGCATCGGCGCCGGCGCCGCCTGCGACGCCGAGGTCATCCTGCTGGCGGCCGATGCGCTCCGGGCGCTCGGGCTGGAGGGCGGCCTCTCGGTCGATCTCAACGCGCCCACCCTGGTCGCCTCGCTCATCGCCGAGGCGGGCCTCGATGCCGCCAGCGCCGGCGCGCTCCGCGATGCGCTGGACCGCAAGGACGCGACGGCGGTCGAGGGCGCCGGCGGCGAGGTCGCAGCACTCCTGGTCCGGCTGCTGCGGGCCACCGGCGCGGCCGGGACGGCGCTCGACGCGCTGGCCGAGCTCGCGCTGCCCGGCGGAGCGGCTGCGGCGCTGGCTCACCTGCAGGAGGTCGCGGCGCTGCTGCGCGAGGAGGCGCCCGCGCTCGCGCTCACCGTCGACCCCATCGAGTGGCGCGGCTTCGAATACCACACCGGCACGAGCTTCAGCCTGTTCGCGGGCGGCGTGCGCACCGAGCTCGGCCGCGGCGGGCGCTATTCGGTGGGCGAGGCCGGCACTGAAGGAGAAGAGGCCGCCGGCTGCACGATCTACGTCGACACGGTGCTGCGCGCCGCGCCTGCGCCGCCCGCGCCGCGCCGGGTCTACCTGCCGCACGGCACGCCCCGCGACGATGGCGCCGGCCTCCGCGACGAGGGCTGGATCACCATCGCGGGCCTCGCACCCGAGGGGGACCCCGCGGCCGAAGCGGCTCGGCTCGGCTGCAGCCACCTGTGGCAGGGCGGCACCGCCCGCGCCGTCGGCGGAGGGGAGTAGCCGTGGGCAACGTCGCGGTGGTGGGCTCCCAGTGGGGCGACGAGGGCAAGGGCAAGATCGTCGACTGGCTCTCCAGCCGGGCCGACGTCGTGGTGCGCTTCCAGGGCGGGCACAACGCCGGCCACACGCTGGTGGTGGACGGCGTCGAGTACAAGCTGAGCCTGCTGCCGTCGGGCGTGGTGCGCGGCGGCAAGCTCTCCGTTATCGGCAACGGCGTGGTGGTCGACCCCTGGGCGCTGCTGGGCGAGATCGACACCATGACCGCGAAGGGCGTCGGCGTGAGCCCGGAGACGCTGACGATCTCCGAGAACGTCTGCCTCATCCTGCCGATCCACCGCGAGCTCGACCAGGCGCGGGAGGAGGCACGTGGCGGCGCCAGGCTCGGCACCACAGGCCGCGGCATCGGCCCGACCTACGAGGACAAGGTCGGCCGCCGCGCGATTCGCCTCTGCGACCTGCGCGACGTTGCGACCCTGCGCCCCCGGCTCGGCGAGCTGTTGCTCCATCACAACGCGCTCAGGCGCGGCTTCGGCATCCCCGATGCGGACGCCGCCGAGCTGGAGCACGCCCTGCTTGCGCTCGCGCCCCGCCTGCTGCCTTTCGCCGCGCCGGTCTGGCACCGGCTCGACCGCGCCCGGCAGGAGGGCAAGCGTATCCTCTTCGAGGGCGCGCAGGGGGCGATGCTCGACATCGACCACGGCACCTACCCCTTCGTCACCTCGTCCAACACGCTTGCAGGCCAGGCGGCGGCCGGCGCCGGCGTGGGGCCGGGGACCATCGGCTACGTGCTCGGCATCACCAAGGCCTACACCACGCGGGTGGGCCGCGGGCCGTTCCCCACCGAGCTCGACGACGAGGTCGGCCGCACGCTCGGCGAGCGCGGGCGCGAGTTCGGCACCGTGACCGGCCGCCCCCGGCGCTGCGGCTGGTTCGACGCCGTGCTGGTGCGCCAGGCGGTGAAGATCGGCGGCATCAGGGGCATCGCGCTCACCAAGCTCGACGTGCTCGACGGCATGCCCGCGCTCAAGGTCTGCGTCGGCTACCGGCGCAACGGCGAGGTGCTCGACCACATCCCGGCCGCCGCGGCGGATCAGGCCCTGGTGCGCCCGGTCTACGAGAGCTTCGACGGCTGGCAGGAGAGCACGCGCGGCGCGCGCTCATGGGCCGACCTGCCGGCGACGGCGGTGAAGTACATCCGCCGGATCGAGGAGCTGATCGAGGCGCCGGTGGCGATGCTCTCAACCAGCCCCGAGCGGGAGGACACCATCCTCGTCCACGACCCCTTCGCGGATTAGCCCGCAAGCCGAACCGGGGTCACGGCCGGCACCGCAGCTCGCACGACCCGCGCCGCCCGCAAGCCGAACGTAGGATTCAGCGAGATTAAGTGGGAATCAGTGGGATAAATTGGGATTCAGCGGGATCGAGCTGGATAAGAGGGATGTCGCTCGCCCCTCCGCCCGCTCGCGCGCGATGCGACTCCTGTCGGCACTTTCGAGACGCGAGAGCGCGAGCGCAAGGCGGGAGGCGTCGTCTGCCGACACCGGCTCCTCGCTCTCGGAGAGTTCCGCGATCTTGCGCAGTATCAGCGTCCGCAGGATCTCGATGGTGCGGCGCGAGGCGTGTTCCCCGGTGCCGGGATCGTCGGCGGCACCCGGCCCCTTGCTGGTCGAGTTCTGTGGTCTGTTATTTCCCATGCCGCGAGTCTGCCGCGCCCGGCGGATGCCGTGCACCGCACCATGGTCCGGTGTCTCCTTCCAGCACCGGACGAGGCGTTTGCCATCGATGCGAACCGGGCCGCAGGCCCGGAGCGCGCGACGACGCGCCGCGCCGTCAGGCGCGTAAGCCAAGCGAACGGAGTTCGCGCCCGGCGACTGAGCGAACTGAAAGTGTCAGGCCCGGACGGCGCGGAGAAGGGGCCTCTCAGGCGAGGGGGAGGGCCCGGCCGTCGGGGCCGAGGGGGTCGATGGGCGTGCCGGCCGCCAGCGGAATCGCCTCCTCGATCGCCGCCGCCGCCCGCAGCACCGCCGCCTCGCCGCGCGGGGGCCCCAGGATCTGCAGGCCCACCGGCAGCCCCGCCTCGGTGAAGCCCACCGGCACCGAGGCGCTCGGGCAGGCGGTCAGCGTCAGCACGAAGGTGAGGCCCAGCCAGTCGACGTAGTTGTCGAAGCGGTGGCCCTCGATCTCGTCGACCCAGCGGGTGTCCACGTCGAACGGCGGCACGATCACGCAGGGGCAGACCAGCACGTCGTGCCGGGCGAAGAAGCGCACGCAGCGCTGGTAGATCGTGCCGCGCGCACGCTCGGCCCGCGCGATCCTGTCGGCGTCGAGCGCCAGGCCCTTCTCGATGTTCCAGATAATCTCGGGCTTGAGCGCGTCGCGGTGGGTCTCCAGCAGCTCGCCCTTGTCGGCGGCGAAGAGGGCGGCGCGCAGCACCTGGAAGATGTCGAGGGCGCCGGAGAGGTCGGGGCACGCCTCTGCGACCTCCATGCCGGCGCCGGCCAGCGTCTCCGCGGCGCCCTTGCAGACGGCGGCGACCTCGCGGTCCACCGGCAGCAGGCCCAGGTCCGGGCTGTAGGCGATGCGGCCGGGCGGCGGCAGCGATTCCAGCGCGTCGGCGAAGCTCTGCGCCGGCGCTTCGATGGAGAGCGGGTCCTCCGGGTGGGCACCGCTCATGGCATCGAGCATGAGCGCGGCATCCCGCGCGTTGCGCGCCATGGGCCCGTCCACCATCAGCCCCTCGAAGGGCAGGCGCTTCGGCCCGTGGGCGACGCGGCCGGGGCTCGGCCGCATGCCGAAGACGCTGCAGAAGCTCGCGGGGATGCGCAGGCTTCCGCCTAAGTCCGAGCCCGTGGCGAGCCAGACCTGGCCGGTGGCCAGTGCGGTCGACGAGCCGCCGGAGGAGCCGCCGCAGGTCTTGTCGGTGTTCCACGGGTTGCGGGTCTTGCCGAAGACCTCGTTGAAGGTGTTGGCGCCGGCGCCGAACTCGGGCGTGTTGGACTTGCCGATGACGATGGCGCCGCGCGCCTCCAGGGTCTCGACCGCGATGTCGGAGCGCGGCGGCACGTGGTCGGCGTAGATCGGCGAGCCCCAGGTGGTGCGCACACCCGCCACCTCCACCAGGTCCTTGACCGCGATGGGCAGGCCGCCGAGCCAGCCGCGCGGGCGCTCGGTCTCCGCATCCTCCGCCATGATCCGCTCGGCGTGGGCCCGCGCCCGCTCGATGCAGAGCGTCGGGATCGCGTTGAGGTGGCTGTCGGTCGCCGCGATCCGCGCCGCGCTCGCCTCCACCAGCTCCAGCGGCGAGACCTCCCGCCGCCGGAGCAGGCCGACGACCTCGGTCGCGGTCAGCCGACAGAGATCGCTGCTGGCTGGTGCCATGCCTTGGTCCCCCGTCAGGCCGCAGGCGGCGTGCGGCTGTGCCAGTCGGTATCCTGCTGGTACGCGTGGCCGGCCTGCAGCAGCCGCTCCTCGCTGAGCTGCGGCCCCACGATCTGGAAGCCGAGGGGCAGGCCGTCCTCGTCGAAGCCGCCCGGCAGGCACATCGCGGGCGTTCGCGCCATGTCGTGGGGGGCGGTGAACGAGATCAGCCGCTCCACCGAGCCCTCCTCGGCGCCCAGCGTGTCCATGAAGGCGTTGGTGGGCGTCGGGTAGGGCTGCGAGGGGATGACGATCGCGTCGACATCGGCGAAGACGGCATTGAGCGCACCGACGAACTTGTCCCGCTCGATCACGATGCGGGCGTGCTCGACGCCGCTCAGCGCGAGCCCCACTTCGATCAGGCTGCTCAGCACCGGCCCGTACTTGTCCTTGTTCTCGGCGTAGTAGGGCTCGTGCGCGATGGCCGTGTCCGCGCCGCAGAAATCGTTCCAGCGGTCGACCATCACCGTCGCGTCGGGGAAGGCGATGGGCCGGATGTCGGCGCCGCGCCCGCGCAGCACGTCCGCCGCCTGCATCACCATGGCGGTCACGCGCGAGTCCACGCCGTCGGAGCAATAGGCCTCGTCGAGGCCGATGCGCATACCCTCGATGCCGTCGTCGATGCTGCCGAGGTAGTCCGGCACCGGCGCCTGCACGGTGGTCGGGTCGTCGGGATCGACCCCCGCGATGACGCCGAGGATCGCCGCGCAGTCGGCGGCGGAGCGGGCCATCGGCCCGATGTGGTCGAGGGTCTCGGAGAGCGCGAAGGCGCCCGCCCGGCTCACCCGCCCCCAGGTCGGCTTCAGCCCGGTCACGCCGCAGGCCTGGGAGGGGAAGCGGATCGACCCGCCAGTGTCGGTTCCCAGCGAGCCGTAGCAGAGCCGTGCGGATGTGCCGACGCCCGAACCGCTCGACGAGACGCCGGTCCAGTAGTCGGCATGCCACGGGTTGACCGGCGGTGAGATGGTGGGGTGGTGCACCGCGTAGGCGCCCTCGGTCATCTGCAGCTTGCCGGCGAAGACCGTGCCGGCGGCCCGCAGCCGCGCCACCACGGTGCCGTCCACGCCGGGGCTCCAGTCGCGCAGCGCGACCGAGCCCACATGCGTGGGTGCGTCCCTGGTCAGGCAGAGGTCCTTGAGGCCGAAGGGGACGCCGTGTAGCGGCCCCTTCACCGTGCCGCCCGCGATCTCCGCGTCCGCCTGCGCCGCCTGTGCGGTCGCGACATCGGCCATCACCGTGGCGTAGCTGCGGAGCGTGCCGTCCAGCCGTTCGATCCGCCCGAGCGTGTGCGCCGTCACCTCGGCAGCGGACACCTCCCGCGCCTGAATTTTCGCCGCGACCTCGGTCAGCATCAGCTCGTGCAGATCAGACATCCGAACCTCCGTTCTCCATGGTGGCCGCCGATTGAACGCCAAAGCCGCCGGCCACGCAAAGCCAATCTCCGCCTGCTGCACTCTGCCGCAACGCACGGCGATCACGCCCACACGCCTTGTCGCGCCGGTGGCATAATGGAGCGGCAATGATGGTACGCCTTCAGATTGCGCTGGACCCGGAGCGGCACGCTCAGGCTCGCGCGCGAGCGGCCGCGCTCGGCATTTCGCTGGCAGAATACATGCGCCGCCTGGTGGACCGGGATCTGGCCGAGCGGTCGCGCGGGGCGGATCGCTCCGTCGTCTTCGATCTCGGGACGTCGCGAGGCACCGATATCGCGTCCGACAAGGCGCGCATGATCGGCGAGGCAACGGGAGCCGGAAAGCGCCGCCAAGCCGATACACCGTAAGCACTCTCGTCGACGGCTCCGCCATGCACGCAAAGCGAATCTCCTCTGCGCCGGGTGCGATTGCTCGGCCGGGCGGGCCATGATATCGACTTCGGCCCAAGTGCCGTGCGAGGGCGGGGGGAGACCATGGCGGAGCGCTTCACGATGACCATCGACGGCCGCACGGTCGTCGCCGAGCTGCTGGGGCGCAAGGCGCCCAACGTCGTCAAGGCGTTCACGGAGAGCCTGCCCTGCGACAGCTTCTCGGTGCACGCCAAGTTCGCGGGCGACGAGCTGATCGTGATGCTCCCGTTCTACTGCAACTCGGAGAACGAGATTCTCAACGTCAAGCCCGGCGACATCGGCTTCTATCCGGGGCGTCAGACCGCCTGCATCTTCTACGGCGACACCAAGCCGTTCGGGAAGGTCAGCGTGTTCGCGAAGATCGTGGAGGGCCTGGAGCATCTGAAGCCTGCGGGCAAGAAGATCCTCGCCAAGGGTCCGCTGCCGGTCCGGCTCGAACTCGTCGAGGGAGCGTAGCGCCATGGCAGCAACCGAGACGGCTGCCATCGTCGCCCGGCTGGAGCGCTTCGGCCGGCGCAACTGGAAGTCCGAGCCCGGCGACATCGGCCGGCTGCGCGAACACAGCCTGCCCCCCATGGGCAACATGCCGCCCGTGCTCTACGCCAACTTCAACACCTTCTGGATGGGCGAGAACATCCAGGTCGTGCGTCAGCTGGCGCTGGAGCAGGCCCTGCCGCCCGCAGCGCTCAACGCCATGGCGGCGGCGCTGCTCAACCGACACGCCGGACGCCTGGCCAAGTGGAAGCTCACCGGCACGGTCAGGCTCGTGCGCGAGCTCGCCGCCTATTTCGAGGCGGGCGGCGCCCAGAGCCATGACGACGTGGTGCAGGTCTGCGAGGCGGCGATGGTCGCCTTCGACCGCATCAACGCCTGGATCGACGCGATGATCCCCTGGGCGCACCTCGACAAGAAGGTCAAGCTGCTGCCGGCGGCCGGCTGACGGCGCCGCGGGCGAGCGAAACCCATGTGCGGCCTCGGCGGCGTCTTCTTCAAGACCACGGAGCACCATCGCCGGACCGGCGAGATCGCCTACCGCGTGCTGGACGGCATCTTCCGGCGCGGGCCGGATTCGACCGGGCTCGCCCTGGTTCAGCCGGCCGTCGAGGATCGCCTCTACGTCGGCATCAACTGCGAGGAGCGCGGCGGCGGCGGGCGGGCGCTGGCGCTGCTCGACGAGCTCGGCCGGGTCGAGAGGGCGACCGACGGCGAGGGCTTCATCAGGACCGCGATCCGCTACAGTGGCGACGATGAAGCGCTGGTGGACGCGGTCGATGCGCTCGGGCCGGCCTATACCGTCGCCAGCATCGGCCGGCATATCGAAGTGGTGAAGCACCTGGGGGGCGTGGAAACCCTCGAGGAGAATTTCGCCATCACGAATTACGACGGGCCGCTCGCCATGGGGCTCACGCGCTTCGCCACCGAGAGCACCATCGACTTCACCCACGGGCAGCCGCTCTCGGCCAGGCTGCACCGCGATCTCGCCATCATGCACAACGGCCACATCACGAACTTTCACCATCTGCGCTATCACTTCGAGCGCGCAGGCTACACCTTCACTACCGGCAACGATTCCGAGGTGATCGCCGTCGCTATCGTCGACGAGATGGGCAAGGGCGCGAGCTTCCACGAGGCGCTGGAGCGCTCGGTAACGATCCTCGACGGCTGCTTCACCTATATCGCCGTGACCAAGGACGAGGTGGGCGTGGTCAAGGACCCCTACGCGGCCAAGCCGCTGGTGGTGGGCGAGACCGATCGCCTGGTGGCGGTCTCGTCCGATTGCTGGGCGCTGCGCGACGGCATCGACGAGGATATCGAAGTCTGGGAGCCCGGGGCCGGCGAGGTGGTGACGTGGCGAATTCCGCTGCACTGACCATCGACTGCGCCGGCCGGCCGACGCGCGCGATCAACGAGGAGATTCGCCGCGCGGCGGACGAGGGCGTGCCCGAGGTCGAGCTGCTCAACCCGCAGGCGCGGCACAATCTCGGCGTCTCGGTCCTCAAGCCCATTCACGTCGTCTATCGCGGCCACGTCGGCTCCTTCACCGCCGGGCTCTGCGACGGGATCACGGCGGAGGTCCACGGCACCTGCGGCTGGGGCGTCGCCGACAACCTGATGAGCGGCGAGGTGGTCGTGCACGGCAACGCCGCCACCTCGGCGGCGCCTTCGATCCGCGGCGGGCGCGTCGTCGTGCGCGGCGATGCGGGGCCGCGCTCCGGCATGATCCTGAAGAAGGGCGAGCTCATCGTCGGCGGCAACACCGGCTACATGTCCGGCTTCATGATGCAGAACGGCCGCATGATCGTCTGCGGCGACGCCGATACCGGCCTCGGCGATTCCATGTACCAGGGCGTGATCTTCCTCGGCGGCACGGCGAAGGAGCTGGGCTCCGGGCTGGAAGAGGTCGATGCCGAGAACGGCGAGCTCGACGAGGTGGCGGCGCTGCTCGACCGCTTCGAGATCAAGGCGCCCCCAAGGTTCCGCAAGCTGCAGTCGGACCGCAAGCTGTGGCACTTCAACAAGCATGACTTCGCGGCGTGGAAGGACGTGCTATGAGCGAGACCCCCGGCACACCGCCACCGGCCCATGCGGGCGATTCCTCGGTCGAGGTTCTGGACGACGCGGCACCGGCGCCCAACGGCGCCTATCCGCGGCCCGACAGCTTCAGCGGCGTCTGGCCGCCCGAGGTGATCGAGGAGATACAGGAGAAGGCCTCGCTCGGCCGCTACCAGATCCGCGGCCAGGCGACCAAGCGGCGGGGCCTGCCCTCCTTCGACGATCTCGTGTTCGT
Organism: Alphaproteobacteria bacterium; assembly: GCA_022820945.1. Classification (GTDB taxonomy): domain Bacteria; phylum Pseudomonadota; class Alphaproteobacteria; order UBA828; family UBA828; genus WTGU01. The sequence continues at coordinate 12,244 of JAJEEP010000062.1, read as the reverse complement.
GCCCGCCGGCCTCTCGCGCATGCCGCTCGAAGGCTACCGGGAGAAGTGCGACACGCGGGTGGTGATCGGCGAGGGCAACTGCGAGAACCCGCTGGTGCTGGAGCGCCCGATCATGATCGCGGGCATGAGCTTCGGCGCGCTCTCGGTCCACGCCAAGCGCGCGCTCGGCACGGCGGCGTCCCGTTGCGGCATCTCCACCTGCACCGGCGAGGGCGGCATGCACCACGAGGAGCGCCGCTACTCCGACAAGCTGGTGATGCAGTACCTGCCGAGCCGCTACGGCATGAACCCGTACGATCTCAAGAAGGCCGACATGATCGAGATCGGCGCCGGCCAGGGCGCGAAGCCCGGCACTGGCGGCGTGCTGCTCGGGCTCAAGATGTCGGACGAGGTGGCGGAGATGCGCGACCTGCCCGAGGGCGTGGACCAGCGCAGCCCCTGCCGCCATCCCGACTGGATGGGCGCCGACGATCTCTACATGAAGCTGGAGGAGATCCGCGAGGTCACCGAGTACAAGGTGCCGATCTCCATCAAGGTCGGCGCCGCCAGAATCGCCAACGACGTCCGCATCGCGGCCAAGGCAGGGGTCGATGCCATCGTCTTCGACGGCATGGAGGGCGGCACCGCGGCCTCGCCCACGATCCAATTGGATCACGCCGGTATCCCCACCGTCGCCGCCATCGCCGAAGCCTCCGAGGCGCTCGCCGAGATGGGCAAGAAGGACACCATGAGGCTCATCGTCGGCGGCGGCATCCGCAACGGGGCGGACGCGGCGAAGTGTATCGCCCTCGGCGCCGACGTGGTCTATCTCGGCACCGCGCCGATCATCGCCATGGGCTGCCACAAGCCGATCTACCTGGAGGATTACGCCCGCCTCGGCACCTCGCCCTACGAGTGCCAGCACTGCCACACGGGCCTCTGCCCGGTCGGCATCACCACCCAGCTGCCCAAGCTGATGGAGCGCCTCGACGTGGACGAGGCGGCCGACAGCGTGACCAACTACCTCAACGCGCTCACCATGGAGATTCAGCTCTTCGCCCGCGCCTGCGGCAAGAACCGGGTGAGCGACCTCGACCCCAACGACCTCCGCGCGCTGACCTACGACGTCTCGCTCATGACCGGCGTGGACATGGTGGGCCTCGGCGGCCGCACCCCCTGGTGGAAGAAATTCTGAGGGTCGGTCAGGCGGTTGCGCGATAGCAACAATTGTGGTGCGCAGTAACGGATGTTCCAAATTTGGAGGTGGTGAACCCGGCGGCAGGACTTGAACCTGCGACCTCCTGCCCATACAGTCGGTATGCCAATCGCACCGCTGCATGTAGAAAGCAGGTGCTCTGTCCTTCTGAGCTACGCCGGGAAACCTTCGCTACGTTGTGCATTACAGTCTGGTCATTCCGTTGCCGAACGCAGCAATCGTGCCCGTCGGCTTGGGGAATAGTTGATGTCCCGCCTGGCTAGAGGCTCTAGCGCCTCTCGCAAGCCCGATAGATCGTGGGTGTAGCGTACACTGCCGTCACGCAGTTTCTCGCGACGCTGCTCCAAGAAGCCCTTATCGCGTAGACGACTTAGACTCCGCTGAACCGTGCGCTCTGATACTCCCATTCGCCGGGCGATCGTTCCGGGTGTCAGGTAGGGCCGACGATCCGCAAACCACCACGCCTGATTAAGATTGGCGACGACCACAAGGTCTATGGCGGTGAGCTTGAGCAAGCGCTGACCCCGGATTAGAGCGTCGGGTAGAATTTGAAACCCAGCGTCAAGAGCGTTGCCCCATTTCGCGGTGGCTTGGGACGACTGAGAAGCGTCGAGCATCCACGTCGCCTCGGGGTCGAGGGCAGGTCGCGTCGAGAGTGATTGAATATTCATGCACCAATGACTAACTCAAACACGTCCGATGGGTCAAGGTTTAGTTTGGTTGGAGTGACATATGTGTCGCACAATTGTCTAATTCGTGGTGGCGGCGCACAAACAAATGAAATTTGGCTGGAAATCGCTCAGCGCAGCATTGGTTCTTCAATGTCACGCAAATTCAATAGGTTGGCGCTTTGATTGGTGCGGTTCTGTGCACCAGTCGTGCAGACCCACTTCAAATTCGGCCAAGCGGAGGATATTGCCGGTGCAGGGCGTCAGCGCTTTCACGTCGCCGGATCGGGATCGAGCCAGGCGCCGAACGCCTCGCGGATTGCCGCATCGTCGGCACCCGCCATCAGCAGCAGCGTGAGCAGCAGGCGCGCCTTGAGACCGTCGAGCCAGCCGGCGTTGATCATGCCGCGCGCCAGCAGGTCGATCTCCGAGCCCTTGAAGTCGTAGGTCTGGCGCAGCATCTCGCCGGCCCCGGTGCGGGACGCCATGACCACCGGCACTTGCGCTGCCGCTTCAGCGAGCCTGTCGGCGACCCAGGCTGCGGCATGGCCGCCGCCGGTGCACTCCATCACGATCCCCCGGTAGCCCGCGTCCAGCGCCCGCTCGATCAAGCGCCCGTCGTCGCCGAGCGTCACCGTGAGCAGCGCGACCGGCACGACCTCGGCGTCCCGCGCCACCGCAATCGTGCGGCGGGGGCCCGGCCGGCCGGCCAAGCGCACCGCACCCTCCGCGAACCAGCCGAGCGGCCCGGCCGGCATCGAGCGAAAGGCGGCGGGGTTCGAGGTCACGCCCTTCTGCACGTAGCGCGCGGCGTGGATCTCGTCGTTCATCACCACCATGACGCCGAGGCCGCGCGCGGGCGCGTGCACCGCGAGGCGCACGCTGTTCAGCAGGTTCGCCGGCCCGTCCGGCCCCGCCAGCGTCGGGTTGCGCATCGCGCCGGTCAACACCACCGGGGCGTCGAGGGCGAGGATACGGTCGAGCACGAAGGCCGATTCCTCCATCGTGTCGGTACCATGCGTGACCACCACGCCGTGGGCGCCAGCGGCCACAGCTCGCTCGATGGCGTCGGCCAGCGCGAACAGGTCGGGGATCGTGACCTCCGGGCTCGGCAGCAGGCGGAAGGTCTCGGCCTCGATGGACGCGACCTCGGCAAGCTGCGGCACTGCCTCCACCAGCGCGTCCGCGCCCAGCGACGGGGAGACGCCGCGCTTGCCGCGCGCGGCCATGGCGATGGTCCCGCCCATGGCGAAAATCGCGACCCTGGGAAGCATGGCGTGTGCCTCAGCCGCGCAACCAGGTCTCGGACCAGGCCAGGCAGGAGGAGCTCGCCGGGCGCCCGAACATGACGTTCTCGTAAGCTGCGCCCTGCGCCCGCGTTCCCGCGACCTCAAGCGTCGCGGTGCGGCACGGCGTGAGGCAGCTGTAGACTGCCCACGGCCCGGTGTCGTCGTTGTCCGGCGGCAGCGTCAGCATGAAGGGCTCGCCCATGTCGGACCAGCTCAGCTCGATGCGGCCGTCGGCAGAATCCACGATCTCGCGATAGGTGGAGCGGAAGGCGCCCTCGCGCGAGAACGCCGCCTCGGCGATGGGCATGGCGGTGTCCGCGAACGGCGGATTCAGGATCGACTCCAGCTCGCCCTGAAGCCACCGCGCCATCCCCATATTGTCCGCGTACAGCCTGACCTCGCCGCCGGTCGCGTCGGAGCGCATGAAGAGGCAGGTGCCGGGGCCGGCCGGCGAGATCAGCGTGCGCCAATGTGCGCAGACGGTGGTCTCCGGCCCGTCGTCCTCGGTCTTGAGCCGCAGGAAGGAGTTTTCTCCTGTGAAGTGCACCGTGTTCGGATCGATGGCGGTCATTGCGGTCTTCTCCCCTGATGAATCACTCGGAGCTTAACACTGCAGACCACGACCGCGGTTAGAAATGCGGGCCGGTACCGGTTATCTTGTAGGGGCGATGGACCGTTCCGTTACGCGACGATTGGCACTGACCGGGCTCGCTGGCGCTGGAAGCGCGGCAGCGTCGCTCTTCGCCGCCCGCGGGGCCTGGGCCTCCCTGGGTTACGCGTTTTCGGGCCCGGCTGCCGACCGCGGCCTCGGGTTCGCACCGCCTGCGGCATGCACGGCCGGCACGCGCTCGTCGACGGCGGGACCGTTCTACACGCCGCTCACGCCCCGGCGGGACAGCCTGCGCGAGCCGGACACGCGCGGACAACCCCTCGTCTTCGAAGGGCTGGCGCTTGCGCACGACTGCCGGCCGCTCGCCGGTGCCGTGATCGACATCTGGCATTGCGACGAGGACGGCCACTACGACAACCGGGGCTTCCGCTATCGGGGGCATCAGTTCACCGACGCGGCCGGCGCGTTCCGGTTCGAGACCGTCCGGCCGGTGCGCTATTCCGGCCGCACCCCGCATATTCATGTGAAGGTGCAAGGCGAAGCGACCCCTGTCCTCACCACCCAGGTCTACTTTCCGGACCTGGTGGAGGCCAACGCCAACGACTGGATTTTCAGGGACGACCTCGTCATGCACTTGGATCGTGTCCGCGACGCGTGGCGCGGGCGCTTCGACTTCGTGCTCCCGCCGGCCTGAGGCCGCGCCATCGGGCTTTCGATTGTTGCGAGCGGAGCGCGGGAGTACACTGACTAGCGCAACCGGGGTGCATCGGGTGGACTTCGGTTGAATCGGCTGGCAGGTGCGGGCCCGCGTTCGTTGCATGGGAGGCGGCGCGGGCATGACGGAGCGTCGGCGCAAACAATAACAAGATGAGTCAGGTGCGCTCCCTTCGCCGGCAGCCGAACGGGCAAGGGGGCGACCATGACACAGACGCTGTTCACCAACATCTCGATCTTCGACGGCTCCGGCAAGAAGTCCTACCGGGGCGAGGTTCTCGTCCAGGGCAACCGCATCAAGAAGGTGGTCAAGGGCAAGAAGCGCATCGAGCGGAACGGTGCGGACGTGGTGGACGGCGGCGGCGCGACGCTCATGCCGGGCCTCGTCAACGGTCACTCCCACATCGGCTATTCCGAGGAGGGGACGTCCCTCTACTCCCTCGGCGATACGCCGCCCGAGGAGAACACGCTGATCACGATGCGGCACGCCCAGATCCTGTACGACCACGGCTTCACCGCCCTGGTCTGCGCCGCGACGGGCAAGACCCGCATGGACATCGTGATTCGGAACGCCGTCAACGCCGGTCAGATCGAGGGGCCGCGCATCCTCGCCGCCTCGCCCGAGCTCACGGTCACCGGCGGCCTCGGCGATGCGCGCCAGCTCCACATGTACCACGGGGCATTCTCGATCATCTGCGACGGCGAGGAGCAGTTCCGCCAGACCGCGCGGATGCTCTGCCGCGAAGGCGTCGACATTCTCAAGATCATGCCGTCGAGCGACGAGTTCGTTTACCCCTACGGCAGGGGCGACACGACCGTGATGACCGAAGAGGAGGTCGCCGCGGTCTGCCAGGTCGCCAGGCAGCGCAACCGGCGGGTCTGCGCCCACGCGCGGACCTCGGAGGCGGTGCAGTTCTGCCTGAAGTACGGCGTCCACATCATCCACCACGCGACCTACGCCGACGACGAGACCATCGACATGCTGGTGGCGGCCAAGGACGATGTCTTCGTCGTGCCGGCAATTGGCATTACCCACAACACGGCCTACGAGTCCGCGGAATTCGGCATGCCGCCGGAGTCCGAGATCGCGCTCAGGCACCACCACGAGCTCGCCATCGTCAGCGAGACCGTCAAGAAGCTGCACGCCCGCGGCGTCCGCGTGCTGCCTTTCGGCGACTATGCCTTCGCCTGGGTGCCGCACGGCACGGACACCCGCGACTTCGAGCACTTCGTGAACTACTTCGACTTCACCCCCGCCGAGGTGCTGCACGCCGCCACCAAGCTCGGCGGCGAGCTCTACGCCCACGCCAACGCGCAGGGCAGCGGCATCCCCGAGATGGGCGAGGTCAAGGAAGGCTATCTCGCCGATCTCATCATGATCGACGGCGACCCGCTGGCGGACCTCACGCTGTTCCAGGACAAGAACAACATCCTGATGATCATGAAGGACGGCGCGTACCACAAGCCGCTCCAGCCGAGGCGCGGTGCGGCACGCCGGGTGGCCGCTGCGGCGGAGTAAGCAGTCAAGCCGCGATTGTGTCCCGCCGTTCGATCCCGCGGTGGAGGTAGAGCAACCCGACGAGCGCTGCGCTCACGGCGCCGAGCAGCCATAGGCCCGCGTCGAACCCGCCGGTCAGGTCCCACATCGCGCCGATCGCGAGCGGCCCCAGCACGCCGCCGATCTCCGCCGCCGAGAAGAAGAGGCCGACCGCAGCGCCTGTGTTGCGCGGATCGACGCCGCGCGTCTCCATCAGCACCAGGATCAGGACCGCGATCAGCGTTCCGCGGCCGATGCCCTGCAGGACCATCGCCACCACCAGCGCCGGCACGCCCGTGGCCAGCAGCAGCACCGCGCCCACGCCGATGCAGAGCGACAGCGCGATCAGGATTCCGAAGCGCCTGGGCGGCGTCGCGAGCCTGGGGATCGTCAGCGCACCGACGATCCCGACGGCTGTCGGCAGCGCCGACCACATGCCGGCCTCGTCCGGCGCCATGCCGCCGGTCCGCAGCATCTCCGGCAGCCAGTTGGCGATCGAGTGGTGCAGGAAGAAGGCGCCGATGCTCATCGCCAGGATGACCTGGATGCTCGGCAGGCGCAGCAGCGCAGCGAACACCGCCATCTGGCCACGGACGGTCTCGCGCCGGCGCCCGGCCCGCTCGACCACGCGGTTGATCGGGTGGCTCCCGAGCAGGAACCAGACGATGCCGGTGGCGAGGATGAAGCCGGAATAGATCAGCAGGACCTGCCGCCAGTTCCCGTCGAGCAGCGGCATCAGGACGCTGTTGGTCAGTACCAGCGCGAGGATGTGCCCGAGGAAGGGGCCGGTGATGTAGACGCCCAGGGCGAAGCCGCGCTCGGCACCCTCGAACCATTGCGCGATCGCCTTGGGCGCGCCGATCGAGACCAGCGGCCCGCCGATGCCGAACAGCCCGACCGCCACGAACATCGTGACGGCGTCGACGGCGACGACGCGCAATCCGCCCGATGCGGCGATGATGAGGGCGGCCAGGAACAGCGACCACTTGAGCCCCACGCGGTCGACGAAGGCCCCGCAGGGCGCCGCCGCCACGATATAGACCAGCGGCCACGCGCCCAGGATGGCGCCCATCGTCGTGTAGCTGAGGCCGAGGTCGCGGCTGATGGGATCGACCAGCGGCGCCATCGCCAGCGACAGCAGACCGAAGCCGAAATAGATCAGCCACACCCCGCCCAGCATGGCCCAGCGATAGCCATGCGCGTGGGGCGGCACGGTGGGTGAGGGAGCGGCGGACGGCACGGGGCGCGACCATAGCGATTGGGGGGCGCAACGCATAGGCGGGCACCCGGGACGCAACGCAGGTCGGCTCAACAGGGGCTGTAGCCGGCACCGGCTCGGTGGCATCATGCGCTGCGCCACGCGCGGACAACGAGGAGGACGGCATGTCGGGCAATCACGTCGATCTCAGGAGCGACACGGTCACGCGGCCGACGGCGGCCATGCGCCAGGCCATGGCCGAGGCCGAGGTCGGCGACGAGCAGCGCGGCGAGGACCCCACGGTCAACGCGCTTCAGGCGCGGGTGGCCGCGATGCTGGGCAAGGAGGCAGGGGTCTTTCTCCCCTCTGGCAGCATGTGCAACGAGATCGCGCTGCTGGTCCACTGCCGCCCCGGCGACGAGGTGATCTGCGACCGCACCGCGCACATCATCACGTCGGAAGGCGGCGGCCCGGCGGCGCTCGCCGGCGCCATGGTGCGCCCTCTCGACGGCGAGGCCGGCGTCTATTCGCCGGAGCAGCTCGCCGATGCGGTCCGTTCCGTGACCCGCTATTCGCCGCGCTCGCGCCTCGCCGTGGTCGAGCAGACCTCGAATCAGGGCGGCGGCACGATCTGGCCGCTGGAGACCATCGAGGCGGTGGGCGAGACGGCCAAGGCGCACGGCCTGCTACTGCACATGGATGGCGCGCGTCTGCTCAATGCGGTGGTGGAAACGGGCGTGGATGCCGCGCGCTACGCCGCTCCCTTCGATTCCGTGTGGGTGGACTTCAGCAAGGGCCTCGGCTGCCCGGTCGGCGCCGTGCTTGCGGGCTCCGCCGAATTCATCGAGGCCGCCTGGCGGTGGAAGCAGCGCCTCGGCGGCTCCATGCGGCAATCCGGCATCCTCGCTGCCGCCGGTCTCTATGCGCTCGACCACAATGTCGCGCGCCTCGCCGAGGATCACGCCAACGCCCGCAGCCTCGCCGACACGGTGCGCGCGCTGCCGCAACTCAGCCTCGACCAGCTGCGAGTGGACAGCAACCTGGTCTTCTTCGATTGCGCGGAGACCGGGCTCAGCGCGTCCGATCTATCGGAGGCGCTGCGGGCCAGGGGCGTGCTGATCGGCGCCATGGGCCGCCACCGCCTGCGCGCGGTCACGCACCTCGATGTCGATACCGCGGCGGTCGAAGAGGCGGGCGAGGTGCTGGCGGCAGTGGTCGGCGGGTAGGGCGGGGGGCCGGCACGCCTCAGCGCAGATAGAGCCCCAAATACTGCCTGATCGCCTTTTCCTGGCTGGCGTTGTAGTCGTGGAGCAGCGCCCGCACGACCTCGTCGTAGACCCGCTCGCGCTCTGCGAGAGTGATGCCTTCCAGCAGCGTGCGGGAGCGCCGGGCATCGGCCGTGGCACTGCCGTTTACCTGGCCGCTCTCGTCGATCGCCTCGATCGTCACGCGCAGCCGCACGTCCAACCGCTCGGCCTGCTCCTCCGTGAACAGCCCTTCGAGATCCGTGTTGGTCGCGAGCGGTGTGATCCTGGCGCTGGCCTCCTCGATCGTCACCCGCAGCAGGCCGAGAGTTCCACTCGTCCGCAGCCGGTCCTCCGCCCAGAGCCGCGCCGCCACAGCCGGCGGGGTCGGGAAGAGGTGCTCGACGTCGGAGGGGTGCGGCGTGGACCCGCGCTCGACGACCTCGATCCCGCCCAGGTCGAACACCAGCGGCGGCAGTGCCGCGAAGGAGAAGGGCTCGTTCTCGTAGCTCGGCGGCGGCTGGCAGGCGGCGACGATCGCCGTCACCACCAGCATCGCGGCACCTACAAGACCCGCCCGCGCGAGACCGCGCCGCGATAGCGGAAGACGTTTTTCCAACCTCTTGCCGTTCACACTGTGCCTCCTCTGACGGCGGTCATCTTCTTGCGCGACCGCGAATCGACCCATGAAGTTGCCGCCATAGGTGCGCACCGATGCCCCGCAATTCAAGTCGGGTCGAGAAATGACGGGCACGAGAAATGGCCCGCGCAGCGCGCGCTGCGGTACAATCGACCGAGACTGGGGAGAGGCGACCCATGATGCCGACGCAAGCCGAGATCGAGACCTATCGCACCGACGGCGTGGTCTGCCTGCGCGGCGTGATCGAGCCGGACTGGATCGAGCGCCTGCGCGAGGGCGTCGCCGCCGACATGGCCGAGCCCGGCCCCCACGTCGAGATCTACACCGAGGAGTCGGACCCCGGCCTCTTCTTCAACGATTTCGACCTCTGGCGCCACGTGCCGCAGATGAAGGAGTTCGCCCTGGAGGGCCCGTTGGCCGCCATCGCCGCAGCGCTCTCCGGCGCATCCACCATCACCTTCTTCTACGACCAGGTGTTCGTGAAGGAGCCCGGCACGGAAGGCCTCACCCGGTGGCACCAGGACCAGCCCTACATGGCGGTGGACGGCCAGCAACTCTGCTCCAACTGGATCCCGCTCGACCCCATCACGCCGGAGACCACGCTCGAGTTCGTGCGCGGCTCCCACCGCTGGGGCCGCTGGTTCGCGCCGTTCGACAGCATGCTGGACGGCACCCGCCACCCTGGCACCGCGTTCGAGCGCTGCCCGGACATCGAGGCCGCGCGCGAGGACTACGACATCGTCTCGTGGGAGCTGGAACCCGGCGACTGCATCTTCTTCCAGGGGCTGATCGTCCACCAGGGCCGCAACAACCCCACGCGCGATACGCGACGCCGCACCCTGACCCATCGCTGGCTCGGCGACGACGTCCGCTTCATCCTGCGCGAGCCGCCGGCCGAGTTCCCCAAGCATCCCACCGCGCTCCGCACTGGCCAGCCCTTCCACGAAGACCCGCAGTACCCGGTCGTCTGGCGGGCGTGAGCCTGGCCGGCCCGCTTTCCCGTTCCCACCTCATCTGCTAGAGCACGATGCGATCGAACCTGATCGCGTCGGCTCGGGCGACACCCACCTCACCCTGTCTCTCTCCCCCCTGAAGGGCGGAGAGGGAACGCAGGCGGCACCGGGTTTCTCTCCCTCTCCTCCCCGAGGGGAGGAGAGGGCCGGGGTGAGGAGGGGCCGGACCGTCGCGATCCCTTAAGGTCCGGAATTTTTCTGGGCACGGCGCAGGGTCACGAAGGAGTGGGCGATGGGCGGCGGAAGCGGCGAGTTGGTCATGGTCCACACGGTGGCGGGGCTGATCGACCTGTTCGACGGGCTTCGCAACGAGATCGATCCCGGCGTTCCGGTGCGCCACGTGGTCGAGGCGGCGCTGCTGACGGACGCGATCGACGAGGGCGCGCTGACCGACGAGATCAGGGCGCGCGCACGCGACGCGCTGCTGGAGGCGACCGAGGGCGCCGCGCTCGTGCTCTGCACCTGCTCCACCGTCGGCCCCGGCGCCGACGATGCGGCGGCGCAGGCGGGCGTGCCGATCCTCCGGGTGGACCGGCCCATGGCCGAGGCGGCGGTGCAGGCCGGCCGGCGCATCGTCGTGGCGGCGACGCTCGCCACCACCATCGGGCCCACCGCCGATCTGGTCGCCGACGCCGCGCGCCGCGCCGGCAAGGAGGTGGAGATCGCCTCGGTCGTCTTCGCCGAGGCCCGCGCCCGGCTCGTGGCGGGCGATGTGGACGGCCACGAGCGCATCATCGCGGACGGCCTGCACGAAGCCGCGTCTTCGGCGGACGCCATCGTGCTCGCCCAGGCCTCCATGACTCCGGCGCTCGCCCGCTGCGCCGACATCGCGATCCCGCTGCTCACCAGCCCGCGCTCAGGGCTAGAGGCCGCCATCGCGCGCTATCGCGCGGCGGCGTAGCGGCGCGGCGGGGCACGAGAGGGGAGGGGCTGATGCTTGCGGCCAGGACGCTCTATCTGGCAAACCCCTACGGCTTCTCCGCCCAGCAGAAGGACGGGCCGCTGCAGGCGCTGGTCGCGGCGCTGGAGGCGCTCGGTGCCGAGGTGTGGGAGCCCTTCGCCCGCAACAACCAGATCGACAAGGCCACCGCCGGCTGGGCTTATCGCATCGGCCAGGCCGACCTGCGCGACGTGCGCGATGCCGACGGCATCTTCGCCGTGGTGAACGGCTGCCCGCCGGACGAAGGCGTGATGGTGGAGCTCGGCATGGCCATCGCGTGGGAGAAGGCGGTGTTCCTGTTCCGCGACGATTTTCGCCGCTGCACCGACAGCGAGGCCTATCCGCTCAACCTGATGGTCTTCACCGGCCTGCCAGAGGCCGGCTGGGAGGATTACTGGTACGCCTCGGTGGACGAGATCGCCGATCCCGACAAGGCCCTCGCCCGCTGGCTGAGAGGCGCCGCTCAGCCAGCCTGAGCCGGTGCGGAATTACTCGACGCGGGTCCAGGTCTCGGTCTTGCAGACGAACCAGACGCAGCCGCTCACCTCGACCGTGTTCGCATCGATGACCTCGACTTCGCCGTCGTAGGTCTCGCCGTCCCTGGCATTGTAGATTTCGCCGTCCTCCCACTCGCCGTCGCCCTCGTCCTCCAAGCCCCAGAGAACCTGCAGGCCCAACATGGGCCGCTCGCGGAGCGACTTGTCTTCGTTCTTGACGTCGCGCCGCGGCTTGCCGTCCTCGCCGAGGGGGCGCTTGAGCCAGACGATCTCGCCGCACAGTTCGTCCTTGTTGCATGGATAGAGCTTCACGTGCGCATCCTTCCGCCCGTTGAGCCAGACGCCGTAGGGGTCTGCTGCGAGCGCGCCGCTCGTGAAACCGCCAACGATCAGCGCGCCCGCCAGCGCGCCGCAAATCAAGCCCCCTGTCCTCATCGTCAGCCTCCGCCGTCGCGTGCCGGCCGCTCGTTAGTGTTTGTGGATGTTCGTCCCGGAGCCGGCTCGGCCCGACGCTGGCACCCGCACGCCAAGCCTGTCAAGGCGAACCGAATGATTTCGTGTAACTGCCCAGGTGGTTCATGGGCATAATTCCGCTGTTGGAGAGCCCTTGCCGGGCGGGCTTACGCGCACTTGACGGTGGCGATGAGCCGATCCGATGGGCTGGTCAGGGCTTCGATGATGTTCCAGCCCTGCTTTCTG
>JAJEEP010000121.1 GCA_022820945.1 Alphaproteobacteria bacterium | reverse complement strand
TCACCCGGAGGGCCGGAGCGAAGCGGAGGAGCCGCGAAGCGGCTTGACGCGCCGACGACCGTCCGACACCCGCGCCGTCACAACCGAAACCCATCGAACAACCCGATCACCCCGCCATCAAATACCGCGAGCACACTCAGGCGTCGGGCAGCGCGTTCTGCAGCCGCAGCCCAGCGCGTCCCTGCTGCGAGGGCCTGACCTCGCCGCGCGAGCCCTTGGACCCCGCCGCATTCGCCATGGCGTGGGCCTCGTCGAAGACGATGACGCCCTGATAGGCGTGGCGCTGCTCGTGGTCCTCGCCGTTGGCGAGCCAGGTGACGAGCTGGTCGAGCCTGGAGGGCTTCCCCTGCCGGGCAGGCGAGCGCAGCGTGGCATAGGTGGCGAACAGAATGCCCTCTGCATGGGGGATGTCGGCCCCCTGGCGCACCTTGCCGAGCGGGATGACGTCGTCGGCGTGCCCGCCGATGGCGCACCAGTCGCGGCGCGCGTCCTCCAGCAGCTTGTCGGACTGCGAGAGCCAGAGAGCCCGCTTCCGACCCCTCAGCCACTGGTCGAGAACGATGGCGGCGACCTGCCGGCCCTTGCCGCAGCCGGTGCCGTCGCCCAGCATCCAGCCGCGCCGGAAGCGGACCGGTTCGGACAGCGGCTCGTCGGGGTCGACGGTCTTGCCATCGTCGTCCGGCTCCGGCGCGGCATCGTTGCCGTCATCGCCCTCGACATCCACGCGCCGCACCGTCTCCCAGCCGGCGCCGATGCGGTACTCGGCGGCGAGGTGGCGTTCGTGCGCCTGGCCGGCGAGGATCGCGCTCTCGAGCTGGGCGTCTGACAGCAGCCCCTCGGCCAACACCTTCTGCGGCAGCACCGGGCGGTAGGACGGCATGGGGTGCGGCACCGCCGCCATGGCGCCCGACTGCACCAGGGGCGTCGGGTGCTCGACCGCTCCCGGCACGTGGATGCTCGATGCCCGCCACCGTGCGTAGGGGCCGGAGGGTTGGGCGCCCTTGGCGGGACCGCCGCCGGCAGGCACGACCTCGTAGGCGAGCTCGGCGACCGGGCCCCAGTCGTGTGGCTCCGGCCGATGCGCGGCGGTCCCGGTGCGCTTCGCTCGGATGGGCTTGGGCGCGGGCGCCCGGCCGAACAGGTCCGTGCCCGGCACGGGCTCGATGGGACGCCGTGCCGGCACGGTGCCGGTGAGCGCCTGAAGAAGGTGGCCGGCGTCGCGCACGGGGCGGCCGGCATAGACCCGCGCAGGCTTCTCGCCTCCCCTGTCGAGCACGGTGAGGCGGGTGTCGAAGGTGGTGCCGCGCCGCGCATAGGCACGGCCGTCGATGGGCGCGGTGAACACCGCGTGCGCAGGCGGGTCGAGGGAGGCGAAGGCGTCCTGCCAGGCGGCATCGCCGGGGACGCAATGAGAAGATGAGAGGGCGACCAGTCGCCCGCCCGGTGGCAGCATCGAGAAAGCCGAGCGGAGGTGATGCAGATCCACGTGATGGCGGATGCGCTCGACCCCGGGGCTCACCGAGAAGGGCGGGTTCATCAGCACCACGGTGGGCCTGAGCTCCGGCAGCCGGTCCCTGATCGACTCCGCGTTGTGGCGGGTGACGGTGCTGCCCGGAAACAGTCCCGCGAGGAGGCCGGCGCGAACGGCGGCGATCTCGTTAAGGTGCAGCGCGCCGGCGGCCCCGTCGCCGAGCGCAAGCTGCGCCATCACCGCCAGCATCCCGGTGCCGGCCGAAGGCTCGAGCACCACGTCGCCGGGCCTGATCATCGCGGCTTGCAAAGCGGCGTAGGCGAGAGGGAGCGGAGTCGAGAACTGCTGATACTTGAGCTGCTCCTCGGAGCGCCGCGTCTGCGAGGGTTCCAGCGCCGCCAGGGTCTCCAGCATGCGGAGCATGGCGGCTGGGCCGCCGGGGCCGGCGCCCGCCTCGCGCCGCATGGCGCGGCCGTAGCGCTGGAGGAAGAGCACCAGCGCGGCCTCGGCGGCCTCGTAGGAATCCTTCCACAGCCAGGCGCCGTCCGCGTCGGAAGCGCCGAAGGCGGAGGTCATGGCTTCGCGCAACGTGCGGGCATCCAGCGCCCGGCCTGCCTCCAGGACGGGCAGCAGGGTCCGGGCCGCGGCCAGCAGCGCGGCGGGCGCGGAAGTGGGCTGCGGCGGGGCGGGTTCGGAGATCGGGGAGACGGGGACGGCTGGCGGGCGAGCGGGCGCGGGCGGCGCCGGGTGGGCGTCGAGCATGAGCAGGCTCCGGTGACGGGGGTGCGGGAAGAGCGGGAGCGGCTCGGCGCGGGGCACTGCCCTCCACGCCGCTCCGTCCGGCCTGCCCCCGGCCGGCTGACCGGACTCCCGTCGGCGCAAGGCGTGCCGGGGAAACCCGGCGCTGGCGCGGACGGTGGACGCGTTCAGGAAGGTGTGGGGGTGCCCGGTAAGTCCGCGCAGTTCAGAGCCGGTCAGGCGGGGCGGTCAGCGCAAGGCGCGGGCGAGGTGTCCCGCGTAGACGCCGACGGCCCGCCAGTAGCAGGCCATTGGGCCCTTGTGCCGGCGCCACTGGAGCTCGGCGCGGTGCCGCGCGTCGGCACGGAGGTCGAGCAGTGCGGCACGGAGCGCGTGACGGGCGGAAGGCGGCAGGGCCTGGAAGCGCGCGAGCCATGCGTGCTTCAGGTCGGCGTCGGCGCGGTGGATGGTGGAGCGGGACATCGGACTACCGGGGCCGGGCGTCGAGGTGGCGGAGCACGGCGCAGGTGAGCTCACGGATCTCCTCGTAGGTGCGCCCGGTCCGGTCGTTCCACGCGATGACGGCTTCGAGACAGGGCTCGAAGGTGTTTTCGGACCGGAGGTGGCGGTGGAGCTTGCCGACGTCGACGTAGACGAGGCAGACCTGCTCGACGAGGTCGCCGAGGCACGAGGGGTCGCGGCCGGAGATGTCCCCGGTGTGGATCCGGATCGCGGCGCCGAGGCAGAAGCTGCGGGCGGCGTCCGGCGGCCGCATGGCGAGAGCGGGTTTGTGGTGCCTGCCCTCCTCGTCCTCGATGTGGAAACGGCCGTCGAAGGAGAGGCTGTAGCCGTCGTCGTCGCGGCCCCAGCTTCCCTGGTGCCAGTGTTTGGGCTCGTCGAGGGTTTCGTGGACGCGGCGGGCGATCTCGAGGAGTTGCTCGGGCGAGAGGGTCTGCATTGCGGGGATCTCCCGATGCGAAGTGTGGGTGCAGCGGTCAGCGGCGGGGGACGGCGCGAGGCCTCGCGCGCCAACCCCGCCGGACTGCCCCTGGCCGGCTGACCGGACTCCCGCCGGCGCAACGCGCGCCGGGCGGACCCGGCGCGAGCGCGACCGGTGGATGCGTTGAGGACGGTGTGGAGGCGCCTCCGGAGCTCGAGCCGTTGAGGGGCGGCGCGGGACGTGCGGCGGTGTCAGACGAAGTATTCGCCCGCTGCCGTGAAGGTCGATTCGTTGGCGGCGAGGGTCTCGTCGATCGCTTCGTCCGAGGTCAGGTGCTCGTACTCGGCGCGGAGCTGGCGGTAGAGCCAGCGCGCGAGATCGCGCATGGCCTCGGTCACCGCGTCCTCGGCATCGGCGGTCGGCGGCTGCCAGGCCGGGCTGTCCCGCTCGACCTCTATGGACATGGTGTATTCGTGGCAGTAGCGCCCGCGCTGGGTGATCGTGCCGTGCAATTGCCAGAAATTGCGCTTCTGGACGGCCTGCAAGGCGTCCGCGATGCGGTGCAGCTCGTCATCCTTGGGCGCATGGGCTCGGATCGCCCTGGCCGCTCCCTTGGCGTGGGCATAGGAGCCTTCGAACGACGCGCCGTCGCCCTGTGAGCTGAAACCGGTCCAATACACTTTGGGTTTGTCGCGCGTTCCGCCGCCATAGAGGCGCACTGGGGTCGTCCCGAGCGAGACACCGAGAATCCCGCAGATCGTCCCGAAATCCTCATAGACGAAGTCGTACCACTCGTGGTCGAGGCAGGACTCCCGATACCAGGCGCGGGCCGCTTCCTTGGCCGAGTCCGAAAGCTCGTCGATGGCGTAGACCGTGATTTCGATTACCTGGGGCATGGCGGTTCTTTCCGGTCGTGGGTCGGAAGGAGGTGCGCTCGGGCGGTCGAGCGAAGGGCCGGCGATGGCCAGGGGGTCAGGGGTCGGGCGAAGGGTTCCGCCGCGGATGGGGCATCAGCTCCTCGCACGCGGCGACGCGCTCGTACTCGAATGCGCCGATCGCGGCGCGCTCGCGGGTCGCGATGTCGCCAAACCCGAGCCGGTCGTGTATGGCTCGCGCGGCGCGGCTGCCTGGGTGGAGCTGCCCTTCGCCCTTGTGGCGGCGCACGAAGACGCGGCTGTCGCCGTAGGCCTGGGCGAACATGGCCGTGAAGTGGTACTGGCGACCGTTGGTGAAGGTCGCGCGGCCGATGGCGTGGCAGGGAAGGTCGTCGACGTTGACGATTTCGTCGATGACGATGTCGGTGAGATGCATGGTCGTCTCGCCTGGGTCAGTCGGGTTCGATGCGGAGGTAGCCCTTGGGGAGCATTCCGGGGTGCGGAAATCGCATTCCGGGGCTGGCGGCGGGGATTCGGCGCGCGGCGGGTCCTCCCGCGCCGGTCCGCCGGCCCGCCCGGTTCCGGCTGGCCGGACTCCGGGCGGAGAAACGCGTGAAGTAGGGGGGACGAAGCGCAGACGCCGGTTCCTGCCGCCCGCTCGGGCAGCCGGGCGCTCAGGCCACCGGGCGGACCGGGATCAGGTCAGGGCGATGGGCTCGACGCAGCGCGGATCGTCGTTGGCCGGGCGGTTGACGTGCGTACTCACCGGATGGGCGGTCATGTCGTCCGCCGGACAGGGCGCGAGGGGCACGTCCTCGCCGGCGAGCCAGGCGCTCCAGGCGTTCGGCGGCAGAATGACCGGCATGCGGCCATGGACCGGCGCCACCGTCTCGTTCGCGGCGGTGGTGAGGATGGTGCAGGTCTCGACCGCATCGCCGGGGCTGCGCTCCGCGAGCGACCCGGTGAGCGCCGCGTCCTCCGGCACCGTCCAACGCTCCCACAGGCCCGCGAAGACCATGGGCGCGCCGTGCCGGAGGCCGAACAGCCAGGGCTGGCGGGTGCCGCCCCGGCGCTGCCACTCGTAGAAGCCGTCGGCCGGGATCAGGCAGCGGCGATGGCGGAAGGCCGACCGGAAGGATGGCTTCTGCGCGGCGGTCTCGGACCGGGCGTTGATGAGCTTGTGGCCGATCGCGTGGTCTTTCGCCCAGGCCGGAATCAGCCCCCACCGCAGCATGGAGAGCGCGCGGCCCTCCTCGGTGGCGCGTGCCACCGCCACGTCCTGGCTCGGCGCGACGTTGTAGCGGGGCCGCAGGTTGAGCGGCGTGCCGATGAGGTCGAGCCGCTCGTGCAGCTCTTTCCAGGTGAATCGGTTCGTGAAGCGCCCACACATGGGTACGAAATTACCCGCACCGGCGGCGGGCTGTCACCTTGTTCTTGTTATGTTCTTGTGGCAACGTGCGACCCATGGACGAGAATCACGACATCCCGGTCTCCCGCGGCGATCTGCTGTTCACCGTCGAGATGGCGCTGCGCAAGGCGGAGCGCTCCTGGCCGAAGAAGCGCGTGCCTGGGGACCACGACCGTCTGAAGCCGGTGGCGAGAGCGGTGGTGGCGGATCTGGAGCGTTGCGGCATGCGCGTATTCCAGAGACCGCCCGCGCCGGCCCACAGCACGCCCGATCCCTGGGGGGCGTCGCGAAAACGCGGCGAGGACCGCGATGCGCCGCCGGAGGTCAAAGGAGACCCTTCTGCTTGAAGCTGAACGCATCGCCCGGAGTGGCGACGATGTGGTCGTGGAGATCGACGTCGATGGTCTTGAGGGCATCCCGCAGGCGGGTGGTCATCTCGACGTCCGCCCTCGACGGAGTTGGGTCGCCGGACGGGTGTGGATGTAGAACCACCAGGGCGGCGGCGCCCACCTCCAGCGCGCGGACGCAGACCTGCCGGGGATAGACCGGGGTGTGGTTGATCGTGCCGGTTTGCAGCAGCTCGTCGCGGATCAGCCGGTTCTTGGTGTCGAGGTACAACGCACGGAATTCTTCCACGTCGCGGTGCGCCGCCAGCGACCGGCAGTATTCGACGACCTTCTCGTAGGTGTCGAGCTGGGGATGGAAGCTCTCCGGAAGCGCGGCTCTCGCCATGGCGATGCCGAGCGCCTCGGCGGTCTTGATCGCGGCGATTCCGGCCTCGCCGAGCCCGGCGACGGCGCGCAGTGTGCCGGGGCGCGCCGCGAGGACGCGGGCCGGCGATCCGAAGGTGTCCAGCAGCAGTCTGGCGAGCCTCTCCGCCTCGGCGGCGGGGTGCGAACCGGCCAGAAGAAGCTGCAGAAGCTCGCGGTCGTCGACGGCCTCGCGCCCGGCGCGGAGAAGGCGCGCCCGTAGATCGTCGATTGCGATGCTGGCGGCGGCGGCGGGAGCCGGGGTTGCGGCGAACGGCGTCACCTCGCGCAGGCCGGGAGCGGGCGCATCGGAGAGAGTCATCGCCCGGACCTCCGGAGTTTGGAGACCAGCGCGTCGACCATGTCCGGATCGGCGCCGCAGGCTTCGCCCCAGCCGCGAAGGTTGCGCTCGAATTCCTCCAGCGCGCCGAGATGGGCGTTGAACAGCGGATCGTCGGAGGTGGCGGCGAGGACGGAATTGCCGGAGACGGCTATGCCGGTGATCGCTGGGTCGGTCACCGGTTCCAGACCCAGCAGCCAGGCGAGGAAGGCCGCGAACATCGGGGACAGGTTCTCGCCGCGGCGCGGGTCCATGGGGTGCATGGCCGGGGGCGGTGCGGGAGGCAGGTCGGGGATTGCGAGGGCGGCGCTGGAATAGGACATGGCACGGCTCCATGACGGGGAATGGAAACGCCCCGCCGCGGGAGGAGAGACCGCGGCGGGGCGCCGAAAGAGAGCGGGTGGCGGCGCCGGAGTCCTCCAGGTTCCGCGCCGCTCGCCCGAAGAACGGCCCACCCTGCTCCTGGCGGCGCCTGGAAGACCGGGGTGGGGAAGGCGCGCTCAGTCGTCCTCGGCAAACATGATGGTGATCGCGGGCTCACCTTCGTCGCCGCTGCCGATCGCCACGATGGGGAAGTGCTTGCGGGGCGGCCGGTTGCTGTCGCGGAGATCCTTGCGGATGTCGCGGACCAGCACGCACATGGTCACGCGGTCGCGGTCGGAGGCGCGGAGCGCGTAGTGGCGCGCCATCCAGAGGACGTCCCACAACCGCCCGCGCTCGTCTTGGAAACCCTCGTAACCCTCGGGCAGGGCGACCAGGCGTTCCCACACGCCGCGCGTGACCGCGACGGGGATGTTGAAGCCCGCTTCGCGCGCGGTGTCGGAGACGTCGACGAGGAAGCCGTCCTCGATCGCCTGGGCGCGCGTGTATGTGGAGATCGCGGGGCCGAATGCGGCGGCGTTGGCGGGGTCAGTCATGGTCGACTCCCTCCCAACCCTGGACGCGGACGATTGCCTTGCCTCCCGTGACCTCGATGTCCGGCGCTCCGTCGGGTCTCGGCCGGATGGTGACCACCGGCTTGCTGCCGGGGGGCGGCGGCGGATCGGAAACCTCGGTGGTGACCGTCGCGGCGTCATCGACGAGGCGCAGGCGGACCGTGCCGCCCGTCACCTCCACGCCGCCGGGCGGGCGCGGGCCTGTGAGGGTGACGACCGGCGGCTCGCCGTGCTCCGTGAACCTGGCCGGGATGGGCAGGGACTTGCCGCCGTCCCACGGATCCTCGTCCCGGCCCATGCAGTACGCATCCACGTGAGTCGGGCCGCAATGGTCCAGCGACTTCCAGTTGGGGTCGTCGTTGGCGGCCTCGATGGCCTTCTCCAGCGCCTCTTCGGGGGTCTCGGCTTGGACCGAGACCGTGTTGGCGTACCAGGCCGGATACGAGGCTTGCACCGTGTACCAGGTCATGCCGCCACTCCCTGCGGCGCCGGGGTCTCGGGCCCGAACTCGACCGCGACCTTGCCTTCGCGGACCTTGATGGAAACCTCGCGGTCGCGCGGCATCACCCAGAGGATCTCGCGCCAGACCGCCTCTGCGATGGTGTGCTTGCGCGCTTCGTCCTCCGTGGCGAGGAGCTTGATCGCCATGTGCGTGGCGTCCTGGTCGAAGCGGGTGGACTGGGTGTCGTAGCTGTCGGCCTCCACATCGTCGGACGGCGAGAAGTAGCTCGCGTGCAGCAGCCGCGTGAGCTGCATCGGCGTGAGCTTGCTGTCCCTGGTGACGAGCGGACGGACGTCCTCGACCCAGGACCCGTCCTCGCCGAGGAAGGCGACGTCGGCCGGGACGGTCATGGTCTCGGGCGGCTGGTCGCCGCGCTCGATGCGGAGGTGCATGTCGATCCTGTCGGGCCGCGCGAGCGTGTCGGGGAGGCCCGGCGCGGTGGGCACGCCGGACATCGGGTCGGGCGCCTCCCGCAGCACATCGATGGCGTGGGTCACGCCGGCCTCCGCGACCTCGATGCGGAGCTCGGTCACGCGAGCGAGCGCGTCGTACCAGGCGTATCCCTCGAAGCGCGTGTCGGCCTCGAACAGGCACCCGGCGCCCGCGATTCCCACCCTGTCCGCCGCGCGCCAGAACGCCTGCTGGTCCTGCGGCTCCGGATCGACCGCCATCACCAGCGTGCCGGCGCCGATGGGCGCGTAGGACGGGGTATCGCGCCAGTCGTCGATGTTGGCCATGCCGGGCCGCCAGGGGCGGAGCTCGGCCGGCGGGACGGGGAGCGCGATACCGGCCTCGGCAGCCCTTCGGTGGTCCTTGAAGGCGATGCGCGGCGCGGGATCGGCCGCGGCCATGGCGCGGTAGATCGCGTCCCGCGCCGCGTGCCGCATCTCCTTGAGGAACTCTGTCTCGACGGCCTCGCGGCGGGCGGGCAGCACCAGCTCGAGCTCGGGGCAGGCCTCGACGTCGGCGCGCACCGACCAGGCGCCGCTCTCGACCGGATCGACCGAAGGCAGGCGCACGGAGAGCGTGAGCCCGTGGAAGTTGAGGTCGGGGTTGTTGAAGCCGGTGAGCCGGTTCCTGAACACGCCGAATACGAGCCCCCGCCAACGCTCGGCATGGACGGCGCCGTCGAGGAAGGTCTTTCGCTTGCAGGTCTCGCCGTTGAAGGTGACGGGCAGCGGGCAGTAGAGCGCGGCGCCCGCGAGGGCGCTCTCGATGGTGGCGAGGCTCTCGTGGGCCATGAACGAGATCGCGGTGCCGTGCGGCCAGGGGGCGTCGCCCTCGACCACGGCGGCGTCCTCCTTGCCGAGGAAGCAGTCGGGCGTGAGAACGACCTGCCAGCCGGGTGCGAGATCCAGCATGGGCCCGCGCGCACGCGAGGAGACCGTGCAGCCGCGCTTCGACAGCGCATAGACCCCCATGCCGGCGGGGTCCTCGCGCTGGGCGGTGTCCCGGTCCCAGCCGCTCTCGCCGAAGGAGAGGAGCACGGCCGGATCGGCGATGCCGTTGCCGTCGTCGCTGACGGTGACGCGGATGGTGGGGCAAGCTTGGTCGTCATTGACGACCTCGGTGACGACGGCGATGCGGGTGGCGCCGCCGCGCCGCGAGTTCTGGATGAGCTCGGTGAACGCCTGGGCGAGCCCGGCATCGAAGAATCTCGTGACCCGGTCGATGGCGCCATCGTGGACGCGGGCCCGGATCGTGGCGGGCAGATGGGAAGAGTCGGTCATGGTGGTCTCCCATGAAAGCGGTGGACGGAAAGGCGCCCCGCCGAACCGGCCGGCGGGGCGCAGGGAAGCGATGCGGCAGCTACGAGCGGCGCAGGAAGGCGGGGATCTCGAGTCCGTCGCCGTCGTTCACTCCGGCGGCATCGTGGCCGTTGCCGGGAACCGGCGGCGCGGGCGGATCGGTGTCCGGAGACGCGTCACCGTCACCGTCGTTCTCGAAACCGACGGTGCTGACGATCACCCTGGGTCCGCCGCCCGCGACGGGCACGGCGTTCATGGCGTCGATCGCCTCAACGCCGGTGGGAGCGATGGCTTCCCCATCGGGGGCGCCGTTGGACGGTTCGGACGACGCAGGCTGTTCGGCATCGCCCGCTTCGGGCGCCCGGCCGTCGGACTGCGCCTCGTCCGAAGGCGCAGCGTCCTGGGACGGCTGGTCCGCAGCCGGCGCTTCCGGCTCGCCGGTCTCGCCGTCGTCGACGGTGCCGGTGTCGAAGGCGCCGAAGCCGGGCGGTGCCCAGGCGAGCGCGGCCGCGTGGCCCTCCTTCGTGACGCCCAGGGGCGGGGCATCGGCCTTGGCGAATGCGGTCTCCATCGCGGTCGCGAGCGTCGCCTTCTTGTCCTTGCGGTGGGCGTGCGCCCATTCAACGCCGAGGACCTCCCGGGCGACGGACAGCATCCGGTCCTTGCGGACCCGCGACCAGAACATCTCGGCAGTCGGCCGGACGTGCGCGGCGAAGTCGATGTCGAGCCGGGCGACGGTGGATTCCAGCTCGGGCCGGGCGTCCGCCTCGAAGGCGAGCTGGCCGTTGAGCGTGCGGGCGACGCAGGCGGCGAACAGCCGCTTCTTGTCGATGGGGGAGAGCGCCCTCAGCGCCGCGAAGGACTCCTGGCGGTCGTCGAACTCCAGCCAGTCGAAGGGGAGCGACGAACGGTCGGCCAGCATGGCCTCGCCCGGGCTCCAGTCGCCGAAAGCGTCGTCGTTGATCCTGAGCGGCGGGCGGTCGCGGGTTTCGCGCACCGCGATGTCGAGCGCATGGTCGTGATAGCCGGGGGTGAACACCGCGCGTCCCATCTGGAACAGCATCAGGTCGAACGCCGCCCCGAAGTCCTCGGCGAGGTGCGCCTTGACCAGCGCCGTGCGGACGGCGCGGAGATCGTCGGCAAGTCCGATGCCGACACCGGCCTCCTTGCGCGCCTCGGCCTCCGGGTCGGGCCGCGCGGGCGGCATGGCCGGGCCGGAGATGGAGGGGGACTGGATGCCGGAGGTCGCCTGTTGGCCGTCGTCCTGCCCGCGACCGTCATTGGCGGCGGCGCCCGACGTGGCCGTGTGGGTATCGGCCGGCATGTCCTCGGGCTTCACCAGCCCCTGGACGATCTGCAACTCGCCATTGCCGCCGATGGTGACGATGCAGCCCGCGATGGCAACGTCCTCGGGCTTGAAGACTGCGCGGGCCTTGATGGCATCCTGGATCTGCTCGACGCGCGGCTCGATGGCCTCGGCCTCCTCGATCAGCTCGTCGGTCCACGCGTCCTCGTCCATGTCGGCGAGTTCGTCGTGGCGGGTGTGCAGCCGCTCGATCTCGGCCTTCTCCTCGTCGGTGGGCTCGGCCGGGGTGGGGCGCACCCGGCCGAAGCGGGCGAGGTCGGACCACTCGACGTCGAGCCTTGCCTCGGCCCACTTCCACCGGGTCGCGAGCTCGTCCGCGGCGACCTTGAGCCGGTCCAGGGCGAGCTGCATCAGCAGCGTCGGGTCCTCCAGCCAGACGCCGTTCTCGTGCTCGTCGGCGAAGAGGTCGCGCAGCACGGGACCGCCCGCCGCCTCGTAGGCCTCGACCCCGACGTAACGGGCGAGCGCGGCGCCGGCGGGGATGCGGTCCTCGGTGAGCATGCGCTTGATCTGCCAGCCGGTGGGCCGGTAGCCCTGGTCCCTGACCTGCTCCCACACGGCCACCTGGCGCGCGGTGTCGGTGGTCACGGCGAAGGCCTTCAGCGTCTCCAGGTCGATGGCGTTCTCCCGGTAGGCGTCGAGCAGCTCCGGCGCGGCGTGGCCGAGGCGGAGACGCTGCTCGACGATGCGCTCGGAGACGCCGAAGCGGGCGGCGATGTCCGCGACGGTGGCGCCGGCGAGGGCGAGCGCGCCGAAGGCCTCGACCTGGTCTGCGGGGTGCATTGCAACCCTGACCACGTTCTCGGCGAGCGAGATCTCGCCGTCGGCGGCGCCGTTGGCGATGATGCGGCAGGGGACGGGGTGGTTGGTCTCGATGACGCCCTCGCCGGCGAGCTCGTTGAGCGCGGCGAGGCGCCTGGCGCCGGCGATGACGGCGAAGCGCTCGCCGGGAGCCTGCCCCGGACCTGTTCCGGGGTCCTCGGCGGGTCCGACGTCGCGTGCCACGAGGTTTTCCAGCAGGCCGTGGGCGGCGATGGAGGCCTTGAGCTCGGCGAAGGCGCCCTTGCCTGCCTCGGTCTTGCGGACGTTGGCGGGCGAGGGCTCCAGCCGGTGGAGGGGAATGGATCGGATGACGGGTTCGGTCATCGGCTTCTCCGGAGATGGGCCGCACGGAGGCGGCGTGTGGATGGGGACGCGCGGCCGCGTGCGATCGCGCGCGCATGAGGAAGAGCCGCGGGCGCTCTCTCGGACGCCCGGGACTCTCGGACGGATGCCGCCGGTCTCGATCTCTCCGGGACGTTCCGGCGGATTCGGATGGACGGCGGCTAGTCGGTGCAGTGACAGTCGAAGGAGTCGGAGGCGGCGCTCTCGTCCGGGGCCGGCTCCGAATCGTCGAACAGGTCGCGGTGGGAAAGCGCCGCGGCCTTGAGCTCGGCGTAGGTCTCGCCAAGGCGGAAGCGCTTCATGGATTCGCAGGCGCGGCCGTCGGGGCCCGTGCGGTTCGCGACTTTCGCTTCCTGCTCGATCCACCAGTCCGCCAGTGTCGGGTTCTCGCGGATGATGCGGATGAGCTTGGCCCGCCCCTTCAAGAAGCAGCATGCGCAATTGCCCGCATAGGACGGAATGCCGAGATCGAAGGGCTGGCGCTTCCACCAATCGAGGACGTCGGCCTCGCGCACCCCGGCATCGGCGAGCGGCAGCACTGCATGGGCGCCGGTCCGCGAACCGCAGTTGCGTGCCCGCATCCGGAGGACGCGGCGCTGTTCGTCGGCACGAAGGCCGATGACAGCGTGCCAGCGTTTGAGTCCCAGGCGGTGGCGGGCGTATGACTCGATCCTATCTCTCTTAAGAAAGTGCGTGCACGCGCGCAGTGTGGGATTCGGGACGAATCCCTTGCGATCGATCAGTGCTGCATAGGGCTCGCCGTTGCGGGACGCGGTGGCGAAGTCGACGACGCGGGTGCGGTGCGGCGTGTCCCAGTCGTACTCTACCAAGACGATGTCGAGCCCCCACGCGCGGCCGCACACCTCCACGAATTCCAGGGTCTCGGGGCGTTCGAGGCCGGTGTTCGCAAAGATGACCGCAATGTCTGGTGGCAGACTGCCGCCATAGGCGTCGACGATGTGTCTCAACATGTAGGCGCTTGTCCTGCCCCCGCTGAAGCTGACCACCGCGGGACGTGGTACGCGGTATGAATTGCGGATCGAGCGGGGAAGACGGGCGGTCGCGGTCATCGTGAGGACTCCGCGCCCTTGGCGCGGCCGCTCGAGTGCTTGTCGCTAAGCCTGTCGGCGTCGGCGATCGCGATGTCGAAGGCATGGACGATGCAGCCGTGATTGGTCCGGTCGTTGTAGGTCGTGGCCTCCGTGTAGTGGCCGAGGGTCAGCGCCCGCACGGTCTTGGTGAGGATGGTGCCGGCCTGGTTGCGAGCGCGATGCAACGGCGGCGGAACCTCCAGGGAATCGGCATGGCGGTACATCGCGCAGTTGATCGCGCCCGTGGCGCACCACGAGACGGCGTCTTCGTGCTCGACGCCGACGGGATCGCCGTCGGCGTCGCGGGCGGCGGCGCCCTGAGTCCATGTTTCGGGGCGGGCGATGAGCGTGCGCGCCTCGACGAGGAGGTCGCGGGGGGTGGGAGCGATGGCGGTCATGGTCACGTTGCCTCCGGGCTTGGAGCGGAGTCCGCGCGCGCCATGTCGAGGGCGTGATCGAACATGGCGACGACATTGGCGTGGCTGTCGTGTTCGTTGAGGCCGATGTAGCTCTCGTAATCGCCGAGCTTGGAGGCGGCGCAGTCGAGGAGACGGCTTGCCTTATCGACGGCCGGACCGATGGTGCGGCGGGCGGCCTCGTCCCCGCCCAGTACGTGAGCGGCGAGGCCCACCGCGCCCGCGGCGCAGAAGCGGCAGCCGGCGTCGAAGGTGGTGAGCGCCCGCCCGTTCCGGTCGAGCGCGATGGCGCCCTGCGCCCAGCGGCCGGGATGCGCGATCAGTGTGCGGGCGATGGAGAGGATATCGACCGGGCCTGGCGCCTCAGGCCTGGGCATGGCGCGGATCGCCTCGTCGAAACTGGCGACGGTCATGGCGTGGGCGGCGTTGCGATCCAGAAGCCAGGCCGTGCCCCTCCAGCCGCTCGCGACGCGGAGAGCGGCATCGTTCAGTTGCCTGCGCGCCCCGGCGATGTCGTGCT
This sequence comes from Alphaproteobacteria bacterium, assembly GCA_022820945.1. Classification (GTDB taxonomy): domain Bacteria; phylum Pseudomonadota; class Alphaproteobacteria; order UBA828; family UBA828; genus WTGU01. The sequence continues at coordinate 19,986 of JAJEEP010000121.1, read as the reverse complement.
CGGCGGCCTCCGCGTCGGCGGCCGCGCGATCGAGGGCGCCGGTGGCGCCCCAGCAGACGGCGCCGTTCGCCCGCCCCTCGCGGCTGTGCCCGTTGGCGTCCAGCGCGTGGGGGTACACGCACCAGCGCGCGGGATCGGCGACGACGGTGCGTGCCGCGACCAGCAGCGCCGCGACCACGACGATGTCGGTTCGTGGGTCCATTGAAATTCCTCGTCGATGTCGGATCCGGATCGGCGGCCACTGCACGGGCGGAGCCGGGCGGCGGCCCCCGGTTGTGCGCGGGGATGTGGCGGCGATGGGAGAAGGGACGTGGAGCGATCGCCTCACTCGACGGTCCCCGGCCCGTCGCCCCGGGGCATCCGCTTCGCCACTCTCGCCGGCGAGAGACGGCGACCGTGCAGCCGGCGGTGAGGGTGCGTCGCGGAACCGGGGAACTTCAGGCCGGGCGGGTCTTGCGCGTGTGCGCCCAGGGGCACCGCTCCCACAGCTTGCGCAGCGTGCGCGGCATACCGCCCCACTCTCCGTCGTTGTGGTTGTAGGAGGGCCAGTCCCGGTCGCGCATCCAGGTGGAGCCGTCGAGCCAGTAGGTGCCGCCGGGGCACCTGCGGCGGATGGGCGCGGCGTCGGCGCGGCGCCATTCGTAGCCGATCAGCGGGCGCTCGTGATGCGGGGAGCGGTAGAGGGTGAGCCGCCATTCGTGCTTGCCGATCTTCATCGGCTCCGACTGGCGGACGATCCGGTTGCCGCCGAATTCGAAGGCGCTTGTCACCCGCATCACGCCGCCTCCGTGACGGGCTTCATCGCGTAGCTGCACTCGATGTCGCAATCCTCGCAGATGGCGGCCAGCTCGCAGGCGGAGTGCAGTTCCCAACGCTGCGCGTCGACGTCCCAGGACGCCCAGGCGTCCACCCGGACCCTGGTCCCGCCGCAGGCGTTGCATACGGGCCGAACGGGCGGCCCGGATGCCAGCGCCCTGCGGGCGTAGTCGGCAAGCTCCTTGAGGTGAAGGGCCATCGGAGAGCGCAGGACGCCGTTGCGGAGGTCCTCGCGCAGCCGGTCGAGACCGAGCATGAGCGCGACCATCGGGGGGCGGAGATCGTCCGCCTCTTCGCGATCCGCATCCAGCATCGCCGCGCCGCCGCAGCCTTCCCCGGGGCACTCTCCGGCCGGCATGACGTCGCCCGGCAGGACGCGGTCCTAGGCGTTGCGAAACTCCTTCGTCTCTTCCACCGGTCCCTGCCAGCCGCAGTCCTGGCAAGTGGCGGTCTCTGTCTTGGTCATGGTGTGGCTCCTCGCGGTGCGGGGGAAACGGTGGGGCGGGCGGGATTCGAACCCGCGAGGTCGTTCCCTCCAGTTGACCCCGGCTACTTCCGCGCAAGACGCGCGTTGACACTTTCGCTGGAGGCTCACGCCCCGATGGCGCCGGTGCTCTCACGCGGGCTCGATGCGCAGGTAGCCGCGCGGGACGGTCTCGCGCTTCGGTGTCTGGCGGTAGACCGCGACGCGGAAGCCGGATGACCCGAGGTCCTCCACGGGGTAGCTGTACCTGTTGGCGGCAAGCCACATGACGTCGGCGAGGGCCTGCGCGGTCGAGCGGACGCCGAACTTCGTGGCGCGCTCCGGCACCAGCGTGGTGAGGATGGTGACGCTGGGCTCCTGCCTGGCCTCGTCGAGCATCGCGGAGGCGCTGCACTTCGGGCACTCGCCGGCCGGCATTGGAGTTCCGGGATCGACGCGCTCCCAGGCGTTCTTGAGCGGGCCGCATCGGTCTGCCGGCCCGTTCCAGCCGCAGTACCGGCAGGTGGCCGTGGGCGTCATGGGGTGCTCCTTCCGTGGTGGCCCGGGCTCGGCGGAGGCGCGAGCTCCCGGGCGGTGGTCAACCGTCGATCCTGATGTGCTCGCCCCAGGGTGGGGGTTCGGGAGACAGCCCGACGGCGGGGCTGTAGTCGATCCAGGCCACAGGAAAGTCGGGCTCGGTTTCGGGGTATCGGTCGCAGTCCATGTCCGTGAAATACAGACACACGGCGGGCCGGATGCCCTGTTCCGCGAGGCGCTCGAAGCCCGGCCGGAAGTCGGTGCCCCAGCGTCCCTTGACGACGATCCCCTCGGGCAGCTCGCCCGGCGCGTAGTGCTCCTCGTCCTGCACCGCGGCGTCGACCTGGAGCACGACGATGCGCTCAGGCTGGACCTCGGCGGCCACCTCGCGCACCTCGGACCAGAAGGCCGCGAGAGCATCGCTGTCCACGGAACCCGAGGTGTCGATGATGACGGCAAGCGTGCCTATCCCCTCCGATCGGATCGAGGGGAGATAGAGCCCTGAGTCGATGAAGCGCCGGTTGGGGACGCTCCAGGAATAGTCGCGGGCCGCCGCGTCGGTCATGTAGCGCCGCAGCAGCGAGCGCCAGTCGAGGGTGCTGTGATGGGCGTCGCGGATCGTCTCCTCCACGGCGCCCGCCGCCTTCCCCTGCGCCTTGGCGAGGTTGAGGGCCTGATGCATGGCCTCGTCCCAGGCCTGCTCCTCCGCGGAGACGTCGGGCGGTGCCTTGCCGGGGCCCGCTTCGTCACCGCTGCCGGCCGGGGCGTCCATCACCTCCCCGGTGCCGGACGGATCGCAGCTCGCGGGAGCATCGGACGGTCCGTCCTCGGCCGGCGCGTCGTTGGCTTGAGGATCGCCGGCGCTGGATGCGTCTGCGGGGGCGTTGCCGTCATCGGCGTCGGGGCCGTCCTCACCCTGAGGCGCCTGCTCCTGTGGTTCGCCGTCATCGTCATCGCCGCCGCCGCCGCCGTCGTCATCGTCCGTGTCGGGTTGCGGACCGGCTGCGCCGCCTCGGTTGCCTGCCGACGGCGGACTGTCGGTCCCTTCCCCGCCGCCCTCCTGCAGCTCGGGCAGGCGGTTGTAGGCTTGTTCCACGCTGATGCCGTCCCACGCCTCGGCGTCGGGCGGGAGCCTGAAGCCCGCATCGCGCAACAGCCCGTGGGTGACGAGCTGCGAGGCCTGCTGCCAGCGCCCGGGATCGCGCTCGCCCCGCCGGGTGTGGTGCTTCAGCGCGCATGCGAGCACCACGCGTCCGATGGCGGTCTTGATGAGATCCGCGTCGGTGTTGGCCACCCAGTCGGGCGAGTAGCGGATCTCCCGCCCGTCGCTGGCCAGCGTCTCGCGGGCCGCGTCCGGCCTGATCGGCAGGCGCAGAGCGAGGCTCCCGAAGAAGGGCTGGTCGCGCAGCAGCGCGGTCACGCAGTCGCTGACGCGGCGGGCGGACTCCTTGCGCGCGGCCATCAGGCGGCCTCCCGGTCAACCGCGTCGGTGCCGAAGTAACCCGCGAACTTCTCCTTGAGCGCATCGGCATCGCGCTTCACCTGGCGCCGCACATTCGGGTTGAAATTCGGCGACGGCCTGAGCGTTGCCGGATCGGCGTTGGCGATCCGGTCCTTCACCTCCTGGCAGAGGCTGGCGAGCCGGTCGTCCCCGAAGATGTTGAGGCGGGGCACGACGTCGACCAGGTCCCGGACGTTGGAGATCATCGTGTCGCGGAAGACGAGCGGCTTGCCCTCGCCGTCCTCGCTGAGGCGCTCGGAAACCCGCTCGACCGCCTCACCGAGGCGGCGGTAGAGATCGCCCACGGCGTCGTGCAGGCGTTCCTCGATCTCGCGCTCGATGCCGCGCTTGACCCGCTCCGTGTCGTCGGACGCGAGCTTCGCTATGAAGTGGTCGGCGTCCGGCACGGGAACGATGCGGTAGCGGATGCCGAACTTGCCCTGCAGCGCCTCCTTGCTCGGGTAGTCCCCGATGCGGAATAGCTTGCCGAGGTCGAGCCGGGCGCGGTCGATGTTGTCGTCGTAGTCCTCGATGAAGCGGGCGCGCTCGCGCACCATGCGCTCGCGCAGCCCGTCCATCAGCTCGGTATAGGCCTCGTAGTTGGATACGGTGAGCAGACGCGAGCCCTGGTCGTCCCAGGGAAGCGAGTTGGCATAGTGCTTGGCACGTGCCTCGCTCACGGTGGCGGTAAGCGCGGCGAAGGCGGCCTTGGGCAACAGGCGCTTGTTGTAGCGCCCGGCGCTGGCGGAGGCGTCGTGCTGGGCCGCGACGTGGTTGGAGGCCTGGCGGTCGTAGAGCCGGCCGGACCAGGCGGTGATGCGCAGGCTGACCAGCATGGCGTCGTGGGTGAGGTTCATGGGTGAAGTCTCCCGTTGGGCTGGGGTTCACTGGGTCCGGGCGGCAGCCCAGCGGATGAAGGCGTCGGTGTGCTGGAGCGCGGGCTCGCGGCGAACGCATGAGCCGACGAGGAACTCGCCCACCTCGCGCCTGAGCCTCATCGCGTAAGAGACGATGGAGCCGAGATTGACGTCGTCGGCCATGCGGTAGAGCGAGCCGCAGAGGGCGATCAGCGCGCTGGCGTTCTGGGGCACGTCGGCGTTCTCCGGATCGTCGATGACGGCCCGGGGGTGGGCAGCTCGCGCCAGACCTTGAGGAAGGCGGAGAACTCGACCGCCGCCGCCTCGCCGACGGCGCCCCGGAACAGTGCCCGCTCCGCGGCCGGATCGAGGCTGCCGCGCTGGTTCACGACGTTTGAGACGAACTCCCACGTGCGGGGACACGCGAAAGCGACCTCGCGCGACTGGGGATCGAACACATTCAGCAGCTCCGGCCTGAGCTGGATAAAGAAGAGGGTCTCGGGCGCGATTCCGTTGGCGGCTCCCCATTCCAACCAGTCCGACGGGTCGACCTTGATCTCGAGATGGACGAAGCGCGAGGCCAGAGGTGTCGGCATGCGGTGGGTAACGCCGCGGTCGCCCTCTCGGTTGCCGCAGGCCATGAGCGAGGCGCCCTCAGGGAGCTCGTACTCGCCGCACTTGCGGTCGCGGACGAGCTGGAACAGCGCGGCCTGCACCATGGGCACCCCGGAGGGAAGCTCCTCCAGGTTGACGAGGTAGAGGTCGGTGCTGTCGGTGGGCGGCAGGAAGTCGGGGGGCGCCCAGCGGGTGCGGTTGTCGCTGTCGCGCCAGGGGATGCCGCGCAGGTCGACGGGGTCGAGCAGCAGGGCGCGCACGTCGTAGTAGGCGCGGCCGCCTTCGGCGGCGACCTGCTGCGCGACCTCGCTCTTGCCGCACCCGGGCCCGCCCCAGACCATGACCGGCTGTCTGGCTTCGACCAGGATCTTGAGGGTGGCGGCGAGTTCGCTGGGGCGCAGCGTGTAGTCGGCGGAGATGGTGTCGGGGTCGGGCATGGGCGGCTCCTGAATGCGGGGAGACGGCGCGGACGTCTCTAACGTCCGCTGGCTCGCCCAGGCCCGAGCGCCCGCCCCTTTCGCCGGCTCGGGGCAATGGGCGGGCGCGCTCTGTGGTCGTCGGCGGAAATGCGGTCAGGCGCTCTCCGGAGCGGCATGCGCAAGAGCGGTGCCGCCGGCGAGGCGGCCGACGCGGATGCGGCCAGCCCAGGCGCCGGAGCGTGCGGCCGGGTCGTCCTCGCGAAGGTGGTGCCTCAGTTCCATCCACAGACGCCCGAGGACGTTGTGGCCCTCGTAGCGATCGCCGACGGGGCGCGCGCCCCACCAGGGATCGCGGGTGGAGACCTCGACGATGGCGCGCTCGCCGGTTTCGGCGAGCACCGCGTCGATCTCGGCCGCGTTCGCCTCGCGCTTCATGCGCAGCACCCAGCGCATGACGTCGACACGCTGCGCGTTCCAGCCGGGGTCGATACCGAGACCGGGGGTGCGGCCGATGGCCGCCGCTTCCCTGGCCGTGGGCGCCGCCGCGATCCGTTGCTGGACGTCGGGCCGCGCCGGGAACTTGCAGGCCTGGTAGGCGGCTTCAGACGTTCCGAAGCTCCAGGGGCCGGCCAGGATGGGCACGGCAAGAGGACAGAAGTTGCTGAGCTGGCCCCACGCGGAATTCGTGAAGCGAAACCCGCAGGCCCGCTCCTTAATGTAGATGCGCATCGGTTCCTCCCTCGTAGACGGCTGGCCGCGCGGCGGGAGACTCGCTCCCTCGTCGCGGGCTCGCCCCCTCCCGGCCCCGCCTCTGGCTCGGGGTGCCGGGAATGCGCGCAGGCGGTGTTCGAATCCCAGGTGCTGCGGCGCCCGGATGGGCTGCGGGACTTGCCGGGAAGCGGCGGGTTATGCTCGCAAGGAGGAAGCTGCGACCAAGAGAGCGGTGGTCGAAGTAGCGTCATCCGAAATGGTGTGTCGGCCTTGCGAGGAGGATGGCAGGTTCAGGGCGCGATCGGGGGATCGGAGGAAACGAAAATGAACAAGGCGGCGATCGTCGCCCGCGTGGCCGAGCGGATGCGTCTGAACAAATTCACGGCGGAAGGCGCGGTCGATACCGTTCTGGAGGCGATCGCCGAATCCCTTGCCAAGGACGAGGACGTGCGGATCGCGGGGTTCGGCACCTTCAAGACGCGGAGCCGGGCCGCAAGACAGGGCCGCAACCCGGCGACGGGCGAGAGCGTGCAGATACCGGCCTCGAAGATTCCGTCGTTCAAGGCGGCCAAGGGGCTCAGGGAGGCGGTGAAGCGGGGTTGGCAACCGGAAGCGGCGGAGCCGGTGGACGACGGCGATGGCGAACCCCGCGACGCGGGCGCAATGCTGGAGATGTCGGACTGGCCGGGCGGCGTGGAGCCCGTCTGGACGCTGCTGGAGCCGGAAAGCGCCCTTGCATTGCGCACGGAACCGGCGGCGGACAACCCGACGCTGCGCCTCGCGGCGGACCTGCCGGACGAAGCGTTCGGACAATCGGCGTTCATGCGCAACGCCCTGATCGCGCTGGAGTTGATCGCCAACGAGTTCTTGCCGAGCCTCACCGAGAAGGGGCATTTCGGGCGCGACATGGTCGCGTCGATGCGCAAGGAGATGACCTGGCCGGGGATGGAGGCGACCGAGCAGTTCCGGGCGGGAAAGACGCTTCACGAGGGCCACGTGTGGGAGCTTCATCTGCTGCATCGGCTGATTGAGCAGGCCGGGCTTGTCGACAGGCGGGCGTTCCTGGGTCAGGTGACCCCCCTTGGGCACGAGATGCGCGAGGCCGGAAGACGGGGCGCGCTTCAGGCGCTGCTGTTCCGGCACCTCTTCTGGCACGCGGACCTTTCCCAATTCGTGGAGACGTTTCCGCGAGGTCTGGCGGGACGGTGGCCGCAGGACGATATCGGCGTGATCCTCTGGGGACTCTCCAACGTGGCTGGCGAGTGGCAGAGCGTGGACACACTCAAGGCGTTGACCACGATCCGCGACGACGCGGTGGCGAAGATGCACTGGAACGCGGAGGGTTCGATGTTCGCAGGCCGCGTCCTGGGGCCGCTGCGCTGGTTCGGGTTGCTCGAATACCGGGGGCCTGCCGAGACCTTCGAGGTGGGGTGGCGCAAGACCGCCCTCTTCGACCGTTTCCTGTCGTTCGATGTCCGGCTCGCGCGGGAGCGCGGGGCGCCTCACTGACCGGGGCGCGGCCCGGATCGCCACTCTCGATACTCAGACCGTTCCATCGCGGAGGGTTGGTTGCACGGCGGGGGGCTTGCTCCTGCGTCACCGCCTTTGCCTGCGGCAGGCTGGGCTCAAGCCTCTGGCGGCGGGGATTGACGCGGCCGGAGCGATGAACGTGGAATGCCGATTGCGCGAGAGCGGCGGCGGGCAGTCGGGGAGGTGGCATTCATGACGTTGCGGGTTGCGGACATGCCTTCGGTGTACAGGAAGTGGCTGGATGGCGTGGAGCCGGCGTGGACGGTGCTCGAAGCGGAGCGCGTCGATGCGCTGCTGGCGGAGCCGCCCTTCGAGGATGGTGCGATTCGTCTGGCGATCGATCTGACGGACGACGAGATCGCGTGTTCCCCCATGTTGCAGAACGCCCTGGTGCTGGTGCGCGCCGCCCAGGCGGCGGACGGGCTGGAACTCACCGCCAAGGGCAACCTAACCCTGGAGACCGTAGAGGCGATGCGTTCGGCGATGGACTGGCCGGGGCTGCTGTTCGAGGACAAGTGGCGCGCGGGAAAGCGGTTGAGGGAGGGCTACGTGGAGGAGCTGCGGCTCGTGCGCGAGCTGGCCTTGATGAACGGGCTGCTGGTACGGAAGAAGGGCAAGCTGCGGGTCGGCGCGACGGGTCGCCGGGCCTTGAAGGACCGGCGGGAGCGCCTGCAGGCGAGTTTCTTCCGGGACTGCTTCTGGCAGGTGAGCCTCGGCCTGTTCGGCGAACCTGAGTGCGGCTCGTGGCCCCAGGGGCTGATCGGTCCGGCGCTCTGGTCGCTGGCGACCATGGGCAACAGATGGCAGGACACGCAAACGCTGATGCGGCTGTCGGTGCTGCCCGACGAAGCGGTGCTGCGGAACCCGGAGTGGGTCGCGCTGGCGCTGTTCGTGCTGCGCGTGCTGCGGCCGCTGCGCTGGTTCGGCCTGGTCGAAAGCCGGGATGAGGATGCGACCCGCCGCGGCCGGGGGGAATGGCGCAAGACCCCGCTATTCGACCGGTTCCTGGCATTCGACCCCAAGATTGTCAGAGCGGTCGAAGGCCCGGTGCATTGACGGAGGGAGTTGGCGTCTTGACCGTTATGCGCTGCGATCGGGCCACGGATATTCGTCCGGGTAGATCGCGGAGCATCCGGCCGCCGCGTTCGCGGATGGTTTTGCAGACCAGGGCTTGGGCGGGAACCGCAAGTCCGGTGCGCATCCTCGCACCGCGGCGGCGCGGGAACATCGGCGATGCGGCAGGAAATGGATCGGTGTCCCCGGCGGCGGTAGGAGAGGCTGCTTTCCTGCCCCGAATTCGCCCGGAAGAGGCCGGCCACTGCCTCCTGCCGGCGCGCCGCGCGAGGGCGGGAATGTTGCTGGCGACCGCCGGGCGGGCTAGATGTGATCGGGGGTCCGGGAGCCGGAATTGCCGGCGACGAGGCGATAATGGCGAAGATCGGCAGGAACCAACCTTGCCCTTGTGGCAGCGGCAGGAAGTACAAGCGCTGCTGCTGGGATCGCGACCGCGCCGCCTATGTGCCTACCGCGCCGGCGGTATCGCCACATGGATACCGCTGGGCCGAGACCGACCTGGACCGGCTCTCGAACAGCGTCGTCAGGCTGATCGATGAAGGCCGCCTCGATGATGCGGACGCCGTGTGCGAGCAGCTGAGGACTCGCTATCCCGAGGTGCACGATTGGCTCATGCGCAAGGCGATGGTCTGCGAAGCGCGCGGTGAAACCGAACTGGCGATCGAATACTACGAGCGCACGATCGCCTGGATGGATGCGCATCCCGAGGACTTCGACCCGGAAAGCCGCGATCCCTTTCGCGAAGACATCGAGCGTCTTCGGGGCTCGCTTGGACGCGCCTGCTGAGCAAGCGGCCGGTGGCACTGGTGGGGCAGGAGAAGGCTGTTGTGATCGCGGTGCGTAAGGCGTTGGGACGCCGGCGCCGGTCGAAGCTCGAGGAATCGCTGGCCGGGGTAAAGGACGGGCCTCGATCGAGGCCTCTTCAGGGGACGTCGTTGACCGGCGCGGCGCTGTAAGGATAACTGCCCACCATGAGCGACACCGATCCGGAACTCGATCGCCTGCAGGACCTGCTGGCCACCATCCCGCCCGAGTGGAAGGGCATGAATGTCGTGGAGCTGGACGGCTACGTCGCGGCCCTGATCGTGTGCCCGCATACGATCCCGCCGTCCGAATGGCTTCCAGGGGTCTGGGGATCGGACATCGGCTTCGAGGATCTTGACGGGACGGAGGAGGCGATCGCGGCCGTGTTGGAGCATTACAGCCGGATCGGGCGGGAGCTGGCGGAAAGCCCGGAGGACTATGCGCCGGTCGTGGGAATGGATACCGACAGCGGTGAGGTCTTTTGGCAGCCATGGATCGGCGGTTTCGAACGGGGCATGCGGCTGCGTCGGGGCGCATGGAGGCAGATTGCGCGAAGCAGCGACAGGGAGGCGGCGACGGCGCTCAACATGATGATTGCGCTGAGCGACTCCTGCCGCGGCCGGTCGGACCTGACGGAAGAGGGGGAAGCGGAGCTCAGGGGAATGGCGCCGGAGCTGATCCCGGATTTGGTGTGTAACCTGCACGCATGGAGGAAGTCCCGGCCGGAGGCGAAACCCGACACGGGGCCGGCTGCGTAGCCTGCGGTCCGCGCTGACCGGCCGATCGGCGGCGTCGGAATGGTCGCGCACCGGTGTAGCCGGGCGTCGCCGCGGGCAGGCATTCGTGGTAGTCGGTGTCTGGAATCGGGCGATGTGCCATCCCGGGATGGCGGAAGGGCACTGCGTCACGGCGGGAGGTGAGCACATGAACAAGACGGAGATGGCCGCCCGTCTGGCTGCCCGCACGGGGCTGAGCAAAGGCGCTGCAAGGGATGCCGTGGACGGCATGTTCGCCATCATCGGCGAGGCGCTTGCCGATGGTGAGGAAGTCCGGCTGCCGGGATTCGGGACCTTCGGCATCAGAAGTCGGCCGGCCCGTACCGGACGGAACCCGAGGACCGGTGAGGCCGTTTCGATACCGGCGTCCACTTCGCCGACATTCAAGGCGGGGAAGACGCTGAAGGACAGCGTGAATGGGGGTCCGGGATCGTGACGGTGCGACCGGAGAAGGCCGGGACTGGAAGCGCCTCAGGCAGACTGAGTATGGAACCCGGCGGATTGCTATACGGTGACGGGCACCATGCGAGCTGTCGGGGCGGCGCCGGCAAAACCGAAGAGAGCCGGTGGGTTGACGGCTGGTCCGCTACCGGTCTGGATGCTGCATCGCGTATGAGGCAAGAAGATCGTGGATCCAGTTCAAACCGGATCTGGGACGGACGCCGGTGGCGAGGTTGGGAAAGTGGTATCCAAGCAGATGAGACGGGGAGTGCTGATGCGCGTTTGCTCGGATATAGAGGAGCGAGTGATGGAAACGCTTCGCTGTATGAGAATCAGGACGTGGGATAGGCGCTCGCAAAGTGCAACCTAAGAGAAACTCGGTTGCTGCTCGTGTTGGGGTTACGTTTTCGGGCTATCTATTCGACGAGTATGGGCAGGTGGATTCTTGGAAGGTCTGGAAAATCGACAGGTTCGTCTGCGAACCGCATCGGCTCCAGCCATGATCGGTCACATTTATCTCGATCATCAGGCTACCACGCCGTTGGACCCGGACGTTTCGGAGGAGATGCAACAGTGGCTGTCTCGGCCGGCGAACCCGCATTCGATCGAGCATAGCTGGGGTATGGAAGCGGAGAGGGCCGTCGCCGTCGCTAGGGAACAAGTGGCCAGTGCGGTGAACGGCCATCCGGAAGGCGTTGTCTTCACTGGTAACGCAACTGAAGCCGCCAACATCGTCGTGCGTAGTTTTGGTGGGCCGGACCGCAGGATCGTGGTGAGCGCCATTGAACATCCATGCGTTTCTCAGACAGCGAAGGCCTGTCAGCAAGCGGGTACGACAGTCCGGGTCGTTCCGGTGAATCCCGATGGCATCGTGGACTTGGACGTGCTTGGCGAGCATGTGGGGTCTGCCGACCTGGTATCGGTGATGGCGGTCAACAACGAAATCGGCACCATACAGCCAGTCGAATCTATTGCCTCACTGTGTAAGGAGGCTGGAACGGTGTTCCATTCGGATGCGGTGCAGGCACTTGGCAAGGTGCCAATCGACATGTCGGAAGGAATCGGCTTTTTGACTCTGTCGGCACATAAGGTCTATGGGCCAGCCGGGATCGGGGCCATCTGTGCGGACCGTGATCGAATTGGTCAGCTCAAGCCCTTGATGACGGGTGGTGGACAGCAGAAAGGGATCAGGCCGGGAACGGTGCCTGTCGCCTTGTGCGTGGGTTTCGGCAAGGCGTGCGAGCTTGCGCGAGCACATCTGGAAAAGGAAATGGAGCATTGCAGAGCCATGTCGTCTCTTTTCCTTGACCGATTGAGGGAGGAAACGACGAATTTCTCGATAAATGGTTCGCTTCAGGAGAGAGTCCCACAGAACCTCAGTTTGTGCTTTCCCGGCATAGTTGCAGATGAGCTTATCGCAATGCTGCCCAGAATCGCCGTGTCTACGGGATCCGCGTGCTCTTCGGGAGCGATTGAACCTTCCCGAGTACTCATGGCCATGAACCTTCCCCAGGAGTTGATCGAAGGCTCCATTCGGGTCGGATTTGGGCGCATTACCACTGAAGAAGAGGTGGTCGATGCCGCTAAAGCTATAGGCAGTATGGTGCGGAAATTGAGAGGCGAGGTGGATGACGAGATGAATGCTCTGACGTCATGAGCGCGCGCCAGTCAGAAGATGGCGCGGTCTGGGGCGGAGACGGTGGGCGAGCCGTGGTGTTCTCAGGGCATGAGTCCTTCGCCTGTCGCTACGGCTGGCTTCCCAAGCTTTATGAGGTGGTGGAGCGAGACCCCCAAGTCTTCTCAAGCGATGACAGAGCGATCCTCGCCCTTGGGTTGGGACGAAACATGGTCAAGGCGCTTCGCTTCTGGGGCGGAGTCTTCGGTCTTGTCGTCGTGGAGCGGGGAGTCGCTTCGAACACGAAATTCGCCCACAGGTTGTTCGACCCGAAGACGGGACTGGATCCCTACTTGGAGGATGTGGGCTCGATCTGGCGCCTGCATTGGAACGTTACGGTGCACGGTGGATTGGGAGCGTGGGTGACGGCTTTCCTTGAGATGCAGGATGTCGAGGTGTCCAGGGAACGACTTGTCGAGCTGGTCAGGAACAGAGCCATGACTGCTCGGGGACCGATTTCGTCAGGGACGGCAGCTGCGCACGTGGATATGCTGATCCGAAGCTACGACTTCGGTCGGGTGAATGCCGCCACAACAGGGGACGAGTCGCTGGGCTGTCCCTTGCAGGAGCTTCATCTCTTGGAGACGCAGACGGCGAATGGTGCGCTTGTGGTGCGTCTGCCTAGAGGCCAAAAGCCAGAACTGGACGTACGGGCGTTCGCCTTTGCGTTGCGAGACTTTTGGAATGGCGTGGCGCCGAATAGTCGCTCCATTTCGATGAGAAGTCTCTTGTTGGATCGACGTTCGCCGGGGGCAGCCTTCCGCCTCGACGAAATGTCCCTACACCGGAAGCTGGAAGAATTTGCTGGCGCGGCTTCCGGGATCGAGTTGCGAGAAGATGGGGCTGGCGGGCTTGAGCTGATGGCCCGTGGCTCGGACAACTTGAAGGAAGTGGGCAGGTTGGCGTGGCTCGCGCACTGATCGAAGAAAAAGTTTCTGTAGGACGAAGGTACCTCCGGGCCGTCGACATGGAGCGGGATCTGTTCGACCCCGACGCGCTCGACGGATACATCCTTACCCCGTCCGTTCGAGATGGACTTGAGCGGATTGTCATGGGATTGAGTCATGGCTCATCGCAACGCGCCTTCCGCATTACGGGCCCCTACGGTTGCGGCAAATCGTCTTTCGGTTTGTTGGTGGCGCGGATATTCCTGAACGACGGTTCGGACGAAGCCGCCAGGCGACTGCTTCAGGAGGCCGTCGGCAACATTGAGGTCCCGCTATATCTTCCGTGTGTCTTGGTCGGGCGTCGGGCCAGTTTGGCCGAAGACATACTGAGAGCATTGATTGAGACGGCTGGCTCTCCAACGGCTCGGGATCGGAGAACCGTAGCCGAGGCCAGGAAGATCTTGGCAATGCGGCAGGAGGGACAATTCGATGTACGCCCGGTCCTAGAACTCCTGTCTGAATTTTCGATTCGTTTGAGCAATAAGAAAGGACGCGGGTTTCTGCTGCTGATCGACGAAATGGGTCGTTATCTTGAGTTTGCCGCAGGCAATCGGGAACGAGAAGACCCATCCATTTTTCAGCTGTTGGCCGAACGTGCCGGAGGCTCTGGTGCAGCGCCATTGGGTGTTATCGGGTTCCTGCATCATCGATTCGGGGACTATGTCGCGGGAATGGGCGAGTGGGTCGAGGGCGAGTGGGCCAGATCTTCTGAAAGATACGAGGAAATCGCCTTTCAAGAGTCGACTGAGCAAACGTTGCATCTGGTGGCTGAAGCATTGAATTCTGTCGGCGCGCACTCTCTCGGCGTGAGAAAAGCCGCACGTTCCCTGTATTCGGAAGCGCATTCGCGCCAAATGTTTACGACTTCGGCTCCGCGCGTGCGGAAGTTAGCGGAAAGCCTATACCCGATCCATCCTGCGACGCTTAGTTGCCTTGCGTCGACTTCGAGACGCTTCGGGCAAAATGAACGCTCGGTATTCAGTTTTCTCCAATCATTGGAACCAGGGGGCTTCCGCAGATTCGCGCATGGGAAGGAGTACGGGCCCGCCAATTGGTACCGGCTAGACGATCTGTATGACTACCTGGCGACACAGGGGTCTTTCCGCTTCCGGTCGACCGAGCGTGAGAAGCGGTGGCGACTGGCGACCGATGCGGTGATGATGTGCGCAGACATGGATTTGCTCCATCTGTCGGTGCTGAAACTGGTTGGGGTGATGTCGGTGCTGGAGCCGGTTCCTGGGCTGGCGTGCGCTGTATCAGATATCGCATGGTGTTTGGGCCTCGATGAAGAGCAGGCGAACGCAGCATTAGAGACACTGGTCAGGCGTGGTGTCGTCCACAAGCGTTTATACCGCGGCGACTTCAGCCTTTGGTCTCACACCAGTGTCGACCTCGAAAAGTGGATGGAGGACGCTAAGGCAGCGGTTCCTGCGACTAACTGGATTGAAACGGAGTTGCAGAGATTGCCACCTGCCCGGCCAATTGTCGCGCAGCGACATTATCATCAGACGGGCACGTTGCGGACTTTTGCCAATGTTGTAGGCACCAAGACGATCGAACCACGCGGCGACATCGACGGCACAATTTTAGTAATAACCGTCCATCCGGACGAAGATCATGAGGAAGCGGCCGAGCGAGCAAGGAGTATTTCTGCTGATGCTGGGCCGCTAGCAATCATCCGGCAGCGGCGCTTTACGGCGCCAGATGTAGCACGAGCGCACGATTTGGCTTGTTGGCGGTGGATTCACTCGAATTGTCAGGAGTTGCGCATAGACGATGTAGCTCGTGGGGAGGTGGGTAGACGGATCGATGCGCTTGAGACAGAACTGTTACGCGAACTAACATCTTTATCCAGGCCAGGAGAAGCGCTTGGGCGAGAAGTCTGGTACCGCAATGGTAGGGAATTGGAAGTTGGATCGAGGGCAGAATTGAGTCGGTTTCTTAGCGATATCTGCGATGAGGTGTTCTCGGAGGCCCCGCTCCTAAGGAACGAGCTGATAAATCGCGCCAAGCCCTCGACGGCGATCGCTGCAGCTCGGACTAGACTATTCGAACTAATGGTCGAAAGAGGCTCCGAAGAGGCTCTCGGGTTGGAAGGGGCGCCACCCGAGCGCACGATCTACCTGTCGCTGTTTTGGGCTTCTGGATTGCATCGGGTTGTAAACGGTGCATTCGGGTTTCATCCACCGCCTAGTGACGATCCCCTTCGGTGGGGGCCATGCTGGAGACTGATCGACAAAATGGCTCAATGCGGGGAAGTCATGGGGGTAGATGATCTTCTGATGGAACTGGCACGACCTCCCATTGGCCTTAGGAAAGGACCCGCGCTACTGATCGTGGCTGCCTACTTGATTTGCAAGAACCGTGAGGTGGCCGTGTTGGAGCGTAACAGCTTCCAACCGGCGATAACCACAGCTCACTTTATGAGAATGGCGAAGACTCCCGGAAACTTTGCGGTCAGGCATGTGTCAACGGAGTATGGAGAAGAGGTCTTGGAAGCCCTCTGTAGCAACCTTTCGGTCTGGGGCGGTGATCCGCCAAAGTCGGAGCTAAAGGCGTTGGTGGAGGGTTTGTATCGCTGGTGGCTGACAATGCCAGCATATACGAAGATGACACGGTCGGTAGACGAGCGATCACAGGCGGTTCGTGCGGCGCTCGAAAAGGGGCGGGAACCCATTGAGCTAATCCTTGAGACGCTACCTAAGGCCTGCGGCGCGCTTCAAGACGGTACGGTTAACGTAGAGATGTTCGCAACAGCGCTCGATGTCGCCCTCACAGATATTGCGGACGCGTTCCCAAGCCTGCGAAAACAAGCGGAGGCCCACTTGTTGGATGCCTTCGCTGCTCGCTCACTGAGAGAGCTGCGCGAGCAGATCCGAGCTGACTATGCAGGTCAAGAGCTTGAGTTGAGGGACTTCGGTCTTCGCGGGTTCGTTGACCGTGCGCTGAACCCTGAAACTACCCATGAGGCCTGGCTAGACGGGGTAGCAAGTCTGGTGACTGGCCGCCGGCTCGAGAGCTGGGACGATGACACTGTCGACACCTTCGGCTACGAAGTTCGCGCGCTCGCTCAAAGGCTCGCGAGACGGCTGGCTTTGATTCGTGAGAGCAAGGCTCAGAAGTCGCCAATCACAGCAATTCATGTTACCTCTTCCGACGGTACTGAGCGGAGCCTGTATGTGAGAACGAAGGGTCATGGAATAGCGAAATCACCGGCGGCGAAGGCGATGAGGGAGCTGCTACGCAAATCCGACAGCCCCAGTGCGCTACTGCTTGCGCTCCTCTCAGAGCAAGTGGCCACAGAACCCTCGAGGGAAGATTTGCAGTGACACGGCACGTCCTCAGTCTGTCAGGCGGAAAAGATTCCGCTGCACTAGCGATCTACATGCGGGATAAGGTTCCGCTGATGGAGTATGTATTTTGGGATACCAATAAGGAGTTGCCAGATACATATGAATATCTTGAACGTATTGAAGATTATCTAGGACGTCGAGTGGTCAGATTCAAAGCCGATCTCGGATTCGATCACTGGTACGATGTCTATGGGGGCATGATTCCTTCAAACCATCGTAGATGGTGCACGAAGATGCTAAAGCTTAAACCCTTTGAGGAGTACGTAGGAGACGATATCGTAGTGAATTACGTCGGTCTACGTGCTGACGAACGTCGGACTGGCTATATCAGCCACAAGCCTAACATCACCCCCGTATACCCATTTCAAGAAGACGGATTGATTCTTGCAGACATTCGAGAAATATTGGATGCCTCAGGGGTTGGCCTACCTCCCTACCACAGTTGGGGTCGGTCGCGTTCTGGTTGCTTCTTTTGCTTCTACCAGCAAAAGATAGAATGGGTACGGCTTAAGGAGCGCTACCCACATCTTTACGAAGAGGCGAAAGAATACGAACGCCCGTTTGAGGGAAGCGGGAATACGTTCACCTGGAGCGAGAGAGAGTCCTTGTCTGAGTTAGAGAAACCAGAGCGCATGCGAGCGATTAAGGAAGATCACGCCAAGCGGTCGGCAGCAAACAACAAGAGCGATGCCAATTTAACGCTAGCAGAGATATTTGGTCGCCGGAGGGATCTAGAAGAGGATAAGGACGACGGATGTTTGATTTGCACGTTGTAATTGCACACATTTGGGAATCCGAGCACTTCTCAGAAAAGGTGGGTCATCCGGGAACGACGAACTATCGAAGGATCCAGAAAGTGGAGTTGACAGGGCAAGTTAGAAGTTCAGTGGCTCTGCCAAGTGGTGACCGGGAAACGTCGCGGTAATGGAAGCATGAGTTTCCGCGTTAACGCACGAACGATTCTTCACCTCGGTTCGGAGCTGATTAGTTCCGATGGTGTAGCATTCTATGAGTTGATCAAGAACTCGTTGGACGCCCGATCACCCGAAGTCCGAATAGAGGTTGTGCAGCGCATAGGTTTTCACACATATGATGTCCTTTTGCGTCGGTTGGGCGAACGTAGGAGGACGGAGGGTCAGCCGGACGGATTATCGGAAAAGGCATCGGGTAGTTGGAAGGACATTCGTCGATTGGCCCTAGACGCAATTGATACAGATGTTTCAAACGCCGAGGAGTTGATAGAGCAATTTAACCAAGCGAGGACGAAAGGAGAGTTTTCCCGATCGGTTCGTGGAGCAAACTATATCGAGATTGACGACGACGGGGAGGGGATGTCGGCCAGGACCCTCAGGGACGTCTATCTCACGATAGGCACGAGGAACCGGGTGCGTCAGCGAGAAGAGCGGATGCGCGCGACTGGTCGCGATAAGAAGAAGCGAGAAGGAGAAGGAGTAATCCTTGGGGAGAAGGGCTTGGGCCGTCTGTCAGCCATGCGCCTTGGCGATGCGATGGAGGTATTTACTGGAGTGCAAGGAGAGAAGAGTTGGAATAACTTGGAGATAGACTGGAATGATTTTGCAAACGCGGCAGATGAAGATATCGGAAGCATCGCAGTAGAACCAGAAAAGGGAGGTAGAAAGGACGAAACGGATACGGGAACACTGATTCGAATTACCGCACTGACGTCAGACTGGTCACAAACCAAGCTTGAGGAAATGGCTACGGAGCATTTTTCGAAGCTTGTTGATCCTTTCGCGAGGAAGAAGTTGCCATTGACGATCAGCTTCAATGGGTCCGATGTAGAGATTCCGGAATTCGCCTCCTTCATCCTGCAGCATGCCCACGGCGTGTTTTTGGCAGAATACCGTGTGGATGGAAGGCTTGGTCCTCGTCTACATGCGGAGATGAACTATCGACTTCGAAAACGAAAGGGATCCTTTGATTTCAGAGGCATTGATTTGGTCGCTAGTGCAAGGGGTGCAAGTCGACAAACACTAGAGCGCGTTGGCCCGTTTAGCTTGGAGGTGTATTGGTTCAATCGAAGAATCTTGAGCAAAATTGAAGGTATTGGCGACTTAGGAACGGTGAGACGGCTCCTAGCAATGTGGGCGGGTGGGGTATCCTTGTATAGAGATGGTTTTCGGGTGAACCCCTACGGTGGGCCAAATGACGATTGGCTTGATCTGGACCGACATGCTTTTTCTACGAGCGGCTTTAAGTTAAACCGAGGACAGGTAGTGGGGCGAGCTAACATTACGAAGGAAGATAACCCCTATCTGTCCGACCAAACAAATCGAGAGGGATTGACCGATGGGCCTGAGAAGCAGGCTTTTGTTGGAATGCTTAGTTCATCGATGGAGCATTTTCGTCAATTCGTGGTCGACGTGGATGATGAACTTCAGCGGGCGGAGCGGATCTATGCCGATGATGCAATTGACCGGTTCAGGCAAGAAGACGATCGTATAGAGGCGTTGTTGCCGCGGCTGATTAAAGCGCTGGCGAAGACAGCAGAGGGCAGAAGACTAACAAAGCAGGTCAAGGAATCGTTGGCCACTCTGCGGGAGGCGGCAGAGATGGTGGAGGTAGCTTCGCAGGCCCAAGAGCAGGAGCGCGAACGGGTCATGCACCTCGCGAGCATCGGCTTATTGATAGAGGTACTTGCGCACGAGCTGTACCGCGCGACGGCAGGTGGGCTAAGGACGATTCGATCTGCGCGCTCGGGAAAGGACCGAAGGTCAGTTTCTGTTTCACTGCGAGTTCTGGAAGCGCAGCTTCGTACTCTTCAGAAGCGCCTGCGGGTTCTCGATCCTCTGAGCACTAATGCCCGACAGACTAAGGAGGAGTTTGAGATTACGGAGTGGGTCGATGAAATTGTAGAAGGCTATTCCCGGCAAGCAAGACGCGCCAAACGGATCGAGTTCACGACATCGGTTGTTCCACCAAAAGGGCAGCGGGTGATCACGGCAGTCAAGGGCATGTTTGTGCAAGTGATCGAGAATTTGTTGTCGAATTCAGTTTATTGGATAGTTGAGAAGGACAAATATGATCGCGGTCCTGGCAAGGCAGCGAGAGACGAAGACGTGATTGGGTCCATAAAAGTCACGATTGAACCATATGGAGGTCGAGTGACCGTGACCGATTCGGGGCCTGGAATTCCCGAGGACCGGCGCGAGACGGTGTTTCAGCCTTTCTTCACGACCAAGCGGCAGAAGGAAGGTCGGGGGTTAGGACTTTATATCGCGAGACAGATCGCGGAGTACCACGGAGGTACCCTGAAGTTGGGTGAAGCCAACAAGCACGGGTACATCAACAGCTTGGTCTGGGATCTAGCCCGACTTATTCGCGGGACGGCGCGTTTATCGGCTGATTTCGAGCGCGCAGGGGCTGATGTTCGGCGCCTTTGCGGTGCCGGTGTCTGAGGTTTTCGGTTTCAGGGTTGAGGCTTGAAGGGTCTCGGGTTGGCGGGG
>JAJEEP010000116.1 GCA_022820945.1 Alphaproteobacteria bacterium | reverse complement strand
GGGCGGCATGCGCTGGACCGTCGGCGGCGCCAACGCCATCATCGCCCTGCGCTGCGCCGTCGAGAGCAATCGCTTCGACGATTTCTGGGAACGGCGCGCCGGCGCAGCAGCATGAATCTCACAAATCAGACGTACACCCACAAGAGCCAAGGCGACCAGACCACCAAGAACTCCCGCTACCACTTTCCAGTCAACATCCTCTTCGTCATCGTGACAGTGATAGCCTCCAGTAGCTGTTTCTCGATGACATCCGTAGCGATCCAGACCTCCGCCGTGGGCCAGCGCATCAGTCGCTAGGAAGGCGAATAGGACGACAGCAAGCAGAACTGCGACGGGGCGTTGCATGTGATGCTCCCTAGGCCGATCCGATCAAGTGCTCAGGACTCATATTCCACACGATACTTGAGAGGTGACGCTCCCAAATAAGGGCCGCTGGGATTGAACCTGCGTGCTGAAGGGGCGAGTGGAGTGGAGCCTGATGCCGTGGCAGCGGCAAGCCGAGAACACCGATTAGTGGCAGTGATAAGTTCCGCTGCCGTCGGCCCAATTGTGGTGACAACCTTGGGAATCCGTGCCGCCAGAGTGAGAGAAAGCCGTGCCGTGCGATACGCTGACTGCCAGAAGCACGATGGCCGCGAGCCCGATGATTACAAATCTCATGGTGTCTGTCCTCGTTGGATAACCGTACCCAACGGAGCACACGGAGCGGATTGTGTCAACGAAGAGGCTAGATGCTCCGCACGGTCCGTAAGGGGGTGTCGCTCCGGCGCCAGCGCGATGTAAAGTCAAACTGATAAACTACCGAAAATCTTGAATTCTTATTTCTGATAGTGTTGCCAAGGGTCACGCAATTGAGAGAGGCTCACCCCGGCAGGCACCCCGCCTCCACCGCGCGCTGCTTCACCAGCGCATAGACCATGTCGATGGAGGGCGTCGGCACACCCACCAGGCGGCCGAGCTCGGCAATCACGCCGACCAGCGCCTCGATCTCCATCGGCCGGCCCAGCATCAGGTCCTGAAGCATCGAGGTGCGGTGCGCGCCCACCTGCTCGGCGCCTTCGATGCGCTTGTCCACGTCGATGGCGAAGCGCGCGCCGAGCGCCTCGCCCACCGCCTGCC
This sequence comes from Alphaproteobacteria bacterium, assembly GCA_022820945.1. Lineage (GTDB taxonomy): Bacteria > Pseudomonadota > Alphaproteobacteria > UBA828 > UBA828 > WTGU01. The sequence continues at coordinate 22,284 of JAJEEP010000116.1, read as the reverse complement.
CCTCCGCCATCATGGCGCGGACCACGGCGCGGGTGCCGGCGTCGCGCGCGATGTCCTCCAGCGTGGCGCCGGTGAGCGCGCTCACCGGGTTGAAGGCGAGGTTGCCCCAGAGCTTGACCCAGATGTCCGAGCGAATATCGGGCCGCACCGGCGACTTGAAGCCGGCGGCGATGAAGGCCCGGCTCAGCGCCTGCACCCGCTCGCTGCGCGTCCCGTCCGGCTCGCCGAAGGGCAGACGCTTCTGGCTGAGATGGCCGGATATCTCGATCACGCCGGGCTCGACGATCTCGCCCGCCGCGAAGATGACGCAGCCGATGGCGCGCTCCGGCCCGATCAGCTCCCACTGGGTGCCGTCGGGGTCCACTGACGCGATACGCCGGCCTTCGTAGGGCCCGTTCAGCTTGTGAAAGTACCACCAGGGGATGCCGTTCGACGCCGTGACCACCGCAGTCTCCGGCCCGAGCAGCGGCTGCAGGCGTTCGCAGATCCCCGGCACCGAGTGCGCCTTCAGGGTGATGATGACGGCATCCTGCGGTCCGAGCTCCGCCGGGTCGTCGGTCGCGCGGATCTCGGCCCGGCGCTCCTCGCCGCCGGCGCGCACGCGCACGCCGCGTGCCTGCATGGCCGCGAGATGGGGCCCGCGCGCGATCAGCGAGACCTCCGCGCCGCCTTCCGCAAGCTCCAGCCCGAAGTAGGCGCCGATGGCCCCTGCGCCGACGATGCAGATTTTCGGCGCGGTTCCGCTCATCTGCGGATCGCGCGTCTATGTCCGGCGCGCCGCGGCGGCGCCGACGCCCACCTCCCCCTGTCCCCCTCCCCCCTGAAGGGCGGAGGGGGGACGTAGGCGGCAATGGCCTCATCTCTCCCTCTCCTCCCTCGGGGGAGGAGAGGGTTGGGGTGAGGAGGGGGCGCATGCACGACCCCGTTGCGCCCAAAGCTGCCAATGCCGTCGCCACAAGCCTGGAACACCATCGCCAACAGGTTCACGGCCGGGTCCTCACGTCGTGATGCCCAGCTTCTCGGCCAGGCCGATGCGCTGCAGCTTGCCGGTCGCGCCCTTGGGAATCTCGTCGCGGAAGAGGATCGTGCGCGGCACCTTGAAGTCCGCGAGCGACTCGGCGGCGAAGGCGCGCAGCTCCCGCTCGCCCGCCTCGGCGCCCTCGCGCAGCACGATCACCGCCGCCACGTCCTCGCCGAGCTTCGGGTGCGGCACGGCGAAGGCCACCGCCTGCGCCACCGCCGGGTGGCCCATCAGCACGTCGTCGACCTCGCGCGGCGCGATCTTCTCGCCGCCCCGGTTGATGATCTCCTTGAGCCGGCCGGTGAGCGTGAGATAGCCGGCCCCGTCGATCACCCCCTGGTCGCCGGTGCGGAACCAGCCGCCCGTGAACGCCACCGCGTTGGCTTCCGGGTTGTTCTCGTAGCCATGCGTGACGTTGGGGCCGCGGATCACCACCTCGCCTTGCACGCCCGGCGCCTGCAGCCGGCCGGCCTCGTCCATGATCGCGACCTCGGGACCGGCGGCGATCCCCACCCCGCCCGGCCTGCGCTCGGCCGGCGGCATCGGGTTGCTCGTCATCTGGTGTGAGGCCTCGGTCATGCCGTAGGACTCGATCACCGGCGCATCGAAGGTCGCCTCGAGCTCCTCCATCACCGGCGCCGGCAGCGAGGAGGACGAGGACCGCAGCAGCCGCAGCCTGCGGCGCGCGACGATCTCCTTGTTGCGCGCAGCCCGCGCGAGAATCGCCTGGTGCATGGTGGGCACGGCGGTGAGCCAGGTCGGCGCCATCTCGTCGAGCCAGGCGAAGACGCGGAGCGCGTTGAAGCCCGGCGTGCAGATCACGCAGGCGCCCGCGTGCAGCGAGGCCATCACGCCCGCCATCAGCCCGTGGATGTGGAAGAGCGGCATGATGTTGAGGCAGCGGTCGCCCGGCTCCAGCGAGATCCAGTCCGCAATATTGTGCGCCGAGGCGCAGAGGTTTGCGTCGGTGAGCGGCACGATCTTGGGCCGGGACGTGGTGCCCGAGGTGTGGAGCACCAGCGCCGCGTCGTCGCCCGCGCCGTTACTCCGCCCGTCGCTCGCGCCGGCCGGGATGTCGAGGCTGAAGCCGCCGGCACCCGCACCGTTGTCCGGCGTAAGCGCGACGATCGGCACGCCCACCCGCTCCGCCGCCTCGATGGCCGGGCTCTCCGCACCCGCCTCCAGGATCAGCGCCTTGGCCCGCAGGTCTTCGAGGTAGAAGGCGAACTCGTCCACCCGGTAGGCGGGATTGAGCGGCGCCGCCGTGGCGTGCGCCGCGGTGGCGAGGAAGGCTGCCGCCATCTCCGGCCCGTTGGGGAGCACGATGGCAACGCGATCGCCCGGTCCGATCCCGGCTTGGGTCAACGCGTCGCCCGTGCGCCCGACCTGATCGCGGAGTGCGCCATAGCTCAGCGGCTCCCGCTCCGGCGCCGCGATGGCGATATCCGCGCGCGCGCCCCGCTCCAGCAGCGCGTGGATATCGGTATGGTCAGGCATGGCCGTCAGCCGACAGCGGCACGTGGAGCATCCGCCTCACGCGCGGTTCATCCGGTTGTCGACCAGGTCGTCCACCACCGCAGGGTCCGCCAGCGTGGAGGTATCGCCCAGCGCGTCGTGCTCGTTGGCCGCGATCTTGCGCAGGATGCGCCGCATGATCTTGCCGGACCGCGTCTTGGGCAGCCCCGGTGCCCACTGGATGAGGTCGGGCGTGGCAATCGGGCCGATCTCCTTCCGCACCCAGCGGCTGAGCTCGCCGCGCAGCTCCTCGCTCGGCTCGCGGCCCGCGGTGAGCGTCACGTAGGCGTAGATGCCCTGCCCCTTGATGTCGTGCGGATACCCCACCACCGCCGATTCCGAGACCGCCGGGTGCGCCACCAGCGCGCTCTCCACCTCCGCCGTCCCCATGCGGTGGCCGGAAACGTTGAGCACGTCGTCCACGCGCCCGGTGATCCAGTAGTAGCCGTCCTCGTCCCTGCGCGCGCCGTCGCCGGTGAAGTAGCGGCCCGGATACTGCGAGAAGTAGGTATCGATGAAGCGCTTGTGGTCGCCATAGACCGTGCGCATCTGCCCTGGCCAGGAATCCGCGAGGCAGAGCAGGCCGGAGCACGCGCCTTCCAGCTCGTTCCCCTCCTGATCGACGATCAGGGGCTGCACGCCGAAGAAGGGCCGTGTGGCGGAGCCGGGCTTGAGCGCCGTGGCGCCTGGCAGCGGCGTGATCAGAATCCCGCCGGTCTCGGTCTGCCACCAGGTATCGACGATGGGGCACCGCCCGTCGCCCACCACCCGGTGATACCAGAGCCAGGCCTCGGGGTTGATCGGCTCGCCCACGGAGCCCAGCAGCCGCAGGGAGGCCCGCGACGTCTTCTCGACCGGCCCCTCGCCCTCGCGCATCAGCGCGCGGATCGCGGTCGGCGCGGTGTAGTAGATGTTGACGCCGTGCTTGTCGCACACCTGCCAGTGGCGCGAGGCGTCCGGGTAGTTGGGCACGCCCTCGAACATCAGCGTCGTCGCGCCGTTCGCCAGCGGGCCGTAGAGGATGTAGCTGTGGCCGGTGACCCAGCCGACATCCGCCGTGCACCAGTAGGTCTCGCCGTCGTGGTAGTCGAAGACGAAACGGTGGGTCATGGAGGCGTAGACCATGTAGCCGCCGGTGGTGTGGAGCACGCCCTTGGGCTTCCCGGTCGAGCCCGAGGTGTAGAGGATGAAGAGCGGGTCTTCGGCCGCCATCTCCGCCGGCGGGCAGTCGGCCGACGCGCCATCCACGAGGTCGTGGTACCAGACGTCGCGGCCGTCTACCCAGCCTATCTCGCCACCGGTGCGCTTCACCACCACGCAGTTACGGATGCTCGGGCAGCTCTCCAGCGCCGCATCCGTGTTGGCCTTGAGCGGGATCGAGCGTCCGCCGCGCAGGCCCTCGTCGGCGGTGACGATGAGCGTCGAATCGCAGTCCTGAATCCGGCCCGCCAGCGAATCCGGCGAGAAGCCGCCGAACACCACCGAGTGGACCGCGCCGATCCGCGCGCAGGCCAGCATGGCGATGGCGGCCTCCGGGATCATCGGCAGGTAGATCGTGATGCGGTCGCCTTTCTTGGCGCCCAGGGAGAGCAGTCCGTTGGCGAAGCGCGAGACCGCCGCGTGCAACTCGCGGTAGGTCAGCGTCGAATCCTCGGCCGGGTCGTCGCCCTCCCAGATGATGGCGACCTGATCGCCGCGCTCGGCCAGGTGCCGGTCCACGCAGTTGGCGCAGGCGTTCAGCGTGCCGTCCTCGAACCAGCGGATGTGCAGGTCGTCGGCCGCATAGGAGACGTCCTTCACCTTGCTATAGGGCCTGATCCAGTCGATCCGCTTGCCGTGCTCGGCCCAGAACCCCTCCGGGTCCTCGGTCGAGCGGGCGTACCAGGCGCGGTAGGTCGCGTCGTCGCAGTGGGCCGATCGGTCCAGGCCGTCGGGCACGGGGAACAGCTCAGTCTCCAACATCGTGGCGCAACGCCTCCCTCAAGGATTGGCCGACCGTCTCGGCGCGGCCGGATTATATACGGTTAGAACTCCACCGCGACTGCATCCCCCTCGATGGAGACCGGGAGCGGCGTGAGGTTCTCGCCGACGCAGGGGCCGGAGAGGCAGTGCCCGTCCTCGATGCGGAAGAGCGCGCCGTGGGTGGCGCAGAGGATCATGTCCTTCTCGCGGGTGAGGAACTGGTCCGGCACCCAGTCGAGCGGGCCGCCAGTGTGCGGGCAGGCGTTCTCGTAGGCCCGCACCGCGCTGCCCGTGCGCACCACGAAGACCGAATGCAGCGCGTCGCCCTCGCGAAAGTCGAAGCCCCTGGAGCCCGGATCGGGAATCTCGTCGAGCCGGCAGAGCACGCGGCGGGTCATGGCGCGGGGCCGCGTCGCCTTCAGGCGGCCTCGCGCTCGACCGTCCGCAGGCTCGCCAGCACGGCGTCGGCCAGGTGGTCGATCTCCGCCTCCTCCATCGGGGTGGAGAGGCACGCCATGCCGGAGGTCGAGGTCACGACGCCGTGGTTGAGCAGCGCACGGAACAGCCCGTCCAGCCTCCGCGCCCGCCCCTCCGTGCCTGCGCGGTAGACCGCGCGGTAATCGGTGAGCGGCTCGTCGCTCATGTGGAAGAGGATGAGCGAGCCTTCGCCCGTCACCTGCCCCTCGCAGCCGGCGATGCGGAAAGCCTCGCGCAGCTTGGCGCGGGCGCTCTCGCCGAGCGTGTTCAGCCGCTCGACGTTCTCGGCCGTGAACATGCGCATCGCCGCGACGCCTGCGGCCATGGAGAGCGGATTGGCCGTGAAGGTGCCGGACTGCGGGCAGGCGGCCTTGCCCGCGCTGCTGTCGTAGACCGCCATCGCGTCGGCGGTGCCCGCCACGGCGCCGATGGGGAGGCCGCCGCCGATCACCTTGCCGAGGGTGGTGAGGTCGGGCTCAAGCCCGTAGAGGGTCTGGGCGCCGCGCTCGTGCAGGCGGAAGGTGATCACCTCGTCGTCGATGATGAGCGCACCGGACGCGCGGCGGAACTCGTGCAGCATCTCGATGTAGGCAGGGCTCATCGGTGCGCCGCCGCAGCGGGCCGGCACCAGGTCGATCAGCACGGCGGCAAGCTCGTCGGCATGGCGCTCCAGGATCGCGCGAGTCCCCGCCACGTCGTTGAAGGGAATGATCACCGCGTCCTGCAGCAGCCCGGCGGGTGTGGCCTTGGCGTAGCCCACCGGGCGCGGCCGGTCGGTGCCCCAGCTCTGCGGGTCCGGGTCGAGGCTCGCCTCGGCGTAGTCGTAGGCGCCGTGGTAGACGCCCTCGCACTTCGCGATCTTGGGCCGCCCGGTGAAGGCGCGCGCGCCCTTGATGGCATGCATCACCGCCTCGGTGCCGGTGTTGGTGAAGCGGATGTGCTGGAGCGACGGTGCGCGCCCGCAGATTTGCTCGGCCAGCTCGATCTCGCTCTCGGTCGCCAGCGTGAGCGACATGAAGCGCTCGGCCTGCGTCACCACCGCCTCGACGATAGCTGGGTGCGAATGGCCAAAGAGCTGGACCGTGTAGTTGTTGATGAAGTCGATCCGTTCCACGCCGTCCACGTCGGTGACGCGGCAGCCGTGGGCCTCCTTCGCGTAGATCGGATAAGGCGAAAGCTGCGTGAGGCCGCGCGTGCCGCCGCCGGGGAACACCGCGCGCGCCCGCGCGCCGAGCGCGGCTGAGCGCGAGTGCGGATCGGGATACGCCATGGTCGAGACTCCTGCCGGGGGATGAGCCCGCGCGAGAGCCTTTCGCGCCGTCGCTGCGCGAGCCCTCCGCGAGCCGGCGCCACAATGCGCCCATCCCGTGCCGCAGGCAAGCACCGGCGGGCGGTGCCAGATGAAGTCGCGTAGGTGACCTATGGCTCCTTGTCGGGGAACAGCCCCGGCAGCCAGCGCGAGGCGAGCCTGGCAGAGAAGGCGAGGCGGAGCGGCGCGCGCGAACTGTCGGAAGCCAGAATGTCCTGTCCGACGAGCGCGGCGGTCACGCGCCGCGCCTGGCGCTCCCCAGTTCCCAGGAGTTGAGAGACCTCGCCTCGGGGAAGCTCGCCGCGATAGAGGATGGCCTGGAGAACGGCGCCGGATTTCTGGGGCAGGACGCCGGCCCTGATCTCCTCCTCGGCCCAGATCAGGATGCGGTGGCGCAAGCGGTCAGGCTGCACGAGCCCTTCCATGAAGTCGACCTGATCGATGCACGCGGTCAGGAAAAAGCGCGTGAACCCGGCCAACGCCTCTTCGCTCAGGTGACCTTGTCCGTCGAGGTCGTTGCGCCGCGTCGCATCGCAGGCCATGAGCTGGCCCTTGTAGGTGTCTTCGTTGCGGGCGAGCCCGCGGCCGATGGACCAGACGCCGCCGGTATCGAGGCTCTCCAGCAGCATCGCGTGGGACATCAGCCGCGCAACGCGGCCGTTGCCGTCCAGGAACGGGTGAATCCAGAGAAGGCGATGGTGAGCCGCTGCGGCGGCAAGAATGCGGTCCGTCCTGCCAAGCCCGGTGTACGCCGTTTCGAAGCGCTTCAGGAAGCGCGGCAGCGCGCCCGGACTGACCGGCACATGACGGCCCACCTTGACATCGCGCTCACGGAGCACGCCGGGGATCACGGCGGCGCTCTCGCCGGTTGCCGGGTCTTCGGCCCGGAGCAGGTCCTCGGGAAGCGCTTCGCAGAAGCGCCGATGACATTCGACCAGGCCGTCGCGGCTCGCGGCACGGCCTTCCAGCCCGCCCCGGTCGATCCACGCCTGCACGGCGATGTGGGCCCTGGCTTCAAGCTGAAGATTGCGCTTGCCGACATCGGCGCTGTAATCGTCACGCAGTGCGCGCTCGATATCGACCGGGTGCGTGTCGTGGCCTTCGATCAGGTTGCTGTAGTAGCAGTTCATGGCCCGCACGAGATCGGTCAGCATGGCGAGCACGCCCTCCGGCAGGCTGCGGTGAAAGCCCGCCGCCTTGCCGGCCAGCTCCACCGCGAGGTCCGTCAACCCGGTGCGGTGTGGCGAGCCCTCGCCCACGACAAGCGGCTCTAACAACGCCACCGATTCGCCGCGGTCGGCCACTCGTGTGTCCGGTTCTATGTCTGCTGGCGTGTTAACCATAATTCGCTATTTTAGAGTATACTAGGCGATATTCAAGCTTGGATGCGTCCTCGAATACGACCGCTTCTATGTCCGCTTTCTCCAAGCGTCCGAGCGAGCGCGCGTCCCGCACGACAAGCCGGCGCACGCGGTGCGCGGTGGTACATTCCGCGCGCGTCTGTTACATGCCGCTGCCGTGGCCGCCGGTGGCGGCTGAGCGTGTGAGACCGGTGGAATGAGCGACGAGGTTCTCGAGGTCGGCAAGCTGCCGCCGGAATTGCTGGCCGAGGTGCTGGTGACGGGCCGACCCGTGCCGCCCGAGCTGCTGCTGCCGCCGACGGTGGGCGAGGACGCGGGCGTCGTCAGCGTGCAAGCCGGGGCGTTGATCGCCGCGAGCGACCCGGTGACGCTCACCGGGCAGGATGTCGGCGCCCACGCGGTACTGGTGAACGCGAACGACATCGCGGTCATGGGCGCCAGGCCCCGTTGGTTCTTGGCGACGGTCCTGCTGCCGCCGGGGATCACGGAGAACGCGGTGCGCGCGCTCTACCGGCGCATGCACGAGGCGTTGGCGGATCTCGACGCCGTGCTGGTGGGCGGCCATGTCGAGGTTACCGACGCGGTCCGACGCACCGTGGTCGTGGGCCACATGTTGGGGCTCCGGCAAGACGGCAATTTCGCCCGCACCGCCGCGCTGGAGCTGGGGCATGTGGTGGTGCAAATCGGCCCCGCGCCGGTGGAGGGCGCCGCCGTGCTCGCGGCGGAGGCAGGCGCGCAGCTAGAGGGCAAGGTCGCCGCCGCGACTCTGGTGGAGGCCGAAGGCGCGCTCACCGACCCCGGCATCTCGGTGGTGGACGCCGCGTTGCGCGCCACGGCGCTCGGGGCCACCGCCATGCACGACCCCACCGAGGGCGGGCTCTCCGCCGGGCTCTACGAGATGGCGGAGACGGCGGGCATCGGGCTCACGGTCTCGGCGGACGCCGTGCTCTGGTACGCGCCCGGCCGCGTGCTCGCCGAAGCGCTCGGCATCGACCCCTGGGGACTGCTCGCCTCCGGCGCCCTGCTCGCGGCCTTCCCCGCCGATGCCGCCGAGGAGGCGCTCGCGACGCTCACCGCCGAAGGCTTCGCCTGCGCACCCATCGCCCGCGCGGTGGAAGGCAGCGGCGTCAGCTTCGAGTCAGGCGGTGCGGTGCCGCGCTTCGCCCGCGACGAGGTAATCCGCGCGTTCGGCGCCGGAGATTAGAGCGCGTCCGTCTTTGGCGGACGCGCGACAGGCCGCGACCGCGGCCCGCCGCTCGTGCGGCGCCCTCGCGGAGGCGCCGGCCGTCTCGCCGATAGGCGCGCGTGCCCGCGCGACGGCCGGCTGCCGTGAGCGATAAAATACGAGAGCGTTTCCGCGCGAAATGGAAACGCTCTAAGCCGCGCAGTAGTCCGCGTCCGTGCTCTCGGCGCCGGAGAGGTCGAGGATGCTGGGCCGCTCGCCGCAAAGCGCGCACGCCGGGTCCGGCTTCACCTTGATCTTGCGGAAGACCGCGGCGAGCCCGTCGTAGACGATCAGGTTGCCGGAAAGGCTCTCGCCGATCCCGAGCAGCTCCTTCAGCACCTCGGTTGCCTGCAGCGAGCCCATGGAGCCCGCCACGGCGCCCAGGATTCCCCCCTCGGCGCACGAAGGGATCAACCCCGGCGGCGGCGCCTCGGGAAAGATGCAGCGATAGCACGGGTTGTCGCCACCGAGATGGGCCTTGAAGGTCGCAAGCTGGCCATCGAAGCGCAGGATCGAGGCCGAGACCAGGGTGGTCTGCGACAGGTAGCAGGCATCGTTGATAAGGAAGCGCGTCGCGAAGTTGTCGCTGCCGTCGGCGACCAGGTCGTAGCGCCCGATCAGGTCCATGGCGTTGTCGGGGTCGAGGCGCACCGGGTGGCATTCGACCGTCACGTCCGGGTTGATCCGCGCCACGGTCTCGGCAGCGCTCTCGGTCTTGAGATGGCCGATCCGGGCCTCGGTGTGGGCGATCTGCCGCTGCAGGTTGGAGAGCGCCACGGCGTCGTCGTCAACCACGCCGATGGTGCCGACGCCCGCCGCCGCGAGATAGAGCATGAGCGGTGAGCCGAGCCCGCCGGCGCCGACCACCAGCACCTTCGAGTCCAGCAGCTTCTGCTGGCCCGGCCCGCCGACCTCCTGCAGCAGGATGTGGCGGGCGTAACGCTCCAGCTGGCGTTCGTTGAACATGGCGATCTACAGACCCGCGAAGAGGTCGGTGGAGAGGTAGCGCTCCGCAAACGAGGGCACGATGACCAGGATGCGCTTGCCCGTCATCTCCTCGCGCGCGCCGACCTGGAGCGCGGCGGCGATGGCCGCGCCCGACGAGATGCCCACCGGGATGCCTTCCAGCCGCGCCACCCGCCGGGCGGTCTCGATGGCGGTCTCGTCGCCGATCTGGATCAGCTCGTCGAGCACGGAGCGGTCGAGCACGCCCGGCACGAAGCCCGCGCCGATGCCCTGAATCTTGTGCGGGCCCGCCGGTGCGCCGGAAAGCACGGCGCTCGCCTCGGGCTCGACCCCGATCAGCGTGAGCGCCGGCAGGCGCGGCTTCAGCACCTGGCCGATGCCGGTCACCGTGCCGCCGGTGCCGACACCGCAGACGATGGCGTCCAGCTCCCCGCCGGTGTCGCGCCAGATCTCCTCGGCGGTGGTGACGCGGTGGATCGCCGGGTTCGCCGGGTTCTCGAACTGCTGGAGCATCACGGCGCCGTCGATCTCGTCGACCAGCTCTTCGGCACGCGCCAGCGCACCGGGGATGCCCTTCTCCGCCGGGGTCAGCTCCAGTTCGGCGCCCATAAACAGGAGGATGCGGCGGCGCTCGATGGACATGCTCTCCGGCATGGTGAGGATGAGCCTGTAGCCCTTGGCCGCCGCCACGAAAGCCAGAGCGATGCCGGTGTTGCCCGAGGTCGGCTCCACCAGCACCGAGCGGCCGGGCTCGATCCTGCCCTCGGCCTCCGCCGCCTCGATCATGGAGACGCCGATGCGGTCCTTGACCGAGGCGAGGGGGTTGAAGAATTCCAGCTTGCCGACGATCTCCGCGCCGCAGCCGGCTTCGGCCGGCAGACGGTTGAAGCGCACCAGCGGCGTGGAGCCGATGGTCTCGGCAATGCTGTCGTAGATGCGGCCGCGCACCGCTGGCGGCGGCGCCGTGACGGCGGGGGCTGCGGCCTCGTCAGGGTGGTCTCGTGCCATGGTCCGCTCGGATCGCTCGCTCATGCAGCCCTGCGGCCGCCTCGCCGCCGCTCCGGCAAGCGAGGGTGGCCGAGCGGACGCGCTAGTCCAGCCGGCGGCAGCCGGCCGCCCGCCGCGTCAGTGGGCGGTTCTGGCGCAGCTGCTCTTCTTGACCTTCGGCGTTGCGATCTCGTCGACAGCCGTGGACGCAACGTGTGTGGCTTCGGACTGGTCGACGCTCGACTGAGCCTTGCCGTCCCCCGCGTCGATCGAGACCAGCTCAAGCTGCGCATCGTCCGCAAGGGCCCCGCCGGGATGGCTGGTGAACGCCGCCAGCGCCAGGCCTGCGACGAACATCATGGGCAGCACGCTCCCAACACCGAACCGACCTCTGCGCCTCATCGTCATGCTTGTTCCCCATTCGTGACCGGCCCAGTGCGCTTCGGCGCCGGCACGGCATTGTGCAATGCGGGACGAACGCGATCAACGGCGTTCGCTCAGGTCCGTGAGTCGCCGTCGCTCTCAGGGCCGAGCCCGGTGGAGCCGAAGCCGCCTGCGCCTCTCTCGCTCGGCGGCACTTCGCCCTCCACCAGGCGCGCGCGGGCAACCGGCGCGATCACAAGCTGGGCGATGCGCATGCCGCGCTCCACCACGAACGGGGCCTCGCCCAGGTTGACCAGCAGCACGCCGATCTCGCCCCGATAGTCGGAATCGACGGTGCCGGGGCCGTTAAGCACGGTCACGCCATGGTCCAGGGCCAGCCCGGAGCGCGGCCTGACCTGACCCTCGCAGCCTTCCGGCAGCGCCAGCACGAGCCCCGTCTCGACCAGGGCGCGCGCGCCCGGCGCCAGCGTGAGCGGGCCGGCGGCGGCATAGAGGTCGAGGCCCGCGCTGCCGGCGCTGGCATAGCCGGGGAGCGGCAGGTCGCGGCCGTGAGCGAGGCGTTGGACCGTGATCTCCACCGGCGCGCTCATGCCGTCTCAGCGTCCGAGGAGAGCACTTCTGCGATGCACTGGACCAACCGCACGGCGACCTCGGCCTTGCTCATGCGGGGCCAGCGCTCGACCGCCGGCGCCGCGCCCTCACCGGGGCGCGTGAGCAGGTGGATGACGTTCTCGTCGTCGCCGAAGACCGCACCTTCCGCCACCCGGTTGGCGAGGATCCAGTCGCAGCCCTTGGCCGCGAGCTTGGCGGCGGCGTTCGCCTCCACGTCCTCGGTCTCGGCGGCGAAACCGATCACCAGGCGCGGGCGCTTCGGGCCGCGAGCGCTGAGCGTGGCCAGAATGTCCGGGTTCTCAGCGAGGTCCAGGGTGGGTGCGCCCCTGTCCTGTCCCTCGCCCCTTCGGGGTTTCTTGATCTTCTGGTCCTGGGGCGCCGCCGCCCGCCAGTCCGACACCGCCGCCGCGCAGATGGCGATGTCCACAGGCAGGCCCCGCTCACAGGCGGCGAGCATCTCTTCCGCCGTCTCGACCCGCACGGTCTCCACACCTGCCGGCGCCGGCTGCTGGGTCGGGCCCGAGACGAGCAGCACGTCCGCGCCCGCCTCGGCGCAGGCGGCGGCGATGGCGTGGCCCTGCTTGCCCGAGGAGCGGTTGCCGAGGAAGCGCACCGGATCGATGGGCTCGTAGGTCGGGCCGCTCGTCACCAGCACCCGCAGGCCGGCGAGCGGGCCGGCGCGGGCGCCCAGCACGTCAACGATGGCGGCCACGATCTCAGGCACCTCCGCCATGCGGCCGGGGCCGCTCTCGCCTTCCGCCAGCGGGCCGTCGTTGGGGCCGACGAAGCTCACGCCGTCGGCCTCCAGCCGCGCGCGGTTGCGCTCGGTCGCAGGGTGCCGCCACATCCGCGTGTTCATCGCGGGGGCCAGCAGCGTGGGCTTGTCCGCCGCGATCAGCGTCGAGGTCGCGAGGTCGTCGGCGATGCCGTGGGCCATCTTGGCCATGATGTCGGCGGTGGCCGGTGCCACCACCACGATATCGGCCTCCTGCCCCAGCCTGATGTGGGCGATCTCGCTGTCTTCGGTGAGCGCGAGCGTGTCGGTGTAGACCGCTTGCCTGGCCAGGGTCTCGACCGAGAGAGGCGTGACGAATTCGGCGCCGGCACGGGTCAAGATGCAGCGCACATGCGCCCCGTTCTCCCGCAGCCGCCGGATCAGGTCGAGGCACTTGTAGGCGGCGATGCCGCCCGCGATCACCAGTAGAACCCGTCTGCCGCGCAATTGCGCTGCGGTCTCCGCTCCGGCCTCGCTCTCGCTGTTCGGCATTGGAATACGCTAAGGGGGCGCCGCAACCGCCGCAAGAGAGTGGGCGGCCCCGCTCAGGGCCAGCGTACCTCGGGCGGCAGCGACATCAGGATCGCCTCGGTGTTGCCGCCGGTCTCCAGCCCGAAGCGCGTGCCCCGGTCGTAGAGCAGGTTGAACTCGACGTAGCGGCCGCGGCGCGCGAGCTGGTGCGCACGCTGGTCATCGGTCCAGGGCTCACTCATGCGGCGGCGCACGATCGTCGGATAGATATCCCGGAAGGCGCGGCCGACATCCTGGGTGAAGGCGAAATCCGCCTCCCAGTCGCCCGTGTTGAGGTCGTCGAAGAAGATGCCGCCGACGCCGCGCGCCTCCCCCCGGTGGGGCAAGTAGAAGTAGCGGTCGCACCAGGCCTTGAAGCGCGGGTAGTAGCCCGCGTCGTGGCGCGCGCAGGCTCGTTCCAGCGCCCCGTGGAAGTCGGCCGTTTCGCGCTCTTCCGGGTAGGTGGGCGTGAGATCGCTGCCGCCGCCGAACCACCACGTGCTGGTGACGATGTGCCGCGTGTTCATGTGGACCGCCGGCACCAGCGGCGAGCGCATGTGCGCCACGACGGAGATGCCGCTCGCCCAGAAGCGGCCGTCCTCTGCAGCGCCGGCGATCTTCTGGCGGAAGGCTTCGGAAAACGTGCCGTGGACGGTGGAGACGTTGACGCCCACCTTCTCGAATACCCGGCCGCGCATTAACGCCATGACACCGCCACCGCCGCCGGGGCGCTCCCAGGGCTTGCGCTGGAAGCGGCCGGGGCGGGCGCCTGCGCGCTCCGCCTCGTCCTCGATCGCCTCGAAGGCAGCGCAGATCTCGTCCCGCAGCGCCTCGAACCTGGCCCGCGCCCGCTCCTTCCGCGCCGCCTCGTCGCTCACGAGGGCTACCGCTCCTCGGGTGTGGCGGGCGTCAGGTCGTAGTCGTCGCCAAGCGAGAGCGCGTCCAGGATCGCCTCGATCCGCGCCCAGGTGGGACCGTCGATGGGATAGGGACCGCCCGGTCCCCCGCCCGCCCGCGCGCCGGGGAGGCGCACGCCCGCACTGCCCTCGGCAGGCGGCAGTGCCTCCAGGTCCGCGACGAATTCCTCCATCATCCTAACGAACCCCGCGCCCCTGCCCAGCGCCTGCGGGTCGGCGGCGAGCACGAAGAGGCCGTTGCCCTGGTCCTCGTTCTCGTTGCCCCGGCTCATGCCGGCGCCGGCAAGCGCACCCGCAAAGGCCTCCACGATCAGGCTGAGCAGGAAGCCCTTGTGGCCGTCGGCCAAGCCGCCCAGCGGCAGCAGCGAGGCGCTGCGCGGCGAATCGAAGAAGCCGGCTGGCTCCGTGGTCGGCCGGCCCTCGCGGTCGATCAGCCAGCCTTCCGGCACGGCCTCGCCCTGGTTCGCAGCCATCCGGATCTTGCCGAGCGCCGTGATCGAGGTGGAGAGGTCGATCACCAGCGGCGGCTTGCCCGCCGCGCGCGGGATGCCGCAGGCGAGCGGATTTGTGCTGAGGAAGGGGGCCGCACTGCCGAAGGGCGCGACACAGGCGCCGCCGCCCGCGTCGTTCACCAGCAACAGGGTCATCAGCCCGTCGCGCGCCGGCCCGCCGACGTAGGCGCCAAGCCGGGCCACGTCGTTGCCGTTGCGCACCGCCGCGCAGCCGATGCCTTGCGTCCGTGCCCTGGCCACCGCCTGCTCCACGGCAAAGACGCAGGAGACCGGGCCCAGGCAACGGCGCGCATCGATCATCGCCGCCGCGTCGGTCTCGTGCACCACCACGGGCGCCACCGCCGGCGCGATCATGCCGGCGCGCGTGTCCTCGGCGAAGGTGGGAATGCGCATCACCCCGTGGGAGTGGTAGCCCGCGCGGCTCGCCTCCAGCAGGGTCTCGGTCAGCACCGCGCGCTCGTCCGCCGTGAAGCCGAGCGCCCCGAAGATGTCCTCGATCAGGGCGCAGACGGTCGCTTCCGGGGCGCTGACCCCCGCTTGGGACATGGCGTCAGCGCTCCGCCACCTTGACCACGAGCTTGCCGAAGTTGCGCCCCTCGAACAGCATGCCGAGCCCCTCGGGTGCGTTCTCCAGCCCCTCGATCACGTGCTCCCTGTAGGTCATGGAGCCGTCGTCGAGCCACGCGGTGAGCCGCGCGAAGGCCTCGGGGTAGCGCTCCAGCCAGTCGAGCACCAGGAAACCTTCGACCCGCGCCCGGTTGACGAGGATGTGGCGCAGGTGGCTCGGCCCGAGGTAGGGCTCGGTCAGGTTGTAGTGGTGGATGCAGCCGCAGACGACGACGCGCGCCTTGAAGGCGAGGCGTTGCATCACCGCGTCGGTCATCGGGCCGCCGACGTTGTCGAAGTAGACATCGATGCCGTCGGGGCAGGCCTCGTCGAGTGCGGCGCCCAGGTCGTTGGCCGTGCGGTAATTGATCGCGGCGTCGAAGCCCAGATCGTCCGTGATGTAGGCCGCCTTCTCGTCGCTGCCCACCGTGCCGACCACGCGGCAGCCGCCGATCTTGGCGATCTGCCCCACCGCCGCGCCAACCGCGCCCGAGGCCGCGGAGACCACCACCGTGTCGCCGGGGCGCGGCCGGCCCACCTCCAGCAGGCCGAAGTAGGCGGTGGCGCCCGGCATGCCGAGGATGCCGAGCGCGTAGGACGGCGGGAAGCGGGAGTCCGGCAGCACTCGCGCTGAGCCGCGCGTGCAGAGCGCGTACTCCTGCCAGCCGAACATGCCCTCCACCAGGTCGCCCTCCTTGAGGCCCCCAGTCTCCGAGCGCACGACCTCGCCCACCGCGCCCCCGGTCATCACGTCGCCGATGCCGACCGGAGCCGCGTAGGATTTCGCGTCGCTCATGCGCCCGCGCATGTAGGGGTCGAGGGAGAGCGAGAGCACGCGCACCAGCGCCTGGCCGTGGCGGGGCTCCGGCACCGCCTCTTCGGCCAGCGAGAAGTCGTTTGCCTTGGGCATGCCCACCGGCCGCGCCGCGAGCCTGACCTGACGATTGATGGCCGCGTTCATTGCAATCTCTCCGTTTGCTTGGGCTCGCCCCCTCCTCACCCCGGCCCTCTCCTCCCCGGGGGAGGAGAGGGAGATTAGGGTGGCATCGCTTGCGTTTCCCCTCCGCCCTTTGGGGGGAGGGGTCAGGGGGAGGTGGGGGTGTTTCTTTTGGTTCTCCCTGACGGGTGACGGTGGAGGGCGTCGCCGGCCGCCGCGCCGCTCCGCTCCGTCTACGGGTGGACATCGTAGCCGCCGACCGCGAGATAGCCGCCGTCGATCACGAGTTCCGTGCCGGTGATGAAGCTCGATTCCTCCGACGCGAGGAAGATCACGCCGTTGGCGATGTCCTCCGGCTTGCCCACGCGCCCGATCGGGTGCTGCTTGGCGAGCGCCTCCAGCCCCGCTTCCAGGCTGCCGTAGTCGCGGTAGCAGGTGGCTTCCATCATCTCGGTGTGGATGTAGCCGGGGTGGATCGAGTTCACCCGGATACGGCGCTCGTCCTTGGCGCCGTCCAGCGCCGCCCCCTTGGTGAAGAGCCTGACCGCCCCCTTGCTCGCGCTGTAGGCGGAGAGTGCCGGGATGCTGGTGAAACCCAGGATCGAGGAGAGGTTGATGATCGAGCCGCCCGCGCGCATCGCGGCCATGCCGTACTTGGTGCCGAGGAAGACACCGTCGACGTTGACCGACATGGTCTTGTGCCAGCTTTCCAGCGTGACCGCGTCGAGCGGCTCGACGATGCCGACGCCCGCGTTGTTGACGAGAATGTCGAGGCCGCCGAAGCGATCGATCACGGCCGGGATCGCGGCCTCCCAATCGGCCTCCCTGGTCGTGTCGAGGGCGATGAACATGGTCTCGGCGCCGCTGGCCTCAAGCTCCGCCGCGAGCGCCCTGCCGCCCTCCTCCTCGATATCGCTGAGCGCGACCGGCGCGCCCTCCGCCGCCATCCCGCGCGCCATTGCTGCGCCGAGGCCCCTCCCGGCGCCGGTGATGAGCGCGACGCGGCCTTCCAGTCGTCCTGCCATCCTTTGTATCTCCTCCGGTCAGTCGCCGACAGTCGCAGCACCGTCCATCATGGCGTGCACCATGGCGGGCTTGGGCACGCTCGGCTTCGGATACGCCTTGCGGCTGTGGGTCAGCCCCAGGCCCAGCACGCATTCGGCGAGCTTGTAGGTGAGCGGGCCGGGGTTGATGACCGGCACCGGCAGGTTCTCGGCCATGTGCCCGTGCGCCTGGTGCATGGTGGTGGAGCCGAGCAGGATCACCTCGGCGCCGTCGTCTTCGATGCAGCGCGTGGCGCATTCCACCAGCTTGGGGAAGACCACCTCCTCCTTGCCGCCGAGCAGGTTCTCGACGTCCGGCATCACGTTGATGGAGCGGACCGAGGCGAGCCGGTCGGCGACGCCGTATTCCTGGGTGCCCTTCTTGTAGAGGGGGATCCAGCCGTCCCACTGGGTCACCACGGAGAAGCGGTTGCCCAGCATCAGCGCGGTCATGTAGGAGGCCCGGCCCGGCCCGATCACCGGGATGTCGAGCACCGAGCGCATGGCGTTCATGCCGGAATCGCTCATGGTGTCGATGCAGACGGCGTCGTAGCCGTCGTCCTGGGCGGTGAGCCCGGCCTCGAACAGCGCGATGTCGGCCATGCTGTAGTCGTGGTAGCAGTCGAGCAGCGCCGGCCCCGCCTTGACGCCCCGGAAGTCGAACTCGATGTCCGGGCCGAACGCGACCGAATCGAGCTGCGAGCGCCGGTTCGCGAGCCCCTTCTCGTCGAAGGCGAAGGGAACGATTACGAGTACCTTGGCCATGACCCTCTCCCCATCCTTTCCTTGCGTGCGCGGGATCATGGCGCAGATGCAGCGCGGGCGGAAGGGCGCGCGGCGGTGGGGAGAGCGCGGGAGAGGCGCCTCGGCCTGACCCGCGGGATGCACAACAGATTATTGAGGCGGGATACGCCGGGATTCGGTGGGACTACCGGGACAGGTGGGACAGGTGGGATGGGTGGGACAGGTGGGACAGGTGGGACAGGTAGTGGGATAGGTGGGGTGTTCCCCGCGCCCGAAGGTTCGCGGGCGCGGTAAAGCGAGTCGTGCGCGCGGCACATGGAGTCGCGGGCGGTAGTCCTCCTGCATGGCGGCGGGATGGACAGCGCCGTGCAGGCCACGGCCGTGGCAGGATTTCCCGGAGAGCAACGAGCGCCCGCTCACCCGTCCTCCGCCCGCCCCGGCCTGTTCGCCCCCGCACTCCATGCCGCGATCCTGACCCAACCGCCCCACCCCATGCACCGCACCATGGTCCGGAGAGTCGGAGTTAAGCGGCGGGGGCGACCTGCTCACTTGTCACTTGGGGGCCTCCGATCGATTCAGGACTGAGAGGAAATGCGCGGTTCGTAATCGAGCACAGGCATTTTGCTGATTTCCGACCGCAAATCCACGTTGAAGAGCGGTGAGCCTACATCCCACTCAACTCTTGGAGTAATATTTCGCGTGGCAAAGATTGGCGCCGCAAACACAAACCGCTCATCATAGCGACAGTAGATCTTTTTGAAGAACCTCTCGGGACGTAACGGACTGTCCGTCGGAGGAAAGGTGTCAACTAATTCTCCAATGTTGGGGCCCATCGTCTCCAATAGCGAGAGGCTCACCGCTTCATATTTGCTGATCGTATCTCTCAGGTCCGCCCGTCCCTCGAGTTGGCGAAACGCCTCGTGGTAGCGAATGATTCCATCAACTGGACTGCCGTCTGCCTGAAGAGCCACGTCGTTGTCGGCTAAATCAGGATCGCTGCCCGCACGATGCGCTCGAAACACCGAATAGTATCCCATCACAAGAGCTGCATAGGTCATGTGCAAATTAGTACATTCGCCAACCGCCTCTTCCATTCGGTTAGTAAGGTTACGGAATGCGTTGCCGGTGCTCTTGCAAGAGATCGCGATAACCGGGCCAATGCCCGGCTTGTCCACGACGATATCCACGTCCTTCGTCTTGAGCCCTCCCAAGACAGTAGCCTCCCCGCCGGCCGCTTCTGTATGATCGTAACTCAACAACCACCTGCCGTCTTTCTTGGCCGCTTTGAAGGGAGGATGTGGTCTAATGTCATCAGGAAGAAATCCGCCTTCTACAACCAGACGGCACGCGACGTACCAATGTAATGGCTTGACCACCCTCTGACTTTGCGTCCGCTCTTTCGATGCAGCCAAATGACGGAATGTTTCTTTCGTACCAAGCCAATGGCAAGACCTCCAATCGTCTGTGGTGAAGTCTTCAAGCCGGGGCATAGTGCCTCCATGCCTGAAGGGAAATTATTCCGTCCTCTACAATGCATGTATCCCCCCTGGAGAGTGCCGAAGAATCTTGCACTAGGACATTACATGCTTCTCGCGGCTCTAATTTCAGCATGCCACCACCCAAGGGATGTCCCTCGACTTCACAGCTCAGCTGGAACAATAGCGACCTTTGAGCCGCTCGAATTTGGGCCTGTGCCGCTTTATTCTTGAGTCGAACTGTATGCAGAGAGTTCGTACAGGCACAGCCTGCTGCGTTCTGAACGAGCAAGACTTTCCGACCCGACATGTAGCTCAAGAAAAAGTCTGGAATCTTAACGTCCGGCACGACATACCATGGATTGCGCGTTCGGCATTTGTATCCGCCCGATACTTCCTTTGCACGCGCAGTTTCCAAGTAAGAGCGGACTGGATTAGGAAGCTCTTGATTTTTTCGTAGCCGTAATAATAGGGTCTGACGATCTTCGCGCAACCACCGCTCCACTGTCGTTTCATCGAGACGACTCGACGGAAGAGCGCGGCCATTGCGAACTGTCGTCTGCAAACAGGTACTTGGAATTCCTAAGTCTTGTGCCTCGGAAAGGCGCAGATGGAAAAAATCGTTTGCACCAGAGATGTACCCAATATTGATTTGCGCGAGTGCGCCTAGCCGGAAGCAATCATCTTCTTGTGCCACGCGCTCGTAAAGATCACGAGCTGACTTCGGCATAAGGAAAGGGCGCAATCGCCAATTCCAGATGCAACGCCAAGCGCTCAATGCAACACGCACATCTACCGGGGGCGGTTTGTCGCAGTAATAGAACTCATCCAAGATACTGAGGCATATCTCCTTGGTCGATCCGCCCTTCTCGCCCGCATAAAGCAGCCAACAGTCTTCCGACAAATGTGGGAAAATTTTATTTCTTACTGCCACAATCTGCAGGAAAGAAAAGTTTTGCGCTAGATACTCAATTAGAGGCGAACTATAGGGCGCATGGCCGACCTCAGCTGGTACGACAAAGGCCATGCGGCCGCCCCGATGCAGAAGGTGGGCGGTCGCGACCAGGAACAGCGGCCAAGATGACGACAAGCCGGAAAAGTGGGCGCCAAGCGTGTCGCAAAACTCAATTGCCCGTGCGCGCGCGGCGCCCTTGAAGCGCTGATAACGAATAAAGGGTGGGTTGCCAGCAGCACACTCAAAGCGTTCCTCAGTGCTACCGGCCCAGGAGAAGAAATCACCTTCATGGATGAGGGCCCCCGGCGCGCGCTGCATCGCGGTCGCACTTGCGTCCGGGTCTTGCTCAATCCCGACGCTCTTGAGGTGACCGGCTATGAAGCGCCCGTCTCCACAGGATGGGTCAAGAAGCCGGTCTTCGGTGCTGCGGACGGCCCAACTGAGAAGGCTGCGAACAACCGGTTCGGGTGTGTAGTACGCTCCCCTCTCCTTGGCACTCTCGACGGATCGAGGGGATTGCCCGTTATTGGAATTTGCGTTGGCCACGCTACACCTTGTACATAACTGCTGTAATTCTACTATATATTGGGGTGACGGTCTAGTTGCCTCGGACGGCCAAGCTCGAACGGGCCAGAGTGGCTAACTCTAGCAGCCTAACTATTGTCACTTCTAAGCGGTAGGTCGCGCCGGAGCATGGCAGACGCGTCGCAATCCTCCTCCACCCCCTCCACCTCGGCCCCGAAGCGAGCCAGGCGCCGCGTCATGATCCGCACCGCCTCCGGGTTGTCGTCCACCAGGAGGCAGGAGCGGCCGTGGCGGGCGGCGGCCTCGCCGAAGGTGCCGGAGCCTGCGAAGAAGTCCAGCAGCCTGTCGCCCGGCGACGAGTGGACCTTGACGATGCGTTCCAGCAGCCCGAGCGGCTTCTGGGTGGCGTAGCCCGTCTTCTCCTTCGAGCTAGTGGGGACGATGGTGTGCCACCAGACGTCAGTCGGAGTCTTGCCTCTCGCGGCCTTCTCCGCCCCCACCAGCGCCGGCGCCATGTAGGGGATGCGGTCAATCTCGCCGAAGTTGAAGGTGTAGTGCGCTGGGTCCTTCGCGTACCAGAGGATGGTGTCGTGCTTGGCGGGCCAGCGCCGCTTGGGCCTCCCGCCGTAGTCGTAGGCCCAGACGATCTCGTTGATGAAGCTCTCGCGCCCGAAGATGCCGTCCAGCAGCACCTTGCAGTAGTGCGCCTCGCGGTAGTCGATGTGGAAGAAGAGCGAGCCCGTGCCGGCCAGCACCCGGTGAGCCTCGGCCAGGCGCGGCTCCAGAAAGGCCAAGTAGTCGTCGAAGCGGTCCGCATAGCCGCTGGCGCCGAGCGTGGTCGTGCGATAGCGCTGGCCCTGGAAGCCGGTGCGGTCGCCCGCCGCGTCACGCTCGGTGCGGAGCGCGACCCGCGTTTGCGTCCGCCCGGTGTTGAAGGGCGGGTCGATATAGATCAGGTCGATGCTGCCGTCGTCGAGCGTCTGCAGGACCTTCAGATTGTCCTCGAGGACGATCCGCAGCATGGCCCGGGAAAACCCCTCCTCACCCCGACCCTCTCCTCCCCACGGGGGAGGAGAGGGAGAGAAGGTCGGCGCCGTTTGCGTTCCCCCTCCGCCTTCGGGGGAGGGGGACAGGGGCATATGCGCTAACTTGTTTATGGCTCTTCGATGAAGCATTGCGCGATTTGGGGCAGGCGCCGTCGGGACGGTTCGGAGAGGGATTTGGAGATCTGGTTCCATTCGTCGATCACCTCGTCGAGGGACAAATGGGGTTCGATGGCTCGCACGACCTGGTTGAGCATGAACCTGAAGTCACGTCAGGCGATATGCGGGCGGCAGCGCCTCCAGGCTGTATCCCCAGGGGGAAACCGTGCTGGCATGACGGATCAGCTGTTCCACCAGCAGCGCCACCAGGAGTTTGCCGTAGAGCCACGCCTTGGCGCTCTCGTCGTCGTATTTGGGCAGATG
>JAJEEP010000031.1 GCA_022820945.1 Alphaproteobacteria bacterium | reverse complement strand
CCAGTCTACGGCCACCATCGCCTCCGGGCGACCATGAAGGCGGCTTCGCGCCGCGGCTGGAGCAGCGGTCGGAGTCCGCTTCACCGTTCAGCAGACGCCCAAGCCCGCATGCCTCGTCGGTCTGAGGCGGAGCCTCGCTAGTCTAGTTTCCAGGTCCCTGCCGCCCCCGCCGACCGCGGCCTTCGAAGCCCCCTGGCAAAACAGGGTCAATTCTGCTATGGTTGGATTCTGTCGTGGCCCACAGCCTCAGACATCGTCTCGCTGTGTTGCCACGCCCGTGCATTGAGGAGAAATGCCATTGTGGAAGAGCAAGGAGCCAAGCCCGAATCAAAAACGGAAGGACAGGACGAGTACGACGTGGACGCGAACGACTTCGACTACGACGTCTGTTTGTCGTTTGCCGGAGAAAAGCGCAAATATGTCGAAGAGGTGGCTAATGAACTTCGCTCGCGCGGTGTTCGAGTCTTTTTCGACGACTACGAGAAGCCCGACTTGTGGGGCAAGGACTTGTATTCTCATCTCGACGACATCTATAGGCATGTCTGCCGCTACTGCATACTCTTTGCCTCCAAAGAGTATGCCGACAAAGTATGGCCGAACCACGAACGCCGGAGTGCCCAAGCTCGAGCATTGAAAGCAAAGGGCGAGTACATCCTACCTGCGAGATTCGACGACACACCGATTCCTGGTCTGCCAGATACCGTGCACTACATCGACCTAAATGGGCTACCGCCCGCCGACCTTGCGGTCCTTGTAGTAAAGAAACTGGGAAACTCGTTGCGCAGGAACTATCTCCCTCCGGTCTTGGATCGTTTGTACGCAAGTCTTGATATAGACAACGACCGCAAGGCAATGGGCGCAACCAACCGACAAGCCCACCATTTCCTTCGGGCCTTGCGTCGAATGACGCCGGAGGAAAGAAGCGTTGTCATGGCACTGATGCGCTTCGGTTGTCCCGTCGAGCTGCCCAGCAACATCCATATAAACGTGGATCTTCTGCGCCGAATTACCGGCAAGTCCGTGCCTAAATTGAAGCGCCTCTTGGGTGGCGTAAAGTCGTTGGGATTCGAGTGCTCTATGCGAGAAAGTGAGGACGAGGAGAGCAATGCTGACGGTGTTGTCTTGGGAGACTCTCAGTATTTTGAGCTTAACTGGAGCAGCCTCACAGACGACGATGACGATTACTCGGCCCTAATGGTTGCGTGCGAAATGGTAGCGGTCGCGACGGAGGATCGTTGCGAGGAATGCGGAACCGAGCTGCTAGACCGACTGGACTTTTCGCAGTTGGCGAACGCAACAGCCTCAAGCGAACCGCACGGTTGCGAAGAAGAACTGGCCGATATACTCGATTATCTCAACAAGGCACGCGTCCGATGCACGTATGGCGCAATCGCCGAGGTTCTGGATAGGCCCGCACGGTCGGTTGACCGTCGACTCCTGGGCAGGCCCCGTCCGAGAACGTCGTGGGTCGTCAGGAAGCGGGATGGCGAACCCACCGGCCACAGATCTCAAGAGAAACACCGAGAACTGTATCAGGTCGATTACATCATCCAGAACGGAAGGGAACTGCTGGAGTGTATGCGGACCGCCGTCGTCGATTTCCCGTCTACTTCGGACTTGCGAAGATGAGACCGGCACTGATTGACGCGACTTTGTCCGGGTGACTGCATCGGCACCTCTGCGACGAATACAGGTGAGGCCGGAACGTACGGTGTACCCCGAAATCCGCCCAGCGGCTTGAATCCGGCCATGTCCGTAGCGCAGCAGGTGGGTTCCGGCGTGCTCCAGTGAGATCGGCCATCATCGCGCCGGCACCCCTGAGGCTTGGTTCGAACTCATCGCACCCCCGCCTTCCGCACGTCGATCTTTCCGGTGACCGCGGCAGAGATCAGCGCGGTGCGGAACTCTCTGAGATCGTCGATGGCGGTACGAACCGACTGAACGAGCTTCGTCAGCTTGGCACCTTGACTATCGAGGTAGGCGACGACGCGCTCCTGCTCGCCGATTGGCGGCGTAAGAACGAGCAGCGATCGAATATCATCCAGCCCCAAGCCGTCCTTGGTGCCACCATAGAGATCGGCCGCGAACTGCGTTTGACCGACCGGCGACATGATGCAGTACGCGATCCAACGAGAATCGGCCTCCGAAGTGGAGCCCCGGATCAGCGCGAGGTGCTGATTGACGAATGCTTCAGGGAGACCCTCGGAGACCACTGCCACCGCCCCGACGAGCGCGGTGATAGATACAACGACGTCCCCTGGCGTCACACGAGTCCGTTCGCCCTCCGACCCTCGCGGTGGATCGACGTGCCGGACGTCATCGATGTTCAGATCAATCGATCCCGACTGCAGGTTGCCAATTCGCAAAAAAAGCGGCCCCTCGTCTGAATAGAACTCTGCCCACCCTCGTGATCCACTCGTAACGAACGTAGAGACGTTCTTGAGCCGTTTCACCTCCCAGTGCGCCGGGATCTCGCCCAGCCACTCGACGCCGGAGTCCTTCATGGGGACGTTCGGGTCGAGGCCCCGGGTGACGGCGCGGGTGATGAGGGCGGTGCGTTTCTCCTGAAGCAGCTCGATCAGGCGCTCCTTCCTCGCCACCAGCGCATCGATCTTCGCCGTCTCGCGGTCGAGGAAGTCAGCGATGGCCCGCTGTTCCGCAGGGTCTGGAACCAATAGCGGGCAATCGGCAAGCTTGTCGCGATTGACCTTGGGCATCGCAACCCTCATGGAATGGTCTACCATGAGTTGAACGAAAGGAGCTGAGAGCATGAAATAGAGCAGGAACCTCGTCTGGAGTCGATTCTCGGTGATCGAAACGGGGTACATGTCCGCGCTACACAGCCAATCTCCGGTTGAGATGCAGGCTTTGTTGAGGGCGGGCCGAATCTTCGAGTAAACGATGTCTCCTGGCCCGACCAGGTACTTCCCGCTGATCGCGCCCTGCTCACGCGCTGTCTCCAGACGCAGTAGCCGCCCGGTGCCCGATTCAATGTGATTGGGGGCGATCAGGACTCTCTCACGAAACTGTTCGTCGTCCGGCGCGATTTGTCCCTCCGTAACGTGGCAGCAATACCGCCACTTCTTCACCTCCCAATGCGCCGGGATCTCATCCAACCAGTCGAGACCGGAGTCCCTGTACTGTGGGTACGGTCGGAACCGCTCTGCTTGGGCTACCTGGAACCGATCGGCCTTCTCAGCCATCGGCTTCGCCTTCCCGCCGGATCTGGATCCCCGGCCGCCACGGCCCGCCGGCGTGCCAAGTCTGGGTGAACGGGCTCCCGTCGATCAGGCTGTCGCAGACCGGCCCCAGGAACCGCCCTAGCTCTTCGCCCGCATCCACAAGACGGGTCGGAGCGTCGGCGTCCGTCGCGATCTGGAGTTGCAGCGCCCGCCAGTGCTCAGCGCGGGCAGTGTCTCCGTAGTAGCCGGGAAGCAGCGCCTCGGGTCTCTCTCCAGCGAACGAGGTCTCGCAGCGACGGAAGGTCTCGGCGATCGCGGTTTGCAGGATGTCGCCATCGAACACGAACCGGCGGGCGAGACAGGCGATGTCCCAGATGTCCTTGACCCGCGAGTTGTCGGCGCCGCGGCTCACCATCGCCTCGAATTTCTCGGCGACCATGGTCTCGCGCGGGTAGGTCCAGAGCCGCGGTACCGGCAGGTCGAGCAGGGTGGGATAATTCTGCTGCTCGCGTTCAGGCGTGATCACGTCGCCGAACCCGATGTCCATCTGCAGGGCCAGCCGGACGACGCCCAGGCTGCCCTGGAGCCGGACCCGCCGGCCGCCGTCCCGCTGTTCGCGTCGGATGTTCTGGATTCGGATCGAGCCGGCGTCGAAGAGAACGCCGTCCTCGGGGCAGGGAATGGCACAGATGGTCTCCATGGTGTCGCGTATCGAGGGACCATCCTCGCCGCCAGCGGCCAGAAAGTCGACATCCCGGGTCGGGCGCAGCTCCCGCTCGGTCCACACGCGGAAGAGGGCCGCGCCCTTGAGTGTGAAGCGGTCCACCTCGCCCGAAACGGAGAGGCGGTATAGGAACCGCTCGGCAGTGTAGCGGTTGAGCAGGAGGTTGAAGTCCAACGCGCCGTCGCGCGCCAGGTTCTTCAGACGAGCACGCACGGACCCCGGCACGTCCCGGAGTCGGCCCCGTGGAGTCACGCCAGCAGCACCTGAAGCACCGGACGGACCAGCGACTCGGCCCGGCAGGCCTCCGCCGCACGCTGGATCTGGGCGGGCGTCGCCTTCCGCTGGGCCAAGCCGTCGTGGATCGCCTCAAGCGCGACGTCGATGCCGACGATGCGGCGGAAGCGGAAACAGTCCACGATGGTGCGAGCGGGGCTGGTGATCCGGACTGGAACGCCTTCGAACTCGGCGTCCTGGATCCCGTAGCGCAGCGCCGCCCCGGAGAAACGGACGACCCGGAGCGGCAGGTCCGTAGTGGGCGTGCGGGCCTTGTGCGGAATGCCGATCCAGACCTGCGCCGGGAGCTGGGTGCCGATGTCGTGTACAAGCAGCGCGGTGAGCAGGCAGAGTACCGCGCCGGGCACGCGGGCGCACACGGCGGCCTGGGTGTAGTGCTCGGTGAGCTCAACGTCCGTGCGGCGGTACAGACCGCGCGCGACCCGCTCGACCGCGCCATCTTCCACCAGCCGACGCAGCGCCCGAGAGTGAACGCCGACCGCGGCTGCGTCGCGCTGGCGGAAGAAGGCCTTCGCGCCGAGACGCCGCAGACCGGAGGCCTTAGGCCGGGAGGGTTGCCCTGAAATGTCGGCAATAGAATTCAGTTGTATGCGGTTCAGATCGGCCACCCAGCGAGCGTACCTCGTGTGCCTCGCGGGGTCAAGACTCAAGGTCGGGGCCGACGTCCCCTACGTACGGGCTCGACAGCGAGGGCGCCCCTTGCCGAGGCGTCGGCGGCTCGTTGATGAGCACCTCGAACACGCTCGGCCGGGCGACCACTCACGCCGGTCGGCGACGGACGTCCCGATGTCCTCAAGTGAACGCGTCGTCACAACAGCACCGCGTCGACGTAGGGTTCGAGGACGGTGCGCGCCCGGCAGACGCTGGCCGCGCGCATGATCTCGTCCGCCGTGGCGAGCCGCTGGCGCAGGGCGTCGCGCAGAGCCTCGAGGGCGGTGTCGAGGCCGAACTTGTTGCGGTATCGGAAACAGTCGACGACAGTGCGGGCCGGCGACGTGATCGAGACCGGCACGCCGAGCATCGGGCGACGAACGACACCGTAGGCGAGCATCGCCTTGGAGAACCGGACGACCCGAACCTGAGCCGGTGTCCGAACGGGCCGGCGGGCCTTGCGATCGATGGCGATCCAGACTTGGTGGGGGGATTCGGTTCCGATCTCGTGAACGCGGAGTGCCGTCATCAGGCAGACGACCGCGTGCGGCACAGCCGCCGCCACCATGGCGACGGTCTCGAACTGGGTCGGCTCGATCTCGGCCAGCCGGTACAGGCCGCCGCCGAGGTCGTCAACCACGCCCGTCGCAACGAGCCGGCGGAGCTGGCGGTACGGGACACCCAGCGAGTCGACGTCGCGTGGCCGGAAGAAGGCTCCGATACCGGCGGCTCTCAGAGCGGTCGCACTGAGTTCAACCATGCACAGATCGTAGTGAATGTCGGCACATGCGAACAAGTGCCGATGTTTTCCGTCTTGCCGGCCCATATCCGAGAATCAGGACGCATGCTCCATGCCTGATCCGTCGCATCCACTCCCCGGGCCGATCTACCTTCGTGCCAAGGGCTGGTGGTACTCTGAGGAGCGGACTCGGGAGGGAAGACCATGGTGACCGAGGCAACTCGCCGCGCCGTCTGGAACGATCTGCTGGACGTGTCCAGGGTGGCCCGCTACGCGGAGGCGATGGGGTCCCAGTACCGCGTGCGTCATCTGTCCATTCGTCTCGGCCTGCTGGTCGCCGCGCCGGGCAGCATGGCGACGCTTCTCGACGCCATCGGCGGTCAGTGGCGGATCGGCTTCGGCCTGGCAATCGCCGTCCTGATCGCGGCGGATTTCATGCTCGACTACGGGACCAAGATCGCCGTGCTGAGCTCCACGAAGAGGGAGTGCAACGTCCTCGAGGCCGAATGGCGGGAGCTCTGGCTGGACGTGGATTCACCCGAGTCCACGGACGCCGAGATTCGGCGCCGCAACCGGGAGCTCGGCCGGCAGTTCGAGCGAGCGACCTCGCCCATGGACGAACAGGTTCGCGTCAGCCACAGGACGAACGTGCGGTGCACGAGGGCTGCCTTCGAGGTGACGAGAGAACGGTATGCCGCCTCCTCGCCGTAGCGGAGCAGACCGGTGGCGGTCCGAGTCGGCCGCGAACGTCCCTGCGCCTCCTCCGCCCCCGTCGCCTCCTCCGCCGCCGTCCGAGAAAACGTGAGTGACGTGTCGACCTCGACGTCGAAGATCTCTTCGATGTCGCGAGCGCTGTCATTGCGCTCGACGCCGATGCCGCGCCGCCGACCGATCCGCGGCACCTGGGCCTCAATCGCCCTACCCGTTGTCGCCGCGGACGCGGGCGAGCAGCTCTGACCCCGTGGCGCACTCGATGATCCAGTCGCCGACCCGCGCAAGGCGCTCCGGGTCGGTGACGCCGGCCAGGGCGGCGGCCAGCCCCTCGGCGGCCCCGGCATCGAACTTCCTCGCCGCCTGACGGCACAGCAGCGCCCGCTCTTCGCGGCGGCCCTGCTCGATGCCCTGCGCGAGCCATTCACGCGTCCATTCCCGCACGGTCTCTTCCAGCATCGTCTGCGTCCCCCGCAACTGCGCCAACGGGTCCTCCCCGTCCTCCCCGTCCGCCGGCAGCCGGCCCGCATGCCGCAGCCCCTGGTGCAGCCACGTCACGAACGCCTGCGTCAGCGCGTCGTCCTTCTGTCTTCGCAGAAGGTCGAACAGCACCTTCAGCGCCTCGCGCAGGCCCGCCGCGTCGCGCGTCTTCTCCAGACCGATGAGCGCAGACACCAAGTTGCCCGCCGGCAGGTCGGCGTCCGCCGCGCGCGCCACGTCCAGAACATAGTATCGCTGCGACGGCTGGTATGGCGCCAGCGCTTCGCTCCCAGCCGCCAGCAGGTTCGTCACCTCGACCGGCGCCGTCCACCGCCGTCGTCCGTTGTAGAGGACGACCGGCAGCACCGGCGGCAGGGACCCGTGTTCTCGCAGCACGCCGTGGGCGACCAGCCGCCGGTAGAGCAGGGCGGAGTACTCCAGGATGCGCACTGCCATCGCCTGTTCGACGGTGGATTGGAACTCGAGGAGCAGGACCAGGTAGAGCCAGCGGTCGTCGCAGAAGCGGACGTGCCAGATGAGGTCGCCGTGGCGCTGCTGGAGCTCTCGGCCGACGAAGCTGGCGGGCAGGGGGGCCAGTGACTCGAAGTCGAGGGCGCCGCTCCAGCCGCGGGCGGCGAAGCCGTCGAGCAAGTCGCGGACCATCCGAGGGCGCGAGAATAGCAGCCTGTAGGCGGGGTCGTGCATTCCGCTCCCTCTCGATCCCGAGTCATGCGGTCCGGCGGCGTGTGGCGGCTCTCGCCGGGGTCGCGAGAGAGCCTCGGGTTTCGGCAGCCGGTCGACGCGGTGCTTCAGGAGCAAGAACGGGGCCAACGCGGGCGGCCCGCGTGCACGGGGAACCAGCGGGCGGCGAGCGGCCGACGCGCAGGAACTGCAACCCTTGGGGCGGCGCGGGACGTCAACGCGATGGGACGCAGGCGCACAGTGTCCAGGTCGCCGAGCGCGACCGCGCGCCTTCGGATGGCGCGGGACGTCAACGCGGATGGGGCGCAGAGGCGGCCCCGGGGATGCACGGTGAGGGTTGAGTCCGCGGTACGGCTGCGGCGGGCCGTCAGCCCGACATCTCCTGCAGCATGGCCACGATCTCCTTCTCCACCCGCTGGATGTCCGCCTCGATCTCCTCGAGGGGGCGGGGCGGGCGGTACTCGTAGAAGTAGCGGTTGAAGTTGATCTCGTAGCCGACGAGCCCGACCTCGCCGTCCTGGGGGTCGCGGCGCGTCGTGTCGATCCAGGCGTCGGGGACGTGGGGCTTCACCTCGCGCTCGAAGAACGACTCGACATCGTCGCCGAGGGGCACGTTCTCGGTGTCGCGCAGCTCGGGGTCGGGCTCGGGGCGGCCGTCGCGGTCGCGGCAGATCTCGGCCTCGGCGTTGCGCTCGGACAGAGCGGAGAGAACGGCCTTGCGAATGGGGGCGGCGAGCTTGAGCTCCGCCCCGCGGGCCACCTCGGAAAGCTCGTCCTCGAAGACGGCCCGGTCGAGGAAGAGCTGGCCCGGCAGGCTCCCGAGCATCGCCCTTATCGCGGCCTGCTGCTTCCGGCCCGCCTCCTCGTCCCTGGCTCCGGCCTCGCCCCGCTTGCGCGACACCGCGAGGTTGGCGAAGGCGCGCTGGTCGCCGAGCCGGGCGATGCGCTCGGGGCTGGCCCGGAAGTCGAGCCGGAGCGGCCGTTCGACGGTGATCTTGCGGAAGCCGAAGTGCGTGGTGGGGTAGACGCGGCTGACGACGGCGTCGCGCTCCTCGCCGTCGCGGTCGACCCGGCGGGTCGCGCCGTCCTCGAAGTCGGCGAGCAGCCGCAGGATGTCCTGCTTCCGCTCGAACGGGACCTCGCGCCGCTTGGCGCCGAGGCTCTTGCGCAGCAGGGTCCAGAACGCGGTGGCGTCGACGAGCTGGACCCGGCCGCGGCGCGCGGGCCGCTTGCGGTTCGTGAGCACCCAGACGTAGGTGGCGATGCCGGTGTTGTAGAAGAGCTGCTCGGGCAGGGCGATGAGCGCCTCGAGCAGGTCGTTCTCGAGAATCCAGCGGCGAATCTCGCTCTCGCCGCTGCCCGCGTCGCCGGTGAACAGCGGCGAGCCGTTCATGATGATGGCGACCCGCGAGCCGCCCTCGGCCCGACTGCGGGCGTGGGCCAGCATGTGCAGCAGGAACAGGAGCTGCCCGTCGCTGATGCGGGGCAGGCCGGGCCCGAAGCGGCCGGCCGCGCCCCGGTCGTGCTCGTCGCGCACCGCATCCTGGTCGCGCTTCCAGTCCTTGCCGTAGGGCGGGTTGGCGATCAGGTAGTCGAAGCCGGCGCCGGCGTGCCGGTCGTTCGAGAGGGTGCTGCCGAAGACGACGTTCTCGGCGTCGCGGCCGTCCTCGGACTTCATGAAGAGGTCGGCCTTGCAGATGGCGAAGGTCTCGGGGTTCACCTCCTGGCCGAACAGGTGGATGTCGGCGCCGGGGTTCACGGCCGGGGCGCGGGGCTCACCGCCACGCGTCTCGCCGGCGGTGACGTGCTCCTTGGCGATGGTGAGGATGCCGCCCGAGCCGCAGCACGGGTCGTAGACGCTCAGCACGACGCCCGTCGTGCGCAGCCGCCTGCGGTCGCCGGCCAGCAGCAGGTCGACCATGAGGTGGACGACGTCGCGCGGCGTGAAGTGCTCGCCGGGGTTCTCGTTCAGCGCCTCGTTGAACTTCCGGATGAGCTCCTCGAAGATGGTGCCCATGGCGGCGTTGTCGACCGCGTCGGGGTGCAGGTCGACCTTGGGGTCGCCGAAGCGCTGCACGACCTGGAAGAGCAGGCCCGCCTCGTCGAGCTTCGAGATGGTGTTGTCGAAATCGAACTTCTCGAGCACCTCGCGCATGTTGGGGCTGAACCCGGCGATGTAGTTGCGCAGGTTCTGCGCGATGTGGGGGGCGTCGGCGAGCAGCTTCCCGAAGTCGTAGCGCGACGTGTTGTAGAAGGCGAACCCCGAGGCGCGCCGGAGCTGCGGGTCGAGGTTGTCGAGCCTGCCCTTGAACCGGGCCTGGGCGGCCAGCACCTTCTTCTTGGTGGGGGCGAGCACGCAGTCGAGCCGGCGCAGGACGGTGAGGGGCAGGATGACGTCCTGGTACTTGCCGCGCTTGAAGGTGTCGCGGATGAGGTCCGCCACCCCCCAGATGAAGCTGACGATCTGGCTGTGGTTCATGTCTCGTGGGTTCAACGCTACCACGCCTGATCCGGGCCAGGATCGACTCGCGCCGGCACCGCGGCGCGACGTCCGCCTCGAGCTGCCGTTCTCGGTCACCGGGTCACACCGGCTTCCAAGCATGCCGCCAGCATGCGTTCAGCGTCGGGGCTGTGCGAGGAGCGGAAGGGACAGCCAGGAAGCACCGGCCATTCAGCGAGTCGACGTGGGCCGACGGCGGCGAGGGTGTAGTGCCCGGCCCGTCCGCTGCCGCACTCACACGCACAGCAGGCGCCGCTGCAACAACGCTCGCATGTCACGCCGCCCGGCCTCGATCACCAGAACGTAGACGCCGTCTCCCATGACGCGGTAGATGAGGCGGTACGGCTCGAAGAACACCTCCCGGTACTCCCGAATCCCGAGCTCCAGCAATTCCCTCGGGTGGCGGCCGCGTTCGGGGAACGCAGACAACGCGTGGAAGGCCTGCTCGATGCGCTCCAGCACATGCTCCGCCCTGCCTGGCGGGTCCCGGCGGGAGAGGTAGTCGAAGATCTCTTCGAGGTCGTGGGCGGCGTCATCCGTCAACTGGACCGCGAAGGCCATTCAGTCAGCCTGCCGCCGGGCTCGAAGCCGCGCAACCACCTTGCCGGCGGGCTGCACCCGGCCGGCCTCGATCTGACGGTTGCCCAGCGCCAGCATCTTGAGCAGGGCCGCGCTCTCCTGCATCCGCTCGTAGCTGTCGATGTCCAGGACGACAGCCTTGGCTTCGCCGTTCTGGGTGATGATCAAGGGCTCGGGCCGGTCCCCGAGCGTACGGAGGATCTCGGCGGCGTGGGCCTTCAAGTAGCTGATCGGCTTGATCCGCTCGGACAGTGACATGTACACCTCATGATGACCGAATATAGTCCATGAACAGGTCTGAAGGCAACGCGGCGTCTTGCTGACTGCCGCGAGGCTGAGCAAGGCCGAACCGGTTCGGGAGCCGTTGAACAGGGCGCGGCAGGTGGCCACGCCGGTGATGTCACCGCGCGGAGTTGTGCGCCCCGAAGCAGAGCTCGGCCCTGACCACGCTGCAGAGAACGACGGAACCAAGCGGGTGGGCGAGCAGGCGCTGCGCCATCTGCGCATCCGCCCCGTTGATCAACGGGATGCAGATGCTGGTGTCGAGGAGCCGCATCATCGGAGCGGCTCGATGTCCTCGGGCGGCGGATCGTCGGGCTCGACCAGGTCGCCACCGCCCTGGCGCAGAAGATCGACGAAGCTCTGCGGCCAGTCGGTCGTGACGGCGTCCTGTACCAGTCCGCCGATCCACGCCGACAGGCTGCGGTTCCGGCCACGCGCCTCCTTGCGCGCGGCATCAATCAGGTCGCCCGGCAGATAGATGGTCACCGGAGGCATATGGCACATACACGCTACCACATACACCGGCCGTGATTGCGTGGTCGGTACACTGATCGCCGCGGGGGCGGACGTCGACGCCGCCCAGGTCAGCGGTCTCGTCCCCCTGATGACCGCGGCCCGCACCGGAGACCGGGACGTGGCCCGCACGCTCCTCGCACACGGGGCTGACGTCCCGCTGGGCGATCTCGTGTGACCACCGCGCGCCGGCCCGGGCATCGCGTCCTGTTCCACCACGACAGGATCGCGAGCTCTCCGAAGCCACCCGCGGGTTGGCGCAGTGTCCGTTCATCCGTCTGCCGGCACCAAGCCTACGGTGAGCCGGGTGCCGGTGGCTTCAGCGTACCGGCGCAGGGTCGCAAATGACGGCGACACGCGCCCCCCCTCCAGACGTGCGATGGCAGACTGGGTGGTTCCGAGTCGGCGTGCGAGTTCCTCTTGCGTCAACCTCGCCGTCATCCGGGCACGAATCAGCGCCTCGATGAGCGCGAACTCTTCATCGACGCGGGCGTACTCCCTCCGAAAATCTGGATCCTCCAAGAGCCGGTTCTTCAAGTCCTCCAGTTTCGTCATGGCGTCACCTGCTTCATACGTTCTCTGGCGATCGCGAGCGCCCGAAGCGGCGTCCTTCGTGACTTCTTCGCGAAGACATGCAGGACCACAACGCGGCGTCCGGCCAACGTCACGTAGATCCCCCTGGCGATTCCGCCTTGTGCTCTCGCCCGTAGTTCCCAGAGCTTGCCGCCCGGATGCTTGGCATGTGGTTCGGGGAGCGCCTCCAAGCCGACGTTCTCTATGGCTTTGAGCAAGCGGAGCAGCCGGGCACGCAGCTTCACCGGCAGAGCCTCGATCTCGGCGTCGACAGCAGGATGAGTCTCGACGCTCCAGTCCATCCGACAGCAATATAGCGGCTCTGCTATATTGCATCAAGGGATCGACGCCCTCGCGGCGGACCCCGCGGCGCCGAACCCGAACGCGGCGGCCCTGAAGGGCGGGCCGGGCTTTCGCCTCCGCGTCGGCGATTGGCGCGTGCTGTACGTCGTCGAGCCGCCCGAGAAGCTGCTGCGCGTGGCCGCGATACTGTCACGCGGGGAGGCGTACCGATGACCACCACGCCGCAGACCCTGACCCTCGCCGGAGAGGACTACGTCGTGATTCCCCGCGACGAGTACGAGCGCCTGCGCGCCGCCGCCGATGAAGACGCCGCCGACGTCGCGGCCATCCAGCGCGTCCTCGACGACCCCGACGAGACCTGGGCCCCGGCAGAGCTCGTGCGCCGCATCGTCGAAGGGGAACACCCCGTGCGCGTCTGGCGAACGCACCGCGGCATGACCGCCCGCTCGCTGGCCGCCGCCGCGGCCATCCCGAGCTCGTACCTCTCCGCCATCGAGCGCGGCGTGAAGCCCGGCTCGGTGAAGGCGCTCAAGAGTCTCGCCACCGCCCTCGACGTGCGGCTGGACGATCTCGTGTGAACCGCTGCGCGCCGGGCCCGGACCTCGTGTCGTGTTCCACCGCGACAGGATCGCCCCGTCCTTCGATCGTTTCGATCGTGCACCTTCGTCGTCGCGCGGGACAACTCGCCCGGGATGCCGTCGCCCGTTCTCCTGCATGAGCCCGTTCCCGACACCGCCAGCGGCCCCTTCTGCTACGCTGGTTGGGTCGTCGCAGTAGTCTGCCAAGGAGCGAAAACGGTGCCACGAAGAAGCAACGTACATGTATCGAAGGACCGCGTCGGGTGGAAGGTCACTCAAGCCGGTGCCAGGGTTTCCTCGCACCGCACTCAGGCCAATGCCATCCAGGCTGGCAGAAAAGCGGCCCGCCAAGGTTCGGTCGACCTCGTGATTCATGGTCGAGACGGGAGGATCCGTTCCAAGGACAGCTACGGCCCCGATCGCCCTACCTTGATTTGGATAGACTAGTCGCTGAGCGTCTCAAGGCCGCGAGGAGGACGAGATGAACAGCTTGACGGAGAGAATGGCCCAGTTGCCGCCGGCGCGCCGGAAGAGGATCGAGGAACGAGCCCAGGCGCTGATTGCCGAGGAGATGTCGCTACGGGACCTGCGCAGAGCGCGGAAGCAGACGCAGGTGCGCGTCGCCGAGAAGCTCCGGATCAATCAGGAGAACGTGTCCCGTCTCGAACAGCGCAGCGATCTGCTGCTCTCCACCCTCAGCGGCTACGTCGCGGCCATGGGCGGCAAGCTGAGCCTCGTGGTGGAGTTCCCCGACCGGCCGCCAGTGGCGCTGACCGGCTTTGCCGCACTCGACGACCCACCGGAAACCGACCGGTCGACGGCCTGACGGCCTCGCGCAGGGGACGACGTCCCGCGATATCAGCCTTGTCCATCATGAGCGCCTCCGGACGGTGACCGACACGAACGCGTCCTGAACGTCGAACTCGGGAGGTGGATTGCCGTTCTCCGCCAGCGCCCGGCGTGCGGTCTCGATGCCGATTCCGAAGCGTTGCATGAAGCCCATGTTCTTCATCGCTTCCGCGACGGTGGGGTTGCGGTAGGACGTCGCGCCCTTTCCGAAATTGCCGCGTCCGACTTCCCCGAACGCCGAGCCGGGGCTCACGATTTCCACACGGTCGGCGAGCCACGAAATCCGCACCGGCGTGTTCGAGTTTTCGTAGTTCCGGTGAATCGCCGCGTTACGAAGGAGCTCACGGAGGGCCTCGTAAGGATAGCTTCGCTGCTCGACGTGTCGTTCTCCCCGCGTGTCGAGTGCATGGGAGATGTTCAATCTCAGCCAGGCGGTCCGCGTCGCGCAACTGCTCGGGCAACGGCCCGGACAGCTCGGCATGGTCGACGATTCCGTCCGTCACGGTGGTGCCGTCGTAGCGGACGAACTGCACGTATGCTCCGGGAAACCAGTACCGCGGGTCCCTGCCCAGCACGAGGATCGCCGTCACCGTCGGCGCACCGTTCCGGGCCACGAGACGCAGCGCCCTCAACTGTTCTCCCCGGTCGCGCCGGTTCTCCGCCAGCACCTCCGGGGAGACCGCGCAGGGCAGGTAGTCGTTCTCGAACGCCCGCATGTCCAGGTCGGCCTCGACGGTCGCCCCGGGACGCCCTGCATGTCGTAGGGCACGTTCCCCCAACGGCGCTTCTCGGTGAGACGGCGTTCCTCTTCGGCCGTTGCCTGACCTCGGTCGCCCCGCAAGCCTCTTCCCCTTCCGCTCCGATGCCGCGCCAGTCTTGGTCGATTATGTCTCGGGTTCCGGCCTCGCACGAAGAGCGGCGAGCCGTTCACGATGAGTCGCGAGCCGCGAGCCCCCTCGGTCCGCTTCCCTGACGGGCAGGCCGAAGGCCACGGCGAAGACGGCGCCGCGTTCGAGGTCGATGAGCACGGTCGGGTCCGACACGACGACCCGTCGGGACACGCGTCACCCCGTGGCTGCCGGCGAAGGCGGGACGCCCCGCATGTAGTCGTCGACGTCGGCGATGCCGATGCCCCAGGAGCTCGGCCGCCTTCAACCTGCTGATGGCGCCCTCCGCGAGGGCGCGCAGGCAGAGCCGGCCGAACCGGTTCGGGAGCTCGCCGGCCATGGCGCCGTACTCCTCGTAGGGAGGCGAGCGCCACCCGAGCCGGCCGAACTCGCTGAACAGGGCGCGGTAGGTGGCCGCGCCGATGATGTCGAGGTCGCGGCAGCGGTGGGTCAGCGCCTGGATGCTGACGCCGAACACGCGCTTCAGGGCGAGGAGCTCGCCGAGGCCGAGGGCGCTGCGGCGCTTGCCGACC
>JAJEEP010000101.1 GCA_022820945.1 Alphaproteobacteria bacterium | reverse complement strand
CGGCAAGGACCCGCCGGCGGTCTCGCCGCTGGCGCTGGAGGCGGTGAAGCGGATCGACCTGCTGTTCGACATCGAGCGCGGGATCGTCGGCAAGTCCGCCACGGAACGCCGCGCCGTGCGCCAGGAACTCAGCGCGCCGGTGCTGGCCGATCTCAAGGAATGGATGCAGGCCGAGCGCGCGAAGCTGTCGAACCATTCCCCGGTGGCCAAGGCGATGGACTACATGCTCAGGCGCTGGGAGCCGTTCGCCCGATTCCTCGACGACGGCCGCATCTGCCTGACCAACAATGCCGCCGAAAGGGGACTCAGGGGTATTGCCCTGGGCCGCAAGTCATGGCTGTTCGCCGGCTCGGACCGCGGCGGCGCCCGCGCGGCGGCGATGTACACCCTGATCGGCACCGCCAAGCTCAACGACGTCGACCCGCAGGCCTGGCTCGCCGATGTTCTCGGCCGCATCGCGGACACGCCGCGGAGCCGGCTCGACGAACTCCTCCCCTGGAACTGGGTCCCCCGGCAGAAGCTCGATCGGGCCGCGTAGACCGGATCCCGCCCGACACTCCATCGTCGGCATCACCGCGCCGCCAATCTCAGCCCGGGATACCCCGCAGTCCATGTCGGATGCTTACTCTGCGTCGAGGTCGGCCGGCGAAGCCCCATAGTGCTTGGCCATCCGCTCGACCTCAAAGAGATAGGAAGTTTGTGTGCTCGCGGCCAGATTGGTGATGCGCATCTGGTCGATCATCCGCTGGCGAAGCGGGCTACCCTTCGCCCTGCCGGCTGCTTTCCCGGTCATTATCGATCTCCCTCGATCATGACGGCGCGCCGCCGGACCGTTCCGACGGTGGGCCGTCGAAGAAGTCGATGCTAAACAGGGATCATCGGGAGACCGTGGAGACCTCGCACCCGCCAGCCATCTCCGGACCTCAGAGCAGGGACACGCAATCTACGCGGGCAACATGCGCGGAGCGCCTTCGTTCAATCCGCCGTCAAGTCCGTAGGAATCCGCACTTTGCGTTTCACTACCGCTTATGTGTTGGTGGTTGTGAATCGCAGCTTACCGCCATCTCGACATCCCCAACGAAATAGTAGTCCGCGTCATCAAGCTCAAGAGAATACAGGTAAGTGTCTCTCATCTCAGCGTGAACAGATTCAATCTGCGAATCGGTAATGCTGAACGCTCCTTGTTTTCCAACCGATGCTAACGCGCTACCCAAAACAACATGAGAACTCTGAACGGGTCCGTTGGGCGTAGCGATTGTCTGATTCCGCGACATCGTAAGAATTTCACCTCCCTTGAGCTTTACGACGTTGACTGCTTTATGCTGTCGCTTAAAGACATTGAGCACACTCGCAACTCGCGTTTCGCCGAATCTTTGGCTGCCGCCTAAGACCCTGTCGCCAACCTTGAGAGTATCGATACGCTGCCGACGCCTGTCTGCCATCAGAACTTCAGTCTGGGCGACGAAACATCCGCCGCCACCATTCCCGGGAGGGTTCGGATTCCATTCCCCGCAGTCCAATTCGCAAAGTTGCTTAGCTTGGTTGTCGTTGGCCGAGGTATACTCGAAAATCTTCGACTTGCCGAGTTTCTTGCACTCGAATTTGTAGTTGAAATTGCCAAGTGGACCGGCAGGCTTCTTTTCTTTGAGTTCACATTCGCACATATGTTGTCTCCCTCTTCGGCTCCTGTGGCTAAGGCCTGTACCGGATGGTCGTGGACTGGCCACCGCTGCTGCACGGCAGTCTACGTCAGCTACGGAAGCAGTTCAACGCGGGAACACGCGGGAACACTGCGAGCATTGGGGGAACGCTTCCTCAAGGAATATGTCCCCAGCAACTGCAAGCAGAGCACGGCGGCGAAGTACCGCCGATCGGTGGAACTCTTCATCAACCCGCGCATCGGCAAGCGGCGCGTCCCTCAGTCCAGCGGAGCGATATCGCCGCACTCCATCACGACCTGCGTCAGACGCCCTACCAGGCCAATCGCACGCTCGGCAAGTTGTCCAAGATTTTCAACCTGTCCGAGATGTGGGAGCTCCGCCCCGATGGGTCGAACCCCTGTCGCCATGTGAAGCGCTTCAAGGAGGAGAAGCGGGAGCGCTTTCTGTCCGATGAAGAATATCAACGTCTGGGGTCTGCCCTTCGGGAGATCGAGC
Source organism: Alphaproteobacteria bacterium (assembly GCA_022820945.1). Classification (GTDB taxonomy): domain Bacteria; phylum Pseudomonadota; class Alphaproteobacteria; order UBA828; family UBA828; genus WTGU01. Next base: position 5,327 of record JAJEEP010000101.1, on the reverse strand, counting down.
AGGAGCGCTCAGAAACACCCGCGGCCATCGTAGCGAGCGGAGCGACGCGATCACGCTGTTGTCGGCGGTTTTCCTTTCCGCGAGTTCGAGTTCAGCGATACCACCACCGAAGGCGGGGTCGCAAGGACGGTCGAGCATGGCGTGCGCGACGCGTGAGACCCCTCACGAGTCGGAGCGGCGCGCGCGCCATGCCGTGGCACGGCATCTCGGGTTTCTCCGGCGCCCCGGAGCGGAGCGACGACAGCGCCGCGCGCAGCGCGGCGCCCCCTGTTGGCGATCATGGTCCGGTTCCGGCGCCGGCGTGGTCGATGCGCATGGAGGCGCCGTGCAGCTCGAAGCGGGTGGCGCCATGAACCAGGCGATCGAGGATGGCGTCGGCGAGGGACGGATCCTTGAGTTGGCGATGCCAGTCGGACACCGGCAACTGGGAGGTTACGATGACCGGGCGTCGGCCGGAGCGGTCGTCGAGGATTTCGAGGAGATCGCGGCCGCGCGTGGCGTCGATGGGCGCCAGGCCCCAGTCGTCGAGGACCAGGAGGTCGATGCGGGCGAGGTCGCGGTAGAGCCTGGCGATGGTGCCCTCGCCATGGGCGATGCGCAGATCGTTGAGTAGCCGCGGCACACGCAGATAGAGCGCCTGGAACCCTTCGAGGCAGGCCTTGTGGGCGAGCGCGCAGGAGATCCAGCTTTTGCCGGTGCCGGTCGGGCCGGTGATCAGGATCGTAGCGCCGTTGTGGATCCACGCGCAATCGCCGAGGGCGAGCACGACGGATTGGTCGAGGCCGCGGGGCCGGGTCAGGTTGATCTTCTCGAAGCAGGCGTCCTGGTGGCGCAGCTTCGCTCTCTTGAGACGCCGCTGCAGGGCTCTGGAGCGGCGGTCGGCGAGCCGGCAGTGCACGCGCTCGGAGACCACCTCGTAGTCGTCCTCCGACAGCCCCGCGATCTCGGGCGGCGTCACGGCGATGTCGATCACCGGGGCCTGGCCGTTGAAGCGCAGCCCGGTGTCGTTGACCGCATCGCCGCGTTCCTCTTTGCGGCCCGGCCTGCCGCCGCGGCGGCCGTCTTTGCCGCCGGCCGCCACATCGCCGTCGGAACCGTCCCCGTCCTCTCTGCGCCATTCCGAGCGCGAGCCGTACAGGTCGCGTTGCAGCTGGGCGATCCGGGCGGTGAGCGCGGCGAGCTGTGCCGCGAGCTCGGCGATCCGCGCTTCCTGGGCGGCGATCATGGCCGCCATCGCGGCCTTGTCCGACGCCAGCCGCCCGGCCAGCGCGATCAGCGACTGCAGCGCCCCCTCGGCCTCCGGCGCCACGGCGCCGCCGCCGAGCAGGCGGGACAGGTCACGGCCGAGCGCCTCGACCGCGCCGGCATCGGACGGCGCTCTCATTCCCCGGCCTCGACTGCCATCAACGCCGCCAGCACCGCCAGCCGCTCCGCCCGGGGCATCGCCTTGTACCGGCGGCCCCAGCTCGCCGCCTTGCGCTTGACGGTCTGGCGGTGGGTGAAGTCCCGCCCGGCAAACGACGCCCAGTGCACCCGGTCGGGCTCGAAGTTGAACCACAGCTTCTCGGTGACGACGCAGGACTGGTTGTTGACCTGGAGCTCGAGCGAGCGCCAGCCGGCCAGATGCGTGTCGTAGAGCCGGGACGGATAGCCCGACACCATCACCCGGCAGGGCAGCGACTTCAGGATGCCGAGAAGCGCGACATGCTCGGCGTCCGTGTAGTCGAAGCGGTAGCGCCGCCCCGACCGGCGCGTCGACTGCACATAGGGCGGGTCGCTGTAGACCAGCTCGCGGCCCTCGAACGCGAACTCGGACAGGAAGCGGTGGGCGCAGCCGTGGTGAAGCTCGACCGGGTAGTCGCAGCGGAAGCCGTCGATCGCCCGCCGGTTGAGATCGATGCCGATGTTGCGCAACGCCGGCGGCTTGCGCTTCATGATCGCGCCGCCGCCCAGATGGGTCTCCACGAAAACGTCATGCGGCGGCATCAGGCTCACGATCGCCTGGCACAGCCCCGTCGCCGCCTTCGATCCGTACCATGCCGCCATCGCGGCCCCCGACCCGATTCGCCCGGACGGCAAGTCAATAGGACCGGCGGCCTATGCTGTCAAACGAAAATCCCGCTCAAATCCAAAATCGACGCCGCGGTTTAACCGCTTACGTGGATCGTGATCGCCCGCGCGCTGCGGGCCTCGTCGAAATGAAACGCAAGGACCCTCTTCGCTTTCCTCATCGGCAGCCTTCCCCGTGCCATCGCTCCCCTCTCGGACAAATCGTGGAAGTCCGAGCGCTACGACGGCACCCTGAGTCGCTCCAAAATCCGCCGCCCCCAGGGGGTGATCGCGGTAGGAACGCTTCCGTAATGGGGCACTTGCAGTCAAGCACGGTTCTGAACGGGCGACGGTCCGGGCTCGGTATTTTGTCCACGAGCCTTGGCGTCGTTTAAGGGCTACACGTCTTCGATGTACGAACCAGGATCCTCCGGAGGGCATCCGGCCTCCGGTTCGGGGTTGCTTAATTTGAAGGTCTTGCGGTTCTGAGAATGAACGATCCGGGATGTGTCCGTCGCCGGGTTCTCTCTTCCGTCCGTGGTCGGCGCGACGGCCGCCAACGTCATGCCAGGTCCAAAACGATTCCCGAGTGCCGATCTGACTTGCGTGCTCGACCGCGATGAGACGGTGCGGCAGACAAGGCTAACTACGTGCATCATCGGGAACCGCGTCCCGGCGAAGGGGACACCGGTGATCGCCATCTTCAGGCGCGGCGCTTTCCTCCTCTTCCCGTTAACGGCCAATGGGACTACGGCGCGCCTATGCCGTGTAGAGCGCCATCGCCGCCTCGCGCGTGAAGCGGAACTCGGTGCCGTCCCGCCACATGCGGTGAAGCACCACGCCGATCCGCCGGGCCAGGGCGACGGTTGCGCGCTTCCTGCCGCGCAGCACCGCCAGGCGCAGCGCCCAGGCCTTCAGCCAGTTGGGAGCCCCGCGGTTCAGCATCGCCGTGGCCGCCTGGTAGAGCGCCGTGCGCAGCCCGACGTCGCCGGCCTTGGTGATTGCACCGACGATATCGCGTTCGCCGGACTGGTTCCGCCCCGGCGTCAGCCCCACCCAGGGGCCGACATCCTTCGATCTCCGGAACCGTCCGGGATCGTCGATCGCGGAGGCGAACGTCAGCGCCACCACCGGGCCGACGCCCGGCATGGTCATCAACAGGCGGGACACCGGATCCTGACTTGCCAGATTGCGGACCAGCTTCTCGAGCCCGGGCCTCGTAGCGGCCCTTCGAGACTTGGCCCAGCTTGAGCCCGAAGTTGCGCAGCACGCCGCGCAGCGAGAGCTCCATATCGGTGAGCGCGTCCTTCACCGACTTGCGCGAGGTCAGCAGCGCCCGCGTCTCCTGCGACGACACCGTCTTGCAGTGCACCGGCCGGAACCAACCCATCTGCAGAAGCCGCGCGATCCCCTCGGCATCCCGGCGATCCGTCTTGATCGGCATCGCCTTCAGCGCCGCCTTCACCTGCCGGGTCTCCATCAGCACGGCCTCGAAGCCAGCGTCGATCAGCCCCTTGTGCAACCAATTGGACAGCGGGCCGGCTTCGAGCCCGATCGCCGCGATCCCGTGCGGCAACTCGCGCAAAAGCGAAACCAGAGAATCCGGCGCGCTGGCAACCTGCACCTCCGCCACCATCTCTCCCTTCTCGCCGAGAACGCAGACCGCCGTGCTTGCCAGCGATACATCCAGACCGATATAGACTTCCATGCCGTTGTCCTTTCCCTTGGAGGAATTGGGGCGCGCCTTGCGGCAAGACCCCGTGAACACGCTACGCGTGTAAGGGCAACGGCACCCGAATCTCCGACATCGCTACAAGCGCCAGCAGCAGCGGTGAGCGCGAGCCCCATTACGGCATCTGGCGCACGCTACTTTCGTGAAATTCCGCAGTATGGTCGGGGAGCAGAAAGGGAGGAGACCATGCGAACCATCGCAATAGTCGTCGCGAGCGCAGCCGTCCTCGTGCTCGCCGCACCGGCCGCCCAGGCCGGCCCGTACTGGGCCGTGGCGTTGGGCCAGAGCCGCATAGACGGCGGGACCTATACCACCATGTATGGCGCGGCCTGGAACGCTGGCAGCCCAGCGGAGGCCACGGCGGCGGCCGTGCGGGAATGCCGGCAGCACGAGGTTCCCGGCGACGTGCCATGCAGGGCCATGAAGATCGGCAAGGACTCCTGCTTCTCGGTCATCAGGGTCCTGTTCCGCGACAGATACGACCGCTACCATAGCCGTTTCTTCGCGATAAACATGAACGCCAGGGAAGCGCAACGGTTCGTCAACGATCAGCCAGGTTTCAACTACAGCGTCGACATGAGCCAGTGCGTCGGCGAAGGTCACTCCGAGACGTACCGCGAATACGTCAGCCCAACCCCTCCCCCGAGCCGCGAATACCGCGACCGCCCCGGTGGAGGCTACTACCCGTCATACAGCGAACCCAAAAGGCCGCCGCTTCGCCGCCGCCCCTTCGGCAAGCCCAAGGCGGTCCAGTAAGGCCGGCGCGGTCAGGGGGCAGGGATGGGCGATAACCGAAGTGCGCCAAGCCACTGGTCCACTGAATCATTCGCCAGCCGCGTCGTCGGGTCCCGCAGAGCCTGCACCGGAAGGGAGCGCAGAGCGTGGCTGAAGCACGGGGCGAACTACGTACTGCTGCCGGAGGACGAGGACGTGCTCGCGGTCGGGCTGAACCGCGCCGCCGCGTTAGTAGATACGCAACCGGGGGTAAGCTGGCGGACATGGCGGGGTGGCTGCGCGGGCCCGGCGCCATCGGGTATTCTCCGCCGACCGGCTTCCTCGGGAGCGTCACGGCCCCTGGACGCTTCCCGCACAGCGACAGGGAACCCCATGCCCGATCACGAGCCCGTCCCCGCAATCGCCGACGACGTCCCCGGGTCGGAGCGCCTGACCGAATACGACGACCGGCACGTCGAGACCTATGCTCGCCTGCTCGAGGCCGCCAACGAGGGCCTGCCTAAGGACGAGATCGCGCGGCGGATCCTCGGCATCGACCCCGACGCCGAGCCCGCGCGCGCCCGCAAGGCGGTGAAGAGCCACATGGCACGGGCACGGTGGATGGGCAAGGTCGGGTACCTGCTGCTTGCCGCCGGGGATCGTTCGGGCGCCGAGCGCGACGGGCGCGACGATGTTAGCGATCGCCTAGAAGCGCGGATAATTGATCAACAAGGTTTCACCCGAGGCTCCTGTCGTCGGTTTGGAGGGGTTCGCCGGCGCGGTCCCTGAGGAGCATTTCGTTCCAGCTTTTTCCGTCGAGGGGCGGTCGTAG
>JAJEEP010000088.1 GCA_022820945.1 Alphaproteobacteria bacterium | reverse complement strand
AGGGCGCGCCGCCGGCGCGGCTTCGGGAGCCGCGGCTTCTTCCGGCTTGGGTTCCTCGGGCTGCGGCAGCCGGCGCGCGGCATCCTCTTCCGCCCGCCTGCGCGCATCCTCCTCGGCCTTGCGGCGGGCGTCCTCCTCGCTCTTCCGCCGTTCGGCCTCCGCGTGCTCGGCAGCGAGGCGTTCCTCCTCCACAGCGCGGCGGCGGGCTTCTTCCTCTGCCCGCTCGCGCTCCTGACGCTCGGCGCGGATGGCGTCCTCGACCGCGCGGGCGCGGGCGGCTTTCTCGTCGGTTGTCAGGGTGCGAAGGACGACGCGGGAGCGTGGCGCCGTGGAGGTCTGATGAACCTCCTCCTGAGGCGGCGGCGGTGCTGCCTCGGCTACCGGCTCGGGCGGCGGCTGCTTGGGCGCCGGCGCCTTGGCCTTGGGCGCGGCCGCTCCATCCGTGGCGGGGCCGCGCTTCAACGTGCGCTTCTTGCGAACCTCGACGGCGACCGCCCGGCTGCGGCCGTGCGAGAAGCTCTGCCGAACCTGGCCGGCATCGACCGTCTTCTTGAGCTCGAGCCGCCCCGGTCGCTTCAACGACAGGGGCTTGCGCCGCCCTTGATCACCGGCTTCGGTTTCGTCGCTCATCATGCCTTATCCCGGTCGCCGGGCTCCACACGCACGCCAGCAAGACGCGCGGATTCCCGAAGGAACCGCTCGGCGAGCCGGCCGGGCGCCAGTGCGGCGTGCACCACATTCTCACGGCCCAGGCTGCGGCTCAACGCAGCGCCATCGAACTGCGCGATCACGGGAATGTCCCGTGCGAGAGCGCCGAGGCGCGCCCGGCCGTGCCGCGCGCCGTCGCTCGCCTCGACCAGGACCGCCACGCGCCGCTCGGTCAGCGCGCGCTGCACCTTGTCGAAGCCCGTGACGAGCGCGCCGGCGCGGCGCGCCAGCCCCAGACAATCCAGTGCCCGCGCGGTCAGCTGCCGCTCCACCTCGTCGATCAGGTCCGGTGAAACGTCGATGGGCCGGCGGGCGGCACGGGCGAACAGGCCGCGCTCGCAGGCCCTTTCCAGCGCGGCACGCTCGGCAGAGACCCAGAGCCCCCGGCCCGGCAACGTCTCGTTCAAGTCCGGCACCAGGGCGCCGGACGGGTCGACCACGAAGCGCAGCAACGCGTCGCGCGGCTTGCTGGTGCCGCTCGCGATGCAGCGCCGGGAGCCAGCCTCCGGCGAGGCCGGTCTATCACGCATGTGTGCCGACGCGGTCAAACGTTCGGCCTCTCGTGCTCTTCGGGGGCGGTCTCGCCGCTCTCTGCGATCTCGCCGGTCTCCACGACTTCGCCCGCCTCCGCCCCGTCGGCCGGCTCCTCCTCGTCGAACCAGTGGGCCCGCGCCACCATGATGACGGCGTTGGCCTCCTCGATCGACGGTGCCAGGTCACCCAGTATCTCGATGAGCTCGTCGCCCGCGAGATCGCCGAGGTCGTCCAGCGTCTTGATCTCATTCTCGCCGAGGGCGACGAGAATTGCCGGGTCCAGGCCGCCGATGGCCGCGACCTCGTCGCTGACGCCGAGCTCGATCCGGCGCTCGTTGAGCGCCTTGTTCGTGGCCTCGACGTAAGCTGCAGCCCGGCTCGAGAGCTCGACGGCGAGCTCCTCCTCGAAGCCCTCGATCATGGCGAGCTCCTCGATCGGGACGTAGGCCACCTCCTCCACGGTGGAGAACCCTTCCGTCACGAGCAGATGGGCAATCACGTCGTCGACGTCCAGCGCTTCCATGAACATCTCGGAGCGCGTGCGGAACTCCTCCTGGCGGCGCTCCGATTCCTCGGCCTCGGTCAGGATGTCGATGTCCCAGCCCGTGAGGTTGGACGCGAGCCGCACGTTCTGTCCGCGCCGGCCGATGGCAAGCGAAAGCTGCTCGTCCGGTACGACCACCTCGATTCGCTTCGCCTCCTCGTCGAGCACCACCTTGGTGACCTCGGCCGGCGCCAGCGCGTTGACGATGAACGCCGCCGGATCGGGCGACCACTGGATGATGTCGATCTTCTCGCCTTGCAGCTCGCCGACGACGGCCTGCACGCGGGAGCCGCGCATACCCACGCAGGCGCCGACGGGGTCGATGCTGCTATCGTTTGAGTGCACCGCGATCTTCGCGCGGCTGCCGGGATCGCGCGCCACGGCATCGATCTCGATGATGCCGTCGTAGATCTCCGGCACCTCCTGGGCGAAGAGCTTGGCCATGAAGTTGGGGTGGGTGCGGGACATGAAGATCTGCGGCCCGCGCGGCTCGCGGCGGACATCGTAGATGTAGGCGCGCACCCGGTCGCCGTTGCGGAAGGATTCGCGCGGCAGCAGGTCCTCCCGGCGGATCACGGCCTCGGCCCGCCCGAGATCGACGGTCAGCCCGCCGTACTCGGTGCGCTTGACCAGCCCGTTGGCGATTTCCTGCACGCGATCCTTGTATTCCTCATACTGGCGCGCGCGCTCGGCCTCGCGCACCTTCTGGACGATCACCTGCTTCGCCGTCTGCGCGGCGATGCGGCCGAAATCGATGGGCGGCAGCGGGTCCGCCAGATAGTCGCCCACCTGCGCGGCCGGGTTACGCTCCTGCGCCTCGACCAGCGCGATCTGGGTCGCTTCGTTCTCGATCTCCTCGGCGACCTCAAGATAGCGCATCAGCTTGATTTCGCCGGTGTCGCGGTCGATGTCGGTGCGGATATCGTGCTCCTGGCCGTATTTCCGCTTGCCGGCGTGGGTGATGGCCTGCTCCATCGCCTCCAGCACGAGCTCGCGCTCGATTCCCTTCTCCCTGGCGACGGCGTCGGCCACCTGGAGAAGCTCGAGGCGGGCGAGGCCCGCGGTATCTCCGTCCGCCATCACACCCGCTCCACCGCCTGGCTTGCCGCAATCAGCTCGTCGGTCAACACGAGCTTGGCCGCGCGGATCCCGTCGAAGGGCAGTGAGACGTCCCGATCCTCGACGGTCATGCGCACGCATCCATCGTCGGCACCCTGCAGCCGACCGCGAAAGCGCCGACGGCCATCCAGCGGCTCGCTCAGCTCCACCTTGGCCTCGAATCCGGCAAAGCGGACGAAGTCGGCGAGCCGCACCAGCGGCCGGTCGATGCCCGGCGAGCTCACCTCCAGCGTGTAGTCGGCCGCCGGTGAGCCGTCGTCTTCGAATTGTGCCGTGAGGGCGCGGCTGGCCGCCGCGCAGTCGTCCACGGTCAGCGGCACGCGGTCGGCCCGCTCGATCATCACCTGGAGCACCGTCTGCCTGCCTCCGCCGAGGCGGATTCGTACGACCTCATAGCCCATCGCCGCCAGCACCGGTGCAATCGCATGTTCGATCTGCCGTTCCGAGTCCACGTCTCGCGTCTTCGTCCTACCGCAGAACAGAAAAAAGGCGGGCCACCACTGCCCACCACAAACACTCCAACCTGGGCGTGCTCTTTGCCGCGCTCCTCACACCCCCGAAGAGCACAGCGCCGCTAACCTATCGCGCTTCGCCCGTGTTCTTCAAGGTGTTTCTCCCCGCTGCCCGCACCCGGATGGCCAGAATCGGCCCGTGGCCATCGATCACCGCCGGCTGCGGACGTAGCGGAGGAAGACAGGCGCGCGTCCTGCGGCGCGGGCCTTCTGCTCATAGCGGGTCTCCGGCCAGTCGGCACGGCGCGACGGCCAATCGCCGGAAATCCGCTCCGCCAAAGCGAACGCCGCGTTCCCGGCGACATGCTCCAGCGTCCACTCCACATAGCCGCTGTCGTCGGAAGCCCAGCGGAACTCCGCGCCGTCCTTCAGGATGCGCGCGAAGGCGGCGAGCGTCTCGGCATCGATCAGGCGTCGCTTGTGGTGGCGCTTCTTGGGCCAGGGGTCGGAAAACAGGACGAACAGCCGGCCGATGCAGGCGTCGGGCAAGCGATCGAGCAGGAGGCGTGCGTCGTCGGGAAAGATGCGGACCCGATCCACCGTGCCGTCGTCCTCCAGATGGCGCAGCAGCCCGGCGACGCCTTGGACAAAGGGCTCGCAGCCGATGAACCCCACGGCCGGGTTGGCGCGCACCTGATGGGCGAGATGCTCGCCTGCGCCGAAGCCGATCTCGAGCCAGCGGTCGCTGACCGGCGCCGGGAACAGCCCGTTCAGGTCGATCCGAGCCTGTGTGTCCTCGGGGAGGTCGATCCTGAGCGCCGGCAATGCGCGTTCGAGCAGCACCTGACGGCCGGGGCGAAGACGGTGGCCTAGCCTCCGCCCGTAGACGCGGCGGCGGCGATCCTCCATCGCGCGGCAGGACGGGCGCCGGACGGGCGCCCCCTCACCCCACGGCGGCGAGGAGCGGGTCGACGAGGTCCGTCCGTTCCCAGGAGAAGCCGCCGTCGGCCTCGGGCTCCCGGCCGAAATGGCCGTAAGCCGCGGTCCGCTCGAAGATCGGGCGGGCGAGGTCGAGGTGCTCGCCGATGCCCCGCGGCGAGAGGTCCATCACCGAGCTGAGCGCCTCGGCGAGCCTCGCTTCGTCGACCTTACCGGTGCTGTGGGTATCCACGTAGACCGCGAGCGGATGGGCGACGCCGATCGCGTAGGCGAGCTGTATCGTGCAGCGTGACGCGAGGTTGGCAGCCACGACATTCTTCGCGAGGTAGCGTGCCGCGTAAGCCGCGGAGCGGTCGACCTTGCTCGGATCCTTGCCCGAGAAGGCACCGCCGCCGTGGGGTGCTGCGCCGCCGTAGGTGTCCACGATAATCTTGCGCCCGGTCACGCCGGCATCGCCGTCCGGCCCGCCGATCACGAAGCGGCCAGTCGGATTGACGTAGAACCACTCCTCGTCGCACATCCATCCGTCCGGGAGTGCCGCTACGACGTAGGGGCGCACGATCTCACGCACGTCGTCCTGGGAGAGCTCGGCGGCATGCTGGGTCGAGACGACGACGGAGGTGGCGCCAACGGGCACGCCGTCCTCGTAGCGGAGCGTGACCTGGCTCTTGGAATCGGGCCCGAGGCCGGGTGCATCGCCGGCGTGCCGGGCTTCGGCCAGCGCAGCCAGGATCGCGTGGGCATAGTGGAGCGGCGCCGGCATGAGCGCGTCGGTCTCGCGGCAGGCATAGCCGAACATGATGCCCTGGTCGCCTGCGCCCTGATCCTTGTTGCCGGCCTGGTCCACGCCGAGGGCAATGTCGGCCGACTGGGCGTGAACGTGGACCTCCACGGCGGCCTTGGCCCAGTGAAAGCCCTCCTGCTCGTACCCGATCTCGCGGACGCAGGTCCGCGTGATGGACTCCAGGGTCTCATCGGTGATCGTTTCCGGACCGCGCACCTCGCCGGCGAGCACCACCCGATTGGTCGTCACCAGCGTCTCGCAGGCGACGCGGGCGTTGGAATCGAGCGCCAGGTAGGCATCGACCACGGCATCGGAGATGCGGTCGCAGACCTTGTCCGGATGTCCTTCCGACACCGATTCGCTGGTGAACAGGTAGTCTCCTCGCCCCACGGCTCCCCCCGATGATGATGATGTTCCAGAGACAGGCGACGTTCGGCCGCGCCGCCGGCCGGTTGTCGCAGCGAACTTCTGAGCGGTCAAGCGCTGCCGCGATGTCACGCACACCGTGACCGTGGTAAGACATGCGCCCGACCGACAGGGAGAGAGAGCGCATGCTTGCCGATATCCGAGGCGTCTCAATCAACTACGAGATTTCGGGGAACGAGAGCGGACCCTGGCTGACCTTTTCCAACTCGCTGGCCACGAACCTGCACATGTGGGACGAGCAGGAGGCCGCGCTCGCCAACGACTTCCATATCCTCAGGTACGACAAGCGCGGGCACGGCCAGTCGGAGCCGGTGGAGGGGCCGTACACGTTCGACGATCTCGTCGGCGATGTCGTGGGCCTCTGGGATCACCTGGGCATCCGGAGGAGCCATTTCGTGGGTCTCTCCATCGGCGGGATGACCGCGCAGGCGCTCCTGCTCAGCCATGCGCATCGGGTCACCGCCACGGTCATGGCGAACACCTCGGCGCACAGCAGCGAAGCGTTCATCGCGGCTTTCGACCAGCGCGTGGCAGCGGCTACGGAGGGCGGCATGGAGGCGGTCGTCGAGTCGACCATCGAGCGCTGGTTCTCCGAGGGCTATCGGGCAAGCGGTGCCGCGCGAATCGACGACGTGCGGCACATGATCCGCACCACCTCGGTCGCGGGATACACGGGCTGTGCGCGCGCCATCCAGACGCTCGCAAATCTCGACCGCCTGGGCTCGATCGACCGTCCCGTCCTGCTGATCGCCGGCTCGCAGGACCCCGCCACCCCGCCGGCCGGCATGCGTCTGATGCACGAGCGGATCGGCGGCTCTCAGTACCTCGAACTCGACGCAGCCCACCTCTCGAACATCGAGCAGGCGCCGGGGTTCACCGCCGCCCTGAAGTCGTTTCTCTCGGCGTACTAGCCCACGGTCCGTCCACACCCACGTCCCCCCTCCGCCCTCCCGGGCCGCAGGCCCGGACGGCGCGCATGCGCCGCGCCGAAACCGACAGGGTGTTTGCCGTGTGTGGAGCCAGGCTGCGAAGCAGCCTGGAGCGCGCGCCCGCGCGCCGCGCCGAAGGCGCGTAAGCCAAGCGAACGTCGCGCGGGAACGCGCGCGGAATCATGACTCGAGCGCCCGGCAACCCGCGAGGAGTCCGACCATGATCGGGACCGGGCTGCGCAGCAGCCCGGACGGCGCGCATGCGCCGCGCGCGTAGCGCGGAGCCAAGCGAACTGAGTTCGCGCCCGGCGCCTGAGGGAAATAAAAGAATCCAGCGCCCGTCGAAGACGGATACGCTCTCGATTTGATGGGGGCGGCTGCGAGCAGCCGCCCCCATCACGAGTGTTTCAGCGGTGCCGCTTACTCGGTGCTGGTGTGGATCGGCGCCTCCGGGTGGAAAGCGTGGAAGGCGAAGGCGAAGGCGATGTCGTACGGCACGTCCCCGAGGCCGTCGTCGCTCGCGCGCTGCACGACCACGTTGCCGACGTCCTTGCCCTTCGCGATCCTGCGGCTGTCGAGCGCGGAGTTCTGGCCCGCCTCCCAGGTGATGACCAGGTCGTCCCGCTCGTAGCGGCCGGCGTCGCGGATGAGCTGGAGGCTCCAGGCCTCGTCCTCCACCACCACCACGCGGGCGAGCGGCTCGATCCCCTCCGGCAGCTCGCCGTTGTAGAGGAAGGGGCGCGAAGAGGAATCGTAGCTGGAATAGGGGTTCATGCCGTAGGCGCGGGCACCCGAGCGGCTCGGCACCAGGACCTTGCCGTCGTCCCCCACACGTTCCTTGAAGCGAGCGAAGGATTCGAGCCGGGACGGCAGCCGCTTGAGCGCCGTGCCGGTGTAGGTGCCGATGATTCCCTCGCCGGTGAACTGCTGCCACCAGCTCTCGGTCTGGCGGTCGTACATCACGAGGTCGGAGTTGCGCAGCTTTCCGGTGGTGCCGAAATCCAGCACCGCATCACCCACGCGGCGGTCGTAGACGACGGCCGAATTGCAGAGCGGGCAGAAGGTGACGGTGATGGGAACGTCGCCCACCGTGTCGTTGACGATCTCGTGCCAGATCAGGATTTGCAGCGGGTAAGCCCGGTGGTCGTCGCCGACGACGAAGCTGATCACGGGCTCGGTGCCGGCCAGGTCCTCAAGGTCGGCAGCGGCCACGAAGACCGGGTCGTCGATCGCCGGGATGCCGTCCTTGGGCGGCCCGCCGGACATGATCTCGTCGAACGAGACCGACGATTGCGAGAAGTCCGTCTCCCCCCACTCGAACAGCCAGCCCGACGGCGCCTCTCGCGCTATGGCGGGATTGAGCGAGAGCGCTGCGACGAGCGCGAGAGCGGGAAATGTTAGCGCTGAGAGTGCAAGGGACCGCATTGGGAGCATCCTCCGTCCTGTGACGGCTGGAATGTCGGGTCTGCCGGGCCCCTGCGCCAATCGCGATGCTTCAACTTGTCGTGACGGGGTGTCCCGTTACAGGGCCGCAGCCATCGCGCGCTGGGCCATGACGCCCACCAGGTGCGCGCGGTACTCGGCGCTCGCGTGGATGTCGGAGTTGAGTCCCTCGTCGGAGAGCGCCGGGAGCGTCGCGTCGGGGTCGAGCCCGCCGCTCAGCGCGGCCTCCATGGCGGAGGCGCGGAACACGCAGGGGCCGGCTCCGGTCACCGCGATGCGGACGCCCGTCGCCGTCTCCGCCGCCATGACGCCGACGATCGCGTAGCGCGACGCGGGGTTGGGGAACTTGGCGTAGCCGGCCTTTCCGGGCCGGGGGAAGCGGACGGCGGTCACCAGCTCGCCCTCCTCCAGCGCGGTCTCGAAGAGCCCGGTGAAGAAGTCGTCCGCCGCGATAGTGCGTCGGTCGGTGACGACGGTGGCGGCGAGCCCGACCAGGGCGGCCGGATAGTCCGCCGCCGGGTCGTTGTTGGCGATGGAGCCGCCGATGGTGCCCTTGTTGCGCACCTGCGGGTCGCCGATCTTGCCGGCGAGCGCAGCGAGGGCCGGGATGGCGCCCCGAACCTCGGCGGACGCCGCTACGGTCGCATGCGTCGTGAGCGCGCCGATCTCTACGGCATCGCCGTCCACGCCGATGCGGACCAGCTCCGTCAGCCCCGCGAGGTCGATCAGGTCGGAGGGCGCCGCCAGGCGCTGCTTCATGGTCGGCAGCAGCGTGTGGCCGCCGGAGAGATAAGCGCCGTCGTCCGCGCAATTGAAGGCGGCAACCGCGTCTTCCACCGATGTCGCACGACGATAGTTGAATGCATGCATGGCGCCCGCTCCTTTCGAATCAGACTATGGCCTCAGCCCCGATTTGGCCAGAGAGCGGTCACGCCGAAGCCGCCCTTTTTGGCGGGCGGTCCCTCGCCCGCTACGATGAGCGCTCAGGTGAGAGGAGGCACCGGTGGTGATGCTCAGGCGCGCCCAGATCGTCAATCTGGTCGAGCACAGCTACTACAGCAATATCGACTTCCGGCACCTCGGAACGGTGCTCGACTGCTTCGCCCACGACGCGGTGCTCTCGGTGGACGGCCAGAGCCACCGCGGTCGGGACGGAGAGATCAAGCGGTATCTCGCGCGGATGCTGGCGGACTATCCGACGATCCGGCACGAGGTGCGGAGCCACGAGGTGGACGAGGCCGGGCAGCGCTCCACCTGCCGCTTTACCCTCAGGCTCGAAGACGCCGAGGGGCACGCGCAGGAGACCAGCGGGTGGGCCGAATTCCACCTGGGGAACGGCAAGCTCGCCGCGGTCACGGTCGAGAGCGACGGCGGCGGCGCTTGACACGTGACGGGGTTCCGTCTGTTCTCCAACGGCTAGACGCGGCGGGGGTGCGGCATGGCTTCGGACATCGACATCTACAAGACCCAGAACTTCGGCAACCGGCTCGGCTTCGGCGAGAAGGCGGCGCTGCTGATCGTCGACTTCGTCAACGGCTTCACCGACCCGGCGAAGTTCGGCGGCGGCAACATCCAGGAGGCGATCGACGCCACCGTGGGGCTGCTCGCCTTCTGCCGGGAGCGCGGCGTGCCGGTGGCGCACACGCGCGTCATCTTCGCTGACGACGGCGCGGACGCGAACATCATGTGCATGAAGGTGCCCTCGCTCACGGGGCTGACCGAGGACGCGCCGGACAGCCAGATCGTCGATTCGCTCAAGCCGGCGCCGGGCGAGATCGTGATCCGCAAGCGCGTGCCGTCGGCCTTCTTCGGCACCGATCTCGCGCCGGCCTTCGCCAAGATGCGCGTGGACACGGTGATGGTGGCGGGCTGCACCACCTCCGGCTGCGTCCGCGCGAGCGTGCTGGACGCCATGTGCCACGGCTTCCGCCCGGTGGTGATCAGCGATTGCGTGGGCGACCGGGCGCTCGGGCCCCACGAGGCGAACCTCTTCGACATGGGCCAGAAGTACGCGGACATCGTCACGAGCGCCGAGGCCATCGCCGCGCTCTCTGGCGCGGTTGCGGCCGAAGCTGCCGAGTAGGGACCCGCCGTGAAGGCGGTCGTCATCCGCTCCCACGGCGGCGTCGAGACCCTGCTCTACGAGGAGATCGAGACGCCCGAGCCGGGACCGGGCGAGGTCCTGGTGCGCATCCGCGCGAGCGGCATCAACCACCTCGACCACGACGTACGCGAGGGCATCTCCGGCATCCCGGTGACGCTGCCGCACGTGCCCGGCTGCGAAGGGGTTGGCGAAATCGCAGCCCTCGGGCCGGGCGTGGACGGCCCCGCGCCCGGCACCCGCGTCGCCATCGACTTCGCCCAGGGCGATCCGCTCTCCGAGCCCTGGCTGAGCGGGCTGGACGGCGTGGATTTCACCCACGGCCGCATCGGCGCGGGCCAGTGGGGGACCCACGCCGAATATTGTGTCTCCCACGCGTTCTCGGTGATCCCGTTGCCGGACGGCCTCGCCTTCGAGACCGCCGCAGCCGGCATGATCGGGCTCGGCACCGCCTGGCACATGACGGTGGCGCTCGGCCGCGTGCAGGCGGGGCAGACGGTGCTGGTCAACGCCGCCGGCAGCGTGGTCGGCTCGTCGGCGATCCAGGTCGCGCTGCTGCACGGCGCGCGGGTGATCGCGAGCGCGGGCTCCGCCGCCAAGCTTGAGAAGGCCCGCGCGCTGGGAGCGGACGAGACCATCGACTACACGCGCCAGAGCATCCGGGAGGAGGCGCTCAGGCTCACCGACGGGCGCGGCGTCGACCTCGTGATCGAGAGCGTGGGCGGCGACGTGCTGCGCCAGAGCATCGACGCGATCTGCTTCAACGGCCGCCTCGTCACCTGCGGCGCGCATGCGGGCGAGGAAGTGCCGATCAACGTGATCGAGCTCTTCCGCAAGCACATGACGATCCACGGCAGCCACTTCGCCGGCCGGCGCGAGATCGCGCGCGTCTTCGCGCTGATGGCGGAGGGCCGGCTCGAGCCGGTGATCGATACCGTCTACCCGCTCGCCGACATTCAGAAGGCGGCGCGGCGCACCGCCGAGCGCGAGGTCTTCGGCAAGATGGTGCTGTTGCCGTAAAGCCTACTTCTGTTTCCCGGCCTGGCCGCGCTTGAGGAACTGGCCGCCGCCCTCGCGGCCGAGCCATTCGCGGCCGTCCACGATCAGCTCGCCCCGCAGGAACACCTTGCTCACCCGGCCGGTGACTTCGCGGCCCTCGAAGAGCGAATACTCGACCCGGCTGTGATGCTCGGCGGCGCGGACGGTCCAGGTCTCGTTCGGGTCGAACAGCACGATGTCGGCATCGGAGCCCACCGCGATCGTGCCCTTGCGCGGGAACAGGCCGAAGAGCTTCGCAGGCGCGGTCGCCGTCAGCTCCACGTACCGGTTGAGCGACATCTCGTTGCGGCGGACGCCGCCGTCGTAGACCAGCGGCATGCGGGTCTCGAGCCCCGGCGCGCCGTTGGGAATCTTGCTGAAGTCGTCGCGGCCGAGCTCCTTGGAAAGGCGCAGGCCCAGCACGTTCTCGCTGAAGCAGAAGGGGCAGTGGTCGGTGGCGATGACTTGCAGGTCGTCGGTCTTCAGCCCGCGCCAGAGCGCGTGCTGATGCGCAGCACCCCTGAGCGGCGGCGTCATCACGAACTTCGCGCCCTCGAAGCCCGGCCGCTCGTACTCCTCGTCGGTGAGGAAGAGATAGTGCGGGCAGGTCTCGGCATGGACCGGGAGCCCGCGATCGCGCGCTTCCGTCACCGCGTCGAGCGCCTCGCCTGCCGAGAGGTGCACGATATAGACCGGCGCCTCGGCCAGCTCCGCGATGCGGATGACCCGGTGGGTGGCCTCGCCCTCCATCAGGGTCGGGCGGGTCAGCATGTGCCACTTGGGGCTGGTGTTGCCGGCGTCCAGCGCCTCCTGCACCAGCACGTCGATGACGTGACCGTTCTCGGCGTGGATCTGCACCATGCCGCCATGAGCGCCGACCTGACGCATGGTCTTGAAGATCTGGCCGTCGTCGATCATCAGCACGTCGGGATAGGCGGTGAAGAGCTTGAAAGTGCTGACGCCCTCGTCGTGGATCAGGCTCTTCATGTCGATGAGGGTCTGGTCGTTCACCTCGGTGATGATCATGTGCGCGCCCATATCGACCGCGGCGACCGAGGCGCGCTCGTGCCAGTCGGCGAGGCCCTCGAGCGGGCTCGTGCCCTTCACCTGTGCGGCGAAGTCCACGACCGTGGTGGTGCCGCCGAAGGCCGCCGCCTGGGAGCCCGTGTAGAAGGTGTCCGCCGTGCGCGCCGGCCCGAAGTCCCAGTCGAGGTGCGTGTGCACGTCGACGCCGCCCGGCATCACCAGCAGCCCTGCCGCGTCGTGCTCGGCAACGCCATCGCCCACGGGCAGGTCCGTGCCGATCATGCGGACCCGGCCGTCCTCCATCAGGATGTCGGCCGTGTAGTCGTCCACCGCCGTAACGATTCGCCCGTTCCGAATCACGGTCGCTGTCATCGTCGCCTCCCTGGAGGGTCGAGAGCCCTCATCCCTTGCGCTTATCATGCCGCGCCGGCCGGCACCCGTCCACGGCTTGCCACGGCCGAGCCCGGCGGTGGAGGGTTGGGACTTAGAGCGCGCTGGCCTGGTGGACTGACTGCTCCAGCCACTCCCGGCGGACCGTGATCCCCCAGCCGGGGCCGCCCGGAATCTCGACCCTGCCGTCCCTCGCCACCGGCATCTCGTCGTAAATGCCGTCGTACTGCCAGGGATAGAAGTCGCCCTCCTCGATGGAGAACTCGACGTAGGGGCCTGCGTTCTCCAGCGCGCCCATCAGGTGCAGGGTGAAGACCGTGACCAGGGACAGGTTTGCGGAATGCGGCGTGACCGGCATGCCGGCCGCCTGCGCCATGCGGGCCACACGGAGGAAGCGCTCGACGCCGCCCACGTAGCAGACGTCGGGCTGGGCCACGTCCATGGTCCGGCTCTCGATCAGGAACTGCCAGAGCGCGAGGTTGTTGTCCTGCTCGCCGCCGGTTACGTCCAGGTCGAGCGCCTCCGTCACCTCCCGCGTCCAGTCCGGCTTCCAGTAGGGGCAGGGCTCCTCGAAGTGGCAGACGGCGTTCTCCTCCAGGACGCCGCGGCCAAGTGCGATCGCCTGCTCCGGCGCGTAGCAGCTGTTCCCATCGACCAGCAGCGCGACATCGTCGCCGAGCGCGCGGCGCACCTCCCGCACGATCGCCTCGGAGCGGCCGGGCCACTGGTCCCGCCCGCGTCCGCATTCCGCGCCCACGCGAAACTTGAAGGCATCGTACCCGTGGCGCTCGCGCAGCCTGAGGAAGCGCTCCGCCTCCGCCTCCGGCGTAATCTCCCGCTGCATGCTGGAGGCATAGACGCGAAGCGCACGCGGCGTGCCGCCCAGGAGCGCGCAGACGCTCTTGCCCTCGAGCTTGCCGTGGAGGTCCCAGATCGCGGTATCGAGCCCGCACAGCGCCCGGCACAGGTGGGTGCCGGGGAACTTGTGCTCCCGCTCGCAGATCAGATCGAGCAGGTCGCCCAGTTGGTCGAGCGCCGAGATGTCCCGGCCGAGCGCCCAGGGTGCCACCTGCCGGTGAAGCACGGTCGCGGAGATGTCCGCGTGGTAGGTCGAGACCTGGCCCCAACCTTCGGCGCCGTCGTCGGTGGTGACGCGCGTGAGCCCGACCTCGCGGGTGCAGAACGTCTCGATCTTCTGAATCTTCATCGGCTGCCTCACGCGTGTTCACTCGGGAAAGACGATGACGTGGCGCAAGTCATGGGAGCGCCGGGCGAGCGCGAGCGCCTCCTCGATCTCGTCCAGCGGTCGGCGCGAGGCGATCAGCTCGTCGAGCCTGAGCCTGCCGCTCCGGTAGAGCCGAAACAGCTTCGGCACGTCGACGCGGAGCCTGGCGTTGCCCATCTTGCAGCCCAGAATCCGCTGCCCGAAGTGCGCGAGGTCGGTCGCGTTCAGGCTGACCCGCTGGTCGTAGGGGGGCATCCCCACGACCACCAGCGCGCCCTCCGGCGCGAGCAGCGGCAGCGTCCGTTCGATGGCCCGTGCGGAGCCCACCACCACCAGCACCGCGTCGAAGCCGCGCCCCTCGGTCAGCGCGAGCGCCTTCGCGGTGGCGTCCTCGTCCGTGGCGTCGATCGCATCGGTCGCGCCGAAGGCCCGCGCCTGCTCCAGCTTGTCGTCGGTCACGTCGATGGCGACGAGCGGGAGCGCGCCGGCGAGCGCCGCGCCCTGGACGCAGTTGAGCCCGACGCCGCCGCAGCCCACCACCGCGACCGCATCGCCCACCTGCACCTTGGCGGTGTTGATTGCCGCGCCGAAGCCGGTGAGCACCCCGCAGGAGACCAGGCAGGCGACATCGTCCGCGACCTGCGCCGGTAGCCTCACCGCCTGCGAGACATCCACCACCACGCTCTCGGCGAAGCCGCCGACCCGAAGCCCGGCCCGCACCGGCTTGCCCTGCACGTCGGCGAGACGCGGGGCGGAATCGATGGCGTATTCGGCCGTGCACTGCGCCGGGCTTCCGGCCTCGCAGCGCGCGCAGTGCCCGCACGAGCGCAGCAGCGAGACGAGCACGCGGTCGCCCACACCGATGCCGCCCGGCGGCACCGCGGGGCCGAGATCGGTGACCACCCCTGCCAGCTCGTGCCCGAACACGGCCGGCAGTGCGTCCTCCCCGCCCCAGCCGCCGTCCATGTAGGTGATGTCCGAATGGCAGATCGAGCTTGCGCGCACCCGGACCCGGATTTCGCTGCCCTCAGGCGGCGCAAGCCGCAGCGTCTCGATGGCGAGCGGCGCACCGAACGCGCGGCAGACTGCGGCGCGTATCTCGATCGTGCCTGCCGCCATGATGCGAACGACCTCCTGGGCTCGCGAACGAGCGATGTCCCGGCCTATGGCCCGGCTCGCTTTGTGAAATGAATCGCCGCAGCGGTCTTATCCCGACACCGCTCGACCGGCTACCCCGGAATGGGCCTGGGTATGCGCCCGATCGGTGAGCGATTCTTGTGCGCGCCGCTCCACAAGTGTAGCCTCGCGCGCGCTCCGTAGGGCTCGACCGCAGAGCGGTTTCCGCAATCGCGACGTCGAATTCAACGGGCTCACGAACGCAACGATTAGCGAAAGGGAGATTGGTTTATGAAGCTCCGCGCAACAGCAATGGCAGTCACGGGCGCGCTCATGCTCGTGAGCGGCACCGCGCTCGCCCAGGGCCTGGAAGCCCAGAGCGACGAGACGGTGTTCTTCCGCGGCTGGCAGTACAAGACCGACATCGTTCAGGACAATGTCGACCGCTACAACAACGAGCAGGCCGGCAACGTCGACTACGCGACGGTCACCGGCGACTACCCGGCGATCATGGAGCAGAACCTGATGGCGGGCGCCGAGCTCGACGTGCTCTACGCCAATCCGTCCCAGGCCGGCCGCTACTTCGACGGCGGCTGGATCATGCCGGCCGAGGCGCTGCCCAACATCGATGCCATCAAGGCGGACATGTATCCCAACATCCTCGACGCCTGGTCCTACAAGGGCCAGCTGCTGGGCCTCTCGTACTTCGTCAGCACGCGCGGGGTGATGCACGTCAACCTCAAGAAGTACAACGAGCTGGGCTACACCGACGCGGACTTCCCCGCGAACTGGGACGCCCTCTACGACCAGCTCTACGAGATGCGTGAGAAGGGCCTGGAGCAGCCCTTCCTGCCGCACTGGATCAACGAGTGGTACGGCATCTCGTGGGCCTTCGACTTCGAGGTCATGAACCGGGGCGGCCAGGTTGCCCATCCCGACACCCACGAGCCCCTGCTGACCACCGACGCGGACGGCGCGGCCTACAAGACGCTCGAAGACTGGAAGCGCATCTGGAACGACGGCCTGGTGCCGGAAGAGGTGCTGACCTACAACGAGAGCTCCTACATCGACGCCTATGCGTCGGGGCGCTACGTCTTCAGCCCGCAGCAGCTCTACGATCTGGAGACCTTCAACCGCGAGGACCGCTCGCAGATCGCCGGGCACGCCAGCCTCCTGCCCTATCAGGGCCAGAGCTGGGGCCTGCTCGATTCCGCCGTCTACCTGATGACCAGCCGCGAGCGGAGCGACGGCCACACCGACGACGTGAAGCGCTTCGCGAGCTGGTATGGCTACCAGGACCAGACCGGCAACGTCTTCGTCGGAAACCGCTGGATGCAGGAATCCATGCTCTTCTCGGGCTACAGGTCGGTCATGGAGAGCGATGCGGCGGCCGAGCGGATGAAGAACGCCCTCGCGCGCGAGCAGGACATCGCAGCCGTGCTCGAGGTCTACGCCGCGACGCCCTACCCGAAGGGCATCTGGAGCGTTGTCTGGGCCGAGGAGTTCAACAGCTGGCTCAAGGAGACGCTGCAGGAGTACCTGCAGGACGACGGTGACATCGTCGAGACCATCGAGGCGATCAACGAAGAGATCGCCGATCTGAACAAGAAGTACGGACTGTAGTGCTGACCTGCCGGCGGGCGGCTGGGTGAGGCCGTCCGCCGGCTCGATTTCGCTGTCCTGATGAGCCTCAAGCAGCGCACCGCCGAGCTATCCAACTTTCAGTTCTCTCTTCTGCTCGCGCTGCCGGTTCTGGTTTTTCTCGTTCTGGTTGTTGCCTATCCGCTCGGCTACGCGCTCTGGATGAGCGTTCACGAGATCAGTTTCTTCGGCGGCTACAAGGCGACATTCGTCGGCGCCGAGAATTACGCCGACGTCATCGACGACCGGAAATTCAAGAAATCGCTCTGGATCACGGTCCGGTTTACGCTCGAATCGGTGGCGCTGGCGATGGTGATCGGCCTGCTGATTGCCCTGGTGCTCAACCGCAGGATGCGCTTCGCCGGCCTGGTGCGCACCATCGTGATCCTGCCCTGGTGCATTTCGCTTTACGGCACCGGGATCATCTTTTCCTATCTCGCCAAGGGCCAGACCGGCATCGGCACCGCCATCGCCTACGCGCTGGGCATCGAGGAGGCGGTGAATGTCGTCAATCGCCAGTGGGTCATCGAAGTGCTGGCGGTCGGCAACGCCTGGAACATGGCGCCGCTCGTCGCGTTCTTCCTGCTGGCCAACCTGAAGACGATCCCGAGCAGGCTTTACGACCTCGCGGCCATCGACCGCATGTCCCGGCTGGAGACGTTCCTGAACGTCACCCTTCCGCCGCTTCGCTTCACGCTCTTCGTCTTCACCTGCATCACGACCGTACTCTCGATGAAGCTCTTCGACTTCATCTTCGTGCTCTCCGGCGGCGGGCCGGGCACGTCTTCGGCGACGCTCACCTACCGCATCTACAAGGAGAGCTTCAAGGATCTCGACCTCGGCTACGGCGCGGCCATGTCCTTCATGCTGCTCGCGCTGATCCTGGGCACGACGCTGCTGCTCTACGCCTTCTGGGGACGGCGGGAGGCACGGTCGATATGAGGATTCGCCTCTCCACGGTCTGGTCCTGGCTGGCGCTGGCGGTGGTCATGATCTGGACCCTGCTGCCGATCTACTGGTTCCTGAAGAACTCCCTGCTGACGCCCGACGAGATCGCACGCTTCCCGCAGCCGCTCTATCCCCTGGAGCCGACGCCTGCCGCCTTCTTCAACATCTTCGGTTTCGAGTACGAAATGGCCGATGGGCTGGTGCGCCGCGGCTCGGGCCAGGCCAATCAGATCATCAGGGGCCTCGGGAACAGCCTCATCGTCTCGGCAGTCGTCACGGTCGTGACGCTGTTCGTGGTGCTGCCGCTCGCATACGTCTTCGCGCGCCTCGACTTTCCCCACAAGAACAAGCTGCTCTTCGCGATCCTGCTGGCGGTGGCTCTGCCGCCGGTCTCCACCCTCATCCCGTTCTACACCATGTACGTGCGGCTCGGCCTCTCGGGCACGCTCGTCGGTCTCATCATCGTCACGCTCACGATTACCATTCCCTTCGTGACCTGGATGCTGATCGGGTATTTCCGCAACCTGCCCCAGGTGGAACGGCTGGCCCGGATCGACGGATTCTCCCGCTTCGAGACCTTCGTCAAGATCATCGTGCCGCTGGGCCGAAGCGGCGTCGCGGTGGCCGCGGTCATCGCCTTCCTGTTCTCCTGGAACGAGTACACCTATG
The DNA here is from genome assembly GCA_022820945.1 of Alphaproteobacteria bacterium. Classification (GTDB taxonomy): domain Bacteria; phylum Pseudomonadota; class Alphaproteobacteria; order UBA828; family UBA828; genus WTGU01. The sequence goes on along the minus strand of JAJEEP010000088.1, from coordinate 18,861 downwards.
CGCTGATGCTGGTGAACGGCACCACCGCCAACACGCTGCCGACTGCCATATCCGGCTTCCTGTTCCAGCATCCTGAGCCGTCGCACCTTGCCGCAGCGGTGGTGCTCACCATGGTGCCGCCGGCGCTTGTCGCGTTCTTCCTCCAGCGGCACATCGCCGAAATGAACCTCGTCGACCCGGTGCGCTGAACCATGTCCCGCATCCAGCTCGAAGGCCTGCACAAGACGTTCCAGCGCCACGTCGCCGTACGCGATCTGAGCCTTACGATCGAGAACGGTGAGCTGCTGGTGCTGCTGGGACCGTCCGGCTGTGGCAAGACGACGACGCTCAACTGCATCGCGGGCCTGGAAATGCCGACCTCGGGGCGCGTCCTGTTCGACGGCGACGACGTCACCACGGCCTCGCCCCACCAGCGCAACATCGCCATGGTGTTTCAGTCGTCGCTGCTCTACCCGCATATGACGGCGCGGCAGAACATTCGCACGAGCCTCGCCAAGCAGAGGCTCGACCGGGCGGAAACCGACCGGCGGATTACCGAAGCCTCGTCGATCCTCGGCATAGAGGCGCTGCTCGACAAGCTGCCGAGCCAGCTCTCCGGCGGGGAGCGCCAGCGCGTCGCTACCGCCAAGGCCATCGTCCGCCAGCCGCGCGCGTTTCTGCTGGACGAGCCGCTCGCCGCGCTGGATGCCGCCTTGCGGCTCACGCTGCGCGCCGAGCTGGTCAACCTGCAGAAGCGGCTGGGAACTACCATGATCGTCGTCACCCACGATCAGGTGGAGGCGATGACCATGGGGGACCGCATTGCGGTCATGAACGAAGGCCGGCTGGAACAGATCGGCACGCCGGACGAGATCTACAACCGCCCGGCCACGCTCTTCGTCGCCGGCTTCGTGGGCTCGCCGCCGATGAACCTGATCGCGGGCGAGATCGTCGCGGAAGGAGACCGCACGCCCTTCGTCGCGAAGGATTTCGCCTTCGTGCCTGGCGCGCCGATCGGCGCCGCCGGTCCGGCGACCTTGGGTGTCCGGCCGCAGCACCTGCACATTCACGCCGATGCGGCGGACGCCTCGGTGCCGGTCACGGTCTTCGCCGTCGAGCACCTCGGGCGGGAATCGGTGGTGATCTTGGAGGACGACGAGCGAAACAAGCTGCACGCCCTGGTCGAGCCCGGCTTCGCGGGGAGGGTCGGCGACCGGCTCCACGCGGCGCCCGATCCCACGCACTGTCTTCTGTTCGACGAGGCGGGGAACGTCCTTTCTCATCCCCGGCCGGAGTAGGCGGAGCGGCCCGATTGCAGGCGGTCCGCCGGCCGATATTGCGCGGCCGGAACGGCTTTGCCAGAGTCCTCGCCGGCCTGCAGTTCGGGCAGGGAGGAGAAGACGCCGCTACTGGAGAACAAGGACCTCGCGGTCGCCGACATCTACGTGCCGGCCAAGCGCCGTCGGACGCTCAAGCAGGCGACGGTCGACTCGCTCGCCGAGAGCATTCTGGAGGACGGCCTGAAGGTGCCGATCTTGGTGCGTCAGGACGGGTCGCGCTACGTACTCGTGGAAGGCTTGCACCGGCTCGAGGCGTGCAAGGCGCTCGGCGAGGAGCTGATCGCCTGCACCATGGTTCAGGCCCGCAGTTGACGAGTGCGGCCGACGGCCCGCGATGACCACGCGATGAACCACGCATGAGCAAGGTCGGCTTCGGCTTCCTGGACCGGCCGGGGGTACGCGAGCAGCTCAGGCTCGCCGCCAAGGCCGAGGCGCTCGGCTACGATTCCCTCTGGGTCACTGAGACCAGGCTTGCGCGCGACGCGGTCTCGGTGCTGGGCGCGATGGCCGCCACCACGGAGCGGGTGCGGCTCGGCTCCTGCATCGTCAACAGCTGGACCCGCGGCCCGGCGCTCATGGCCATGACCTTCGCAACGCTAGACAACCTCGCGCCGGGGCGAATGAACCTCGGCCTCGGCGCCTACTGGGACCCGCTCGCCTGGAAGCAGGGCATCGAGCGCCGCAAGCCGCTCACCCAGATGCGCGAATACATCGGCGTCCTGCGCCGGCTGCTCGCCCTCGAAGACGGCGTCACCCACGAGGGCGAGTTGGTCGCAGTGCGCGACCTCACCCTGGACCTCGGCCACGGCGATCCGCGCACCCCGCCCGCCGTCAAGATCTTCATCGGCCCCACGGGCCCCCGCATGATGGAGCTTTCCGGCGAGATCGCCGACGGGGTGCTGATCAACGGCATCCTCTCGCCCGCCTACACCAGCCGCTCGCTGAAGCGGGTCGCCGAAGGTGCTGCCCGCGCCGGCCGCACGCTGGCCGACGTGGAGAAGCTGCAGCTCGTCAACATCTCGATGGACGCCGACCGCGAGAAGGCGCTCTACGACGCCAAGCGCCTCGTGACCCAGTATCTGGGCCAGCAGCCGCACTTCGCCAAGGCCTGGGAGTACCCGGAAGACCGCCTCGCCGAGATCATGCAGGTGATGGGCGGCTGGCCGCCCAGGCCCGGCGGCATCGAGGACGCCATGACGCTGGTGGACGACGCGCTGGTGGGCGAGCTGATCGCTTACGGCACCCCGGACGAGTGCGTGGCCAGCGCACAGCGCTGGCTCGACACCGGTCTCGATCGGCTCATCCTCATTCCGCTCAGCCGCAACTACGACGAGATCCTGGAGGTCTTCGCGCCATGAGCGCTGCCGACGGGCGCGCGCTGCGCGCCGCGGTGGAGGCCCGGCTGCCGCTGGCGGAATCGCTCTTCGACGAGATTCGGGCGGCGAGCGCGGCGGAGGCCGGCGTCACCCGGCCCGCCTGGAGCGCGGAGGATCACTTCGCCAGCGAGCGGCTTGCCGATGCCGCCGGAGCGCTCGGCCTGGAAGCGGCTTACGACCACGCGGGCAACCTCTACTGCACGCTGTCGGGCCGGGACCGGAGCGCGCCCGCCGTGCTGACCGGCTCGCACACCGATTCCGTGCCCACCGGCGGGCACTACGACGGGCTTGCTGGCGCGGTCGCCGGGCTCATCGTGCTGGCCGCGTTCCGCGATATCGGCTGGCAGCCGGAGTGCGACGTGACCGCCATCGCCACGCGCGCGGAGGAGAGCGTGTGGTTCGGTATCCCCTTCATCGGCGCACGTCTCGCGCTCGGCTCGCTCTCCCACGATCACCTGGACTCGCTGACGCGCTCGGATACCGGGCGGACGCTGGCGGAGCACATGGCAGACCTGGGCCTCGATGCCGGGGCACTCCGCCGCGAGGACGCACCCCGCCTCTCGCCCGCGAACGCCTGCGCCTTCCTGGAGCTTCACATCGAGCAGGGGCCGGTGCTGGTGGCAGCGGGCGCGCAGGTGGCGGTGCCCACCGTGATTCGCGGCAACGTGCGCTGGCCGGGTGCAAGCTGCCACGGCCGCTACGACCATTCCGGCGCAACGCCGCGCGACCACCGGCAGGACACGGTGCTGGCCGTGGCGGAGCTCGTGCAAGGGCTCGAGGCCTTCTGGATCGCGCAGGAGGAGAGCGGCGAGCCCGACACGGTGTTCACCGTGGGCAAGTTCTTCACCGACGGCGCCCACCACGCCATGACGAAGGTGCCCGGCCGTTGCGATTTCACGCTCAACTTCGGCGGCACGAGCCAGGCCTTCCTCGATGCGTGCCGGGCCGAAGTGGAGACCCGCGTGGACGAGATCGCCACGCGCCGCCGGGTCGCGTTCGACCTGGGCGAGTGCGTCGGCGCCCCACCGGCGCCGCTGGACACCGCTCTTCGCGCCGTGCTGGAAGAAGCTGCCGAGGCAATCGAGATACCGACGCAGAGCTTCGCCACCGTGGGCCACGACGCCGCGGTCTTCCAGCGCGCAGGGATTCCTGCCGCGATGGTGCTGGTGCGCAACGCCCACGGCAGCCACAACCCGGACGAGGCCATGACGCTCGAGGACTTCGGCGCAGGTGCTGCGGTGCTTGCGGCCGCGATCGCCCGGCTCGCTGCCTAGCGGGCCGCACGAGGAGAAGGGGATGAGCGACATCCACACCGGCGGCTGCCTCTGCGGCGGTGTCAGATACCGGGCGACGGGCCCCTTGCGCCGGGTCATCGCCTGCCACTGCGGGCAGTGCCGCAAGACCTCCGGCCACTTTGCCGCCATGACCTCGGTGCCGCTGGCGCGCTTTGCGCTGGAAGCCGACGAGACCCTGGTCTGGTTCCACTCCTCGGAGAGTGCGCGGCGCGGCTTCTGCAATCGCTGCGGCGGCAACCTGTTCTGGGAGCCGGCTGGCGAGGACCGCGTCTCGATCACCGCCGGCACACTGGACGGCGCGACCGGGCTTGCCATCGAGCGCCACATCTTTACCGAGGACGCCGGCGACTACTACGACGTGCCGGGACGCTAGGGGAGACGGCGCATGTACGACCTCGTGGTTCGCGGCGACCTCGTGCTCCCGGACCGGGTGCTGGAGAACGGCTTCCTCGCGGTTCGCGGCGGCGTGATCGGCGCGCTCGGCACCGGCGAGGCGCCGGAGGCGGCCGAGACGGTGGATGCGAGGGGCCGGCTGATCTTCCCCGGGGTGATCGACGGCCAGGTCCACGCCGGGAGCTGCGAGGGGATCGCGGGTCTGGGCGACGCCTCGGTCGCGGCGGCTGCCGGGGGCGTTACCACCATCGTCGACATGCCCTTCGACGACCCGCTGCCGGTGAACTCGGTCGATCTGCTCGAGGCCAAGGTCGAGACCCTGGAGCGGTTCGCAGTGGTGGATGTCGCGCTCTATGGCGCGCCGAAGAAGGGCGCGGGCACCGAGGGCATCGCGGAACTCGCCGAGGCGGGCGTCTGCGCCTTCAAGGTCTCGACCTACGAGTATCACCCGGTGCGCTTCCCCGGCTACGACATGGGCGAGCTCTACGAGCTGTTCCCGGCGATCCGCGACACCGGGCTCTCGGTCGCCTTCCACAACGAGGACGCCGCCATCGTCCGCCGTCTCACGCAGCGCTTCCTCGACGAGCGGCGTAACACGCCGGAGAGCCACGGCGCGGGCCGCCCGGCGGTCGCCGAGGTGGTGGCCAATGCGGCGGTCTTCGAGATCGCGCGGGTGACGGGCGTGCGCTGTCACATCGTGCACAGCTCGCTCGCGCGCGGCATCGAGCAGGCGAAGCGCTACCGCGAGGAGGGTGTGAGGGCGAGCGCCGAGACCTGCGTGCAGTACCTGGTGTTCGAGGAGGGCCAGGTGCTGACCATGGGCGCCCGGCTCAAGCAGAACCCGCCCATTCGCCCGGCGCACGAGCGCGAAGCACTCTGGGAGAAGGTGGTGGCCGACGAAGTGGATTTCGTCTCGTCGGATCACGTCGCCTGGCCGCTCTCGCGGAAGTCGAGCCCCGAGTTCTCGGAGAACGGCTCGGGCGTGCCGGGGCTGGAGACCCTGTTCGCCGCGCTCTACACGGGCATGGTGACCGAGCGAGGGCTCGCGCCGAGCCGGGTGGCGGCGCTGCTCGCGGAACGGCCGGCGCGGCACTTCGGCCTCTATCCCCGCAAGGGCGCGCTCACCCCAGGTGCCGACGCGGACTTCGCCATCGTCGCCCCCGGCCCGTGGACCTTCGATGCCGCCGGCATGGCGTCTCAGGTGAAATGGAGCCCCTACGACGGCATGACCTTCGGCGCGTGGGTGACGAGCACGTACGTGAGGGGCACGCCGGTCTACGCCGAAGGAGCGGTGATCGGCGCCCCCGGCACCGGCACCTTCATCCGCCCGGTGTGAGATAGGGCGATTCGGCGAACCCGGCTTGAGCAGCCGTCGTGAATGAACGGTTGCGCACAAAAATGCGCGCACCTATCTCTGACCGACGCGAGTGTCCCCGGAGACCGAACCCGTGCCTGACTCCTACAACTACCCTGCCGAAATCGAGCGCGACGAGGACGGCCGGTGTGTCGTCACGTTTCCTGACTTCGGATGGGGCGCGACGGACGGCGCCACGCGCGACGAGGCGCTCCTCGAAGCCAAGGATTTGCTGCGCGAGCTGATCGCGACCGCGATTCGGGAGGGCGAGGACCTGCCCGAGCCATCACGTGCCGGCAAGGGAAAGCCCCTGGTGGTTCCGCCGGTGCAGATCGCGCTCAGAAGCAACTTTCGTCCAATTCGCATCTCTTGACACGCCCTCTCGGAGTTGATGATGCATCCGAAGAAGACAGTGATTGTGGTTGGAGCTGGAGCAAGCCAGGAAGCCGGCCTTCCCACCAGCACAGAACTAAAGAAGTCTATAGCAAACTATCTTGACATTAGGTTTAACAACACTGACCAGATTTCTGGAGATCCGACAATTACAATAGCACTTCGATCATGCGGAGATATCAACCAATATCGTCCAGCCTGTATGAAGATCCGTGAAGCCCTGCCACAAGCAATGACTATCGATAACTTCATAGAAGCTCATAAGGGAAACGAGAAAATCGAGCTCTGCGGCAAGCTCGCTATTATCAGATCAATATTGCAGGCAGAGAAGAGCAGCAAACTAAGCCTCAGTCGCCCGAACTCATACACGGTTGATAAACTCAACTTTGGTTCCCTCGAAGAGACTTGGTTCAATGTATTCTGGCAACGCATCTCAGAGAACTGCCAAGCAGAAGGGCTTAGAGAACGCCTCTCGACAATCACACTTATTATCTTCAACTATGACCGTTGTATAGAGCATTTCCTCTATCATTCAATACAGAACTATTACGAACTAAGCGCGGACGCTGCTGCATCTCTTGTCAGCGAAATGAATATATTTCATCCCTATGGAGTGGTTGGCTCACTCCCGTGGACCGGCGGACCAGCTCAAATGGATTTTGGTGCTGAGCCACGCGCCCAAGATCTAGTGACGCTCGCACAGCAAATCAAGACGTTTACCGAGGGGACGGACCCGGAAGCGAGCGATATAGTGAAAATTAGAGCGCAGATGGCAGTTTCCGACATCCTAATATTTCTTGGCTTTGCTTATCATTCACAGAACCTGGAACTGCTAAAGCCATCGTCTGACGAAATAAAGCGCCATAACAAGGTGTGCAATTGTTATGGAACCGCTTATGGAATTTCTGATGCAGACCTTCAGGTTATCAGCCCAGAGCTTCAACGACTCTCTGGCTCACCTATGCACGTCAATGTGGATATAAATCTCACTTGCAGGGAATTGTTCAACAAGTATAGGCGAACTCTATCCGTACTTTAGCCTCTACTTCGACTAGAGGGTTCGGGACTGATCGGCGCGATAGGCTACTGTGAATACGCTAATCGCGGAAGTCAGGCTTGCGCGTAGCTCTCGCGGGCGCCGAGGCTGGAGCCGCCGCAGACCATGATCGCCTGGCCGGTGACGAAGGAGCTGCGCTCGTCGAGGAAGAAGGCGATGGCGTGGGCCATGTCCTCGGGCGTGCCGATGCGGCCGGCCGGGATCGCGGCGAGCGCGGCCCTGGTGCGGGGCGAATCCGGCGGGTTGGCCTCGACGTAAAGCTCGGTCGCCGTCGGGCCGGGGCAGATGCAGTTGACCGTGATGCCGTCGGCGCCGAGCTCCAGCGCCCAGGTGCGCGTGAGGCCGATCAGCGCCGCCTTGGTCGCGGCGTAGTTGGTGCGAAGCTCCTTGCCGCGCACGGAGCGGCTGGAGACGTTGATGATGCGCCCGAAACCGGCGGCGCGCATCCCCGGTGTCACCGCCTTGGTGCACTGGATCGCCGAGCGCACGTTGAGCGCCATCAGGTAGTCGAAGTCGTCGAGGGTGGCATCCTCCAGCAGCGCAGGCCGCACGGCGCCCACGTTGTTGACCAGCCGCGTGACGGTGCGGCCATCGAGCGCCTGCCCCAGCGCCCGCGCCGTGGCCGCCCGATCGGCGAGGTCCACCGCGATGAACGCGTCCACCGGGTCTTCCGGCTCCAGGACATCGAAGACCACGATCCGGCAGCCCTCGGCGCGGAGCCGGGCCGCCGTCGCCCGGCCGATGCCGCGGGCGCCGCCGGTGATGAGGGCGTAGTCGCTCGTCGCCCGCCCTCCCCGCGCGAGAGCGGCGGCCCTACTCCGCCGCCGCCTGCGTGCCGATGGCGGCGTTGACCTTGGGCATGACCTCTTCGGCGAGCAGCGACATGGAGCGTTTCATCCGCTCCTTGTCGGTCCAGTCCTGTGCGGTCAGCATCAGGGTGCCGAAATGGCCGATCTCGTCGCGCAACGCCAGGATCTTCTCGGCCACCGTCTCCGGACTGCCGTAGATCGTGTAGTTGTCGCGGATCGATTCGTGCGTGAGCGCGGCCGGATCGTCGCCCTGGTTGACGACGAAGGGCCCCTTCATCTCGGCCCGTTCGAAAATGCGGAAGAGGTAGCTGAAGTACCAGTCGGTGCTGTCCTCCGCCGTCTTGACGAAGGCCTCGGCCGCCTCGTCGGTCTCGTCCACGTGGATGTTGCGCGCGACGCGCCAGATCTCGGGGTCGGTCGAATGACCCGCCTTGGCCGCCGCGTCGGCGTAGACCTGCCAGTGAGACTTGGCCGACCAGGTGCCGATGAAGTTGGCCGAGATCGGGATGTAGCCGCGCGAGCCCGCGAACTTGATCGAGCCCGAGAAGGGGCTCATCGCGGAGATCGCGATGGGCGGATAGGGCTTCTGATAGGGCTTGGCCATGTAGCCCAGCCCGATATCCTCGTGGACCCAGTCCTTGAGGGAAATCTTCCAGTGCTCGCCGTCGTAGTTGTAAGGCGGATCGGAGGTCCAGATGTCGATCATGATGTCGATGGCCTCGATCATCATGGAGTTGCGGTCCGCGTCCATCACGCCGAAGACCTCGAAGTCCGGCGGCAGCCCGCCGGGGCCGAGGCCCGCGATGTAGCGCCCCTTCGCCAGGTGGTCGAACATGGCGATCTGGCCTGCGGTCACCGCCGGGTGATACTGCGGCAGGCAGATCACGCCGGTGCCGGCGACGATCTGCTTGGTGTGCGGCAGCACGTGCGCGAGAAAGAGCAGAGGCGAGGTGATCTGCTCCGACTTGGAGCTGTAGTGCTCGCCGACCCAGGCCTCGGAGAAGCCGAGGCTGTCGGCATGAACGATCGCCTCGATATCCTCCATGAGGGTCGTGTGATAGTCCCTCGTGTGGTTGTGGATCGGCATCATGAACAGGCCCAGCTTCATCGATCTCCTCCCTTGTCCCGCAGCACTGCGCGCGCAACCCCCTTGCCCGCCCGTCGCCGGGCGGCCCGGCGCACCATATACCATCGGATGCGGCGCCGCACACTAGCCCGCAAGGCACGCGGGACGGTGGGAGGCGCAGCGTGATCGGGGCCTCGGACGTGCCGACACCCGCGCGCCGACGGGCGCTGCGCACGGCGCTCGCGAGCGGCGGGTTGCTGCGCTTCCCCGGCGCGTTCGCGCCGATCGTGGCGAAGCTAATTGAGCGCCAGGGCTTCGACGGGGTCTACGTTTCCGGCGCAGCGCTCGCCGCCGACCTCGGCCTGCCGGACATCGGGCTGGTGACCCAGAGCGAGGTGGTCGCCCGCGCGCAGGCCATCGTGCGGGCCTGCACGCTGCCCGTGATCGTGGACGTCGACACCGGCTTCGGTGCCCCGCTCAACGCCGCCCGCACCGTGGCGCTGCTCGAGGAGGCCGGGCTTGCGGGCTGCCACCTGGAGGACCAGGAAAGCCCCAAACGCTGCGGCCATCTGGACCGCAAGACCCTGGTACCGACGGCGGAGATGGTGCGCCGCGTGCGGGCTGCGGCGGAGGCCCAGCGCGACCCGGACTTTCTGCTCATCGCCCGCACCGATGCGCGCGGGCCCGAAGGGCTGGAGAAGGCCATCGACCGGGCCAGGGCCTACGTCGATGCGGGTGCCGCCATGATCTTCCCCGAGGCACTGCAGGACGAGCGCGAGTTCGAAGCCTTCCGTGCGGCCATCGACGCACCGCTCATGGCCAACATGACCGAGTTCGGCAAGTCGCCGCTGCTCTCCCGCAAGCGGCTGGCGGACCTCGGCTACAACCTGGTGATCTACCCGGTCACGACCTTCCGGCTCGCCATGAAGGCTGTGGAGGACGGGCTCCGGGACCTCGACGAGGGCGACGACCAGCCGGGCCTCGTGCCGCGCATGATGACCAGGGCGCACCTCTATGACATCGTGGACTATGCGGGATACGGGCGCTTCGACAGCGCGGTCCGCGATTTCTCCGAGGAGTGAGTGCCGACTACAATGACCGCGAGGACGGCAGTGGAACGGCCCCGATGACGCATCCCCCAGCAGACGGCGCGCTCGCGCACTTCACCGTGCTCGACCTCACCCGCTACCGGGCGGGGCCGACCGCGGCGCGCCAACTCGCGGACTGGGGCGCCGACGTGATCAAGATCGAGGCGCCGGATACGCCGGGGACGGCGAGCGATCCCATCAAGGCCCGGCATGGCCCGGATTTTCAGAACCTGCACCGCAACAAGCGGAGCCTCACGCTCAACCTGAAGGAGCCGGAGGCCGTCGCCATCTTCAAGCGGCTGGCGGAGAGCGCCGACGTGGTGGTGGAGAACTACCGCCCCGACGTGAAGTACCGGCTCGGCATCGATTACGAGACGCTGAGCGCGCTCAACCCGCGCCTGGTCTATGCCAGCCTCTCGGGCTTCGGGCAGGACGGCCCCTATGCCAAGCGGCCGGGCTTCGACCAGATCGCGCAAGGCATGGGCGGGCTCATGTCGATCACCGGCGAACCCGGCCGGGGGCCGATGCGCGTCGGCATCCCGGTCGCGGACCTGAGCGCCGGGCTCTACACCGCCATCGGCATCCTCGTCGCGCTGTTGGAGCGCGAGCACTCGGGCCGGGGGCAGTGGGTGCAGTCCTCCCTGCTGCAGGCGATGATCGCGCAGCTCGACTTCCAGGCCGCGCGCTACCTGTTCGAGGGCGTACCCCCCGGCCAGGCCGGCAACGACCACCCGACGAGCATCCCGACCGGTGTGTTCGAGACCGCCGACGGCCACATCAACATCGCGACCTCCGGCGGCGCCATCTACGAGCGCCTGTGCGAGGAGCTGGACATGCCGGAGCTGATCACCGACCCGCGCTTCGCGACCGGCGACGGCCGCTCCGAGAACCGCGCGGCGCTGAACGCGCTCATCAACGAGCGAACGCGGACGAAGCCGAGCACCGCCTGGGTGGAGGCGTTCAATCGGGCCGGCGTGCCGTGCGGGCCGATCTACGCCATCGACGAGATGTTCGCCGACCCGCAGGTGCAGCACCTGGGCATGGCGCATCCGGTGGAGCACCCGGCGCTCGGGGAGACGCGCATCGTCTCCCAGGCGGCCCGGCTCAGCCGGACGCCGTTCAACGTGCACGGTGCCACGCCGGAGCTTGGCGCCCACACGGACGAGATACTGGGGGCGCTCGGCTACGGTGCGGCCGACATCGAGGACCTTCGCGGCCGGGGCGTCGTGTAGGCGCGGCGGCCCTCCCCTCCCCTGCTTGCCTTTCAGGAATACCCGATGACCGATCAACTGCTTGTCGATACCGACGGTGCCGTCGGCTGGATCACCTTCAACAACCCGAAGAAGCACAACGCGCTCTCGGTCGCCATGTGGCGCGCGCTGCCGGAGGCGGTGGACCGGCTGGAGGCGGACCCCGCAATCCGCGTGATCGTGCTCAAGGGCGCGGGCGAGAAGGCCTTCGTCTCCGGCGCGGACATCTCCGAGTTCGCGACCGAGCGCGCGAGCACCGACGCGGTCGCGGCCTACGACGAGCTCGCGGAGGGTGCCACCCAGCGGCTGCGCAACGCGGACCGGCCGACCATCGCCATGATCCGGGGCTATTGCATGGGGGGCGGCCTGGGCCTCGCCATCGCCTGCGACATGCGGATCGCCGGCGCGGGCGCCATCTTCGCGATCCCCGCGGCACGGCTCGGGGTCGGATACCGCATCGGCTCGCTCAAGCTGCTGACCGATCTCGTGGGCCCGGCCTTTGCCAAGGAGATCCTGATCACGGCACGGCGTTTCTCCGCCCCAGAGGCCGAGCGCATCGGCCTGGTCAACCAGGCGGTGCCCGACGACTCGCTGGACGAGACCGTCGAGGGCTACTGCGCGGGCATCGCCGCCAACGCGCCGCTCTCCATGCGCGCGAGCAAGCGCATGATCGCGGAGCTCGCGCGGAGCGGGGCGGAGGGCGTGGACCCGGCGCTTTGCGACGAGCTGGTGACGGCCTGCTTCACCAGCGCGGACTATACCGAGGGCCGCACCGCCTTCATGGAGAAGCGAGCGCCCAAGTTCACGGGGCGCTGACCCGTATTTCTCACGAGCGTTCTGTGATGGGTTGTTGGGTTGGCTGCGGGGGTCTTCTGGTTGGCATGGCGGCGCCTTCTGGGCGATGGTGCAGCCTTGGCGGTGGCACCCTGTGGCGCGGTTGAGGTCGGAGCGGGTTCGTCGTGGTTGGCGGGAGGGTGGCAACGTCGTGCACCACACGGCCGGCCGCGCGCCCGTCCAAGAAGCAGGCGGCGAAGCCGTTCACCAGCCGGATCGCCCGGTCCGTGGCGCCCAGCAGCAGGGCGCCCGCGTCCGAGGTCATCGCCCCGCCGCCGAAATCGGCCACAACCGAACGGCCATCGAGACGTGCAAACTGCATCGCGGGCGGCCTACACTCTGCGGGCATCGGGGAGCTCCTCTGCAACTGATTAGACCTTTGTCGCAGAAGCTCTTTCTCACGTGCAGAACCCCGATGCACCTCCCTCTCGTGAGAAATGCGGGCTAGAAGCGAACGATTGATCGTCCGAGAATGCGGCCCTCCCTGAGGTCGTCCAGGGCGTCGTTCATCTGCTCGAGGCTGTAGCTGCGCGTGATCAGCTTGTCCAAGGGAAATTTACCCTCGGAGTCGAGGCGCAGGTACATGGGAAAGTCCTCGTCCGGTATCGACGAGCCGTGGCTGCCCCGGTACTGGCGCTGGTGAAAGACGAAGTGCTCGCCGTTGAGCTTGAACTCGGTCTGCGGCCAGCCGATCATGACCGCCATGCCGCCCAGGTTGTTGGCGCCCGGGCCGCCGCCGCGCACCATCTCGAGAATCTGCTCGTGGGTGGCGACCGTGCCGACCGCATCGAAGGCATAGTCGGCGCCCTTGCCGGTGATGTCCCATACCGCCTTGACCGGATCGACCTCGCTGGCGTTCACCGTGTGGGTCGCCCCCCACTGCCTGGCGAACTCGAGCTTTTCGTCGTCCAGGTCCACGGCAATCACGGGGTAGGCCTGAAGCAGCGATGCCATCTTGAGGGCGCACAGGCCGATTCCGCCGGCACCGACCACGACCACGGATTCCTCGGTTCGCACCTTGGCGGTGTGCAGCACCGCGCCGCCGCCGGTGAGCACGGCGCAGCCGATGATGCTGCTCTCCGGGCTGGCGAGCTCCGGCGCGATCTTCACCGCCAGCTGGTCGTGGGCCAGACAATGCTCGGTGAACGTGCCGATCGGGCCGCCGATCTGCTTGTCCCGATACGTCGTCCCGATCGGCGCAACGCCTTCGATGAACTCCCGGCCGGGGAAGCCCCCTCGGGGTACCCAGGTGGTGATCGCCCAGTCGCCTTCCTTCAGGTGAGTGACGTCCTTGCCCACATGGGTGACCACGCCGACTCCCTCGTGGCCGAGCACGCAGGGACAGCCGTCCTCGGGGATCAGGTTCAGCTCGTGGATCTGGGAGGCACAGATGCCGCTTGCCGTCTGCTTGACGATGACCTGATGGGGTCCGGGATCGGGCACGTCGATTTCGTCGATTGTGAGCGGCGCGCCGGGTGCGGTCATGATGGCGGATCGTGACTTCATCGAGCTTTGGCTCCTCTTGATGGGGTTCGCCGCCCAGGCAATGCGGGAAGAATGGTTCGCCAAGGTGCCGACCGGCCGCCTTCCAGTGCCGCAGGCAATTCAAGGCGGCTCCCGATACCGGCGCGGAAGCGCCGCCCTCCGGAATCAGTCAACAGGGGCACCGGCTGCATTCGCCAATCGACACTGCGGCGCCAACCGGGAGGGAGCATACCACACCCAGCCGAACCGACTTGTACAAGCCCTTCAAAGGACGCATCCTGTTGCGGCTTGGCCCCCTCTGAAGGGTGCCATGTGTGGCGAGATGGCTTGGCGATATCCCTGAGTTCCACTCCTGGGCGCGGCAAGCGCCAGTCGTCGGTCACGACAGAGTCGAACCAGAATTCAAGATGGAGGCAATAGCATGTCAAACGAGTGGTCGCGTCAGCGTCGTAATCTTGAGCAATATCTGGTCAACCGTCGCTCCGTGCTCAAGGGGGGCCTGGCCGCAGGCGCCGCGCTAGCCGTGCCGGGCGTCGCGGGCAAGGCGCTGGCCGCGCCGGAGGACCCGCTGCATTTCGTCGGCTGGCAGTACAACCCGCAGATCGTCGCCGAGAACGTCGAGACCTTCAAGACGCTCAACGACGAGAACGTGAACTACGAGCTGGTGCCCGGCGAGTATCACGCGGTTGTCGAGACCAAGCTGATCGCCGGCCAGCACATCGACATGATGTACTCCGAAGAGGACCGCATCGTGCGCTGGAACCGGGCCGGCTGGACCCGCTCGCTCGACGGGCTGCCGGGGCTAGATGAGATCAAGGCGAACATGTACGACGTCAACGTGCACAACATGTCGCTGCCCGACGGCTCGCTCGGCGGCCTGCCCTACTACACCGGCTTCAACTCGTTCGTCTGCAACCAGAAGCACTTGGATGCGGCCGGCATGGAGCCGCCCGCCACCTGGGACGAGCTGCTGGATCAGTGCCGCAAGCTGAAGGCCGACGGCATTTCCGACTACCCCTATATCTCGGCCTGGACGCGGCAGTGGCCCACCCTCTCCTGGAGCCTGTTCGCCGCCTGGTATTCCGAAGGCGCCAAGGTCTTCGACGAGAATTTCGATCCGGCCTTCGACGAGAATTTCCGCAAGATCTGCGAGGTGCACCGCACGCTCTACGAGGAAGAGCTGGTGGTGCCGGACATCATGACTCTGCAGGGCGAGGCGGTGCCCAACTTCGCCACCGGCCAGCACACCTACATGATCGTCCACGAGTACGACCAGAAGGTCTTCAACACGCCCGAGATGTCGCAGATCGCCGGCGCCTGCCGCAACGCCATCATGCCCGGCAAGACGCGGTCGACCTTCATCTGGACCGCGGTCTATCAGATGGGCGCCGATCCGGTCGACGAGCTCCGGGCGTGGGATCTGATGCAGTTCTTCGGCGGCAAGGCCAAGGACGGCAAGTACCACGTCGCCACCCGCTGGGCGCTCGACTTCGGCCTCGGCACGCCGCACAAGGAGGTCATCGAGAGCGCCGACGTGCAGGCCGCCTTCTCGCAGTGGAAGGACATGGAGGTCGCGACCCAGCAGCTCGAAACGGCGACCACGCGCGATGTCGCCAAGACCATGTGGTTCCCGGAATGGGATTGGTACATGATGGGCGAGATGCAGGACTACATCCGTGGCGAGCGGTCCACGGACGAGGTCATCGACAAGCTGCACGCCAAGGCGGTTGAGCTGAAGGGCCTCTATCCGGCTTGATCCCGATCCGACAGTCGTTCCGGCCGCTCCCGCCTGAAGCGCGGGAGCGGCCCCGTCGGAAGTCCGTAAATGACTCTATCCAGACTGTTTGAACAGGGCGGGTTCGCGGTATTCAGGCCCCGCGCCGATCAGCCATCCATCAAGCTGCCGCTGCTGCTGACGTCGCCGACGCTGCTCGTCGTCTTCATCATCTTCGGCATCCCGCTGGTCTATGCGCTGGCGCTCAGCATGCACCGCATCAACATGCTGACCCAGCAGTGGATCTTCGTCGGCTTCGACAACTACATCGATATCCTGCCAGACCCCGAGTTCATCGCCGCGCTCGGCCGCACAGCCTATTTCGCCTTCGTCACCGTCGCCGGCGGGCTGCTGCTCGGCCTGGGCATGGCGCTAATTCTCAACATGGTCTTCCCGGCCCGCAATTTCCTGCGGAGCGTCGTGCTCGTCCCCTGGGCAATGGCGCCGGTCGCCGTGGGCGTGCTCTGGGGCTGGATGTTCAACGGCGAGTACGGAACCTTCAACGCCATCCTGTTCGACCTAGGGCTGATCGAGAAGCCGATCCACTGGCTGGGTGACGGCACCGTCGCCTTCAACCTGGTGGCCCTGGTGCACATCTGGAACCAGGCGCCGCTCGCCACGCTGCTGATTCTGGCTGGCCTCCAGTCGATGCCGGACAACCTGCACCGTGCAGCGCGCATCGATGGCGCCGGCGCCTTTCAACGCTTCTTCAAGATCACGTTGCCCTGGCTCAAGCCGATGCTGCTGCTCACCATGATCCTGACCACGATCAACTCGATCATGGCGTTCGACCTGTTCTGGGTCATGACCAGCGGTGGCCCCGGCAGCGCCACTACGGTGTTCGCCTGGATGGGCTACGCCTATGCCTATCACTTCTTCAAGATGGGCGAGGGGGCCGCGATCCTGTTCGTGCTCACCATCCTCTGCCTGATCCTCGCCTGGATCTACCTGAAGCTGCTGTTCCCGTCCCAGGCCAGGACCAGGGCGGCGATCGGCGGGGAGGCGGAGGAGAGCCTGGGCCGGACTCTGGTGCAAATGGTCGCGGGCGCAGGCGATCACATCGCGACGCGGCTCGAGAAGCTGCCGGTCCGTCCGCGCCGAGGCCTGATCCCGGCGACCGCCCGCCGTCCGCTCGCGCGCGCGGCGCTGGCAATCGTCGCTGTTCTGATCTTCTGCTGGTCGCTCGGCCCGTTCATCTGGCTGCTGATCATGAGCCTTTCTCCGTCGGCGTCCCTGGTGAGGACGCCGCCGACCATCGTCCCCGACATGCTGACGATCGAGAACTACCGCTTCGTGCTATTCCCGGGCGGGGTCGAGGACGGCCAGTCGAGCATCCAGGCGACCCGCGTGCCGTTCTCCATCTTCAACAGCCTGATCGTGGCCACGGGCGTCACCCTCATCAACCTCGTGCTCGGATCGCTGGCCGGCTACGCCTATGCCCGGCACGGCAAGAGCCGCATCATGAGCGGCACGCTGTGGGGGCTGATGATGACCCGGATGACGCCGAGCCTGGCGCTCATCCTGCCCTTCTTCATCCTCTTCAGGGCGCTTGGCCTGATCGACACGCTGTGGGCGCTGATCATCGCCTATTGCAGCCTGATCCTGCCGCTCAGCACCTGGATGATGAAGAGCTACTTCGAAGGGCTGCCGCCCAACCTGGAACGTGCGGCCCTGGTGGATGGCTGCACGCGACTGAAGGCGATCTGGAAGATCATCCTGCCCGTGGCGCGGCCCGGCATCGTTGCCACCGGCATCTTCTGTTTCCTGGTCAGTTGGAACGAGTTCATCTTCGCCCTCATCCTCACCGGCAGCCCGAAGGCGCAGACCATTCCGGTCATCATCGCAGGCTTCCTCGTCCAGCTCCGGTTCTACGACTACGGGCCGATGTTCGCGGCTGCGGTGCTGGCGGTCGTGCCCCCGGTATTCGTCGCCTTCGCCTTCCAGGGCTACCTGGTGCGCGGGATGATGGCCGGTTCGTTGAAGGGATAGGGAGAGAGGTGTGGCCAGCGTCACCTTGCAGAACCTGACCAAGCGCTTCGCCGAAGTGGTCGCGGTCGACAGCCTCAGCCTCTCGATCGAGGACGGCGAGTTCCTGACCCTGCTCGGCCCCTCCGGATGCGGCAAGAGCACCGCGCTGAACTGCATCGCCGGGCTCGAGCTGATATCGGGCGGCACGATCCTGTTCGACGACGCCGACGTCAGCCGGCTGGAGCCGCACGAGCGCAACGTCGCCATGGTGTTCCAGGACTACGCGCTCTACCCGCACATGAGCGCACGCGAGAACATGAGCTTCGGCCTCAAGCAGCAGAAGATCGAGAGCGCGAAGATTCGCCGCCAGGTCGAGATAGCGGCGGACATGCTGGATCTGGGCGATCTCCTCGAGCGGCGCCCGTCGGAGCTCAGCGGCGGCCAGCGCCAGCGGGTCGCGGTCGGCCGCGCGGTGGTGCGCAATCCCTCCGTGCTGTTGATGGACGAGCCGCTCTCCAACCTCGACGCCGCGCTCCGGGTACGTACCCGAACCGAGATCAAACGCCTGCAGGGCGAACTCAAGGCCACCACGATCTTCGTCACCCACGATCAGGAAGAGGCGATGGTGCTCTCCGACCGGGTGGCGGTGATGCGTCTCGGCGAGCTGCAGCAGATCGGCCCCCCGATGGAGGTCTACCGCAACCCGCGGAACCTCTTCGTCGCCTCCTTCATCGGCTCGCCGGCGATGAATTTCGTAGACGTCGACGTGGCTCGCGGCGAAGAGCATTTTCAATGCAGCGTGGGCGGGCAGACGCTGGCTTTGCCGGCGGACCTGGTCGAGGGCGCACTGCCCGACAAGGCGGTCATGGGAATTCGTCCGACGGACCTCATGGTCGGTGCCGAGCGCGACCTTTCGCTCAAGGGCGAGGTCTTTCTGGTGGAGCCGGTGGGTCCGGTGACCTACGTCGACTGCGATGTCGGCGGCATGGCCGTGACGGCGGTCTGCGATCCCGATAACGCGCCGGTGATCGGCGCCCAAGTCGGGCTCGGCTTCAGCTCCAGCCGGGTCTACCTGTTCGACCCGACCAGCGAGCAGCGACTCTAGAGCGCGTCCGACTTTGGCGGACGCGCGATTGGCCGCGGAAGCGGCCCGCCGCGAATGCGGCGCCCTCGCGGAGGCGCTGGCCGCAGGCCAGCTGCCGTGAGCGACAAAGATCAGAGCGTTTCCGTGCAAAACGGATACGCTCTAGTGTCCTGATTCTGAAGTTTCTATCCAACTTTGGCATGGACGTTGAGAGTTCGTTGGCAGAAGCGCTCGACGGTGGCGAGGATGTCGTCGGCTGACTTGGTCCAGCGGAAGGGTTTGGGGTCGCGGTTGTGGGCCTCGATGTAGCGCTCGA